>NZ_BMQI01000022.1 GCF_014648035.1 Shewanella algicola | reverse complement strand
TTTTTTATCTCTTTGTTTTTAAAGATAACGTGTGAAAAATGATCGAGTATGATCAGCCCCTGCCAATCACCTAATTTACCGTTAAACTTAACTGATGCCATTTCAAATGTTAAGTCACCTGATTTATCTTTTGAGTTTTCACTGTATTCTTTATATGAATAATTAGCTCTTAATGTTCCAGAAACATCGATTCCATCTTCAGCGTCTTGTGCAGCAGAATAAGTTGAAACCAAACACAGTGACACTAAGGTTGATAATAAAGAAAGCTTTAGTAATTTCATTATAATTTCCAATTTAATTTTAAGTAATAATTTATAAAACAGTGGTTACCATTTCTTTTTGGTTAAATCACATTGAATAACTTCATCTTTATGCGCTGGAGTGCCTGGATTTTTAGCTGACTCACACAATAATGTTGTACCGTAGTCATTACGTTTGTCGTCGGCGTTGCTTCTTGCCCACACAGAAACGATTGCACGCTCTTCTGGTTTTGCTTCACAGCTGCCATCAACCTCAAACGCATGGATAGTGTTTTGATGAAAATACATCAACGGATCAATATCCGCGCTGCCAGACAACCACATGGTGTGACCATTGTGTTGACCCGCATCAAACTGCACTTGTCTCATTTTATCGTCTTGCTTAACGGTGGTGAGTAATGGCGAATCTTCACGCACTGCAAAGCTCTTAAATTCATTGGTACATGCTGGTACACGCATGTTGTAATAAATTTCAGAAATCGCATGGTTATGGTATGGATAAAGGGTATCGACCGACTGTACGGTCATGCCAATTTCAGCGCCCACTTTTTGATTGTTAATTTCGTCGATGCGTAGTAACCCCCAGTGACCAAAGATTTCGGCATAAGCGTAACCACCGCGTATGTTGTTGTAGTTCTTGTCATTACGTTTACTTTCTTCGGCATACATTGGGAACCAACCCGCCGCGGCCCATAAGTTAGGCAAGGTGTTAGCACTGATGTCGGTAGGAAATGCAGAAGGCATTTTAATTTCGTCACCAGTCACCATTTTGGTAAAGTTTTTAGTAAATTCTTTACCCAATTTACGCACATCTTTATTGGTGACTTTGGTGTCAAAGAAGGTATTGAATGTGGTGCGATTAAGCCATTTTGCAACGGGGGATTTTTGCGCTAGCTCTCCACCTGGACTATAAATCCAATTCACATCTTCACGAGCACCAAAACATTTTTTAGCTTCGGTTGGGTTATTAATTACTTGGTAAATATTTTTAACTAATAGCTTCATGTCTCGACGATCCATGATGCACATATTCTTACCGCCTTCGGTAGAGTCATACATGGCTTCGTCTGAGTTTAAACATGGACCGTTTTCGCTATTGGTTAATGCTACGGCATAAGATTGTAAATATTGCAGAGTTTCATCCCAAAGAATATCTACATACTTTTGATCTTTTTCAGAATACTGAGGTGCGTCCCCTAAACACGTAAACTCAGCATTATTAATATCATTTGCATCTAAAAAGCTAGGTAACTCAGCAGACATTGCTGAACCCGATAACATCATCATCATGAAAAGCGTATTATATTTCATATCATTTCTCTTTATTTATAGTTTTAAACAAGACAAATGGTACAGGTGGAATTAATTCCAAAAGTTTAAATAAAACATGTTTAAACAATAATTAAACATAACAAAACAAATTTGTGAGCCAAACCCACTTCAATAAATAAAAGTGATAATTACATCCAAATAAGAAAAAATGAAATTCATCAACCATTAATAAACCACAACATTAAATAGTTAAAAGTAAAATAACAAATAAAATATTATGAAATAATAAAACTATAAAAAACAAACATACACAGTGTGGTTTTATAAAAAATTAAAAGTTAACAGATGATAAGTTTGAGAGTAAAAAAAGCCACACGTTAATTTAATAACATGTGGCTTTATTAGTAATTAATACTATTTATCCTTTATGCTTGTCATATTTAAACGTATGACAGTTGCTGCATAATGGCTGCTTAGTTTTATGCTCTGAGTGACACTCTTGGCAAGGTAAATCTTTACCATAGTGAAGGTTGTTATGTGGGTTTTGCCACTTATCTTCTTCACTTCTAGCCGTTTGTTTTGCTAGGTCATCAACATCATGACACTGTAAGCAAGACTCATCAGATGGGAACTGCTTGATGCCATTGTCATGACATGCTTTACAGTCTTTACCGATAACGTCTTTGTGGTAGTCGCGGATTTCAACCGCTTGTACTGATAAACTGGTTAATCCAAGTAGTACCAGCGCAAGTATAATATTAAAATTTTTCATTAATGATTCCTCTTGTTTACTGGTCTATTTACGCTTTCATGATGCTGCGTGCGGCTGTCATACCCATCACCATACACTCAGGAATTGAACAACTACCTAAGCGGCTGACGCCATGAATACCACCACAAACTTCGCCTGCTGCATAAAGGCCTGGAATTGACTTACCAGTAAAGCTGTCTTTTACTTCCGCTTTAACATTAACCTGAACACCACCTTGGCAATAGTGCACTTTTGGCCATAAACGAACCACGGTAAATGGTGCTTCGATATACTTATCTTTAGCCTTGGTCATGTTTTTGCCAAACTGCTTATCTTCACCAGACTTCACATAGCTGTTGTACTCTTCGATTTGTGCTTTTAATGGTTTTAGCGGCACGTCGAAATGTTTAGCAAGTTCTTCAATGGTGTCGAATTTCCAGCCGACATTGTACTTAATCACTTTTTTAGTGTTTGGATGCTTTTTAGAATCCTTGTAGCTAGTGATTAAGATTGGAGGTAATGCTTCGCCTTTTTCATTGCGGCACGAAAGCTCTGCATCTGCACGAGTCTTACGGTCAGCAATTTCGTTCATAAAGCGCTTACCGGTTAAACGGTTAACAGCCATTGAATGAGGGAAGTTATAAATAGAGTAGTTAGACACATAACCAAAACCACCTTCATCAGGTGATGCCCAAGGGCCAGACTGGATGTGTGCTAAATGCACAGGAATCGCACCTAGACGGAACATTTCAAACATGCCTTCGCCTGTTGCACCTGGAGCATTTGTACAACCAACTTCAGCTGTTAATGTTGGGTCTTGCGCCATACGTAAATCAACGTTTTGCGCGAAACCACCTGTTGCCATAATCACACCTTTTGTGGCGCGAATATTTAATACTTTACCAGGCTGATCTTCATCGAAGTGGTAGTTGGTACGCATTTTAACACCAACAACTTCACCTTTTTTGCCGACTAAGAAGCCTTCAAATTTTGAACGGTTGTGAGTATTAACACCTACACGCTTACACTCTTTATATAGCGGTTGAGTAATACCAGCACCACAGCTAACTGTAGTTTGATAAGTACGTGCTACAGAGTGACCACCTAACTGTTGTAAGTAAGGGTGGTATTCAGAACCTGCGTCTAGCGTCATTTGTAATGCTTCTACCGCGTGTGATGCAACATGGCGTAATAACGCCTCATCTGCAATACCACGGCCTGAAGCCAACTGGTCATTAACCATTCTTTCTACAGAATCGTCAACGTTTTCTTTCTTTTGCATTGGTGTACCAGGCGCAGCAAATAAGCCACCGTTAATCGCCGAGTTACCACCAAAATATGACATTTTTTCAAAGATATGGACATCTTTTGCACCAAGCTTAGTTGCTTCAATTGCAGCAGCTAAACCGGCAAAGCCAGAACCAATAATTACGACTTCGACTTCTTTGTCCCATTTAACACCGTCAGCCTTTTCAGACACTGCCATTGCAGGAGCTACCATTGCTGCACCAGCAGCAACACCAAGTCCAGCAATAAACTTACGGCGCCCCAACAGATCTACATTGCTCATAGGTCATCACCCTTTTTTGTATAATTGACCGAATCATCATAACGATGGAATCAATTCCAAAATGGGAACCACTGTTAATGTTTGTTTAAAAGACGCCCTAATGTTAACTAATCAATTGTAGGTATTACTTTGCAAAAAATTGTTAACTTAATGTTGTTTTGGAATTGAGTCCAGTATGCGCGACTGGTTTTTTGTACTGCAAATCGTTAACATATTTATCTGAGGACGACCTCAACCTAAAATATTGCTTAGGGTTTCACCCGGGGACGGCCCCATCTGTTCAGTTTCAGACAGGAGCCACCACCATGCTGTTTTATCCAAAATACTCTGCGATGTTATCTTTACCTTTAAAGAAAATTGGCAAAACTTTCCAACCTATCTATTTGATTAAAAAGCTTATAAGGTCATACCTTACTTAATGTTGGTGTTAAGCTTATCAAGCATAAATAGCCATGCAACAGAGCGGTAAGATCACAGCCAACATGCAGAGCACCCAGTAAAGATGGGCTTACATGGTATGTTGTTATTTGGCAGCCAATATGGCCTTTTTGCCTCACATTTACCTATGTTCCATCAGCCGCACAACGCGCAAGTTGTGTATCAATTGTCGTTTGCGGACCCAAAAATTCAGGCTGAAGTCATTAAGGGTATTCGCGCATCTGCTAATAGTCATGACCCCGTTTGGACTATAGTACCTACCACTTTTGATTTATCACTATTAGATCCACAGCCCCCACAAAACATCACTCAACTGACGGTAGATGTGGTTAAAGGACACTTTGAACGCGGAGGTGAAATGCAATGGCAGGCGCAAACAATCAATGTTGATAAAATGGAACTGTTTACTCTATTACCCCTTGAGAGTGGTTTAGCTAAAGAGGCTAACAACCATTACCTTAATCTCAATTATCAACCAAATGACGAGGTACAGTTTTTAGTTAACACACTGACGTCTCGCCCAGATGCAGACCATATTGTGCGTCTTGATGAGGTAAATGCCTCTCACTCGCCGCAGAGCAGCACTTATTTAACACTGAAGCGCAATTATCATCCGCGTTACCCGATGTCACCAATGTGCAACGTATTTACCTTGAACTCGGTGAGTTAAAATGAGCCAATGCACTCTTGCCGTATTTCAGCATCACCCCGCTGAAGGAGTCGGGCGCATTGCTGTATGGGCACAGCATCACAACATCAAACTGGTATGCTTTTATGCACCGGAGGATTTACCAAAATCGCTGGCTAATTTTCATGGTTTGATTGTGTTGGGTGGGCCAATAAATGTGGCTGATAACCCGCTATGGATGCAAGCTGAAGCTGAATTGATTACACAAGCGTTAATATTACAACGCCCGATTTTAGCCATATGCTTAGGGGCGCAATTACTGGCGGCTAAACTTGGCGGCCAGGTCATTGAAATGCCAGCACCGGAACTAGGCTGGCAAGATATTACCTTTAATGACGGCAGCGTATTAACGGTTCCGCAATGGCATGAACAAGCCATAACTTTGCCGCAGCATATTGCAGTATTGGCCTCAAGTGGGCAATGTCCGGTACAAATGTACCGCCACCAGCATGTCATTGGTTTGCAATTTCATCCTGAATGGGATGCAAAACAAATCGAACAGCTGGCTGAGTTTTTTGCTGATGAGTGCCCAATAACCACGGGGCCACACACTCAACAACATCAAACCCAACTCAACCAATTTTTATTTGAGTTACTTGATGCGCAATTTGTGTGAATTAATTATCTTCACACAGGTTTCGTCCTGCTGCATAACAACTTGGCTGGCGCGGACATACCGCGCCACGCGAACAAATTAACCTTGCTTCGTTTTTAATCCCGCGCTCAATCCAATTAATATTGAGGATTTTCGCCACGCTGGTGAGGTCTTTTTTAATGTGTTTAGGGATGTCAATTGAGCCACCATTGCCAGCACAGGCTTGTTTTAAATCGTTGGCAATCGACTGCGCATCTTTGCCTTGCGCCTCAATTGCCGGATTGAGATCGATACCGGCACACAACACATGTGGGTTACCCGCCGAGTCATCGACTTTGATCGACTCACAACAATAAATCCGCGGTTCATTACCGACATTTAAAATTGATATCTGCGCCGAGGTACCTTCTGTTGGCTCACTGATCATTCTAAATACAGCCCAATGCTGACACGGATCTTCTACAAGGCGCATATTACCCCATGGCAGTGGAATACCATTACCGCGATACACCGCTTTCAGTTTACCTGGCGCATAAGCATCAAAGTAATGCCAGTGCGGGTATGGCGATACAACGGTCATGCGGCGCATGGCCACCGAGGCCGACACTTGCAATTGTTTATTCACGCTAATTTCGTAGCCGTGACGGTCAAGCAACTGCCGGTAAGGCACTTTAGGACACAATAGTGCACCGGCAAAAAAGCTTGATTCAAAGTCTCGCCAGGCATGCAAGATGTCTTGGGCATTAATGTTATTTGATTGCGGTGCATAGGCGTCTTCAGAGTCTTCTCTGCGCCCCGACATCATGACACTCTTTAGTCCGTCTTTGTTGTGTAATACACAATGGCCAATATGCACGGCTAGGTCATATTTAAGACGGTTAGGTCTCGTTTTTAAAATATTGCTAACGTAAATAGTGCCAGGCGGTTCAAAAAAGGAGGTGACTAATTGTTTGGAGCTCATGCCCCTTTCGTCCATCACTTCTTTTGGCGCACGATCAATCCACTTAATTTTTAGCCCCATGCCTTTGGCGATATCCATGATGTCTTCAATGGCTAGCGGCATACGCTTTAAGCCCACCTCTTCAGCGGCGCGCTCAAGATCAGGAAAGTGGTTTTGGTGATGCTCCTGGTGTGCACGAATAAGCAAGTGGGCAAACTGACGACCACTGGTACCGGTTTGCGATAACATTTCAGGAATGGCGATTTGCAAAATATCATTAGAAAACAAAAAGCTTGGTTCAAGCGGCATACCGCTCACCCCGCCTTTGTTGCCTTTTTCTGGCGTAATCGCTTCATCCTCTGGCACATCATCAAGGAACCATTCAACTTCTTTTTGAAAAACGGCGGCAATAACAGCCAGCATATGGGCACTCGGAACTCGTTTTCCGCGCTCTATCATCGATAAGTATGACACCGAAGGCGCGTTGCTCGAGTCCACACGTACACAACGTGCTGACAGATCTTCCATTGTTAAGTTATTGCGTTTACGCAAGTTTCTTATCTTTGTGCCCAAAAAATGGGTCTTTCGCATTAAGCTTTTTTCATTTCTCATTTTGTATAATTCACAGTGTAAAATTTTTATTGTGAAATTCTTTGTAAAAATAGCATAGACTAAAAATCAAGCTGGTAACAAGGCTTAATAGTAAACAAATAACAAAATTAATTTCTGACCTACAACACAAGAAGAGGATAAGGCGATGAATATGTCTACTCAAGCAAGCAATACAGCCACCCAAAACCTTAACCGCTTCATCGGTGAGCAATTTGTGGCGACAACGAACCAACAAGATCGCAGCACAAATGCAAAAGACTTTTTGGATGCACAATTTCCATTAGCCAATGGTTCACATCAAGATGTGTGCAGTTACGTGGTTTACTACAACCACTTACTGGCCTTCTTAAAAGATGGTACCCAGTGTGGCTTACAAAATCCATGTCAATTTGTGGCGCTAACGGGCCACAAAAATGAGCCGACCTCTGTGGTATTGAAAAACAACGATACCCATGTAGAAATTTGTTTTGATCGCCTTGGTACCTTAGGGGCAACAGACAGTGCGCATATTGAAGATATTCAAGTCTCTATGCCGATTAAAAACTTACCGACACCTTACAAACAGTGGATCAGCTTATTACACACTAGCTGCCAACCTACTGAAGGTAACTGCAAGGTATTTACTGCTAAAGATGGCACAGACTACGCTTTACATCAGCGTTAATGCATACTTATAGTGATGCATGCTCAAAGCGATAAATAGTCGACACAGTAAGTTGCGGTAATACATTACGAGTATCAAGCAGAAAAGGCTTCTCCCATTTAATCAATGTGAGAAGCCTTTTTGTTATTTATAAAACCAAGTGATTACGGCCAAAAAAAGCGTGATTGCTGCGTCACCTGATTTTCTGGCTCCACAGGGGTTGAGTTAGCCACACTGTTAATTTGAGTCACACTAAATTGCAGTGTTTGCTGGCTTGTGTCATCAACGCGCTCACTACGACGACCGCTAACCGTAACGGGATAATCTAATTGTTCGCCTGGATTTATCTGTACCACAGTGTCTGTCACTATGGTCAACGAGGGCGTTTTATTACTGCGCACTGCAATTTGATACACAGCTGCTTGTTGAGTTTTATTACGAATTTTAAGTTGATAGCTGTTTTCAACCCTATCGACACCCACTTCACGGTACAAGGTTTGACGATCGCGGATGACATTAAGCTGAATATGACTTAATTGGCTTAAATCGATAATAATTAAGCTAATCATTATTAGCAGTGCGCTGGCATATCCTAGGCCTTTGAGTGAAAACACACTGGCTTGAGGCTGACTTTTTAAGGCGTTTTCGCTGGTAAAACTGATTAAATTGGGTGCATAACCAAACTTTTCCATGGTTTGATTACAGGCATCAACACAGGCGCCACAGTTAATGCACTCGTATTGCAGCCCATTACGAATATCGATACCTGTAGGGCAAACATCAACACATAAATTGCAGTCAACACAGTCACCTAACTCTGTTTTTTGGGCACGTTTGCGCGGCCCACGAGACTCGCCGCGCGCCGCATCATAACTCACTGTTTTGGTGTTAGCGTCAAACATCACCGCTTGAAAGCGCGAGTAGGGGCAACAATGCAGGCACATCATTTCGCGCATCCAACCGGCATTTAAATAAGTACAAATGGCAAAAAACCATACCCAGGCACCGGTCCAAAAACCACTGCTTGCAGTAAAAATATCCATATACAGTTCACGCGCAGGCATAAAATAACTGATAAACCCACACCCTGTGAGTAAGGCAAACACAATCCATAATGCATGTTTGGTCAGTCGTTTCCGTAATTTACTTATTGACCATGGCGCTTTGTCTAAGGCTGCTCGATGATGATGGTTACCTTCAATGTTGGCTTCGATCCACATGTAGATAAATGTCCAGGCGGTTTGTGGACACAAAAAACCACACCACACACGGCCCCAATATACGGTAACAAAAAACAACGCAAATGCAGCCGCCATAAAAAACCACGCTAATACAGTAAAATCCTGCGGCCATAAGGTGAGATTAAAGAAAAAGAATTGTTGCTCGGTGACATCAAACAAAATCGCTTGGCGGCCCTGATAGTTAATAAAAGGCAGTAAAAAGAATAACGCGATGAGTAAGGTATTGCTGTGCTGACGCAAACGCTGAAAAACGCCCTTTTGTTCACGCACATGGATTTTTGCTGAGGGCGTGGCGATTTGAACCACCGGAATGCGCTGCGAAGCATTGATTTTAGCGTTAGATTGAGACGCTGGCGGTGTTTGAGTTGCAGAGTTGGGCATAACTGGTTTCCTATAACACGATATTGCCCTGCTATAGCAAAGACTAAGCCAACTAAAAACAGACCCTAACAAGCTGAATTTAATGGGTTTATGTTTTAAGCGCCCACAAAGAGTCACGATATATCGTGTAAATGGCGATATATCGTGACGACAATTCGCGTCATAGATTTGTTTATCGGGTTATGGCGAGTTTTTTCATACGCGAGCGCAACGTGCTGGCCGGCATATTCAACATGGCAGCAGCCCCTTGCGGGCCTGAAATTCGCCAATGCGTTGCGTTAAGCGCTGTCACTATGTGCGCAGCTTCGGCTTCAGCCATGGTTAACATAGTTGTAGCGGACGGCGCTGATACCAATGCTGGCAAAGTATTAAATGACAACTGGCCATTTGGCGACAAAATGATTTCTCGCTCGATTAAGTTTTGAAGCTCTCGGACGTTACCAGGCCAGGTATATTGTTGAAGTTTTTTAAGACCTTTAGTACTGACCTTGGTAATTTTTTTACCTAGTTTTGTACCCAACGACGTCGCTAAGTCGCTCACCAACTGTGGGATATCTTCACGGCGTTCGCGTAATGGTGGCACGGTAATCGGAAATACATTTAAGCGATAATATAAATCCATTCGAAATAAGCCTTGTTCTACTCGCGCGGCTAAATCATGGTGAGTTGCCGCAATTAAACGAATATTCACGCTGATCGTTTCGCTACTGCCGACCCGCTCAAAGCTTTGCTCTTGAATAACCCGTAACAGCTTTGATTGGGCTGACAAACTCAGCTCGGCAATTTCATCTAAAAATAAAGTGCCATTGTGAGCCAGCTCAAAGCGACCTTTACGCCGCGCTGTTGCACCAGTAAATGCGCCTTTTTCATGGCCAAATAGCTCACTTTCTAATAACGCACTGGAAAAAGCCGCGCAGTTAACACTGACCATAGGCTGATTTTTACGGTGACTCAAGCGGTGTAAGCTGCGAGCCACTAACTCTTTGCCTGTGCCATTTTCGCCGCAAATGAGTACCGTACTGTCGGTATTGGCCACCAAATTAATTTGTTGAATTAACTGCTTAATCGGTTGGCTATTGCCTGAAAGCCCTAACGCGCCTTGCTGACCTTGTAGCTCTGTGAGTAAGTATTGGTTTTCTGACGCGAGGCGTTCAGACAATGCTTGCACCTGTGCCAATGCTTGCCTAAGTGATTGTTCGGTATGTTTTTGCATGCTCACATCACGAAATATCGCGATAACACCTACCAGCTTTTGTTGATGGTAAACCGGGGTCGAGCTGTAATACACCGGAAAACTACTACCGTCTTTGCGCCAAAAGACATCATCAGATACCTGGCGCGGAATGGCGTCATGCAAAGTACGATAAATCGGGCAATCATGTTGCGGGTAATGGCTGCCGTCGGCATGGCTGTGATGATGACAATCATGAATGTTTTTACCAATCAACTCTTCACTCTTCCAGCCGGTCATTTGCTCTGCTGCGGGGTTAATAAACACCGCATTACCGTCTAAATCAAAGCCATAAACGCCTTCGCTCATGGCGTTAAGCAGCAAAGTGTTTTCAGGTAAAAAATGCCTTGAAGTTGGCATTGGGTTGAGGGGTAAATCAGTCATATAAACCACAGCATTAAACATGTATGGGTTAAGTATAACTAAGTCACGAAATATCGCGACCTATATTCAATGATATTTTAATCTCCCTTATTCTAACGAGAAGGTAGGCTAAAATGAGACAAGCACAAAAGATGCATTGGGTGCGCCACTACATTCACAGATATTGATACGAATTGTTCTCTAGTGGAGTGAATTTTCATTTGGCTGGGTTAGGTTATCGACCACTTAATTAACGCGATACCAATATCGCAGCAAGCCATCTTGCTGCGATAAATGCATTAATAAAAGGGCGTTGGATCGACTTCAAGTGTCCCAGGAGAAACGCCACGCTCAATATTGATATCCACTTTGTGTATATCAACTAGCGCGACTTCGGTATAGCGTTTATGTTTTAGTGAATAAAAACATTTTACGATGGGATGTAATGCATCACGCCCCTTGGAGTCCCACACTATGCCAACACGTTCGTCAGATAATTGCACCAACGAGCCAACTGGGTAAATCCCCACACAACGAATAAACTCATACACCAGTTTTTGGTCTAAATGAAATGGCGTTAAACTCAGTAAAATTTTAAATGCTGCCGCAGGACTCATGGCTTCTTTGTAACAACGAGTCGCGGTTAACGCATCGAAAATATCCACAATACAACTCATACGGCCATGTTGTGGGAGTTGAGATTCTGTTAAGCCATTAGGGTAACCTTTGCCATCAAGCTTTTCATGATGCATTAAACACACATCTTTACTCACTTGCGATAAGCCTTTAGTTTCGTTCATGATTTCCATTGCATACACTTGATGCAACTTCATGTGTTCAAATTCTTCTGGCGTTAGGCGCCCTGGTTTATGTAGCACTTCGTTGTCGACTTTAATTTTACCAATATCATGCAAAATACCGCCAACGGCCATTTGTTTGAGCAATTCACGATCAAGGCCTAAGTGTTTACCAAAAGTCACTAATAAAAATGCGACATTAATTGAGTGCTCAAGCAGGTAGGCATCTTTAGTGCGCAATGCGGAAATACACTTAAATGCATCGGCATCGGCTATCACCGACTCAATCATTTTGTCTGCAACATCTTCAATTTGGCCGACTTCAATGGCTTTGCCCTCGAAGGTTTCAGACATCACTTTTTTGATTAAGCCTTTGGCCTCAGCAAGCAGTTTTTTGGCTTGAGATTGTTGACCATCTCGGCTGACAGTGGCTTTACGTGCCAATGGGTTAGTGGGGCTATTCGATTTGTTGGCTTTTTTTAAGCCGCAATTATCTGACGAGCGCTCAACATCGACCCATACCGTGGTAATGTTGTTTTTTTTCAGCTTAACAATGGCGTCACGGTGCTTAATTTGACCGGGATTGCGAATATCAATTTTACTTTGTTGGCGATCAATCGCGGTAACAAACATGCCCAGGGCAAGCTTATCGACAGGGATCTTTATGACATTGTTTGATTCAACAGAATCACTCATGTACACGCACTCCGGGAAGAAAAACTTAAAAAGTGGGATCTACATCACGCAAACGCTCCCATCATTTTGACTTAATTATTCTTATTAGACTACTGATTTAATGCACTTATCAACGCATATTCTCAAGAAGTGTGAGCAACTCTTTATAAATCAATATTTTAAAAAATCGGCTTTATTGACTCTTTATTTAAGTAAACCTTAGCCAAATGATTTACTTGGGCTGCTTGAGCTACAAATCACTAAAACAAAGTAAACATCCCTGTAGCTCATTTGCGCTCAAATCACGGGAACATCTTTTCTGCATGTCACCATAAGGCTAACCATACTGTTATATTAGTAATTCAGATCACACGATTTAACCTTGCTAATTGACAGTATTTCATCACTTTATTACCGTAAAGCTGATAACTCTACTCGTAAGGACATTCTACTTGGGTCACTTCTTCGAAACACATTTCAGCGAACTGATTACTAAGCTTAACCAGCTCAGTAATGTTCCTGCACGAGAAGCGATTATTCAACTGTCGGTCGAAGCGCCTGCGCTTCCGTTATTGTCGTGGTTGGCTGCACAGCAGCAGTTTCCCAAAATATACTGGCACGGTAGAGACAGAGACGAAGATGTTGCCGCCATTGGCGCCTGTAAAAGCTTCTTTTTTGAAGACCAAGTAGACGACAATGAATTAGCGAAAATTTATCAACAGCAACGCAATAAAACCAGCCAACAGGATATACGCTATTACGGCGGTTTGGCTTTTGACCGCACAGTAGAATGCTGGCCTGAATTTGGCCGTGCCCATTTTGTGTTACCAAGAATAGAGTTACGCCGCCACGGTAATAAGCTTAGGATTTTGGTTAATCTTAATTTTGAGGACACAGATCCTCAACAAGAAATTCAAGCTGCACTACGCGCAATAGCACAAGTGCAAAAGCCTAAACCTTTATCACCACCTCATAAAATGACATTAATGGGCCGCAGTGATTTACCCCATTATGAGCGCTGGGAAGAATTAGTTAATCAAGTCACCCAAGAAAAGTTCAACCAGACAACACCAAAAGTAGTGCTGTCACGCCACACTCAAATTGATGTGAGTGACGATATTGACCCCTGGACAGTATTAGCTTGTTGGCAAGGCAGAAACCCCAATAGTTTTCAATTTGGCTTTCAATTTAGTCCAGAACGGGCATTTATTTCATGCTCTCCCGAACGGTTATATCTTCGTCGACAACAAGAGTTATTTACCGAAGCGCTTGCTGGCACAACGGTGCGCGGACTCAATCCAGAAGAAGATACCTTACTCGCACAAGCATTATTGGACGACATTAAAAACAGCCATGAAAACCAATTGGTGAGAAAGCACATTGTCGATGTGTTAACGCCACTAAGCCAATATCTTGGGGCTGACGAACAACCTAAAATCTTTAAACTTAATCATATTCAGCATTTGCATCGCTCCATTCGTGCGCAGTTACAACCTGGGGTCAGTGATTTCGAATTATTACGCGCACTGCATCCCACTCCTGCCGTTGGCGGGCTGCCTCGCGAAGCAGCATTAAACTTTATTCGTCAACGCGAGGGTTACGCTCGGGGTTGGTATGCGGGTGCTTGTGGTTATTTTAATCGAAATGAATCTGAGTTTTCGGTCGCTATTCGCAGTGCCTTAATCGAACCAAGAAGAATCAATTTATTTGCCGGTGCAGGGATTGTAGCGGGCTCAGATCCGCTCGCTGAATGGCAAGAATTAGAAAATAAATTGGCCACGGTGTTGGCCATTTTAATCGACTTTTAGCCGCTGTTTAATCTTTCGCTTGGGTATAACCCATGCTATTATCCCGCCCCCATGTTTGCAGCAACCTTTGCATTGGCATAACGCTAGGTAAAAATCGCGAAAATAAGCAAACATAACCATAATGATAATATTCTCTGTATCAGTCATTTATTGGCGCTGTTGTTGGTAATCCAATGACCAAGCTGGTGCTTTAAAGACTGTTAATCAAATTAATAGCGGGTTCCCTCACCCCGCGCTAACCCAATTAAAAAGGCCACAATATGTTGCAGTTATCCCAGGCGAAATATCGCCGAGCACTGATGCTATTAGTCAGTTTTCATATCTTAATTATTTGCGCAAGTAACTACCTTGTTCAATTACCTTTCCAGTTGTTTAGCTACCACACCACTTGGGGTGCATTTAGCTTTCCGTTTGTGTATTTAGCCACCGATTTAACCGTGAGAATTTTTGGCCAACAAGCAGCTAGAAACATTATTCTCAAGGCGATGATCCCTGCATTATTAGTGTCGTATCTGGTGGGGGTATTGTTCCATCAGGGCCAACTACAAGACTTTGCAGCTTTAGCTCAGTGGAATAGCTTTGTATTTCGCATTGCCTTTGCCAGCTTTGTGGCCTATTTGATTGGTCAGCTTATGGATATTACGGTGTTTGCTAAGTTACGCCGTGCTAAAGCATGGTGGGTTGCTCCTGCAGCCTCAACTTTAATTGGTAATTTGGTCGATACGCTGGTGTTTTTCAGTGTGGCTTTTTATGCCTCAAGCGATACCTTTATGGCAACTCATTGGCCAGAGATCGCCACTGTCGATTACGGCTTTAAGTTGATTGTGAGTTTAGGGTTATTTTTACCCGCTTATGGCGTATTGCTAAAAGTACTTCAGGACACCATTTTATTTGATAGCTCAAAGGGACAAGACAACATTGCTGTTGAGGTTACTAAGTAATTAACCAAGCAATTAACCGTTTTGGGTTGAGTCCTATGCGGCTTATAACCTTGGTATCAATGAAATCTGCATCATCTCAAGCGACACGATTAAGCCAGTTGCGTTATGCTGTTGGCTTAATCGCACTTGTTATTGATGTGCGTATTTTTCATTAAGCACTTAATCTTATCTGAATGCTTCAATATTTTTGTTATCGCATAAACAAATAACGCTCGAGTCTATGCCATTCTAAAGCCTCTATCGTAAACACAGGTGATATACCAACAACACACCAAAAAAATAACTGATTATTTTTCATGTAGTTACTAACGTATTATCGGAAGATGTAAATTATCACAATGTAAAGATGACTAATTTATAAATGAACCTCTTGCAAATAGTAATGAGAATGATTATTATTAACCTGCGTTCCAAAACTCGGTTTACTCAATAGAGACTTCATCACCTTTATTGGTCTACAGAGTTCGCAAGCACGACATTGCTCACACACTCTTTGTGGCCGGGTTATTAACCCGGCTTTTTTTTGCCTGTTTTTTACCTAAGTTTTTATATTATGTTTTATCACCAAACAGCAAACCATCGTACGGTCCGAGCTGTTGATCTTCATTGGCTTTATGGTACAAACCAATGGTAAATACCGTGCCGACATCAACCGTTGATTTAACTTCAATAGTGCCACCAAGCCGCTTAATAATACCGTAGCTCAGAGACAAACCTAGCCCAGTTCCGTCTTTGCGGGTGGTGTAAAAGGGATCGAAAATACGGCCTAAATCTTCCTTGCTAATACCGATGCCTTCATCCTCAATCTCAATTTTTACCCCAATACTTTGGCCATCCTCAATCCAATCGTAAGTTCTTACCCAAATACGGCCATTGTCTGTAATCGCATGGGCTGCGTTAACCATTAAATTAATTAACACCTGTAATAATTGCGGTCGATTAACTTCAACAATGCCGGTAGCTGTTAGTTCTTTTACTAACTCAACTTTTTGCTGCTCAATTGAGTGACGCACTAATAGCAGTACTTCTTCGACAATGGGAGTAATAGCTTGTGGCTCAATAGGTGCATTAAATTCACCTGGGCGGCTGTACTGCAATAAACTGCGGATAATTGTGGTGATCCGGCCGACCTGTTGAATAACTAAGTCGATTTCTTCTTCAACCGCTTTAGCATCATCACCGAGCTCGTATTTAAGTAATTCCATATTACCTAAAATGACTGCAGTGGGATTATTGATTTCATGCGCAATACCGGCAATCAATTCACCCAATGCGGTCAGTTTTTCATTGGTCACCAACTGTTGGCGAGTGGCATGCAACAACGCAACGTTGCGCTCAAGCTCTTCTGTTTTATCTTGCAGGCTACGAGTACGTTGCTCAACTTTGATTTCTAGCTGTTCTGCTGCGGCTTGAATTTGGGCATTACGCCGTTGTAATTGGTCGAGCATTCGGTCAAATTGTTCTGCTAAATTGGCCAGTTCATTCTCTTTATTAAGGCCGAGGTTACCAATCCTGATATTCCTCCCTGCTTGCACTGCCGTGACAACCTGGTGAATATATTCTATTGGTTGCAATAAACTGTTGGCACCGCGATACACTAAAAAGCCAGATAAAAACAACACAATCACTAGGATGGTGCCGAGCTCAATAATGTTTAATAAGTAATTATGTAAAAATGGCGCCTCAGAAAACCCGGCGTACACCATGCCTACACGCTTACCGCGAATATCGTACAGCGGCGAATAACCCGATATATACCAATCGTTAAAGACAAACGCACGGTTAATCCAGGTTTCGCCTTCAATTAATACTTGTTGGCCGACTTCATCAGAGACTAATGTACCGATTGCACGGTTAATTTTTTCTTGCTTGCTCGGAAACTGTTCCAAAGGCACATTAGTGCTAATGCGAATATTGTCTAAAAATAGGGTGACGGTACCGATAGAGCGCTCAGGCAAGGTCCCTTTGCCATACACAAGATCACGAATATGGTCGACAATGGCCGTATTACCATTAAAGATAATTCCGCCATCTAAATACCAAAATACATTGCCAGAAAAATCGGTAACGGGCATTAATGTGCGACTCAATAAACCGCGTGTTTCTGATTTTTGTTCAGGCGTTGTCGCATGCCGAGTCGGCACAAGTTCAACATAGGCCTTGTCGGCAAGCGATGAGCTTATCCGGGCTAATTGCTTTTTAGGTAATACCATTAACCCTGAAATAGCCTGCTGCTGAGTTTGGTGCAACATAAGGCGTAAATCAGGATCGGCAGCGGCATCCGCCACACTGATTAAACGTAAAAAATCCAAACCTAACGCTTTTTGCTTTTGCGCCAGAAACATATTAAGTGCATTAATCGCGGCACTATTTGGTTTAGGGTCATTCTGATTTAACAATTGAAAAGCATGCTGAAAGTTCCATGAACCACTAATGGTACTCAATTGTTCTTGTTGATGTTGTTGTACTTGAGACAAGGTATTATCAGCTACAACCAAATCAGCCTTTACCTTCATAAACAATTGCTTGCCTGTATATATCACATTCCAATATATCGTGATAAAAACCAGGCTAACCAGCGTTAATATAATGGGTAATAAGGTCAGAAATAAAATGCGATAGCGGATCTTTGACTGCATTTGTTGCCAGCTAACACCAAAGACCCGGGTGATAACGCCTGAGGACTTCGCCACTATTGCGCTTCTCCATCAGTATCATCATCAAAGCTCGCCCACTCTTTGTATTTACGATCCAGAGTTTTGCGCGAGACACCGAGATCTCGAGCGGCTGCAGATTTATTACCATTATGGGCATCTACAACCTGGGTAACATGCTGCTTTTCGACTTCTTTTAATGGCCAATCTAAAGGGTATCCCATTGCTTCTGGGATCACGGTGACGACAGGTTTTTTCCAATATTCAGCTGGGGGTTTACCCAATAAAATACAACGTTCAATCATATTGCGTAGTTCACGAATATTGCCCGGCCAATCGTATTGCTGAAGTACTTGTAGATCTTCATGGCTCCAAATAATGTCTTTGATACCCAACTCTTGTGACAACTGTAATGTAAAGTAATGGGTCAGTTCGACCACATCTTCAGGACGAGAGCGCAACGAAGGAATGACAATATTGAGCACGTTTAAACGATAAAATAAATCTCGACGAAAACGCCCAGCCTCAACTTCATCAATCAATAACCGATTAGTTGCGGCAACCACACGCACATCAATTTCTATTTCTTTTTCGCTGCCGACAGGTCTAATGGTGCGTTCTTCAAGCACTCGTAACAGTGCGGTTTGCATGTTCATTGGCATTTCGCCAATTTCATCTAAAAAGATAGTACCACCAGAGGCATAGCTAAATAGACCCTCACGCATTCCTTTAGCACCGGTAAATGCGCCGGCGGTATGACCAAATAACTCACTGGCCAATAACTCTGGTGCTATGGCACCACAGTTTACGGGTACAAATGCCCCGCTACGGCCACTGAGTTGATGTAATTGTCTGGCCACTAGTTCTTTACCCGTGCCAGATTCTCCTTCGATGAGAACCACTGCATTGGTTGGCGCAATGCGTTCAATAACCTGTTTAACATCGCGAATGGCTTCGCTATTTCCAATAATGTTGGACGACTGCCCATGGGCAAGCTCACGCCGTAACATAAAGTTTTCACGCTTTAATGAGCGCTTCTCGATGCAACGATCAACAGCAGTCATCATTTGCTCAAGGTGGAATGGCTTCATAATAAAATCTGACGCGCCAGCCCTCAGTGCTTTAATCGCAACATCCATGTCGGCATAGCCCGTCATAAAAATAATGTCTGACTGTCTGTCTGGATCATTTAACGCTTCATGCCACTCAATACCTGAGCGATCAGGCAATCGAATATCAACAACTAATAAATCAAAATGGCCCTGACTACGAATCGCTTCAGCTTCTGCTATGGTGGATGCGGTTTCAACTAAAGCAAACTTTTTAGTTAACGCTTTTTTTAAAAAGCTGCGCATGCCGGGTTCATCATCAACGATTAAAACCGACATGGTAGTGTGTGCTATAGGGTTTATATGTACATCTGGACTCATAAGTAGACTCTACATTAGGACATTTTGACTCGCTTAGACTCACTTTAGCATTGAATTCAACCAACAGGGTCACTATGAACCACAGAAAAGTG
Source organism: Shewanella algicola (assembly GCF_014648035.1). Lineage (GTDB taxonomy): Bacteria > Pseudomonadota > Gammaproteobacteria > Enterobacterales > Shewanellaceae > Shewanella > Shewanella algicola. The sequence goes on along the minus strand of NZ_BMQI01000022.1, from coordinate 60,774 downwards.
ATCATGGGACAATTTGTCTAAAATAATTTGCTTAAGCTTGAGATCGAGCTCACAGTTTCGATTTTAGCCGTGAACTGTATTTGCATAAATTCCATTTGGCATTTAATTTGCTTATGGCTTTGGTAATTAAGCAAAAAAATCGCTTAAGGACAATTTGATTAAGTAGATGAATTCTGGTCATTAATACAACAAGGAATGGAAATGTTAAAACTCAAAGCAAGTGTCAGTATGTTGTTAGCCGCTACAGTGTTTAGCAGTGCGATGTTCAGCCCAGTCGCTCTAGCTGGTGAAGTGATTAAACTCGCAACAACGACCAGTACTGAAAATTCAGGCTTATTAGGTGCAATTTTACCTAAATTTGAAGCCGAGTCAGGTTACACTGTACAAGTGATTGCCACTGGTACAGGTAAAGCATTAAAACTGGCAAGCCAGGGAGATGTTGATGTAGTCATGACTCATGCCCCTGCCGCCGAAGCAAAATTTGTTGCTGACGGTTTTGGTATTGAACCTCGTGGCATTATGGAAAACGATTTTATTGTATTAGGGCCTAAAAATGACCCTGCTGCGGCAAAATCAAGCAAAGATGTCGCTGAAGCTTTCGGCAAAATAGCTCATAAGCCAAGTAAATTTGTTTCTCGTGGTGATAATTCTGGCACCAACATGAAAGAACTTGCGATTTGGAAAAATGCGGGCGTAACACCTGATTTTAACGGTTATACTTCTGTTGGCCAAGGCATGGGTAAAACCTTATTGATGGCTGATGAGTTACAAGCGTATACATTAACAGACCGTGGAACATATATTGCCTATAAAGCTAAACTAAATCTTAACATTAGCTTTGAAGGTGGCGCAGCGTTAGCCAACCCTTACCAAATTATGTTGATTAACCCTGCAAAATACCCAGATTTAAATCATAAAGGCGCAAAAGCATTAAGCGATTGGTTTATTAGTCCTGCGACACAAACTATGATTAACGAGTTCACCGTGCAAGGAGAGCAATTGTTTAAGGCAACTTATAAGAAATGAGTGAAGGCTGGTTAGCCCTATTGCAGCAAGCATTTAGCTTGCTGCTATCTTTCGACCCTGATGTATGGGCCATTATTAACATTTCATTTTCGGTGTCTTTTGCGGCGCTGCTGATCACTATTATCCCGTCGATTATCTTAGGTTTCATCCTTGCCTTTAGCCATTTTCGTGGCCGATGGATCGTTATAAATTTAGTGCAAACGCTACAATCTATTCCAACTGTTGTGATTGGTTTATTGGTGTATTTGTTATTGACTCGTAATGGTGTTTTGGGTGATTTAAAATGGCTATTTACCCAAAAAGGCATGATTTTAGGGCAAATGCTCATTTGTGCTCCCGTATTAATAGCCTTATCTCAAGCGGCTTTTTCCAGTGTCGATCGCCGAGCTTGGGAAACTTCCCGAACGCTAGGCGCCTCCTGGTTACGTGCAGTTTGGACATTATGTCGGGAATTACGAGTACCACTCTTATTAGCCATTGTTGCTGGTTTTAGCCGAATTTTGACTGAAGTGGGCTGTTCTATGATGGTCGGTGGTAATATTATGGATGTTACTCGTAATATTCCCACAGCTATAGCACTTGAAACCAGCAAGGGCGATTTTGCTCAAGCCATTGCCTTGGGATTAGTGTTACTCATACTCGCCTTAGTGCTAAACTTCATTTTGGGTTCATTGCGAGGCAAAGCCCTCCCAAGGAGTCATTAGGATGATGATTTCAGATACATTACAAGAACAGCAAGCCGTACAAATTAGCGCGCACAATTTGCTGATGAAGTTTAAACAAAATACCCTATTTAACGTACCCGAACTGACATTTAAACAAGGCGATGTCATTTACCTGCAAGGTGATAATGGTTCGGGGAAGTCTACCTTAATGAAAATTTTGGCAGGATTAATGACCCCAACCCAAGGGCAAGTTATTAGCCAAGGATTTGCCTCTAAGCCTTGGTGGCAGCTTGACAACTTATTTGGCAAAGCGGTGTATTTGCATCAGCACCCTTATTTATTTGAAGGTTCTGTAAAATACAATTTAACGTACGCGTTAAGCCAATTGAAAATACCCGTCAGTGAGCGCAATAAACGAATTGCTCAAGCCGTTGATATGGCGCAGCTTGGAGATTTACTTAACCACAATGCAAGCGACTTATCGGGTGGAGAGCGGCAAAGATTGGCTATTGCTAGGGCGTGGATTATTCAGCCCAAGCTGCTCATGTTAGACGAGCCCATTTCAAATATGGATAAACAATCGCAACGCTTAGTGCTTGCTATGATTAATCAGTTAAAACAAGATGGCACGGGCCTGCTGATGAGCAGTCACCAAATCTGTGGTCTCACCGCATTATGTCAACAACATTGGCATATTAAACAACGTACCATTCATACCAGTATGCATGTTCCTGCAGCAGAAACTGTGCATCAGACTAATACAACGGAATTACATTATGGCACCACAGATTGACGCAGTTATTTTAGCGGGCGGCATGGCTCGGCGCATGGGCGGCAATGACAAAGGCTTAGTGGATCTTAATGGCCAAGCCATGATTTGCCACACACTCGATAAGCTCAGCAGCCAAGTCGATAACATTATGATTAATGCTAACCGTAACCAAGCACAGTATGAACAATGGGGTTATCGCGTGTTTAGCGACGAAGACAGTGGCTATTTAGGTCCTTTAGCGGGCATGGTCACAGCATTAAAACAAACTCAAGCCGAGTATTTATTAGTTGTGCCTTGCGATTGCCCAATGCTCCCAGACGACTTAGCGCAGCGCTTGTTAGCTGCCCTGACCGAGAAAAATGCTGATATTGCCGTAGCCAGCGATGGTGAACGTGAACAACCTGTCGTGTTATTACTGAAACCCCAGTTAGCCGAATCAATGCAGGCTTTTTTAGATGCTGGTGAACGTAAGATTGATTTTTGGTATCGCCAACATCAAGTAGCTATTGAGAGTTTTGCGGACCAACCTAATGCCTTTGTTAACGTCAATACGCCAGAACAAAAACAGCAACTCGCCCAGCAAATTGCCAAGTAATCTATTAAGAGGTTCATGATGACTGTAGTTTTTAGTAATCCATTACCTATTCCCGTTCTAGGGTTTTGTGCATACAGTGGCACGGGTAAAACCACGCTATTAAAACAACTTATTCCAGCACTTAACCAGCGTGGTATTCGCTTAGCGGTTATTAAACATGCGCATCATAATTTTGATGTTGATATCCCTGGTAAAGACAGTTTCGAAATGCGTAAAGCAGGTGCAAAACAAGTGCTTGTTGCGTCTCATGTGCGCTGGGCGTTGATGACGGAAGATCCCGTTGAGGATGACCCAAAACTACAACACCTACTTCGCCAAATTGAAGCAGATAAAGTCGATATTGTATTAGTTGAAGGTTTTAAAAAACTGGCATTACCCAAAATTGAACTGCACCGCGCTGCGCACAACAAGCCGTTGATCCATGTTCACGATGAAAATATCGTTGCAATTGCCTGCTGCGAAGACACGCAAGTGCCTGACTCATTGACACGATTAGATTTAAATAACGTGGCACAAATCGCTGATTTTGTAGAGCGTTACAAAAACAATTGGCAAGCACCAAAGGCGCAATTACCGATTTGTTTTAACGATGCAGACATTCCACAACCTACGGGTTCAGAGCAAGGCATCAGTGTCTCACAGGGCATTAGCACAGTACTTAGCCAGGTGGCACCAACACGCGAAACCGAACTCGTCGACTTAATTGATATTGATAATCGCGTACTGGCACACGATATCATTTCAGAAATTAACGTACCGCAACAAACAAACTCAGCAATGGATGGGTATGCTTTTGCGTTTGATAACCTATCAAAAACGCCACTTAAAGTGGTTGCCGAAGTATTGGCAGGTCATCATTACCCTAATGTTTTACAGTCAGGTGAAGCGGTACGCATTATGACTGGTGCTACCGTGCCACAAGGTGCTGACACCATTCAAGCGCGCGAGCTGACTCAAGAGCAAGATAACCTATTAACCTTACTTGAACCTGAGCAAATCACCCAAGGCCAACATGTACGCCTTGCAGGAGAAGACATTGCCCAAGGTGAAGTGGCATTAGCGGCCGGTAGCCGACTAGGAGCTGCAGAGCTTGGTTTAATGGCATCACTTGGTTTTAATCGGCTGCCGATTTTTAAACGCCCTATTGTCGCAGTATTTTCGACGGGTGATGAAGTTAGCCAACCAGGAGAAGAGTTAAAACCTAACTGCATTTACGATGCTAACCGCTACACCATTTTGTCGATGGCGAAAAAACTAGGGTGTCAGGTGATTGATCTCGGTATTATCGACGATAATGAACAAACACTGACGAGCACATTAAGCGATGCCGCAACAAAAGCGGATATCGTTATCAGCTCAGGCGGTGTCTCTGTAGGTAATGCAGATTACATCAAAATGGCACTGGCCAACGTCGGTAGTACTCATTTTTGGCGCATCAATATGCGTCCAGGCCGCCCTTTAGCCGTGGGTAAAATTGACCAGAGTCTGTTTTTTGGCTTACCCGGCAATCCTGTCGCTGTGATGGTGTCATTTATGCAATTTGTTCAACCGGCTATTCGTAAATTGGCTGGCGAAACCCAATGGCAACCACAATTTATACCTGCGATTGCGGCTCAACCGCTGCGAAGCAAAACCGGAAGAACTGAGTTTTTGCGCGGCGTATATAGCATTGCTGATAACGGCCAAATTCAAGTTGAAACCACCGGAGCACAAGGCTCGGGAATGCTGAATTCAATGGTCAATGCCAATTGTCTTATTGTTATTGCTGACGATACCGCAACGATTCCTGCTGGCGAAAGTGTGTTTATTCAACCTTTTGCTGATTTGCTTTAAGCCTTCAAGCCTCGACAATCATTGCAATGCGCATTGATTGTCGAGCAACGTTATACTTTACCTCTCAACCACTCTCTTTCTCGCTAATCAAAATCCCCACGGCAATCGTATAACGGTAGTCACCCCCTGGTAACCCGCTAGAGTCTTGCTGTGCTAGATTCGTTTTTTATTGCCTGAGTGATACACTAAAAACATACAGCTACATCAAATAAAAAGGACTCTGTTATGGCGCTTTCTCGAAAAAATTGGAACTACATTATTATCGGTGCCAGTGTCTTTATGATTAGTGTGTTGTCATTTATTGATGACAAAACCGCAAATGTCCCCGATGATGTCGTCGCTTTATTTGACCCTCAACTTCCATTAGTACAATTACATCTCGATGACATCTGGCTGAGTAAAAAAGAAGATAAGTGGTGGTGTCACGAGCAAGTCCTTAACTGCCAACAATGGGCTCAGGCTTGGCAAAATATTAGTGTGTCGCCATTAACCGTTGAACCTAAACACGGGTCAAACGAACAAATTGTCACTATCGCAATTAGTAATATACACACAGTACAGCAATGGCGTTATTTCCCCGATGATGGCCTATTGCAATCATCAAATCAAAATTGGTATCAAGTGCCACCAAGCTTACGCGCTGATTTACAGCCTGTTCTCAGTGTGTCATCTCAATCAAAATAACGAGTATTTATGCCTGAATTACCAGAAGTTGAAGTCACCCGACAAGGGATCAGCCCTTACCTTATTGAACAAACGGTAAGTGAGCTCATTGTGCGTAACGGATCACTACGCTGGCCCGTACCTGATGTAGCACAAAACATTGTCGGCCAACGCATTAACAATGTACGCCGCCGAGCCAAATATTTACTCATCGACACCGATGCGGGTATGGCTATTGTTCACTTAGGGATGTCAGGAAGTTTACGCATTTTGCCGCGCAATACGCCAGTAGAAAAACATGACCATATAGACTTAGTCCTAGATAACGGCCGGATGCTACGATTTAATGACCCAAGGCGTTTTGGTGCTTGGCTATGGTATGAGTTACCCGAAGACGCCCATCCATTATTGTCGAAATTGGGCCCAGAACCATTAAGCCCAGCGTTTACCCCACAACAGTTACAGGCCGCTCTCGCCGGAAAGAAAAAAGCCATCAAATTATGCCTAATGGATAACCACATTGTGGTCGGTGTCGGTAATATTTACGCCAACGAAGCCCTATTCGCCGCAGGTATTCACCCACAAGCAGAGGCCGGAAAAATTGATATCGAACGATTAACCGTGTTAGTCAGCGAGGTAAAACAGATTTTAGCCCACGCCATCAAACAAGGTGGTACCACCTTAAAAGACTTTACCAATGCCGACGGAAAACCAGGTTATTTTGCCCAAAAGCTACATGTTTACGGCCGAGGCAACGAAACCTGCACCCAATGCGGTAATATATTAAGTGAAATAAAATTAGGACAACGCACCACGGTATTTTGTGGTTTATGCCAGCAGAGATAGGGTTAATGTAGTAAAAGGGAGCCGATATAGGCTCCCTTATTTAACGATAGTGTTTAGAATCGATATTCAAAAGTAGAAAACATCGTAGCCTGCGTATCATCGTCTTGCACTTCAAACTCAGAGTTAGCCACACTGCCACCCAAGGTCCACATGCCATTAAACACTGGCATACGATAAGACAACTCCAACATCAATAAATCTTCTTTCAATGGCTGTGGAGCCCATACACTCGCGCGATTAGCACCATCTTTATTTAGCTGAGCATATCGCAATATAGAGGTAAAACCATGACTGTTTTCAAACTGCCCAATTAAACCAAGAACATAGGTTTGTGCATCACTATCATAGGTGCTGCCATATGCTCGACCATAATAACGTGAACCACTTTGGTACGTGGAGTGCTCGTAAAAGCAGTTATATTGAGACTCCGTATTACAATTCACCATGGTGTCAGAATATTCAAAAAACACTTTATATTGCTGCTTTGAGAAGCTAAATCGGGAGTCTACTCCCAACATCTGTCCACAATCAGCCATACTCGTCGCACTTGATGCATTTTCGCAAGTTTGTTCTATATATAAGCCGATAGGAACACCAAACCACTCATCGGCATAACGTATATCAAAACCTGTCATCTGATTTGTATTACTGATGCAATCATCATTAGCACCACATTCTTGAGGATCTGTAATCGCCTCTATCGCACTATCAAAACTGCACTCTTGACCTTCTCCACAAAACATTGCTGTCCACGAAATGCCTAATTCAAGCTGTTTTAATGGCTTTATTGAGCCTCGAAAAGACCATAGCGCAGCATTCGAGGCATAGCGATCTTGTTCAGCTAAGCTCACTCCCGCGGTCAGTGTCCAATCCCCTAACCAAGAAAGCCAAGGTGTTTCAAATGCCTGAGGATTATGCCTTGTGACAGATAATGATTGCATGGGCCTTGCGTTCGTTGACAAATGTAACGACGAGTCAAACCCTGGTCCCCACCATTGCGCGACAGATCCAAATGTAGTCACCCAATTACCAAAAATAAACGCGACATAATTATCGTCAAAACGAAAATCTTTATCATCACTTGGATCGTAATTTACTGACGCTGAGAGTTTGTAAGCGATATGTTGGCCTAAATACTCATGTGAACCTTGTAATTGGCCTTTTTCGCGATAATCAGAGCCAAAATGCTGAAAACGGGCTGCATCAGTTGCTGCTGCAACCTTTATTCTTGAATTCCCACGATTATTAACAGCACTTTGGTAATAAAAATTCACCCGAGCGTAGGCATCGACAAGATCCTGACTTAGCAATGACGGTTCTGCAATGGCTAAGTCACGACCAATACCAGACCACATCAATGGAAATGTATTAATAGGTGAAGTTATAACTCCAACATCAGCTAGCGCTTGTATATCTGCACGTAAGTATATATCACTTGTATCAACCCAAGGGGCAGCCTGTGTTACCGTGCACAATAATACCGAACTGAGCCCTAATGAGGTCGCTAACTTACTAAAGTAAAATCCCTTTAACATCGTTCGAGTTATCCTTTATTGAGCGTATTTGTTTTTTGTTTCAATGCAGCTGCAATTTTTGGGTGAACAAATTGACTGACATCGCCACCATGCAGCGCCACTTCTTTCACTAAAGTTGACGATATAAATGAGTTTTCTTCTGATGGTGTTAAAAATACACTTTCGAGATCAGGGCTTAAACGGCGATTCATATTGGCTAACTGAAATTCGTATTCAAAATCAGATACCGCCCGCAACCCACGCACTAACACACTGGCATGTTGCTCTTTAGCAAAATCGACCAGTAAACCAGTAAACCCCACAACTTCAACATTATCTAAATGCGCAGTAACCAGATTGACTTGAGCTACGCGCTCTTCAAGACTAAACCTTGGCTGCTTTGACGGATTGGAAGCGATACCAATAATGACATGCTTGAATAACCGCGCCGCGCGTTCGATTAAATCAGTATGGCCATTCGTCACAGGGTCAAACGTGCCAGGGTAAATTGCTCTTCTATGCATAATACAAAGCCATCAACATGAGGGTAAATTTAGACGATTTTAACAGCTCATTACCATTCAACCCAATTGTAATTGATATTTAATTAAACTGTTTTTGTAAAAAAAAGCAAAATCGTGTAAATTGTCGATTCGATCTCGCTGGATATTTATTAAGCATTAGTATCGAATTATATATGGAAGTGAGTCGATTATATGCTAATCTTCCATTTAGGTGTGTTTGGACAATTTATGGGAAGACTTTGAATATGAAAAAATCAGTTATCGCGTTAACAACAGTTTTATTAATGATCGGTTCAGCTCATGCAGTTGATGGTGCTGAAGCAGGTTCTGGTACTGGCGGTGCTGCTGGCAGTGCTGGTGCAGCAGCTGGTGGATTAGGTGCTGCTACTGTCGGTGGTTTAGTTGTTGCTGGTGCTGTAGTGGTTGGTGTTACCGCCGCTGCTGCAAACGACAGTAATTCTGAAGATGGTTCTGGTACAGGTACTGGCACCACTACAACTAGTACTGGTACAGGTACTGGTACTACTACGACTTCAGTTACCAACTAAGTTGTAATTTTGTTTAAAAAAAGCACATTTCTTAATGTGCTTTTTTATTTTATTTTTACTGCTACGCCCAAGCTTAAGGAATTGAGCTCATATGTTTTCCATTTACCAAAAGCTACTCATCTTAATTTTATTTTGTACTTTGACAGGTTGTAGTAATACTTTTGTACAGATTGGTGGCATGTTCAAGGAAAGCGTCATTGGTTTACCTGATGATGATATAACTGCTGTTGATATTGAAAAGAGCCCCTACGCCAGTATCCACGTTAAAATCAACAATGCTCACAGATCTTACGTTCTATTAGCTTTTGCCGAAGCACCTCAAACATTACCAGCAACAAACTTTAATCCCCAAAACATGGAACTAAAATGGGTATCATCGGATTTTGGTATGCTAGTGACTCGCAATGGTCGCTTATTGAAAACACTAAACTTATTCGACGGCAATCTTCTAGAAATAAACAGTAAGCAACCAGATCCGCTTGCATTAGGTCTGCACTTAAACAGCACGCCACTGCATTGGCAAAGTACCATCGATTGGCAACCTGGTTATCATATTAACTATGAACAGCGGTCAACATTTAGCTTCGTCGCTGATGAAACGGTAATCATTAATGACAAACCATTAAACCTTAAAAAATTTAATGAGCATATTGTCATCCCGGATCTCGACCTTGAATACGACAATCAATTTTGGGTTGATGCTGCAAATGGAAATGTCATGAAAAGCTATCAGAAGATCGCCCCTAACCTTCCTTTCATTGAAATTACTCTTTTGAAGCCTTATGGATTTAAGGACGTTAAATGAAGCCGTTAATTCAAATATGCCTATTTTTATTAATGTTGTGCTCGCAATATGGTCACGCCACGACATCAATTACAGTCAGCCAAACAGTTCACGATAAATCACCCATCACATTGCAATATGAACAGGCACCACGCTTAGTTCAAGTCATACAAGACAGTCTTATAAACAGTAACAGTATTGCAATGACAGCTCAGCCAGAAGCAATCTATTGGGTGGGGGCGGCACTATACGATTACGACAGCGAAGGTGTATTTCAGCAAAAACAACGCAATGTATTAAATGCACTTAAAACTCAATATACCGACATGGGTAAGCCTGACCATATTCAATCTTTACAATCTTTGTCAGCCTGGGTTAAAAATCAACAGTTTCTAAAACGTGAATTCATTCCGTTAGATTTTGATTCTATTCGATTAAAAGCGACCTTAAATCCGCTTCTAAAAGGCTCATATTTACTCACTCTCCCCACTAAACCACAAGATGTTACCGTGCTAGGTGCGGTAATCCAAAATGGTTCACAGCCATTTAAACTGAGGCAACACGCAAGTGAATATCTAGATAACGCAATCCCATTAAGTGATTCGAATAACAGTTTCGCTTGGTTAATTCAGCCCGATGGCACATTGCATCAATACCCCATTGCCTACTGGAATAAACAACATATTGATATTGCACCTGGTGCAATTGTCTATCTTGAGTTTCAAGGGGTTAGAGAAAACGAACAAGCATTAAACCAACAGATACTCGAATTATTAAGACATTGGATACGTTAACCATGAATCAAGCAAAACAAACTGCCTTTTCTGTTTTTGCCATTTCATTCATGGTAAGCGGAATTGCTATCAGCGCTGCAGCGCACAGCGATGAACTATCAACGCCAAAGCTGACACCTTCACAATATGATTTTGGTGGTGTGGGTCTCATTCAAATGCCGACGGGCCGAATGGCGCCTGAAGGTGAATATAATGTCAGTGCAACCTTCAATGAAGATTATTACCACGCTGCAATGTCGTTGCAATTATTCCCATGGCTAGAAACCACCATACGCTACACTCAAGTCCCTGACGTACTCTACAGTAATGACCCAAGCTTCAGTGGTGATACCTATTACACAGATAAAGGTATCGACGTTAAATTACGCTTATTGGAAGAAAGCTATTGGATCCCAGAAACCTCTATCGGCGTAAGAGATATTGGCGGAACAGGCTTATTTGATAGCGAATATATCGCCATGACCAAAGGTTTTGGCCCATTTGATGCCACGGTTGGATTTGCATGGGGTTACATAGGTAATCGCGGTAATTTTAGTGACTCAGACAAAGCAGCATCAGTAGATTGTAATCGAGAAACTGGTTATAAAGGTACGGGTGGCGATGTTGATGTTGAGCGTTGGTTTAAAGGCTGTAGTGCCATTTTTGCTGGTATTGAATACCAAACACCCTGGGCACCATTACGCTTAAAAGTAGAATATGATGGTAACGACTATCAATCTGATTTTGCCGCACTGCGCACTGGTAATGAGTTAACACAAAGCAGTCCTTTTAATTTCGGTTTATTGTATCGAGTCAGTAATTGGGGCGATTTTAGACTCAGTTACGAACGTGGCAATACCGTCACACTAGGGTTTAGCTTATCAACAAACTTCAATGAGTTAAAATCAGATTGGCGCGAAAAGCCAAAGCAAACCATTGAAGACAAGCCGGACCTTGCTGACCGTAAAGTTGATTTACCTGAACTCAATAAGCAATTAGCCTTTGATGCGGGCTACAAAGGGGCAAAGATTTACATCAAAAATGATGAAATCACTGTTGTGGCGACCCAAACCAAGTACCGCGACCGAAAATATGCGCACGATCGCGCTGGGCGGATTTTAGCCAATCAATTTCCTCAAGCGAGTACCTTCACGATCATTGAACAAGTGGGTCATCTACCGACCACCGAAACTCATATTGATGCTAAGCAATTCAAAAGTGCGGTACAACATGAATATATTGGCGCTAATATTGAAGACAGCACCACCATTGTAGAACCTGTAATGCCTACCGAAATGGCTGATTGGGAAACACCTGAACAATGGAATTATGGTTTTGCACCGAAATTAGCTCAGTCGTTTGGTGGATCAGAAAACTTCTATCTGTTTAATTTTGGCATCAATGGTTCAGCAAGCCGTTGGCTTACCGACAATATTGAAATCAGCAGCTCTATTTATATCAATTTATTCGATAACTATGATGAGTTTAAATACGAAACGCCGCCCGATGGTACGGACCTTAAGCGTGTTAGAACCTTAGTCAGACAATATGTATCAGACACACCTGTACGAGTGGATAACTTGCAACTAACTTGGCTAGATAAGTTAAGTGAGAATATTTACGCTCAGGCATATGCCGGTTATCTCGAAATGATGTTTGGCGGTGTGGGGGCTGAGGTACTTTATCGCCCATTAGACAGCGAGTGGGCTTTTGGTATTGACGCAAACTATGTCAAACAGCGCGATCCTGACAACATACTCGGTTTTTTCGAAAATGAAATTAACTATGATGCCGACTCAGGGAGTTACTATCGTGCTCAAACCGGCGCATTTACTGGTCATGCAAGTGTCTATTACCAACCAAACTGGTTTGAAGATGTATTATTTAAAGTCAGTTATGGCCAGTATTTAGCCGAAGACCGTGGTTTTACCGTGGACTTTTCTAAGCAGTTTGACAGCGGCGTTATAGTGGGGGCATTTGCATCGAAAACCGATTTATCGGCAGAAGAGTTTGGTGAAGGTAGCTTTACCAAAGGGTTCTATATTTCAATTCCTTTCGATGCAATTTTACCCACGCCAGTATCAAACCGTGGCAGCCTAGCATGGCAACCATTAACACGAGATGGCGGTCAGAAACTCGGTCGCAAGTTTGAGCTTTATGGTGGTACAGATGCACGAGCGCCTTGGTTGAATAAACCTAGCACAGTGAAATAACCAACGTTTACACTCACAATAAAAAAAGGCAGAACTTTTACGTTCTGCCTTTTTTATATCTTTTGTTAATCACCCGATGACTTGCAACACTTAAGCCTTATCGTATGCCTCAATATAATCCACGATTCTCACCGATGCTAAGCCATCGGTAGGCCCGACATGCTCCTGTGTATATCGCTGTCTATTGGCTTGGTACGCTTGTGGATTAGCTAACTGCTCTGGAATGGCTTTGATTAAGGACTTATATTTGTCCACATGAAGGCCAATATCACTATACAGCACATTATCTTTACCAAAACGCTGCTCAAAACGATACTTGAAGATACCTCTATAAGACCATTTCAATTTGAAAAAGTTACACACAATCACAGGTCTATCTACTGCAGCAAACTCAAACAATGTACTCGACGCCTCACTCAACAAAATGTCTGCATGTTGAATAAAAGGGAGTAAAGATATGTCGTTTTCATTGGCGACATAAACGTTTGGATATGTTGACCATTTAGCCAATTTAGCCCGTTGATTTGCATACTGCTTCCTCACTTGAGTTAATGAGTGAGGCTTAATTAAGATGTTATATTCTTTAAAATCATCGGGCCAATTATCAGGAAAACACTCTAAAGAGCTTGGATTAAACGTCGGCGCGTATAAGATGGTTTTTTTGCTGGTATCTAAGCCTAAAGCGGTTAAATCTAAGCCCAAATCTTGATGTTTAAATAACGGGTCAAGCTTACAAAAGCCCACTTCTACAAAATTATCATTTGGATAATATTGTTTGATTTTTGCTAGCCGCAGCGAGCCTTCTATAAACCTCACTGTCATTGGCGTAATAGATTTATGATAGTACGAAGGCTTAGGCCCTACACCGTGCCCTAATTGCGCCGTTTTAGAATATTGATGTACGGAATCGAGATGAGGAAATTGATTACCAAAAAATATCCAATCCGGTTTTATCGTTAAATAGACTTGTTCAGCTTCTTGAGTATCAGTGACCCAAAGACACTCGACTCCAACATCATCAAATGTTTTAGCCAGAGCTTCTTGGTCATTTTTACTGCTATAACACACTAATTTTACTGTGTGTCCCCGAAGCGTTAACTCTTGAATAACTGGCATGTACTGCGGAATGTAGTACACATTTAATGTATCGAAAACGATAAACATAATACTCTCTTAATCTTTGATAGATCGGAAAATAGCTGAGGTGGTACAGCTAAAAAATTGATTATAACAACAAATTGTTATCTCTGTTAAAGTCACTGGTGACGCCATCTTAAAATCGTCATAAACGATAAAATCCCACGAAAGCGCTTAGATCTCCTTGCTGAGATAGACTCATAGATTCTGATAACTTAAGATATAAGCAAATTTTTGAACAATAAAGCCCTATCATGCCACAATCTACTTTACGAAAATTTGATTACCCACAAAGCTTAATTAAGTCATATCAACACTGGTATTTGTTACTCAGACCTGACCAACCTACTCTTGGTTCAATGGTGTTAGTGTGTAAAGAAAATGTCCACCAATACTCAGGCATTTCAACCGAAGCGGCGAATGAACAAAAACAAATCATTTCCGATGTAGAGAGTGTGTTAAATCACAGGTTTGACTGCCACAAAGTCAACTACCTTATGTTGATGATGGTTGATCCTGCGGTGCATTTTCATATTATCCCGCGATACGAATTTGCTACTGAATTTTGCGGTAAAGAATTTAGCGACAATCAATGGCCAAAAGCACCAAGCTTAGTTGATGAGTTACAGCTCGACGCTATCTTTAAAGCGGAACTATTAAAAACCCTAAAAAGTGACTTTGCAGCACTAGAGTCTTCAAATAAACCCACATCAAACAAAATGTATCGCCGCATGTATACATCAGGTTGTTTTGATATCTTTCATCAGGGGCATTTAAATATATTAAAAAACACTAAGGCATTATGCGATTACCTGATTGTAGGAGTGTCGACTGATGAAGTGATTATACAATCTAAGGGAAGGCCACCTATTATTCCATTTGAAGAGCGTATTTCGATTTTAGAAGCGAATCGATACGTTGACGAAGTGATCCCTCAAATTGACAAAGACAAACAAAAAGTCGTAGATGAATATCAAATCGATGCGATCTCGGTGGGTTCTGATTGGAAAGGAAAATACCCTAAAGTGAGCTGTGAGATGGTCTATTTTGACTACACACCTAATGTAAGCTCAACCGTGCTAAAGCAAAAGCTCAACATTACACCTAAGCTAGTTGAAAAATAAATTAACCTAAGACAATAAGCATTACTCGTTTGCAACTCATGAGGCGTAAACGAGTAGTGTCTGAGCAAACACAAAATTAGTTATCTTTTAGTTCCTGCGAATCCATTAACTTTTTCATGCTCCGTATTACAGCCTCTGTTTCTATCATCGCCATTAAATGTTCACCTTTAGCGCGAGTCCCCCATTTCACCTCAGCAGAAAACTGCTTGGCGATAACTTGTGGGTAAACACTCACAGTGTATTGGCGAGAGTGATAAGGCCCTGTGCGACCAGGGTTAGAATGAGCATATAAACCAATTACAGGTGTTCCTTGAGTGACCGCCATGTGTAATGGGCCGGTATCAGGAGCTAGCACCAAGCTTGCTTGTTTTAACACAGCTAATAATTGGGTTAAGGTTGTTTTACCCACTTGATTATCAAAGGTGTGCTGACTATGAGATTGAATAACATCAGCTAAATTTTTCTCAAGCGCGGTAGGCCCACCACATAACATCACCTTATAGCCTTGCGATATTGCGTAATCGGCTACTACAGCATAACGCTCAGGTAACCAGTTGCGCTCCGCTTTGCTGGCAGCAGCACAAATCACTAACACCTTATCGTCACCTATAAGCTGAGTCGCAAAGTCAGTATCGACTTGTGGCACAGGAATATGCCAATGTGGGGTTAAATCCGTCACACCAATGGCTTTTGCGAAGCCCATAAAGCCATCTAACACATGTGGCTCAGCGATAGGCTCAACAGCATGATTGGTCACCAACCATTGACCTTCTTTGGCTCGCGCTTTATCAAATCCGACTCTAATACGCGCCTTAATCATCAATGACGCTATTGTCGCTCGCAATGCCACTTGCATATGCAACAACACATCAAAATGTTGGCCTTTTAAATCACTACGTAGCTGAGCATAACTGCGCCAGCCTTTAGATTTATCGAAAATAACAAACTTAATGCCGGGTAAATGCTTAAGTAATTGATACTCAACTTTGCCGATCACCCATGTGATAGCTAAATCTGGATAATGCTTTTGAATAGCTTGAACCATCGCCACCGCGTGACACACATCGCCAATGGCGGACAAACGCAGTAAACATAATGAACGTATCGAACTAAAGTCAGCTTTCATTGAATATCCAATATGCGTCAGTGAAAAAGATGGAAGGAATGCAAGTGAGTGATCTTAAGGTATAATGTTATTTCGATCCACAATCAAGCCCGTGCTATTTGATAATTAGATGCAAATAAAAACTACCCAGCAAGGCCATATCGCCTGGTGCGAACCCAGTGCAGCTACTCTAACACCGCAAGATTTCTCTGTGGATGTATGGCAAACCAAAGCCGCAGTTGTAGGCCAGTCTAAAGGTCGCTATACCACCTGGTTTGTTAAAACAGACTCAGCGCAAACCTGGGTGTTACGCCATTATTGGCGCGGCGGATTGGTAGGTAAATTTAACCGCGACAGTTATCTATACACCGGCCTTAAGCAAACCCGTGCAATGGCGGAATTAGCGATATTAGAAACCCTTTACCAAGAGGGCTTTGCGGTACCTAGGCCCATTGCAGCCCATGTTGCACGTTCAGGTTTATGCTACAACGCCGACATTATTATTGAACATGTCGCAGACGCAAAAGATTTGGTCGCTTATTTAAGCCAACAACCTATTGATGAGCAACAATGGTATGCACTTGGTCAAACGATTGCTAAATTTCACCTACGTGGCGTGTATCATGCCGACCTTAATGCCAAAAATATTTTATTAGCCCACGAGCGTTTTTATTTAATCGACTTTGACCGCGGCGAGATACGTCAACCAGATAACGGTTGGCAACAAGCCAATCTAGACAGGTTATTACGTTCGTTTAATAAAGAACAAACAAAACTGCCAAGCCTTGCGTTTTCACAGCAATGTTGGCAGCAGTTAATTGAGGGTTATCGAAGCGTAAACGCAATATAAGTAATCTCAACTCTGGATAAAAAATATATTTCAAACAGTTCTTTGCACCGATAACGTTGTTAAATTTACTTGCAATAGACTCGCTATTGACGCGTAAGTTTGCCTAGTTATCAGCGCAAATTACAAGTTTGAATGTATCTTATGGAATTATTACTAGAATCAACGTCATTTATTCATCTCTTAACCAGAGTTGAGGTTAAGTAGGTTACGCCATCAGCGAATCAATAAACGAAAATTGCTTCGTTAACGCACCACGGTTTTGGCTTACCACGGCTAATGCGGCATCTGATGCTTGTTGATACTCAGCAGGGTTACGCCACTTAGCTGCTAAAAACTCAGCAAGCTCCTCAGCACCGGCAACACACTGCAATCCACCAGCATTGGCAAGTAACTCGGTAATTTCAGCAAAGTTCCAATGATTAGGGCCAACAAAAACCGGTAATCCCATGGCTGCGGGTTCTAAAGGGTTGTGGCCACCACCCTCAATCAAGGTACCGCCAACAAAAGCAAGGTCAGCAGCACCATAGAGCATCAATAACTCACCCATGGTGTCACCTAACAACACCTGAGTATCAAGGTTGACCTCATCATTCATACTGCGTCTGGCTAAATTCAGCCCAGCTTGAGTCACGGTTATGGCCGCTAAGTTAAATTGTTCTGGATGACGAGGTGCCATAATCAATAATGCATTAGGAAAGCTCACTAACAGCTGCTTATGCGCCGCTAATATCGTAGCAAACTCGCCAGGGTGAACACTGCCAGCAACCCAAATGGGAGTGCCGCTTCGTTGCCATTGACCGCGCATTTGCAACGCCTGTTGTTTTTTATCGGGGTCGATAGTGAGATCAAATTTAAGGCTGCCACAGACTTTAAGATTTTGCGGGTCAACGCCTAAGGCAATAAAACGTTCAGCCTCGGCTTGAGTTTGCACTAATACCAATGCGAGTAGTTTTAGCATCGGCGTCGATAAACGGCGTTTTTTGGCATATTTGTCAGCGGACTTTTGCGACAAGCGAGCATTGGCAAGCACTATTGTTGCCCCCTGTTGATTGGCAAAATGCAGCAAGTTTGGCCACAACTCCGTTTCCATAATGATGAAATGCTTGGGCTGTGTTTGGCGTAAAAAATGTTTAACCGCATAGGCAAAGTCAAAAGGCAGATAACAATGCTGCACCTTATCGCCCAATGCTTTTATGACCTCAGCGGAGCCGGTTGGACTGGTCGTGGTGACAGTAAATGCAAAGTGTGGATGCTGAGCTATAAGTTGTTTTATCAACGGCACAGCGGCAAGAGTTTCACCCATCGATACACAGTGGATCAATACATCGGTAGGCTTTAATTTTGCAAAACCAAAACGCTCAGACCAACGACGACGGTAATCAGGGCTCTTTATCGCTCTAAAAACCAAATATATTACGACCAGAGGCAATAAAAGATACAAAAATAAAGAATATAGGGTACGGTTCATGGAAGAAGAGTCATCGATTTTTGCTTGTCAGATAAACACAATGTTAACATAATCATATTGAGTCGGCTTAATGAAATGTTATCGCTGTATAAGCCAATATCCTAAGCTAAAAATGAATATGGAAATCATATGAAAACCCGCGACAAGATCGTTTTTGCCAGTTTAGAACTGTTTAACGAACACGGTGAACGTAGTATTACCACCAATCATATCGCCGCTCATCTCGGCATAAGTCCGGGAAACTTGTATTATCACTTTCGCAATAAAGAAGACATTATCAATTCGATTTTTGCCCAATACGAGAATCACTTAGAGTCAGGCTTTAAGCCTTATGATGATGAACCCATTACCATCGAATTATTAATGGGTTACTTTGATGCCATGTTTTATACCTTATGGCAGTTCCGCTTTATGTATGCCAACTTAGCCGATATTTTAAGTCGTGACGAAACACTTAAAAAACGCTACTTACACGCCCAACAACAAGTGCTCACTCGCTCAAGTGATATTTTGCGTAAGCTGAAAAAAGATGGCTTTCTTGATGTTGATGACAACAAAGTGACCGCCCTGGCTGATACCATAAAAATGATGGTCAGCTTTTGGATTAGTTATCAGTTGACCCAATCGAGCACATCTAGCATCACTAAAGCCACTTTGTATGATGGCCTGTTACGGGTGTTGATGATATTCCAGGCTTATGAAACACCGGCATCGTCGGCAACCTTTAGCCGATTAGAGCAACATTACCTCGACATCGCCAGTCAGGAGCGACATCAAGCCGCGTAATCAAAAGCTGACGCGGTAATGGCATACTTAAAGGTATACCGCTGTCTTTCAATCCGCAGATATCCGACTACAATTGTGCTCAGGTATTTGCGGATTTTTATGTATCACAAATCAACATCCATTGAACGTACATGTTATATATTAGTTTTTTTAATGTGAATAACGACTAGCCCCTAATCTAATTCATGTTGGTCTGACGACTAAAAAAAACGCTGTAGAGCGGCAAAAATAAAGGTTAGAATGCCAGCAACTCCAAAACACCCTATCAATTACAGCGGTGTTTTACTGCGTGATTTGGATAAGCATAATAACCATATTTAGGAGAACACAGGTGGCATCTACCTCTTTCTACGACCGTATTAATCAACAAATAGCTGACGTTAAAGCTGATGGTTTATATAAAAGTGAACGCATTATAGCTTCAGCCCAACAGACAGCCATTGAAGTTAACCACGAAAAAGTCATTAACTTCTGCGCCAACAACTATTTAGGTTTAGCCAATCACCCAGAACTTATTCAGGCAGCCAAAGCAGGCTTAGACAGCCACGGTTTTGGTATGGCATCTGTGCGTTTTATTTGCGGCACTCAAGACACTCACAAGCAATTAGAAGCGAGCTTGAGTGAGTTTTTAGGCATGGAAGACACCATTCTTTATTCTTCATGTTTTGACGCTAACGCAGGTTTATTCGAAACCTTATTAGATGCCGAAGACGCGATTGTGTCAGATGCGTTAAACCACGCCTCAATCATTGACGGTGTGCGTTTATGTAAAGCCAAACGTTTCCGTTATGCCAACAACGACATGGCTGATCTTGAAACACAATTAATTGCAGCTCAAGCCGCTGGCGCACGTAATATTTTGATTGCCACCGACGGTGTATTCTCAATGGACGGCGTTATCGCTAACCTCAAGGGTGTGTGCGATCTTGCCGATAAGTACGGCGCATTGGTGATGGTAGATGACTCACATGCCGTTGGCTTTATTGGTCAAAACGGCCGAGGCACCCATGAATACTGCGACGTAATGGACCGTGTAGACATTATTACCGGTACATTAGGTAAAGCATTAGGTGGTGCGTCAGGTGGATTTACCGCAGCCCAAAAAGAAGTGGTTGAATGGCTACGCCAACGCTCGCGCCCTTACCTGTTTTCAAACTCATTAGCGCCATCAATCGTTAGCGCCTCAATTCGCGTACTCGAAATGCTTAAAACAGGCCAAGGTTTACGTGAAGCAGTATGGGAAAACAGCCGTTATTTCCGTGAGCAAATGTCTGCAGCGGGCTTTACTTTAGGCGGCGCCGACCATGCGATTATTCCAGTCATGATTGGCGATGCTAAACTGGCCAGTGACTTTTCAAACAAATTGCTTGCTGAACATATCTACGTCATTGGCTTCTCGTTTCCTGTGGTACCTAAAGGCCAAGCACGTATTCGCACCCAAATGTCTGCCGCACACACTCGCGAGCAACTCGATCATGCTATCGGCGCCTTTACCCGCATTGGTAAAGAAATGGGTATTATCTAACTCGCTCATATCATTAAGCTCGGGAATACTAGGTTACTAAGATGAAAGCATTAAGCAAATTAAAGCCTGAAGAAGGCATCTGGATGGTTGATGCACCAAAACCAGAAATGGGTCATAACGATCTATTGATCAAAATTAGAAAAACCGCCATTTGTGGCACCGACGTGCATATCTACAACTGGGACGAATGGTCACAAAAAACCATTCCTGTTCCTATGATTGCAGGCCATGAATACGTGGGCGAAGTGGTCGATATGGGCCAAGAAGTGCGCGGCTTTGCCATTGGCGACCGTGTCTCTGGCGAAGGTCATATTACTTGTGGTTATTGCCGAAACTGCCGTGGTGGTCGTACTCATTTATGTCGTAATACCTCTGGCGTAGGCGTAAACCGTGATGGTGCCTTTGCAGAATACCTTGTATTGCCAGCCTTTAATGCGTTCAAAATTCCGGCAGATATCTCTGATGACTTAGCCGCCATATTTGACCCATTTGGTAATGCCGTCCATACCGCGTTGTCATTTGATTTAGTGGGCGAAGATGTATTAATCACCGGTGCTGGCCCGATTGGTATTATGGCAGCGGCCGTGTGTAAACATGTAGGTGCACGTCATGTTGTAATTACTGACGTTAACGAATATCGCTTAGATTTAGCCCGCAAAATGGGCGCAACTCGCGCAGTTAACGTAGCCAAAGAAAGCTTAAAAGATGTGATGAAAGATCTCGGCATGACCGAAGGTTTTGATGTGGGCTTAGAAATGTCTGGTGTACCGTCAGCATTTCACGCCATGTTAGACACCATGAACCATGGCGGCAAAATTGCCATGCTGGGTATTCCTGGTAGCGAGATGGCCATTGATTGGAGCAAAATCATTTTTAAAGGCTTAATCATCAAAGGCATTTACGGCCGTGAGATGTTTGAAACCTGGTATAAAATGGCCAGCTTAATCCAATCAGGCTTAGACTTAACCCCAATCATTACACATCATTTTAATGTGGATGATTTCCAGCAAGGCTTCGATGCAATGCGCTCAGGCCAATCTGGCAAAGTGATTTTAAGCTGGGATTAACCCCCCAAGATTATTATCACCGGCACTCTCAGGGTGTTGTATTTATACAACCCCTTGTTGCAAACTGGCCTCCATACAATCGCAATTCGTACACTTTATAGGTAATACCATGTCTGGTTTTAAACACTTGTCTGTTAATGAGCTAATCCATATGTCTGAGGCATCTAACGAGGTGCAGGTTGTTGATATTCGTGACGCAGCTAGCTTTGCTGCTGGCCATATTCAACACTCAGTTAATTTGACCAATGAAAACTTAGCCCACTATATTGCCGCTGCAGATATGGATAAGCCGCTTGTAGTTGTGTGCTATCACGGCATGAGTAGTCAAAGTGCTGCCAACTATTTAAATGAACAAGGTTTTGATGATGTATACAGCCTTGATGGTGGATTTAGTGCCTGGAGCCTCGCCCACTCATGATAGAAATAGGCCAACTTCCTAACGCTCGTGCTGCACAAGCATTTATTGATTACCTTAAAGGGTTAAACATTCAATGCCATGCAGTGCAACATGCCCAAGGTGTTGGCCTAATCATTAGCAATCCAGCGGATGAACTGCAAGCTCGTGCTGAACTCGAGCAATTTGCTAACAATCCCTATGACAGTAAATATCTACAAGCCTCATGGGACAATGGTGACACCACGGCGCAATTTAACTATGGCCCAGGCGCTAAAGGATTGCTGCAACAATTTTTAACTGGTGCTGGCCCGCTTACACTCATTACGTTTTTTGCTTGCGTCGCGGTATTTGCAGGGATGAATCTAGGCTTTGCTGATGCGATTTACACTCAACTCTCGTTTTTTGGCGCCGTCCCACAAAGTGATATCAACCAAATATGGCGTTTATTTACCCCAAGCTTAATGCACTTTTCTGCCATGCATATCATCTTTAATTTACTGTGGTGGTGGTATTTAGGTGGCAAAATTGAAACCCGTCTCGGTGTTAGGCCGCTGCTATTTTTATTAGTGATTGCTGGCACGATTCCCAGTGTAGTGCAGTTTTATATGACTGGGCCAAACTTTGGCGGCTTGTCTGGCGTGGTTTATGCCGTAGTGGGGTACACATGGTTAATGGGTGTTAGACAACCCAAGTGTGGCATCCATTTACCGCAAGCGTATATGGGCTTTATGATGGTGTGGTTGGTGCTTGGCTTTACAGACATACTCGGTATGCCAATTGCCAACGGTGCTCACATAGGAGGCTTACTTGTCGGCCTTGCTCAGGCTTTTTTTGATAGTCGTAAACAGTCGTCCAACAACGAATAGTCTTAAACAAAAACCACCTTTAACGGTGGTTTTTGTTTCAACATCGGCAACGATTAATCCATCATCTCAATCACTTTATTCACCAGTTTTTCTATTCCCACATGAGCCTCTAATATCGACGTGGCCAACATATATGCAGGTGTGCTCACTACTTTATGCTCTTCATCTACCACGATATCATCAACCTTAGCGAACTGATGTTTACCGCCCATTTCGTTAAACGCCTGTGCAGTGTCGTTGTCGTTACCAATAGTCCCTGTCGCACCTTGGCCGTAAATCTGTGGGATCATCACCGGAGAAATACACACAAAACCAACCGGCTTACGGACATTGGCAAAATCGCGAATAAAGTTCTCCACAATTGGGTTTATATGGCAGTTGCTACCAGTCGTGGCAAAGTTTGATAAGTTTTTAGCCGCCCCAAAACCTCCAGGGATAACTAGCCCATCGTAATCATTTACCACTAAATTGCTGGCATTGAGCACTTCACCACGGGCAATACGAGCTGATTCAACCAGCACGTTGCGAGTTTCTTCAGTATTTACCTCACCCGTTAAATGGTTTACCACATGCATTTGATTTATATCTGGGGCAAAACATTGATATTGAGCACCCGCTCGCGTTATCGCGAGCAAGCTTAAAACGGCTTCATGGACTTCAGTACCATCAAATACACCACAGCCACTGAGCAACACGGCTATCTTTTTCATGCTATCCACCTTCCACTTTTTATTGAGCTTTAATTAACAATGTAAAAATTACAACATAATTCCAACAAAACGGTTGATCTGATTAAAAATCGTGCTAACTTAGAACGTCGAATTTTCCTGTTGGGCTTTTTTTAGCCATAAAACATCATTGAAATTCATTGTGACTTAACTGACATCAATAAAAAAGTCCACAAATTAGTTATATTTATTGGAATTAATAAATAGCTCACAAAAATAAAAATAACATATAAATTTCAACTAGATACAAATTTCGCTTCAAGTCGTAAGAAATTCTATCCAGCAACGTTGATTATTCCACTCACAGACTTATCCACAGGCTGAGAGGTTTTTTTCGTGGCAAAAATTCAATATCCTTACACCTAATCAGATAAGCTAAACTCACCAACCGCGCGGCTTGTCGGACCTTTGAGCTTATCCACACTCAAGTAGATAAATTGGTGACAATCTCACAAGTACCTTGAGGTGCTGTGGGTATAATGTCATCCTATCTGTCTCGCAAAATACATAAAACGAAAAACACATTATGCCAACAATTCCTAGTAATCCGCTCGTCCTCGTAGATGGCTCTTCTTATCTTTATCGCGCCTATTATGCGCCGCCTCATTTAACAAATTCAAAAGGTGAAGCGACGGGTGCGGTTTATGGCGTTGTAAACATGCTGCGTAGTTTGTTAAGCCGCTATAGTCCGAGCCATATTGCTGTTGTTTTTGACGCTAAAGGCAAAACCTTTCGTAATGACATGTACGATGAATACAAAGCACAGCGTCCACCAATGCCAGATGACCTGCGCCATCAAATCGAACCGTTATATCGCATTATCCATGCAATGGGTTTGCCGCTGATCAGTATTCCAGGTGTCGAGGCCGACGATGTGATTGGCACCATAGCCTTGCAAGCGAGCAAAGAAGGCAGGGCCACATTAATTAGCACCGGCGATAAAGACATGGCGCAGTTAGTCAACGAACACGTCACCTTAATTAACACCATGACAGATACCATCATGGGCCCCGAAGAAGTTAAAACTAAATTTGGCGTTGGCCCAGATCGCATTATTGATTTTTTAGCATTAATGGGTGACAAAGCCGATAATATTCCCGGCTTACCTGGTGTCGGTGAAAAAACTGCATTAGCTATGCTGACAGGCGTAGGCAGTGTTGAACAGCTTTTGGCTAATCCACAAAGCGTGGTTGAAGTGGGCTTTAGAGGTGCCAAAACCATGCCAGCTAAAATTATCGATAACGCTGATATGCTTAAGCTATCTTATGAACTTGCTACCATCAAAACTGATGTCGAATTAGAGCAAGACTGGCATGAGCTGAATGTTAAGCCACAAGATCGCGATGAATTAATCAAATGTTTTGGTGAAATGGAGTTTAAGCGTTGGTTAGCAGAAGTGCTAGACAACAAACAACCTACAGGCACCGTCAGCCAAGATACCGACGAAGAAATTACCGTCTCTGCGGCTATCGAAACAGAATATGAAACCATTCTTAGCGAAGAAGCATTAGACAAATGGATTGATGAACTCAGTAAAGCTGAACTGATTGCCGTTGATACTGAAACCACCAGTCTCAATTACATGGAAGCCCAGCTTGTGGGATTATCTTTTGCCATTCAGGCTGGCAAGGCTGCATATCTGCCATTAGCCCATGATTACCCGAATGCCCCACAACAACTCGACAAAGTCGCAACGCTTGAAAAGCTGCGTCCTATTTTAGAGGGTAAAACGCCACAGAAAGTCGGTCAAAACTTAAAATATGACATGAGTATTTTAGCCAATGCAGGCATTCAACTTGGTGGCGTACGCTTTGACACCATGCTTGAGTCTTACGTGTTTAACTCGGTTGCATCACGCCACGACATGGATGGCTTGGCACTCAAATATCTAGGCCATAAAAATATCAGCTTTGAGGAGGTCGCAGGTAAAGGTGCCAAGCAGCTGACCTTTAATCAAATAGACCTAGACACTGCCGGGCCATACGCCGCAGAAGATGCCGATATCACGCTCCGTTTACATGAGCACTTATGGCCTCGTTTAGAAAAAGAATCAGCATTAGCCTCAGTATTTAACGAATTAGAACTGCCGTTAATTCAGGTATTGTCAGACGTTGAACGCCAGGGTGTGTTAATCGACTCAATGTTACTGAGTCAGCAAAGTGGCGAACTGGCCAAGAAACTCGACGACCTTGAAAATAAAGCTTACGAAATTGCCGGCGAGAAGTTTAACCTCGCATCGCCTAAGCAACTGCAAACGCTCTTCTTTGAAAAACTTAACTACCCAGTTAAAAAGAAAACCCCAAAAGGTGCCCCTTCAACTTCAGAAGAAGTGTTAGTTGAATTAGCCTTAGACTATCCGCTGCCTAAAATTATTCTTGAGCACCGTAGCTTGGCTAAATTAAAAAGCACCTACACAGATAAATTACCACTGATGGTCAATGCCACTACCGGCCGCGTTCATACCAGCTACCATCAAGCCAATGCCGCTACCGGACGTTTGTCGTCAAGCGAGCCTAACTTACAAAACATCCCTATTCGTACCGAAGAAGGTCGCCGCATTCGCCAAGCCTTTATTGCTCCAGCTGGTCGTAAAATTTTAGCGGCCGACTATTCGCAAATCGAATTACGTATTATGGCCCATTTATCTCAAGACAACGGCTTATTAACCGCATTTGCTGCAGGTAAAGATATCCATAGAGCCACCGCTGCAGAAGTCTTTGGTGTTCACTTTGAAGAAGTCACCACCGAACAGCGTCGCCGCGCTAAAGCCGTTAACTTTGGCTTAATTTACGGTATGTCTGCGTTTGGTTTAGCTAAGCAATTAGATATTCCGCGTAACGAGGCACAAACCTACATCGACACTTATTTTGCTCGCTATCCGGGTGTGTTGAAGTATATGGAAGAAACACGTGCTGATGCCGCCGCGCAAGGTTATGTATCAACACTCTTTGGTCGCCGTTTATATCTACCAGAAATTAACGACCGCAATGCAATGCGTCGCCAAGCCGCAGAACGCGCCGCCATTAACGCGCCGATGCAAGGCACCGCCGCTGATATCATCAAAAAAGCCATGATTGCGATTCACCAGTGGATTAATCAAGACACACAAGGTGAAATCACCCTCATTATGCAGGTACACGATGAATTGGTATTTGAAGTTGATGAAGCAAAAGCTGACGCACTTAAAACCAAAGTGTGCGATCTAATGGCACAGGCAGCAGCTCTTGATGTGCCATTGCTTGCAGAGGCAGGAATAGGCGATAACTGGGACGAGGCCCACTAAAGCTAACATTTACATATCTCCTTACGAGTGCTGACTCACCTATAATAATGCCGCATAACCTCAATGCGGCATTATTATTTAAAGCGTCAAATGACCTATCAATATGACTAACCTTGTATTCATATCAATATAAAACAGATAACAACTTATCGATCTGATTAACAAACAAGCAACTATTTGGGGCCGAACTCACAGTTATTGTATCTTTTTATGAAAAACAGTTTTTCATTTTAAGGCGAATGCGCTATTATTTCAGTCGTAGGGTACAGAGGTTAAGATGTTCAATCTTTCAAACCTTTATTTCACTAGAAATAGTGACTAGCCAAATTCGGCGCCCCAGCAACTTAGGTTGCTGGGGCTTTTTTTTGTTTTTTTTTTGGTTAAAAATATATTTAGAGTAAATACTTTAACTTTGAAAAAAAAGCAGTTACTCTATGGTCATTGAGTGTCGTCAAATTGAGTTGATGACACTTGAGTCTTGTTGAATTTAGCTTCTCCCCAAAAGAGCTAATTTTTGTACCGATAGCCATTTGGTTGTCGGTTTTTTTTGCCTCAATTTCTTCATCATAATTTTTACATAAAAAAACCGACATAAAGTCGGTTCATTCAAAACATGCCAGCCTAATATCAAAAGCTATTCTTGTTCTGTTTGTTCACGCAATGCTTGCTGCTCAGGCAACCATGCGGGATGACACCAGTCATTCAAAATACTTAACACCTTTGGCTTACCAGTGCCTTTTAACGACGAAAACGGTTCAACTTGTACTTTGTCACCATAATCAGCTAATGCTTTACGCACTTCGTTAACTGTTTTCATTTTAATGCTTTGAGTCAATTTATCAGCCTTGGTTAACAAGGCTAATACAGGAATATTACTTAATACTGCCCACTCAATCATTTGCCTATCGAGATCTTTAAGCGGATGACGAATATCCATCAATACCACCACACCACTTAAACAAGCACGCTTTTGTAAATACTCGCCTAAGGCTTGTTGCCATTTGTTTTTAAGCGCTAATGGCACTTGGGCAAAGCCATAACCCGGTAAATCCACTAAACGGCGATCAGCATCTAACTCAAAAACGTTAATCAACTGGGTACGACCAGGGGTTTTACTGGTACGAGCTAAACTTTTCTGTTCTGTAAGCGCATTCAATGCACTTGATTTACCTGCGTTTGAGCGTCCAGCAAAAGCAATCTCAACCCCGATATCCCCAGGAAGATACTGATCTAAATGCGCAATATCAGGCGCACTGATTAAAAATTTTGCCTTACGGAAATCGATACGAGATTCGGTCACTAGTCACTCCAATTAAATTACTTTCAGTAAATGCATTACCATAAATGTTTAACAATTGCTTACTTTTGCACGTTTTCGTGTAAAATATTACCCTGATCACATTATATACCCAAGCAATGCTGATATTTGTGAAGTAGTCATAGTTGATCTCGTTGTACTCGAGCGTCGTAAACTACATCAAAAGCACTTGGGGAAATCATTTTACCACGCTTGCGGGTCTTCCTAGTAAGCTCAGGACAATAAATTAACAAGAAGTTGGAACGCCATGAAAAAGTTAGCTCTTGCGCTGTCTGTAGTAGCCACTATGTCATCACCTGTTATGGCTGAAGGTAATGCTGAAGCCGGCAAAACTAAAGTAATCGTATGTTCTGCCTGTCACGGTGTTGACGGCAACAGCATGATCGATATGTACCCAAAGCTTGCAGGCCAACACCCTGCATACCTTGAAAAACAATTAACAGAATTCCGATCTGCCATGCAGACTGGCGGCAAAGAAGGCCGTATGGACCCTATCATGGGCGGCATGTCTATCGCATTAAGCGATACTGACATCGCGGATATTTCTGCATATTTCGCTAGCCAGACTCAATCAACTAATCCAGCGGTTGAAGGCACAGAGGCTGGTGAGAAACTATACCAAGGTGGCGATGCAGCCCGCGGTATCACCTCTTGTATCGCATGTCATGGTCCAAATGGTAGTGGTGCAGCTGCAGCAGGCTTCCCAATGATTGGCGGCCAACATGCTAACTACATCAAGATCCAGTTAACTAAGTTCCGTGACGGTACTCGTAACAACGATTTAAATGGCATGATGCAAGATGTTGCTAAAAAATTGTCAGATGCAGATATCGAAGCACTATCTAAATATATTTCAAGCATTAAGAAATAATAGATTGAGTTCGAGATAATAAAAATGAGCATATATTGCTCATTTTTATTACCCTTAGGTTGACGTTTACGTCAACTGATCGCATTAATACTTGACATAGTTCACGGTTTTAGAGTTAAATACACCCCGTACCGAGGTAAACCCAACTGTTTGGACCATAAATTTAATAACATCAAACAGATTTCGGACTGATACATTTAAGATATAAGAATAAAGAAAAGTCATAACAATAATAATTTAAGGCCACTCACTAATACTAATAACATGAGTCGCGATTTCAGTTTGAAATCCAGGTCGTAAAATTTGTAAGGAACAGACCGACTGGTCAACTCGCTATTTAGCACTGCCTTACACAACAGAGTAACCCTTTTGGTGTTATTTGAATGATTCAAATAATCGCAAATCCAACATTTTGTTGAGGATGCATCCTTAAGAAGCTTGCTCGAAGGTACACAAAAACAAGGATGGTTGACTGATAGTCACAGAAGACAAAGAGGATAATGATGTGTCATTGAAGACCATCTACGGAAGCTGTAGTCAGGACGGCGACAGAATATAAAAAAGCGTCAGCGATGACCAATAACAACTAAAAAAGCACGGACAGCAAAACCAAAGTTAAGATCTGACCGGGATAGTCACATAGCAAGTACGGATACTTGGAATCAGAATAAGGTGCATATAAGCACTGTTTTACGAGGTGGCAGTTTACTGCCACCTTTTTTTATGCATTTTTTGTCCGATATCCATTTCATTCATGATCACTAACACTGAGAGACGGGTATAATACCAATCCAAATTAGAATTTGGACATTGGCATAATTTACTGTTATCACTATATATACTGTTTACTAAGGTGCTGCTGTCGTTAATGAGCCCATGCCCACTGTGTCATCATTCAGCCATTTTTTTTGTTCAAGACAAAAAAAGAGCTTTTTACGCTTGTCCACAATGCGACTTAGTCTTCGCTAGCCCAAACTCACACCTTATGCCCAACCTAGAACGTCAGCGTTATGCTCGGGCACAAAAAACCTCTAAACAAAAGCAACTGTCACAATTTGTTTTACCCCTATTAGCGCAAATCGCCGAGCAACAAACAAGCAGTTTAAAAGGCCTAAACTTTGGTAGAGTATTAGATGAAAAAAGTCAGCTGAGTATTGTCGAAGCCGGTCATCAAGTTAATCAATACGACCCATTCTTTGCAGCCGATCAGTCTGTGTTAAGTCAGAGCTACGATTTTGTTTGTTGTTACCGAGTGTTTGAGCACTTTAGGCATCCCATTCGCGAATGGACATTATTAAGCCAACTGATTAAGCCTAATGGCTGGTTAGCCATTAGCACTCCTTTACTCACAGACAAAGCCCTGTTTGCTAAGTGGCATTATAAAAATAATCCCACTCATGTCAGCTTCTATCAGCAGACAACATTCGAATATTTAGCTTCTCACAGTGATTTTGAGCTATTATTTGCAGCAAAAGATCTGGTTTTGATGCAAAAATCGTCAAAACCTGATATAAAGCGCATCCTTATTTAGTGCCTTGGAGAAATTACTCTGCAAGGACGTGTTTAGAAAACCTAACGAGAACATCATGGCTCGCAGTAAAAAAACTCGCAAAGGCGGCGAAAACGGCCCTAAGTTTGCCCCAAGAGTAAAAAAAACCGATCGCAACGCGGTCGATGGTAAAAAATCAGAATCTGGCCGTAAATCTGGCAGCCGTCATAACGAAGCGTTACTTAAACAAGCTTCTGGCAGTGGCGCAGCAGTAACAAAAGATGCACGTCATGGCAGTAAAAAACCTGTTGCATTATCATTGCCAACATCAATTACTGAGCCGTTAGTGGTTAAGCCTAAACAGCCTAAAATAACTGACGAGCAAAAATTGCTGAAGCTAGAAGAAGATCCAAGACTGAATCAGTTGCTTGACCAACTAGAAGAAGGTCGCGATCTGTCTGACGCCGATCAAAAGTGGTTAGACGCTCAATTAGACAAAATCGAGCAGTTAATGCAACGTTTAGGACTAACTGAAGGCGGTGAAGCACCAGCGCCAAGCCCTAAAAAGCAACTGACAGATGATGAGTTATTGAACCGTTTTGAGTCAGGCGCAGATCTGCTTAAAGATTACAAAAAACAAGATTAACCCACTCAATGATTTTCATTTGAATGGAATAAACTGGCGCACACCTAGTCGATTGGGTATATCCCCTATCGACTAGGTGAGTGCCAGTTTTGTATTCAAAAAAGGATAAATTGTGCCGACAATCGCCATTATTATTGCATTACTTATTATCATCGCCCTTGCTGCGTACGCCACTCACCTATTATTAACCCTTAAGCGCCGCACTGAGGCCAACCAAAAAGCGCAAGCAGAGCGTCAAGCCAAAGCTGAAGAGCGTAGACAGCAAATCCTTACCGACATCCGTTATATTGCTGCGGCTATGTTAGAAGACCGCTGCGAACTTTCTGAAGGCGTTGTGCGTATTGGTAAACTGTTTGATGCATTATCAATGTCAGAACAAGTGGCTGGTGACTTTCCTAACTTATTTGTTCACTATGACATCATTCGAGATCATCCCATCATGGACGCGCGTAAAGCCTTGCCAAAACAACAACGGATGAAATATGATTTTGAACGAATGAAGTCAGAAGCAGAATTAGAGCAAGTCATTTTAGATGAAGCCAAGCGCATCGCAGAGTTTGATAAGCCCACCACTCACTAACTCTCTCATCCCCTATATCGCAAATTGCTGCGGGCATAACTTATTGAGTCAGCCCGCTACAACCATCTTTATACTCAATTGGCCAATTATATGCTTTAATCACTAAACGCCTCGATTTGGTGCGTCATATCTAAAAAACAATAACAAGAAGCGTAAACGCTCTGATTAGGACTCCACTATGTTAAACACTTTGTGTGTAAGATTACTGCGTCTGCTGGGGTGGACGTTTGAAGGACAGTTCGATAAAGCTCAACCGTGCGTAATGATAGTTGGCCCTCATACCAGTAATTGGGACTTTATTATTGGGATTATTGCCCGGAGCGCATTAGGTACAAAAATCCATTTCCTCGGCAAGCACCAATTGTTTATCGCACCTTGGGGATGGCTATTTCGTGCGATGGGTGGCAGCCCTGTTGATAGGCGTAAACATAATAACCTCGTCGATGCTGCTGCACAGTTGTTTCAACAAGATCCCAACTACAAGTTAGCGCTGGCACCAGAAGGCACACGTAGCCCTGTTACTCGCTGGAAAAGCGGTTTTTATCATATTGCAGTTAAAGCACAGGTAGATATTGTCCCAGTAGGGTTAGATTTTGGCCGTAAAACTATTGTGCTCTCGCCGCCCCTAGCTCCAACAGGCAATATTGAGGCAGAAATGAATCAATTGATGGATTTTTATCGCACCATTACTGGCTATCGCCCCAAAAACATCCCCGTTTACCAATTACAATCGCCCACTGAACGACGCTAAACGATTTACAACGCGCTTTCTAGGCTTTGCTCAGCTAATACGTAACTTCCACCCAGGCGTGTCGATTGGGTTGGAGTGATAATTCTTGTGAGTGATAGCACAAGTCGAGTTGATGCTTGCGATACAAACACTGGCGACTCACCGTAAAAAGTTACCCCTGCAAAATCAAAACGACTACGATCACTTTGCATTTGGCCAAGTATTTCAGTGTCTGTAGCATTAATGACACTGCGAGTGATTTGCATGCTGTGATTGGCCGTACCAATACGACTTGCAGATACGGTGACAATAGAGTCCGTTATGGATAGATGCTTCACATCAACATTATCAAAGCGCGCCAACTTACAATCGTTCAATATTATCTGCTGATATTGACCGCTAAAATGACTCTGATCATCTTGGAAGCAGCGACCCATTCGTTCACTGTTGTGTTGTGGTCGAGCTTGTCGAGGTTCAATCGTGGCGTTAAGGCTAGCCAATAACAACTGATTAAATTCATGGGGATGAGATTTCATCGGCACATGACCAGCATCGTTAATCACATGCAATTGAGACAAAGGCAACACATGTTGCAACGCATAAGCTGTGCGCAGCGGTGCGACATTATCTTGACCACCCCAAATAATGTGAGTTGGCGGAACCGCTTGATAACTTAACACAGAGAAGTTTTGTTCCATCAACGCTAGTGCGGCATTAACATTAGTTTGCTCGCCAATGGTCATATTACGTAGCGACGAATCACCACTAAAAATCCGTGTTGGGTCAAAACCTGTGCCGGATTTCTCCAATATCTTATCGGCAAGGTTGTCTACTCGAGCCAAAACTCGTCTAACTCTTTGAGGTAAATCGGCCTGGTCATTATCGCGGGTCGAAATCCGCTTAATATAAGCGGTACGATCTAAAATACCGGCCGCATCGACCAACACCAATTGCTGGATACGCCCAGGATATTGGCTGGCATAAAACACACCGACTGCAGCACCCATAGAGTGCCCCACAAGATTAACCTGGCCATCATGGCGATATTTAGCGATTAACCAATCGATAACTTTGGCGTATTGTTGCGGCGAGTAAGTAAATACCGCCCCTTGAGATAAGCCAAATCCGGGTAAATCGATAGCCACCACATGATATTGCTTAGCAAGTGTGGGAATTACCGTTAACCAATCTTTAGATGCTAGGTCACCTAAGCCATGAATAAGCACCACAGTGTCGCGATGCTCAAGACCGGCTTGCAACACAAATACCGGCACTTGATGGCTGGGCGCGATAACGCGCTCATAGGTATAATCTGCAGGGTAGTCAGCTAACTCAGCAGGGCTAAGAGGCTTCAGGCTAGGCGCTTTTTCATCACCACTGATACTACGATGAATATCACTGAGCCAATTGGCTTGTACAGGCAAGATGACACAGGTAATGGCTAGCACGCAACAGACTAACAAGCGCCCCAGTTGGAATAACTGACGCTGTAAAACAGCGCCTTGTCTATTACGACACTTAGCCACAACTCGCATCCTTACCGAATGACTATTGCTGTTCGCAGTATTGTTTAATGCTGCGAATGTCATTACCGGTTGGGGTTTGAAATGCCCGTAAACCAAACTCAGGCAACACTGCAAAAACATGGTCAAAAATATCAGCTTGAATCCCTTCGTAATACGTCCAGCGGATATCATTAGTAAAAATATACAGCTCTATAGGTAAACCCTCGGTGGTTGGCGCGAGTTGCCTCACCATTAAGGTCATGTCTTTATGAATTTTGTCATGACGACGCAAATACTCTTGTAAGTACGCCCTAAAAGTACCGATATTAGTTAAATGGCGCCCGTTAACTTTCATATCAATATCGCTAATATTGGCATTGGCCGCACTAATTTCACTGAATATTTGTGGTAAATACTCTTTTAGGTAATTCACTTTACCTAAACGAATACGCTCTTCGTCGGTTAAAAATTTAATGCTGTTAACGTCAATATTCACTGAACGTTTAATACGACGCCCGCCTGACTCAGACATGCCCCGCCAGTTTTTAAAAGCATCCGACACCAAAGCATACGCAGGGATCATGGTGATGGTATTGTCCCAATTGCGCACTTTTACGGTCGTTAATGTTACATCTTCTACCGCACCGTCTGCGGCGTACTTATCCATTTGGATCCAGTCGCCTTTGCTCACCATGCGGTTAGCCGCAAGCTGAATACCGGCAACAAAGCCCAAAATAGTGTCGCGAAACACCAACATCATAAAACCAGTAGCGACACCTAAACCGCTAAAAAAGTAAATAGGCGACTGGTCGGCTAGTATCGAAAACACGACCACTAAACCTATAAAAAATAGGAATAACTTGGTTAGCTGAACAAAGCTTTTAACCGGTAATCTACGGTTAACATGATTAACATCGGCAATTTCATCGCCGGCATTCAATGCGCTATAAATCGCCCGTATTATAAAGACCACCAGCAATGAGCTGAGTAAACGGTCAATAATGACACTGGCAAACTCATGTGATGTCAGCACAATTGGAATAAACACATCTAGCAGCACAACAGGTACTAACAACGCTAGGCGTTCTAGTACATTAAAGCGCATAAAAATATCATCCCAGGTGACTGATGAACGGCGAATAACCGCATTAAGTCCATGCACCACAAATCGATGAGTAATGTAATAACCTATGCCTGCAATAAGCAAACAGGCAAAAATTAATACCGATGTCGCCACACCATCCGTTGGCTGACTGTCAATGCCTAGCTGGGTTAACCAAGAGGCAACCTCTACCCTAAATTCTGTATTCACTCACAAATCCTTAGCCACATAGTCCTTTACACAAAGGAACGTTTAACACCCTGAAGGCAAACAAAACCGAAGGTTTTACTGCAAGCATTATGCACTTAATTGAGCATTCAATTCAGTACATTCATTCAATAAAGTTAACTCAGCATACCACTGACGATAATCAAGGGGAGTTTAGCAAACAAAAAGGACCTCGCGGTCCTTTTATTACTTAACCCTAAAAGCTTGAGCAAACAGCTTGGTCTAAAATCTTGATTTAAAAGTTTGATTTAAAAGTTTAATTTAAAAGCTTGGCATTAATCCTTGCGGTAATAGTCGATTAAAACTGGCATTAGCCAGCAAATCGACCGCATTTTCGATGTCTGGGGCAAAGTAGCGGTCTTGATCATAAAACGACACGATTGCCCTTAGCTCGGCTTTTGCCTTAGCAATGGCGGCACTGGGCTGTAATGGGCTTCTAAAATCCAACCCTTGCGCCGCAGCGAGAAGTTCAATCGCTAACACGCCACGGGTGTTTTCGCTCATGTCTCGCAAGCGTCGCGCGGCAAAGGTTGCCATCGACACATGGTCTTCTTGGTTAGCCGACGTAGGCAAACTGTCTACCGAGGCCGGATGGGCATAAGTTTTGTTTTCAGACGCCAGTGCCGCCGCCGTGACCTGGGCAATCATAAAGCCTGAATTCACCCCACCATTATTGACTAAAAATGGCGGTAATTTTGACAAGCTAGAGTCAATCAGCAGCGCCATACGACGCTCAGCAATCGCGCCCATTTCGGCAATGGCAATCGCCAGGTTATCCGCTGCCATTGCCACTGGTTCTGCGTGAAAGTTACCGCCCGAAATAATGTCGCCAGTATCTTGAAACACTAACGGATTGTCAGTGACGCCATTGGCTTCTGCACCTAGTACTTCTGCCGCTTGACGAATTTGAGTTAAACACGCGCCCAATACCTGTGGCTGACAACGCAGTGAGTATGGATCTTGTACTTTTTCACAATTACTGTGACTTTGGCTGATCTCTGATTCACTTGTTAACAAATGACGAAATATCGCCGCCGAATCAATTTGACCTTTTTGACCACGCGCCGCATGAATACGTGCATCAAATGGGCTTCGACTGCCCATTGCCGCTTCAACACTCATGGCACCAATCACTGAGCTGGCGGCAAACAAATCTTCTGCATTAAATAAGCCTTCTAACGCTAATGCGGTCGATGCTTGGGTGCCATTTAATAATGCCAAACCTTCTTTAGCGGCCAGCTCAATCGGTACTAATCCAGCAATTTCTAGCCCTTCGCTTGCCGATATAATTTGCCCCTTATAGCTCATTTCGCCTTCGCCTAATAATGGCAAACACATGTGTGCTAATGGTGCTAAGTCGCCCGATGCACCTACAGAGCCTTTTTCGGGTACGCACGGATACACACCAGCATTCACTAACTGAATTAAAAATTCAATCACCTCTAAACGAATACCAGAAAACCCACGGCTTAATGAGTTAATTTTTAACACCATCATTAAACGCACCGTGGCATCTTGCATATATTGACCAATACCTGCGGCATGAGACAACACAATTGAACGCTGCAAAACTTGTAAATCTTGCGGCGCTATTTTGGTGTTGGCCAACAAGCCAAACCCAGTGTTAATACCATATACAGTACGACCTTCACGCAGCACTTGCTGGACAATTTCAGCACTTTGATTAATGTCTTTAATCGCATCTTTGGCAAGCGTTATCTTGACGCTATTGCGGCTAATGGCGCGGGTTTGTGCCAGTGTTAAGGTACCTGGCAGCAATTCAAATGAGTAAGTCGACATGGGTTACGCTCCTAACATTGGCAGGTCTAAGCCTTGCTCTTTGGCACATTTTTTTGCAAGGTCGTAACCCGCATCGGCATGACGCATTACGCCAGTTGCAGGGTCATTCCACAATACGCGCCCTAGCCTAACAGCCGCCTCATCGGTACCATCGGCCACAATCACCACCCCAGAATGCTGACTAAAGCCCATACCAACACCGCCACCATGATGCAACGACACCCAGGTGGCGCCACTGGCGGTATTTAATAACGCATTCATCAATGGCCAATCTGACACCGCATCAGAGCCATCAAGCATGGCTTCGGTTTCACGATTAGGGCTGGCAACCGAGCCTGAATCTAAATGATCTCGACCAATGACCACTGGGGCCGACAACTCGCCGTTTTTGACCATGTCATTAAACGCTAACGCTAAACGGGCACGATCTTTTAAACCGACCCAGCAAATACGTGCAGGCAAACCTTGAAACGCAATGCGCTCACGGGCCATATCGAGCCAATTGTGTAAATGGGGATTATCAGGAATAAGCTCTTTAACTTTAGCGTCGGTTTTGTAGATATCCTCAGGATCGCCAGACAGCGCAACCCAACGAAATGGTCCAATACCTTCACAAAATAACGGCCGCACATACGCAGGCACAAATCCTGGGAAATCAAAGGCATTTGTTACACCTTCATCAAAAGCCATTTGACGAATATTATTGCCGTAATCGGTCGTTGCCGCGCCTGCAGCTTGCAATGCCAACATGGCACGAACTTGTACTGCCATCGACTGTTTAGCGGCTTTAACCACAGCGGCTTCGTCAGCTTTACGCATTTGAGCTGCGTATTCTAAACTCCAGCCTTGCGGTAAATAACCATTTAACGGGTCGTGCGCCGAGGTTTGGTCAGTCACCACATCAGGGGTAACACCGCGGGTCACTAACTCGGTAAACACATCGGCAGCATTGGCTAATAAGCCAACTGAAACAGGCTTGGCGCTTTGGTTTGCTTGGTAAATCATCGCTAAGGCTTGGTCTAATGAAGTGGCTTTTTGGTCGACGTAACCTGTGCGCATGCGAAAATCGATACGGGTTTCATCCACTTCACAGGTGAGCACCGAATAACCCGCCATTGTGCCTGCTAACGGCTGTGCGCCGCCCATGCCGCCTAAGCCGCCGGTTAAAATCCACTTACCTGCTGACGAGCCATTAAAGTGTTGTTTTGCCATGGCAACAAAGGTTTCGTAAGTACCTTGCACAATGCCTTGCGAACCAATATAAATCCACGAACCGGCGGTCATTTGGCCGTACATCGCCAGGCCTTTTTTATCGAGCTCGTTAAAGTGCTCCCAGTTAGCCCAATGTGGCACCAGGTTTGAGTTAGCAATAATCACTCGAGGTGCATTGGCATGTGTAGTAAACACCCCAACAGGTTTACCCGACTGCACCAATAAGGTTTCATCGTCTTCAAGGCGCTTCAATACCTCAATAATTTTGTCGTAACTTTGCCAGTCTCGCGCGGCGCGGCCAATACCGCCGTATACCACTAAATCTTCTGGGCGTTCAGCCACATCAGGGTGAAGGTTGTTCATTAACATCCGCATTGCCGCTTCAGCTAGCCAACTTTTACACTGTAATTGAGTACCGTGTGGCGCAATAATGCGACGGCTTGGGTCGTGTCGTTTATCCATAATGTCCTCTTCAACCGATTAATTCGGTTTGGTTTTTTATTAGTCTTGTTGTGATAAATTTTAGGTCTTAGGTTTTAGGTATTAATCTTATGGCTATTAACTGGGTGCGATAAATTCATTGATTGGCATTATTTATTCACCAACGCAGAGGTTAATTTAAACTTGCTACCGGGATGCACTAGCCGTGCAAAACTCACTACACCTTGGCGTGACCAGGTGCGGCGTAAAATTTGTAAACAGGGTTCAGTGGCCTCTATCGCCAACCTTTGTTGTAACTGCTCATGGGCCATAATGGCTTCAACGGTATGGCGCGCTTCAGTTAACGGCGCTACGGCAGAGAGATATTCGTGAGGCGTCTGTATTGTAAAGTCTTGCTCTAGGTACTTTGGCACTAGTTTGGGGTTAACAAAGCGCTCCTCCACTTGCAGAGGAAAACCTTGTTCGCAATGCACCAATACCGAATAAAATACCGGGCTGCCAACCTCAAGTCCCAATGCATTAGCCTCGGCGACACTGGCATCAATCAGCTTTAACTCAAGCGGCTTAACACTATAGCCATGACCGCGGTCTTTAATTTCGTCGGCAATATTACGAATGGCCAACAGTGACGATTGTGATTTTAACCCCGCCACAAAAGTGCCCACGCCTTGAGTACGCTCTAACACGCCTGAGTCCACCAGTTCAGTTAACGCCCGCCTTGCGGTCATGCGGCTACACGCAAACAAGTCCGTTAATTGGTTTTCAGACGGCACGCGATCGTTTTCTTGCCATTCACGGGTTTCAATCCGTGACAAAATAAATTGTTTAATTTGAGCAAACTTTGCTTGAGCCATATCTTCACTTCCAATACTGACAAAATTGCCATAATTTATTTATCTCTGGTTTTAGCCTACCTTGTATATACAAGGTTAAACAAGTATTGTTTAACAATAGATAGAAGACAAAATTTTTGCGATTAAAAAGAGGAATAACATGGTGTGGGATCAAGTATGGATAGATATCAATATCGCCACCATGGACCCCAGTGTTACTGGTGCTTACGGGGCGATACCTCAAGCTGCGATTGCCGTAAAAGACGGTAAAATAGCTTGGGTCGGCCCACGCAGTGAACTGCCCGAGTTTGATGTTTTGGCAACGCCGGTTTACAGAGGTAAAGGGGGGTGGATAACCCCAGGACTTATCGACGCGCACACTCACTTGGTGTTTGCTGGCAATCGCGCCAACGAGTTTGAACAACTGCTCCAAGGCGCCAGTTATCAAGATATTTCCCGCACAGGTGGCGGTATTATTTCAACGGTTAATGCCTGCCGTGATGCCGACGAAGCAGAGTTATTTGAACTTGGCCGCCAACGCTTAAATACCCTCGCCAGAGAAGGTGTTACCACCGTTGAGATTAAATCGGGTTACGGTTTAAACACCACAACCGAATTCAAACTATTGCGAGTCGCCCGTGAGCTTGGCGAGCATCATCATATCGATGTTAGCACCACATTTTTAGGCGCCCATGCCATTCCGCCAGAATACCAGAACGATGTAGACGGCTATGTCGATTTGGTGATTAATGACATGCTGCCCGCAGTTATTGCAGAAGGTTTAGCGGATGCTGTTGATGTATTTTGCGAAAATATCGCCTTTAATCTTGAGCAAACCGAGCGAGTATTAACTGCGGCTAAACAAGCCGGGTTGCAGATAAAACTACACGCTGAGCAGTTATCTAATATGGGAGGTAGCGCCTTAGCCGCAAGTTTGGGTGCTAAGTCGGTTGACCATATTGAGTTTTTAGACGAGGCGGGAGTTAAAGCGATAAGCGAAAGTGGTACCTGCGCGACCTTATTACCCGGGGCTTTTTACTTTTTACGCGAAACCCAATTACCGCCCATCGATTTACTGCGTCAATACAAGGTGCCGATGGTGATAGCCAGCGACTTTAACCCCGGTTCATCACCGATTTGTTCAACTTTATTAATGCTTAACATGGCCTGTACCTTGTTTAGGCTAACCCCAGAAGAAGCCTTGCAAGGCGTAACCCTTAATGCCGCCAAGGCATTGGGGCTCGAGCATCGCGTTGGCAGTATTACCATAGGTAAACAGGCAGATTTTTGCTTATGGGATATCAGTACTCCAGCACAACTGGCCTATGCCTATGGGGTTAATCCTTGTCAAAATGTGGTCAAAAATGGCCAGGTGGTTGCCCTGCCTCGCTAAGCTATATTCCCGGCGTTGGTATGCTATGACTGCCGCCGGTTTTAGCGTATTTAAAGTTCATTTCAAACGCACGATTACTATTTCATTCAACAGCCAATATCAATTAAAGGGTGATTTTAAGCTCTATTTCATTTAGGCTAGCCACATTATGAACGATCGCTCAAATCATTTACCCTTAACCTAACCTATATTGACAGAGGTATTATGAAAATCCGCACACTACTATCACTTGCTAGTGCATTTTTGTTGCTTAACAGCAGTAACGCTTTTGCTAATGACTCAACAGAATCAGCAGCACAACTCACCAAGCCTAAA
This sequence comes from Shewanella algicola, assembly GCF_014648035.1. Classification (GTDB taxonomy): domain Bacteria; phylum Pseudomonadota; class Gammaproteobacteria; order Enterobacterales; family Shewanellaceae; genus Shewanella; species Shewanella algicola. Next base: position 19,219 of record NZ_BMQI01000022.1, on the reverse strand, counting down.
GTGATTATTTTTGATGTGAATGAAACCCTGTTAGATCTAGAAAACATGCGTAAGTCTGTCGGCATTGCGTTAAATGGTCGTGACGATTTATTGCCATTATGGTTCTCAACTATGTTGCATCATTCTTTAGTGGTTTCAGCCACTGGCGAGTATCAATCGTTTGGTAATATTGGAGTGGCATCACTCGAAATGGTGGCCGAGATTAACGGCATTGCAATTACTCACGAACAGGCTAAAACCGCTATTGTTACGCCATTACGCTCTTTACCCGCGCATCCTGATGTTGCTGAGGGTTTAGCGGCATTAAAAGCTCAAGGTTATAAGCTAGTCACCTTAACAAATTCATCATTAAAAGGCGTTCAATTACAGCTTAAAAATGTAAACTTAAGCCAATATTTTGATGCCAACTTAAGCATCGAGTCTGTTGGTGTATTTAAGCCGCATTTAAGCACTTACCAATGGGCCATTAAAGATTTAGGCGTTAACGCTAACGAAGCCTTAATGGTTGCAGCCCACGGCTGGGACATCGCAGGTGCTGAAAAAGCAGGTTTACAAACTGCGTTTATTCGTCGCCAGGGTAAAGTCTTGTTCCCGCTGGCAGCACAGCCTGACTACAACGTGTTGGATGTGAATGATTTAGCTAAAACTTTGGTTAAGTTTAATTAGACAACAAAATTCTGAAAACAAAATCGCCCAGCATTGGCTGGGCGATTTTTGAGCTGGCAATTTAACGCTTTCTATTGTTGAGCGACGGCCTGTTTTGGTAAATAAATATCCAAATCCGTCTCTTTGGCTAACTTACATTCTTTAATGTTTTTCATACCGATTTCGTTATCTACTTTTTTCAACGCTGCACCGCCAACAAAAACACCCATTTTAATATACTGCTCAACAAAATAGAGTTGCCCTGCTTCTACTGGTAATTCAATGTTATTTTCACTGAACTCAGACTCAGTAGCTAGAGCGTAACTACCTGGAGCTAACTCTTTGTAAAAATAAACCTTATTTGCTGTTTCACCAACCAACTTCCCGTCAACATACACATTTTTCTTAAGTGCTTGTCCAACAAAGCTATTTCGATAGATGTATAAACCTGCATTGCCATTTTGTGGTTTTTGGAATTGTTTTAAAGCATTATCTTGCTCCGAAGAAGCCATAGGTACTGAGGCGCAACCAGAGAACAATGTCACCGCAATCAGTGATAACGCTAAATAGATTTTTTTCATCGTAATTTACTCATTTGAATTGTTATAGCATGGTGTTCTAGCCCGATTAGCCGGACCGTTTACTCAAGTAATTAGACGGTAAAAGGTAGGAAATTAGACAAAATAAGTCATCCTGACTTTCTGCCGCTCTGTCCTTGAGATAAATAGAGCAGTCTTAATCTGATAATCTAAATCAAACCTCTCTGTCATACAATAGTTGCAGATATGTTGATAACAAACTTTGTGACCAACATAGAATTGCGAAGAAAACGAATAAAATTGATTTTAAACCTGCCACTCGCCTCCTCTTGCCATTAACCATTAATTAACATTTAATAAGTGTTGATAAATTAATCGCACAAAGGGATGAAATGATGAAAAAAGGTTATTTAGCACTGTTGATAACATTGGGCATTTGCAGCTTGAGTGCAAACACCCTAGCGCAAACCACATTGGTGCATGATGTTAACGGCTACACCTTAGTTAACGGTAAATTACAGACCTTTAATGCGATTCAGTTCACCGACGATAAAATCGACCGACTCTTCACCAAAGAGCAAACGTTACCTACCGCTAACGATATCACCACCATTGATGGTAAAGGTAAAACCTTACTGCCAGGATTAATCGACGCCCACGGTCATGTGCTCAGTTACGGCTTAAGCTTATTAACCGCCGATTTAACCAATACCAATAGCGAACAAGACGCGGTGTCACGCGCACAAGCATTCATTAAGAAAAACCCAACCGACGGTTGGTTAATGGGTCGTGGTTGGAACCAAGAATTATGGTTTAGCAAACAATTTCCCAGCAAAGAAAGTCTAGATAAAGCATTTAATGCTAATCCGGTGTCATTTGGACGGGTTGATGGTCATGCGATTTGGGTTAACAGTAAGGCACTAGCATTGGCCGGTATTTCAGCCAGCACCGTCTCGCCAGAAGGTGGCGAGATAGTTAAGGACGAGCAAGGTAATCCTACTGGTGTGCTTATCGATAATGCGATGAACTTAGTGTTTAACATCATCCCCGATCTTAATCAGCAACAGCTTGAGTCTACGTTAATCCTAGCAATGGACAGCTTAGCTTCATACGGTTTAACCAGCGTGCACGATGCGGGCATCAGCATTAACAACATTAAAGCCTACCAGCAATTAGCTGCAAACAATGTCATGAGCGTGCGCGTTAATGGCATGCTGTCGGTTGAAGACCCACGGCTTGATACGGTATTAAAGCAAGGTCATATCAACACTAGCGACGACATGTTTAAAGTCGACAGTGTAAAAATATCTGCCGACGGCGCATTAGGTAGCCGCGGCGCTGCGTTAATTAAAGAGTACTCAGACCAACCCGGCCACAAAGGCTTAATGCTGTATTCAGACGAGCAATTAGGCAAACTCATTTTACAGGCGATGAAAGCCGGATTTCAGGTTAACACCCACGCCATTGGCGACAATGCCAATCAAGTGGTTCTCAATAAATACCAAACTGCCATTGCGGCAACCGACTCAAAAGCATTACGCCACCGCGTTGAACATGCCCAAATACTCGACCTTGCTGACGTACCCCGCTTTGCCCAGCTTGGCGTTATCGCGTCAGTGCAAGCCACCCACGCCACCAGCGACAAAAACATGGCCGAAAACCGTTTAGGTAAAGCCCGCCTCGCCGGCGCGTATGCATGGCGTAAATTGTTAAATGCCAACGCCGTCATCGCCAATGGTTCCGATTTCCCTATCGAATCACCGAACCCATTCTTTGGATTGCATGCATCGGTCACCCGTCAAGATCATCTTAACAAGCCTTTAGACGGTTGGTTAGCGGGTGAGAAATTGTCGCGTATTGAAGCGTTTAAAAGCTTCACCATCGACGCTGCCTATGCCGGCCACCAAGAGCAGTTAATAGGTACGCTAGAATCCGGCAAAAAAGCTGACTTTATCTTGGTTGAGAACGATTACTTTGCTATCAACCCACAACAAATATGGCAAAACAAAATCATCGCCACCTGGGTAAACGGCCGTCAGGTGTTTGTGAGGGAGTAAATGATATAAATTGTGTATTAGATCGAGTTTGAATTAGCTTGAAAAACTTAGAGCCAAGAATGTATCACTGTGCACTTATTTCATAAGTTCATCATGGCATTCACTCTCCGACACGCACCTGTCCCCCTCTGTAGCTCAACCACTTGTCTGATGTGAAGGAATTCATATCAGACACCCATCTGAAGCGTTAGCATTTCACTCTTTATGACAAGATAGGCTGAAGCTGGCTACAAGCGCAGTAAAAAGCAGGATTTAACCACGTCGCGACATTATCGTATAAATCAAATGGGATAAATTGATGTGGCGGCTGGGCCAGTTCTTTTGTAAAAAAAGAAAGAGGAAACAGCCGTTGGTTTCCTCTTGGTCTGGTGTGGGCGAAACGCCAAGACGTTAGTGCCCGCAGGGCATGAGTACAACACGCAAAAACTAACACCTGGATCCCGGCTTAAAAACACTGCCGGGAAGACGAAAAATACTATCGACACCTCGCTGCCGAAAACCTCTATGCTTTAGTAAATTGAAAATAAAGCTTATCTTTAAGCACAGATCGTTCATGTTTAGCTTGATGCATAAACTCATCACTCGTTGGGGAATTTCTTAACTCTAATTTGCGGATTTCAGTGTCTAAATCATCATAACGACGCGCATTTTCTGCAAACTTACTGTCGCCATCAATTAACGTTAAAATGGTCACAGTGTACTCAGGAAAATCGACTAATAACGCATGGCTTTCACCTAACATATCTCGCTCCTTTATATTTAACTGTATTAATAAGAAGTTATATGAATCAGTACCAATAGAGAGGATTAAATAAGGGTACCAAACAGCCCTAAGGTTAGACTATATTTCTGCTCTCGGTAAAATCATGGCCCCACTCTAAAAACTGATACCATCGTCAAATTAAACACTTTGGGGCTGAATAACCCTAGACAAAAAGCCTAGTTCAATATCATCACTGGTTATCGATTACTGAACCATACAAAACTACCAATGCAACCGCTGGTAATCTAGCTTAATTAGCCAACCAGACCGACAGAGTCATCCATGAAAAATAGCCTTAGAGTCGCCCGCGAAAGCGTAAAATAAGCGAATTAACGCGCCAAAATAAACCCTTTCTCAGGACAACACTGGCCCAGTGACACTCTACATTGACGGGGGTTTATTACTGTTGTTGCTGTTGAAACTTAGCTAATTGTTGAGTGTATTTGTTCAGATAAAACGGATGGTCGGTACTCGCTAAGGCTTGTTTTTCAGCCGTAATCGCTTTAGTTAACTCGCCTGAGCCCGCATAAACCATGGCTAAAGCATGATACGCAGTATGTGCCTTAGGATAAGCATTCAGCGTATCTTGATATACCGCAATGGCTTGTGCAGGATTATCGTTAACAAAACTGGCGCCAAGAGCCAATAACGAATCAATTGCCGGTATATCAAAGCCATACACGTCATCAGACAAGCGTTTATAGTAGGCTAAGATTGCACTCGTACCTTGTTGTGATACCGCGGAATCTGCAGCCAATACGGTATGCACATCGTTAAATATCATCTCGATACCCATGGCCGTCGCCAAAATGGGTTGTGTCATATAATAACTGCCATCAAAGCGTTTTATTTTATAACTCAGTTGCGCATTTGCGTGGGTTGCAAGCATATCTTCCAGCATGGCAAACGAGTCGAGTTGTCTTTGCTCAAAATCGCTGTCGCTGGTGCTCATAAATAACAATCTTTGCTTGCCCTTAAGAGTGTTAAGCAACTTAGGCGCATCGTTTAGCACAAAGGCAAAATCATCAGACAGCACAGGGCTGGCAGCAATATAAGCATTAAATAACTGTGGGCGATTGAGTAAACTATGCAGTACTAGGCCTGCATTACCAGTAAAGCCGTTAAAAACCCGAAAGCCATTAGTGCGGTATTGCTTGTCGATGGCGGGCAGCAAATGCTGTTCAAAAAAGTCGAGTAGTCCTTGATCGCCTCGTTTCTCAATCGAGGCAGACTTTAACTCCCCCAACCCTTTATGGCCATTTGGCGCAGTAATAATAATGGTGTCTAACCACGGCCAACCACCATTATGGCTCATCCAATCGTGCATACCGCTTAAATACAAATGACTACGTGGATGGAGATCCAATAACACCACATAATGTTTGTCGGGATGATCGGTATAGCCATTAGGTAACGTCACAACAAAATCAGCCGTAGTGTTAAATGAGCTTGAGTTAACACTGAGGATCTCGGTTTGCGGTTGCGGAAAGGCATCTATTTGCGGCACATTAACAGCATAGGCATTTACAACGACAACACTCAGTAGCAGACAGCCACTAAGCAGGCATCGTCCCCATAAATTCAATCCCTTAGCGGTGTAGTGGTTCATAACTGTAGCCATATTTTCGTCCTTGTTTTATACACCTTGTTGAACCTAACAGACCCACTTACACAAGGCAATTTAGCATTAACTAAATCTAGTTCACATCTTGTACTAAATGTCGCCAAACCTCGGTACAATCTGATTAATAGCACTAGCCTTAACGGCCAATAAAGCATAGGATCATCATTAAGTTAATTTATTGTTAGGGAGTCACAAATCTTATGAGTATTAGAGCTATCATCGTTGATACCGCCGGTACCACTACCGATCTTAACTTTATTCAGGATGTGTTATTTCCATACTCACGCACAGTAATGCCAGAGTTTCTTGAAAAAAATCAACATAACGTATTGGTCGATTATTGCATTAGCGACATTAAAGACATAGCGTTAGAACCCGATGCATCTTTAGCGCGCGTGACCGAAATTTTACAACAGTGGATTGACGAAGACCGCAAAATAACCCCATTGAAAACCTTACAAGGTTTGATTTGGAAGCAAGGCTACAATAATGCTGAGTTTACCGGTCATATCTACCCGGATTTTATTGAGTCGATTGAACGTATTACCCAAAAAGGTATCCGTATTTACAGCTTTTCGTCAGGCTCGGTGGATGCGCAAAAGTTACTGTTTAGCCACTCAGATTCTGGCGATTTAACGCCTTCATTTAGCGGCCATTTTGATACCCGTACCGGTAACAAATTAGACAAGCAAGCCTACTGCAACATTTGCAACACCATTAGCTTAAAGCCAAAACAAATTTTATTTGTGTCAGATGTGGCAGAAGAGCTCAAAGCAGCCGAGGCTGCAGGCATGACAACGTGCCAAATGCTGCGTTTGCCTGAGCAAGTTAAAGCAAAATGCAAAATCGTGACAAGTTTTAACGAATTGCAATTCGACTAACCTGTCACGGTAAATGCTATCCAATAAAAAACGACCTTGATGGTCGTTTTTTGTTTTCGCTAATAGCTAACTCATAAACTCTGCTTAACCAGGAAAGGCCGGAGAGATACATTTTTTTACTTCAAAATGGTAACCATATTCGCCATCGGTATCTGGAGTGATCTCTAAAATTTCATAATCATTAAGCTCAACAACGTGCGACTTAGCAGACTTTTTACAACGTGACTTGGCATTCGCCTCAAGCTGAAATGCAAATAGCGCAATCGCTTTACGTACACTGGTAAAATATTGGCTGCGTAAATGGTTATACGGTTGCTTGGCGATTTCATCGATAGCCTCTAACTCTTTTTCGCGCTCTATTTCTGACGCCGTTTTCACTTTTGGCTCAGGTTTAGGGTTAACCTCTTTCGCAAGACCACTCTCCACTAACGCCAAATCATTCTCGACAACAATGGCTTCTTCCGGCTGAGCCTCAACGAGTTGCACAACTTGTGGGTCATCTAGGGCTTTTTCTATTTGACCATAAAGATCCATTAACATGGCTAAGTGATACAGCACTACTGCCGCCAACACGACTCGCACCCAAAATGTGGTGCGATGAAAGTGTTGATGATTAATTAACCTAAAATTAGTCACGCCAAAAGGACGCAGTAAAAATGACACGCTAAACATTAGCGGAAAAATAAGCTGTAAAAGTAATAACACAATGCTGCTCATAATCACGCTCCAGGCGGGAATATAAAGCAAAATGGCAAAGTTGTGGGTGTAATTAAAACTGCTCGAGGCAACGCCAACCACATCGTTTACCACCGAACTTGAGCTGGCTAATGCAAAGTTAGCCACAATGGCATAAAACAATAATAAAACGGCTTTACCTGCCAAACTGTGCCACATACGTTCAAACAAGTGCCAAAATTCAATCGACATCGCGATGACACTAATAATTGCCACCCACACCACGGAATCAGTAGCAAACAACAATACAATCGCCACTAAATAGAGTTTTTGAGGGAGGCTCAGTTGAGTTTGCAACCTGGTAAACCGCGCTGAAAACACCGTCCAACCAGACGATAACCATCCGCTAGATATGGTAAGTAAACCCTGTTTTGGCAAAATAAAATCCTTATAAATTGTCGACCAGTGGCCATAGCCCTTGTTGTTCTGCATTGTGACTGGTAAATTAACGACCAATTCAAACAAGCGTTTAATTTCATCTTGTACAAGGTATCCCATGGAAGACTTTTTAGCTCAACACTCTATCAGCACCAAAATCCAAGTTGCATGGGGTGAAATGGATGCGCTGCAACACGTTAATAACTCAGTTTACTTTAAGTATTTTGAAACGGCGCGTCTCGATTTCTTTAATCAAATTAACCTACTTGCCGACTTAAAAACCACAGGTGTTGGACCAGTGCTCAGTGAAACGAATGCTCGCTTTAAGCGTCCGATCACGTTTCCAGACTCTATCATCGTTGGCATCAAAATTAGCGACATCACACAAGACCGCTTCGTGATGCATTACACCGTATTCAGTCAATCGCAACAATCTGTCACCACGCACGGTTGGGCAAAAGTCGTCATGTTTAACTTTAAAACCGGTCAAAAAGCCAAACTCACGCCAGAATTACTTGCCGCCTTGTCGCAGCATCAGTAAGTTTTACTCTTACGCAATTAATACCATAAAAGGATAACAGCATGAGCAATCAGGATTTGGTCGTCGTGCACCAGGCCGAACAACATCGTTTTGTGGTCAACACACAGGGCGTTGAGGCAGTGCTTGAATACCATTTGGCGGACCAAGATATTGATTTTCATCGCACCTTTGTTCCACCGATATTACGCGGCCAAGGGATTGCAGAAAAGCTCGTGCGCACTGGGCTGGCATGGGCAAAATCGGAAGGTTTTAATATCAATACCAGCTGCAGTTATGTGGTTAAATTTTTACATTAATTAACCGTTAGTCTGCCCCGTTAACGCCGCTAATTGCTGACGCACATTGTCGGCTAATGGTTCGCTTTTTTCGGTTTGGTAGTTGTAATGCACCATGGTAGTGGTGGCTTCGGCGGTTTTTTTACCGTTTTGCCAGCAGCTTTGTAAAATATCAAAACTGCTGTTACCCAAACGGCTAATGTGGGTTTTGACTGTCACTTCAGTGCCGTAGTAGGTTGGCGCGGTAAAGGCGATGGTAAAACCGGCAATAATCATGTTCCATTTAGTTAAATCTTGCCCCGGATTCACAATATCAAAAATTGGCTCACGCGCCGCTTCAAACCATATTGGGATCACTGTGTTATTAATGTGCCCTAATGCGTCGGTTTCACAAAAACGCGGTTTAAGGGTCATGCTAAATTGAGTGTCTGCCACAAAAAATCCTTTCTTATTCTTATGTATAGTGGGCAACCATTCTAACGACACTTGTTGCTACAGGTCATCAAAAAAATCTTTATCGCGAATATATTTGTGCATGTAATGCGAGACAAAAGGCGAAAACAACCAACTGACAAAACTTAATAAAAAGCGTTTAATCGGCGAGATATTGTCGTATATACGCTCGTTGTGCAGCCACAACATACGCCCAACATGATGAAACATCCCCGGTAGGGGGGGTAAAAATGTCACCACATCAACACCACAACAAATTCGATATGTACGCCGATGGAGTAAATATTGGCGCTGAAAACTGCCAAAACCCGGCGCAGGCTGACCAAAGGTCACCACACGCTTTATTGATTTATTGTATTGGCGTTCTAACCTGTCAGCTGCCAATATCGCCATCGCACCACCCGATGAATGCCCTGTAAGCGTGACTCTTTTACCCAACAAAATCAGCGGGCTAACAATGGCATGTAACTGCTGGTAAATACTAATGCCACTTTGATAATCAGGCGCACAAGGGTTACTTCGCTGTTCAAGTAAATAATCATAACCAGCATGCACATGATAACGACAACCAGCAAAGCGTTTCACTTTGGGCAAACAATACATGTTAATAAGCCATTCGTGTACGGTTTGCGAGCCCCTAAACACCACCAGCACTTCAGGGTGATCATCGCGCCACAAAACCCGCGCGCAAATATGCCCCCAGCGATTGGCAATTTCGGCATAATTATCAGGAGAGAACCCCAAACTTTGTGGATCAAAGTCGGTTTGATACGTTACCTTACAAAGCACTGCGTAACGTTCATATTGATAGCGCTTAAGCTTTTTCACATCCTGTAGCCTGCCAGAAAAGACAAGCTTGAGCATAAGACAAGCAGATGACAGTTCAGTGAATACATAACAAAAAGGACGCCCGACGGCGCCCTATTGTTAAAGGTTTTCGCAATGATTAGTTACCATACATGGCATTAATTTCACTGTGATATTTACTGTAAATCATCTTACGACGCAGTTTTAACGTCGGAGTAATTAGTCCAGATTCCATCGAGAATGCTTCGTGCAATAAAGTGAACTTCTTAATTTTTTCAAAGCCGGCTAACTCATGCTGCAGCTCGATTAAACGCTGCTCAAAATGCGCGACCACTTGCGAGTGACGTAGTAGCTCAATAGGATTTTCAACATGTATGCCCTGCGCAGTGGCCCAGGTATTTAACGCTTCAAATGCTGGCACAATAAGCGCTGACACGTAATTGCGTGCATCGGCAACAATAGCCACTTGTTCAATAAACGGGCAACATGCAACCTTACCTTCAACACGCTGTGGTGCAATGTATTTACCGTTAGAGGTTTTCATTAACTCTTTGATGCGGTCAGTAATGTACAAATTGCCTTGCTCATCAATACGCCCTGCATCACCGGTTTTTAACCAACCGTCTTCAAACGCTTCGGCGGTGTCATCGGGGCGATTGTAATAACCGCGCATTACAGTGTCGCCGCGTACTAAAATCTCATCGTCTTTGCCCAGCTTAATTTGCATGGCTTCTAACGGCTTACCGTTTGAGCCTGGCACACGATTATCTAGGGTATTACAGGTAACGGTCGCGCAAGTTTCGGTCATGCCGTACCCACACAATACAGGCACGCTAATACTGTGAAAAAAACTGCCAACATTAACATCTAATGCTGCACCGCCCACTGGCATAAACTTAAGCCTACCGCCGAGTACTTGTTGTAATTTGCTGTAAACCAGCTTGTTAGCCAGTTTCCACTGGGCACTTAGCCATAAACTCGGCTTAGCGCGGCCTTGATTGACTTCAAATTGACGCTTACCCACTTTCATCGCCCATGCAAATAATGCTTGGCGTGCTTTAGGCGCTTTACCAACTTTGTCATGCACGGCGCTGTAAATTTTTTCTAAAAATCGTGGCACTACACATAAGGTGTGTGGCTTAACGGCAACAAGAGCTTGTTTAATTTTATTGGTGTCATTTAAGTAAACATTATGACCGCCGCGGCACAATACATACATGCTCCAGCCACGTTCAAATACATGGCTTAGCGGCAAAAAGGCTAATGACACATCGCCGGCGGTAAAAGGCAGTTTTTGGTCATGCTGTCTGATCATCGAGGCAAAATTGCGGTAATCGATCATCACCCCTTTTGGGTTACCTGTGGTGCCAGAGGTGTAAATTAGCGTCAGTAAGTCATCCAGATCAGTATTGGCTAATCGGCTGGTTAACTCCTGAGTTACGCTTGGATTAAATTGTGCGGTTAATAGCGAATCAAAATACAGGTGATTGTCGGCTGTTAAAGTTACATTGGCATCAAATACGACAATCTGCTGCACGCAGTCGGCTTGCGCGGCAATGTCACACGCCATGTCATATTGTTGCTGATCACCGGCAAAAATTAATTTAGCTTGGGCATCGTTAACAATAAACACCGCTTGTTCAAGTGTACTGGTTGGGTAAACAGGTACCACCACATTACGCGCTTTAAGTGCACCAATATCGGCACAAGTCCATTGCGGGCAGTTTTGCGACAATATCACCACTTTGTCTTGCACCTGTAAGCCAAACTCAATCAGTAATTGGGCAACTGAGTCCGTTAAGGTATTGAATTTATTCCAAGTCACAGTGTGCCAAGGCGCTGGCATCTCAAAGCCTTCTAGGGCAATGTTACTGCCTAAAGACTGACTTTGCTGTTGCAGAAGTCGTACGACGTGGTATTGATTTAATGACATTTAACAGTGACCTTTTTAGCTTACAAGTGTTCCGCTTTTTGCATTCTACCTGAAGCTAAAAAAAATCATAAGAGCTTTTGCTCTATTTGTGCGATTAATCTCACGTTCACAAGCAAAACTGATAAACAACAAATACTACTTTAAGGCGCGGTAATACCGTGCTTCCAAAGCTGTCGCTTACCCCACATCAATGCCAGCACACCGACGACGGTTAGCGGAATATCCAGCAATAGCCACGGAGTTATACTGTCGCCATCTCTTAGCGCAGCAAAACTCATAGACACCACTATAGAGTGCAAAAGCACCACCAACATCGCCGCTGTGGCTTGATGACTATTTCGGCTTGCAGCCCCAGTACCGAGCATAATGGCACAGCCCCAAAAGGTGCTTAAACTTAAGTGAATTAAAAACATCAGGCTGAGTTGCGGTTCAAACAAGGATTTTAGTAACCCTATTGCGGTCACTATCAACACCATCACCGCAATAAAACGATTTTGACTGCGGTAAAAAGCCTCTTTCATCCCGCTTAATCCGCTGTAACAAGGCAATAAAAATAAGGTTTCGGTGGCACGCCAACGTTGAATACGGCTCCAATGAATAATCGCACAGCTGATCACTGAAAATTGAGCAATTAAAAACACAGTTGGTAGATTAAAATCGAACAGCCACGAAATCAGCATTAAGACTATGGCGATAACAGGCAGGGTTAGCATCATCATGGTTAACACAGGGCCAATAAAGAAATTCATTGGATGAAACAGGCGCTCGAATTTACCCACCCACGCAACACCTTTAATGCTCGGTAACCACATCCAGCCCATTTGCACTGCATTGAGGTAGACCACCCGCGCATCGCTGTTCCAGCGCAGTTGCCGACATAAGCCAACCACACGATAAAACAGCATGGCAACAATGATTAAGCTGGCCCACAGCGACAAACGAGAGGCGAGCTCATCTAAAAATGGCACCGCAATAAACAGCGCAAACGATAAATGAAAATAATGACTGCGCCACAAGCAGAGCCATACAAAGCCAAGCCCAACCGCAACGGCTAACCACAATTGCGCTATGACTTCATATGCCGAAAAAATCACACAGGCTAACACCTGAAACCCAATAACCGCCAGCGCTATGCTCAGCGCCTGTTGCAATACATTGGCTTGATAACCTGGGATTAATTGACTGGTCTCAGTCGCCACTAAGCGATTTAACTGCCAGGCAATACTGGCAGCCGCTGAGACTGTCGACATAGCAAAAACCAAACTCACCACATCGGTTTTTCCGCTAATTAACAGCGCAAGTCCAAGCATGAGTCCAAGCAGGCTCGTGCCTAAAAAACTGACGCTACCTAAGTCATATAACCACAAACGCAACATACCCTGATAGGGTTTACGCCATGCGGCTAGTGGGCTTTGAGGTTGCTGCGCACTCATCGGTGCAGCTCCATAAATAACTGTTCTAAATTTAATGATTTTTCATTTTGCACACCAGTAATAACATCCGAGTTACCCTGGGTGTCCACCAGCACAGTTTGGCCGGTTTGGCTCAATATTCTGTAGCTTGCAGGTAGTTCGGTGTCGTCGTTAATAGTGAGTAATTTAACCTCTTCACGCAGGGCATCAATTTCTTTAAACAGCACTAAGTCGCCTTTTTTGATTAACGCAACATGGCTGGCGACACGTTCTAAGTCTGAGGTGATGTGCGATGAAAACAATACCGCCGAACCTGATTCGAGGGCAAGATCGAACAGGTCACCCATAAATTGGCGACGGGCGATAGGGTCGAGGCTAGCAACAGGTTCGTCGAGTAACAACAAGGTCGGCCGATACGCCATCGCCATAATCAAGGCTAACGATTGACGCTGACCGACAGACAGTTTTTGCACGGCTTGAGTAACATCTAAATCAAAGCGATTTAACCAATCTTGTTCTAGGGCGATGTCCCACTGCGGGTAAAAACTGCGGTGCAATTCTAAGGCTTTATCTATGGTAAAGCCTTCGTAGCCAAAAGGCTGTTGTGGCACATAGCCGATATGTTGTTTTGCTTCAATGGAAAGGTTTTCTGGCGATTCGCCTAGGGTATTGATGTTGCCGTTATCGATATCAACAATTCCTAACGCGCAGCGCATTAATGTCGATTTACCCGCGCCATTTTGACCTAATAATCCCACGACCATCCCAGGATAAAGTGTTATCGATAAATCGGCTAACACCTTATGCCCGGTTGCAGACTTAGTTGTCTCGGCATAGGTTTTATTGACTAAGGTAAACTGTAAAACGGGCTTATCTTCGGCTTCCATGTTCGACTTTCCTACCAAAATTTAGCTTAAATGACGGCTATTCTTTTTGCCAAAATTGCTTCAATAACTGTTGCAACTCGTCGTATTCCACACCTAATTGTTGTGCTTGCTCAACTAATGCGCTTATCTGCGGCGCTAATAAACTGCTGCCTGAGGCGTTATTTGCTGATGTTCTCGCAGCCACCCGTGACGGCTGGCCACGACGACGCTCGACCCAGCCCTGGTCGACAAGTTGTTGCATCGCACGCGACACTGTCATTGGGTTTACGGCCAAATGTTCAGCCAATTGGCGCACTGAAGGAAGTACATCTTCAGGCTGCAATTGACCGCCAACAATTAAGCGCACGATTTGATCATGCAATTGTCGATAAATGGGTTCGCCACTGCTGGGGTTGACATTCAGTAATTCTAACATTAGCCTTTAACAACTGTATTAATACATTGATACACTCATACACTAGATGTTAAGGTATCATAATCGTCATGAAATGCAAAAAGGAAACGTTCCGATGATCAACAGGAAGTTTGTCAACACAACCTCAATATCGCGATTACGCGCTTTAGGTTTATGCCAATCGGCAACTCGTGCTAGCCGCTGGGTGGCTGTTGCAGTGGCTATTTTGCTCGCTAACCACAGCGTTGCAGATACCGCAGACACACTCGTTGCAGCGCCAGCTAAAACAACCACATGCTATTTAGATGGCTTAGATGAGCAGTTTCAGTGTGGCAAAATCAGCGTACCTGAAAACCCAAAGCAACCTGACGGTAAGCAAATCGACATTCACTTTGCGATTTTACCTGCAATTAAAAACACCCACCCAGATGAGGCATTACTCGCCATTGCCGGTGGTCCTGGCCAATCGGCTATCGAAAATGCCGCTGGATTTGACCGTATGTTGACCAAAGTACGTCAACAACGCGATATTTTACTTATCGACCAGCGTGGCACTGGCCAATCGAATATTTTGAGTTGCGACGACGGTGACTTAAATGCACTCAACATCAATGAAGACGACCTCGACATGCTGGCAATAACCGAAGAATGTTTAGCGGGGATCGATGCCGACGTGACTCAATACGGCAGCAATATCGCATTAAAAGACTTTGAGGCAGTACGCGAGTTTTTAGGTTATACCAAGCTGCACTTATACGGTATTTCTTATGGTTCACGCATGGCTCAGTTGTATATGCGCCATTATCCTGAAGCATTAGCCACAGTAACATTAGACGGTGTAGTGCCAATGCAACAAAGCGTAGTGGCCATTGGTAGTTCAATTGAGCGTGGTTTAAACGTGCTATGGCGCGATTGTAAAAGCAATCCTGAATGTCAGCAGCAGTTTCCTGATTTAGTCGACGAGTATAATAAAGTCGATCAACAACTCGCCGATGCACCGATTAGCCAAAAAGTGCGCGACCCACAAACTGACGAGCCTAGCGACTTTTTACTCACGCGTAGTAAGTTCACAGGGGCTATCCGCATGGCGATGTATATGCCTAATCTCCGTGCGCTTATCCCTCATGCAGTAAACCAAGCCGCGCAAGGCAACTACCAGCCCATTTTAGGTATTTACTCCTTAACGGCCAACAGTACAGGGATAGCAATGGGTATGCATGCATCAGTGGTATGTGGTGAGGATATTCACCGTATTACCGAACAAATGCGTAAAGACGCTAAAGAATCTTACATCAGTGGCAGCATGTTAGATGGGTTAGAAAAAACCTGTGAGGCATGGCCAACAAAGCAAGAAGATGACAGCTTTAGTAACCCAATCGACAGCGACATTCCTACTTTATTATTGTCTGGCGAACTCGACCCAGCAACACCACCAAACTGGGGCGCTCTGGCACAAGAAAAACTCACCAAGTCGAAGCATTTTATTGCGCCTTACGCGACTCACGGTGTGGCCTATCAAAGTTGCGGTAACGATTTAATTGCGCAATTAGTTGATCAAGGCTCACTAAAAGAGATTGATGGCCAATGCTTACAAAAAGATGTGCGCCGCAGCTTTTATCTTAATGCCAACACAGTAGAAGCATTACCGATTGCCAGCACCGACACAGATATTAAAACCGACACAACAGCGCCAGCAAATACAGCTGAAGATAAGGAATAGTCATGATTACTGTTGCAAACTTAACCAAAAAAATTGGCGATGTGCAGGCGTTAGACGATTTAAGTTTTAGTGCTGAAAATGGCCAAATCACTGGTTTGCTTGGCCCAAATGGCGCCGGTAAAACCACCTGTTTACGCACCTTGTTTGGTTTACTTAAACCAGACTCAGGCACCGCCACAGTAGACAATATAGACGTCGCGGTTGACCCAATAGGCGCAAAAAAGCAATTAGGGTTATTCCCCGACCCATTTGGATTGTACGAACGCCTTACGCCGCGTGAATACATTAGTTTCTTTGCCGAGCTAAGCGGTATGACGCGTAAGCAAGCCAAAGAAGCCACCGCCAATGTCATTGCCCAATTAAAGCTAGAAGACATTAGCGACCGTCGTTGCAAAGGTTTCTCGCAAGGTCAACGGATGAAAACGGCATTGGCGCAAGCCATAGTGCATCAGCCAAGCAACATCATTTTAGATGAGCCGACCCGCGGACTTGATGTGATGAGCACCCGCTTACTGCGCGACATTTTATTGCAACTAAAAGCACAAGGACATTGTGTGTTGTTTTCAAGCCACGTAATGCAAGAGGTTGCCGCCTTATGTGACCGCGTCATTGTTATGGCAAACGGCAAAGTGGTCGCCATTGGTAGCCCTGACGAACTGTGTCAGCAAACGGGCAAAGACTCACTAGAAGATGCATTTATCGAACTTATCGGTACTGACGAAGGGATTGCAGCATAATGAAAATGATACTCGCAATGGTGCGCAAAGAACTTATTGATGCCGCACGAGACAAACGCTCTGTCATGGCAGGTTTATATTATGCCATGGGTACGCCACTGATCATGTGTGGCCTATTTATGGTGTTAATTGGTCAACTGTCTAGCCCAGAAGATCTTAACATCAACATTAAAAATGCCAATAACGCACCTGATTTAGTGCGCTACCTCAGCAATAACGGCATTAACCATGCAGACGATGAACAGGCGAATAAAATCACCTTAACCATTAGTGATGATTACGCCGCCAACATGGCGAAAGCTAAGCCTGCAGAAGTGTTATTGGTTGCTGATAACTCAGATGAAAAGATCCAAAAGTCTATCCGCCGTCTTGAGCGACAGCTGCAGGCTTACAGTGCAGAAATGGGCAGCTTACGCTTAATTGCCCGCGGGATTAACCCTGGCATTACCCAACCAATCAAAATCAATGTTGAAGACAAAGCCACCGCAGATTCAAAAGGCGGAATGATTTTGGGTATCGCTATTTTCACCATGATGTACTCGGTGTTTATTTCTGGCATGAACCTGGCCATCGACACCAGTGCCGGCGAACGTGAACGTAACTCACTGGCATTGCTACTTAGCCATCCAATGAGCACCCGCCAATTAGTGTTGGGCAAAATTATTGCCGTGACCTGCTTTGCACTGCTAGGACTCATTTTAATCTTGCTGGTGTCAAAAGTGGCCTACCCCTTTGTGCCTTGGCAAGAAATTGGCTTTACCGTCAACATTAGCCAGGACTTTATGGGACTTATGTTCCTGGTCGGCATCCCTGTCGCACTCATGGCAGCTACCTTGCAATTGTATGTGTCGTTTATGGCCAAAACCTTTAAAGAAGCGCAGTCATACTTAACCATGGTGTTATTTGTGCCGCTGGCACTGTCAATGGCAGCCAGCTACAACATTGCCCCAGAGATATTGCAGTGGTTACCGGTATCAGGCCAGCAACAAGCATTAATGGACTTTATTAAAGGTCGCGAAATCCCAATGATGCAGTTAATCGTGTCATCAGTGACCACCTTAATCATTGCTGTAGCTCTAGCGGCCGGATTAGAAAAGTCACTAAAAAGTGAAAAAGTGGTCTTTGGGCTGTAAGCCATAGTTATAAAATAGTTAATAGATCTACTCGCCTTAATTATATGAATTAAGGCGAGGACTTTAAGACGATAACATTGACAAAAACAACATAAATTAAGGAGTGATTATGAACGAAGATATGGCGATTATCGCACTGGTATTTATCGTAATTGTCGGTACTACGGCATCCGAAATGTTTAAACAGTATTTAAAGCATAAGCAAAAAACAGAGGTCGATGGTCTGGCCGACTTAAAAGCACAAAACCAGGCATTGATTGAGCGCATACAAGTGCTGGAAAGATTGGTAACCGACAACGACTTTGAACTCAAGCAACAGTTTAAAAGCTTGTAGTGTTGCAGCTCGGTCGCTCATACCAACCTTTGCCAACAAGCATAGCCAGACATAAAAATGCCGTCATATTTGACGGCATTCTTTTTGATATAAAGCAGTGGTTATTAGTGTATCGCCAATATCTGCTAGCACTACTTTGCTTTAGGTCTAAACGGCTTAATGACCGCTTCATCACACTCTAAAAATGGACCATCCATTAAGTCGATACAATACGGAATTGCAGGGAATACCGCGTCTAAACATTCGCGGATAGACTTAGGCTTGCCCGGTAAATTAACAATTAACGAATCATCACGTAACCCTGCTGTTTGACGCGACAAAATAGCCGTTGGCACAAACTTTAACGACTCGGTGCGCATTAGCTCACCAAAGCCAGGCATCATTCTATCGCACACGGCTTCAGTTGCTTCTGGGGTCACATCGCGTTTAGCCGGGCCAGTACCACCCGTGGTGACAATTAAACAGCAATCTTGATTGTCAGCTAAATCAATCAAGGTGGCTTCAATCACATCTTGCTCATCTGGGATCACCTTATACACAGGCTCCCACTCAGAGGTTAAATACTCATTTAATACATCAATAATGGCTTTGCCAGACAAGTCTTCATATACGCCAGCGCTGGCACGATCGCTTACTGTCACGATGCCGATTTTAGCTTTGATCATGGTAATCTTTCCCTAATTGTGGGGGTGATTAACCTCGGTTCGCGTTGAGGTTAAATCAGTAATGCTGTTATAGCTTGCTAATCTACCAAAAAACATCGGCATCACAAAATAACTCACCGATAAATGCAAACTGACTCAAACAATGACACTGGCAAAAGTATTAATTATACTAACTGCAGCGAGCAGATATTGGATTGATACCAATTCCACTAATTATCTGGTCATTCAGCGGGAGTTCTGTGTCTTCTAGGCAAGTAATAGAATTGTAGGCATAGTTGTTCTCGGCAACTGCTCCTGCGTTGCTCT
>NZ_BMQI01000021.1 GCF_014648035.1 Shewanella algicola | reverse complement strand
TTTTTAAATAAAAGTCGTGAAAGACGAATAAACTAGTAAAAGAAAACCCCCACTTTTAAAAAAGTGGGGGTTTGTCATTAATCTGGGGCTTACTTAGGTAAGCCTTTTTTTATGTTATTTGAACGCTTTATCATCGTCATCATACAAGGTAAACTCAGGTTGCAGATTAATACTTATTATATAAAGGCTACGGCTATGACTTTTTCAGTAAAACAAGCATGGGTTATTTCAAGTATTGCACTACTATTGAGCGCTTGTGCCAGTGATTATGTATTCAAAAGTAATTTAGACGGCAAAGCCATTAATGAATACTTTAAAGTCAGTGATGTGGTGTTATACGACGGTGACGTACAACCTAAAGGTAACTTTGAAGTGTTAGGTTTAGTTGAAGGCGAAGCTTGCCAAGAAACTAAAAAAGACGCACCACCTCACCTATCTGATGCGCGCAGTAATGCAAGACGAGCCGCAGCCGATTTAGGTGCTAATGGTTTTATGGTTAAAAGCTGCTTTATGATTAACGAGCCAGACAACAGTTGCTACAGTCGTGCACTTTGTGTCGGCCAAGCCATTAAAACCGCAGAAAACAAATAACCTTTAAACCGATTACCAAACAGGTGAGCCATACATTTGGCCCATCTGTTATTATTGACTTCTCTTAATTTTGGTTAGCTTCTTTCAGGTATTGCATGACTCAAGATGCCGCTCAAACTCATAACGAAAAACCTGCACTGAAAGCGTCTTTTAGCAACACAATAAACGCAGTCGCCATTTGCAGGACACCTTACAAGCAAAAATTTGGTATTCCGCGCCAACCAGGGCTTGTTAATGCCACAGGGTATATTGAATTTGAGCCAGCATTTAATCATATCGATGCTGTGAGAGGCATCGAACAATATTCGCATTTATGGTTGCTATTTTGTTTTCATGAAAACCTATCCCAAGGCTGGAAAACCACAGTGCGCCCGCCTCGTCTTGGTGGTAATGAAAAACTAGGCGTATTTGCCACACGTTCAACATTTAGACCTAACGGTATTGGCCAGTCTGTAGTCAAACTGCATGGTGTAGTGCAACGTCACGACAAAGTCTGTTTAAAGATCTCAGGGATGGATTTATTAGACGGCACTCCCATTATTGATATCAAACCTTATATTCCTTTCTCTGATGCCATTACCGATGCAAAAGGCGGTATCGCTCAAGATGCGCCAGTGCTTATGCCTGTACATTACACACAGGACGCGGCAGAAAAAATTGCCCAGTATCAAATTAACGAACACTATCAAGGGTTAGCAGATATTATTAATGGTGTGTTATCACAAGACCCACGCCCAGCTTATAAAAAAGCCAAGGATGACCCTAAGCTATATCAGGTTGCGTTATACGACTTAGACATCTTTTGGCACGTTACTGATAACGCCATTGAAGTGTTAGATCTAAAGCCCACTTCAGTTGCACTGCTAAAGGATTAGTTTAATGGCTGAAATCGATTACCAAACTCAGCACAAAAAACGATTATCATGGATGCCTTGGTTGTATTTCTCTCTCAAGCCTAAACACCTACAATGGGCAAAACCCTGGCAAGATGACATTCAGCAACAACTTCGTCTTCTTGAGACCATTCACATCGGTGAGCTGTGTTTTATTGCACCACAAGCCCAACTATTTGCCGAGCCAGGTCGTGATATCACGATTGGCGACAAATGCATGATCAGCGCCGATGTCTTTATGCATGGTCCTATTACACTCGGCAATGAAGTGGCGATTAATCACGGTTGTAGCTTAGATGGCGGACGCCACGGCATACATATTGGCCATCAAACGCGTATCGCCAATAATGTTACCGTCTACGCGTTTAATCATGGCATGTCACCCGATATTCCAATTTACCAACAAGCAGCAACCTCAAAAGGGGTCATCATTGGTGAAGATGTTTGGATTGGTGCTCAGGCTGGGATTGTCGATGGTGTCACCATTGGCCATCATGCAGTCATTGGTATGGGCTGTATTGTCACCAAAAATGTTGCAGATTATGCCATTGTGGCCGGTAATCCCGCCCGAGTGATTGGCGATAGACGAGATAAATAATCACCCTCCCCCCATAAAGCATCATAAAGCCTTATTTTGAGTCGAATTAGCAGGTGACATCATTGATGCAGGTGCTAAAATGACGCTCATTCATAGCTACTATTTTGGACATTGGTAATGCGAGTTAGTAAGTACCTGCTTTCAACACAAAAAGAAACCCCTGCAAATGCAGAGGTGATTAGTCATCAGTTAATGCTTCGCGCCGGCATGATCCGCCGTAACGCATCAGGTCTTTACAGCTGGTTGCCCTCGGGTTTACGTGTATTGCGTAAAGTAGAAGCCATTGTTCGTGAAGAAATGAACAAAACCGGTGCCATCGAAATTCTCATGCCGCTAGTACAGCCTGCTGATCTATGGGTTGAAACAGGCCGTTGGGACAAATTTGGCCCTGAATTACTGCGTTTTCAAGACCGCCATAATCGTGATTTCGTATTGGGGCCAACCCACGAAGAAGTGATCACTGACTTAGTGCGTAAAGAACTTAGCTCATACAAACAGTTACCGCTGACGCTTTATCAAGTACAAACCAAATTCCGTGACGAAGTTCGTCCACGCTTTGGCGTGATGCGTGCACGTGAATTCTTGATGAAAGATGCCTATTCTTTCCATTTAGATCAAGACACCATGGACAGCACTTACCATGCGATGCATACCGCATACAGCAATATTCTAACCCGCATGGGCTTAGAGTTCCGCCCTGTTCTTGCAGACACAGGTTCAATTGGTGGCAGCATGTCACATGAGTTCCACGTATTAGCAAACAGTGGTGAAGATTTAATTGCTTATTCAACAGGCAGTGATTACGCGGCTAACATTGAAAAAGCTGAAGCGCCAATCCCAACGCAAACTCGTGCACCTGCTACGCAAGAGATGACGTTAGTGGATACCCCTAATGCAAAAACCATTGCCGAATTAGTCGAACAATTTGATGTAGCCATAACTCAAACGATTAAAACATTAATCGTTAAAGGCGCCACAGAAGATGCCCCTTTAGTGGCAGTGGTTGTTCGTGGCGATCATGAGCTAAATGAAATTAAAGCAGAAAAAGTTGCCCTTGTAGCATCACCATTTGAGTTTGCATCAGAAGCTGAAATTCGTGATGCTGTGGGTGCAGGCCCGGGCTCATTAGGCCCTGTTGGCTTAAATATGCCAATTATTATCGATCATAGCGTTGCAGTAATGAGCGATTTTGCCGCCGGTGCAAACACTGAAGACAAACACTATTTCGGCATTAACTGGGAACGTGACTTACCATTAGCGACTGCTGCAGACATTCGCAATGTTGTAGAAGGTGAACCAGCTCCTGACGGCCAAGGCACTTACGCTATGGCACGTGGCATTGAAGTCGGCCATATCTTCCAGCTTGGCACTAACTACTCAGAAGCTATGAATGCCACTGTGTTAGATGAAAACGGTAAAGCTCAAGTGTTATTAATGGGTTGTTATGGTGTAGGTGTGAGCCGTATTGTGGCCGCCGCAATTGAGCAAAACCACGATGACCGCGGTATTATTTGGCCAGAAGCCATTGCACCGTTCACAGTCGGTATTTTACCGATGAACATGCACAAATCACATCGCGTTGCCGACATTGCTGAAAAACTATATCAAGACTTAGCAGAGGCAGGTGTTGAAGTGCTAATGGATGATCGTAAAGAACGTCCAGGTGTGATGTTTGCTGATATGGAGTTAGTTGGTTTACCGCATGTTGTGGTCATTGGTGATCGTAATATCGATGCGGGGGTATTTGAATATAAAAACCGCCGTACCGGTGAAAAACAAGATATCCCATTCGACCAGATTGTTGAATTTTTAACAACGGCAGCCAAGGGCTAATCCCCGTTAGTACCGCTAACAAACCTCCAAAAAACGCACTTTTTAGTGCGTTTTTTATTACCCTTTAAATGAACTATCTCTGTAATATGGTTTGTTCGATTGGACTTTTTGCCTACTGGTGTGTAATAAAAAAAGAATTCATACTAGTATGGTTTCTTATCTACACATAAAGGATATAGATTACCAGTGTCTACAGCATTAGTATTAGGTGGGGGCGGCGCGAGAGCGGCATATCAAATTGGTGTGCTTAAGGCGTTAGTGCAATTTTACCCACGCAACCATCATGTTCCTTTCGATATCATCTGCGGCACTTCTGCTGGGGCCATTAATGCAACCTCTTTAGCAACCCATGCTTCTTGTTTTCATTTAGGGGTCAAAAAGCTTGATTGGGTGTGGCGCCATTTTGAAACAAGCAAAGTTTATCATACCCAAATACCGAAAGTGTTGAGACACTTAGGCAGAATGGCAATCAAAGGCTTACAAGATGATAAAGTCAATACCGATGCGGGTAGCCTGCTGGATAACCAACCGTTAAGAAACTTGCTTAATAATCTTATCGATTTTGAACGAATCGACCGCAACATTAGTAATAATGCATTAAAAGCAATCAGCATTGATGCCTCATGCTACAACAATTCACGCTCCTACAGTTTTTTTCAGGGTAACCAGCAAATTGAAAATTGGCAACGCGCAAGAAGAATCGGCTTACGTAGCCACCTTAATACAGAGCACTTACTCGCCAGCTCCGCTATTCCGATGGTATTTCCATCGATTAAATTAAACCAAGCTTATTATGGTGATGGCTCGGTTCATCAATTGTCTCCACTTTCTAGCCCAATACATTTAGGGGCTAGTAAAATATTCGTAATTAATTTGGATAGCCCGCATAAACACTTTCCCATTGAGTTTGAATACCATCCAAAAACAGCAACCATTGCAGGCCACTTATTAGATACCATCTTCTCTGATACGCTTAATAGCGATTTAGAACGCCTACAAAGAGTGAATAACACATTATCTAAAATAACCCCTGAAGACAGAGACTCATTAAATTTACGTCACATAGACACATTAGTGATTAAGCCTAGTCAAGATTTAAGCCGTATAGCCGCACGGTTTTATGACGATATGCCTTTTGCAATCAAAACCCTGTTAAAGTTTTTTGGTATTAATAGGCAATCAGACTCAAGTATCGTGTCTTATTTGCTCTTTGAAAAAAGCTACACCACGACATTAATCGATTTGGGGTATCAAGATGCAATGGATCAAATTGAAGAGATAAAACAGTTTTTCAATATCCAAACTAAAGTATAACTACCCACATTTAATATGTGTGATATAACTAAAGTTGTGCTTAATGCTATCAATTAGATAGCGTTTGAAAACACGATCAGTCCTATCTAGCTATGGGGAATACAAAATGCAATTTATCATGACAGCGTAAAAACAATAAACTGCATTGGAACCTAACCCTTAATCGTCACGAAAATTTTATATCTAAAGGGAATTTAGATGAAAAATATATCGTTTATATTGATTTTGTTATTACTAGGATGTGGCAAACAGGCCCCATCAGTTGCAGATATTGCCACCAGTAGTAGAAATACGTTGCAGTGGCAAGGGATTTATCATGGTGTCTTTCCTTGCCCTAGCTGTGATGGTATGGACACCACAATAGAGCTAATATCACCCAATCATTATATTATTCATACGGTAAGATTAGGCAGCGATCCACACCCATACACAGGTAACGGCACCTTTAAGTGGGATAACACGGGTAATATCATTATTTTAGACAGGGGTCATATTTATCAAGTTTATCCCGAACACTTATACTTACTCGATGTTCAATTTAACCGCATTACCGGACCCGATGCCGAGCGATATCGAGTCGATAAAGTGACAACCCAAAGTAAAGCTAACCCCCATACTCCCGCGCAATAACACAATATAGGATCTGCTTTAATCCTCGTCACTGTGCTAAAATAATCAAATTAATCACCTAAAGATACATAGATGAGAAAAGGCATTTTATTAGCTGGAGGTTCTGGGACTCGGCTTTACCCTATAACCCAGGTTGTCTGTAAGCAATTATTACCTATCTATGATAAACCAATGATTTATTATCCGCTTTGTACTTTGATGCAAGCTGGTATCACTGAAGTTTTGGTTATTTGCACACCTACAGATCGCCCTCTATTTGAATCGCTTTTAGGAAATGGCCATCAATGGGGTATCAAAATTGAATTTGCCATTCAGGCAAAACCCGAAGGGCTGGCTCAAGCATTGATTATTGCAGAACCCTTTTTAAACGGCAGCCCAAGTGCATTAATTCTTGGGGATAATTTATTTTATGGGCATTTACTACAATCCACTTTACAGTTAGCTAACAATTCAACTGGCGCAACCGTGTTTGGTTATCACGTTGCAAACCCGCAATCTTATGGTGTCATTGAATTCGATGATAACAATAATGCCATTGCCATTACAGAAAAGCCCACAGCCCCAAAATCTAGTTATGCGATGCCCGGGTTATATTTTTTCGATAGCAACGCCAGTAATTATGCCAAACAGGTCAAACCTTCAGAACGCGGTGAGCTTGAAATAGTCGATGTCATCAATCAATATTTAGCGAATAAAATCCTCAATGTGACTCTATTAAGTCGCGGTACAGCTTGGTTAGACACAGGTACGCCTGACGCTATGGCAGAGGCCACACAGTACATCGCTGCAATTGAAAAACGCCAGGGATTAAAAGTTTCTTGCCCTGAGGAAGTTGCTTATTTATCCGGGTTAATTGATCAAAAACAATTAGTAGACTTAGCCACACCGTTACTTAAAAGTGGTTACGGAGAGTATCTTTTGTCTTTAATAAATAAGAATTTTTTAAATGAAATACATTAACACACCACTTGAAGGGCTTATTATATTTACCCCAAAGCAGTTTGTTGATGAACGCGGCTTTTTTATGGAGACTTTTCGTCAAACTGATTTTGATAAAGTATTTGAGCAACGTAACCTGACAGCGCCTCAGTTAGTACAAGAAAATCAATCCAGATCGGTTAAACATGTATTAAGAGGACTGCATTATCAACAACAATTTCCGCAGGGTAAACTGGTAAGAGTGTCGCACGGTTGCATTTTTGATATCGCTGTCGATTTAAGGCAACAATCGAAAACGTATGGTCAGTGGTTTGCTCAAGAGTTGTCTGCCGACAATGGTTATCAAATGTGGGTACCGCCAGGTTTTGCGCACGGCTTTTATGTTTTATCGAACCTTGCAGATATCATTTATAAGTGCTCTGAGTATTATCAACCCAATGATGAATACACCTTAGCTTGGAATGACAGTACCCTTAATATTCAATGGCCTTTAACTAAAGAGGCTCATCCTATCGTGTCTGAAAAGGATAATCCGAATCTTAATCCTAACATTATTAAATTTGGCTGTTAAATAATGACACATATAGATAATAGCGCACTCACAATACTGATCACTGGCGGCTGTGGCTTTATAGGTTCAGCACTCATAAGACACATTATCAATAACACTCAACACGCGGTAATCAATATTGATAAACTCACTTATGCGGCAAACCCTATCAATCTAAGCTCAATTTCCGACAGTGATCGCTACCATTTTGTTAAAGGTGATATTTGCGATGCCACTCTATTAAAAACAATATTTGAACGGTATCAACCTAATGCCATAATGCACTTGGCAGCAGAAAGTCATGTAGACAGATCTATCGCTGGCCCCGAATCTTTTATTCAAACCAATATTGTCGGTACATTTAATTTACTTGAAGCGAGCAGACAATTTTACGATAAATTACCTCATGATAAAGCGAGTAAATTTCGCTTCCATCATATTTCTACTGATGAAGTCTTTGGTGATTTACCTGAAATAGGTTTTTTTAACGAAAATAGTGCCTATTCACCGAGCTCTCCCTATTCGGCGAGCAAAGCATCGAGCGATCATTTAGTTAAAGCTTGGCAACGTACTTATGGTTTACCTACCATCATCAGCTATTGTTCAAATAATTATGGACCCTACCAACATCAAGAAAAATTAATCCCTTTAACAATAACAAGAGCACTTGCCGGTGAACCTATCCCTGTTTATGGGAGTGGGTTACAAATTAGAGATTGGCTTTATGTTGATGACCACATTGATGCACTATTGGCCATCCTAACGTCTGGTAATATAGGTGAATCTTATGCCATTGGCGGTAATAATGAGCAAACGAATATCCATGTAGTTCAATCTATCTGCCAACACCTCAGTCAATTATTGCCATTACACCGCTTAACCTCCAACAACGGATTTCAATCATTAATAAAGCATATTGAAGACCGACCTGGACATGACCAACGCTATGCCATTGATGCAAGTAAACTTGAATCAACTCTTAACTGGACCCCTAAACACACCTTTACAAGTGGTTTACTCAAAACAGTCCAATGGTATTTGGCTCAACAAAAATGAAAATACTAACGTTTGGACAAACAGGACAACTCGCTAAATCGATTAAAAGAACACAACCTAAAGCGGTTAAACTGATTCAATTAAATCATCAGCAACTCGATGTTACTCAGCCAAATCAGATCTATGCGGCTCTAGAGCTGCACAAACCTGATATCATTATCAATTGTGCTGCTTTTACACATGTCGACAATGCCGAAAAATTACCTGAACAGGCCATCAATATCAACTCAGTCGCAGTTGAACATATGGCAAAAGCTGCTGACTTTTTCGACATTAAATTGATTCAGTTGTCATCAGACTATGTATTTGATGGTCACAAAAATGCGCCTTATACCGTTACCGATCTCCCTAACCCAATAAACGCTTATGGGCGCTCAAAACAACTGGCTGAAAACACGATTCTGGATTATCACACATCCTCATTCACTCTTGTGCGCACCTCATGGCTATACCATCACAGTGGTCACAACTTTGTCACTAGTATGCTTAATTTAATGTTGAAAACAAACGTGCAACATGCTGCGGGAGCAAGACCTGACAATCCCATTAAAGTTGTGAATGATCAAATGGGAAGCCCGACTATGGTTGACGATCTTGCTCATTTTTTATGGCAACTGTGTTCACAACCTAAATGGTCTGCGATTTACCATTGGAGCGATGCTGGAACATGTACTTGGTATGAATTCGCCCAAGAAATAAAAACTCAAGGTATTGCCCTTGGATTATTGGCTCACCCCATACATATCCAATCAATCATGTCAGAACAATATCCATCGTCTGTAAAAAGGCCTAAATACAGTGTATTAGATACACACTTATCTCAGTCGATAGCATCGAGTAAACCATGGCAACAGCAACTGTCCTTGTGCCTTAAACAATTTCAACATGAACAAAAACTAAATACCAAGGTGTAAATTGAGCTGTCATATCAATGTCATTACAACGTGCAATAATTTTTACCGTCAAGAATTAAATATTTCGCTTTAGCTTATTAATAACTTTAGGTAAAAAGAGGCTGTACCAACAGAGGTACAGTTATCTGGAATGTTGAAAATGTCACACTCATTTGAATTTGATGAAGATGATGCGCCATGGGGCGATAACATCAAGGGAAAACCAAAATCGAAAAAAGTAAAACAACGTCGTCGTGATACTAAACGCCGTTACTTTGACGATAATGCTGAAGTGGAGTTTGCACCTGTTAAGTGGAAGTAATTTAAAGGATTTTCTCATCAAGTTTAAAAAGCAAGTTGCTCATAACTTGCTTTTTTGTTGCAAAAAAAATGGCCTTGAGTAATTCAAGACCATCTTAATATCAAAACACATTCTATTGTCGACTGGGTATAAACCTAAGACTCTTTCTATAGATAAAGTATTGAAGCTAAACCTAAAAAAGTAAAAAAACCAACAACGTCGGTCACCGTAGTTAAAATCACAGAACCCGATAATGCAGCATCTTGATTAAAGCGTTGTAAAATCATTGGCACCATGACTCCAGCAATCGCCGCGACAGCCATGTTGATCAAAATCGCACAGGCAATAACGATCCCCATAACATTGTCTCCAAACCACCAGCCCGCAATGATCCCAATAACTATAGCCCATAAGGTGCCATTGAGTGCGCCAATACCCAGTTCGTTTTTCATTAACGACATCACGTTACCCGCGGTGATTTGGCCCATCGCCATACCACGGATCATCAGCGTTAATGATTGACTCCCGGCAATCCCTCCCATCGAAGCGACAATAGGCATCAACACCGCCAATGCAACCACTTGAGATAACACATTTTCAAACATACCAATCGTAGCAGACGCTAAAAAAGCTGTGAGTAAGTTAATCCCTAGCCATACCGCACGGCGCTTGGCACCTATAACAATCGGCGCAAATAAATCATCATGCTCATCCATACCGGCTGTTGCCATTAACTGCGCTTCATAATGTTCACGCACTAAAGCTGTCGCGGTACGTAGTGTCATACGGCCAATCAAAAGGCCCTCTTCATCGACCACGGGCAATTCAAGTTCACGACTGTGCTCAATGGCCTCTGCAGCTTCAATCAATGACGAGTCAGCGGAGATAACACGGCTGTCATCCCACTTTAATGATTGCAGAATAGTGCTTGTGTCGGCCGTTTTAAATACATCATAACGACGCACTGTACCTAAATATTTATCATTGTTGTCCACTAAAAATAAGTGGTCATTACAATCTAAATCGATACGTCTAAAAAATCGCTGCCCTTGCGCCACCGTAGAGGTTGGATTTAATGCTAGCATTTGGTGATCAGCATAACGACCGATTTCATTTTCACTATATTGATCGTATAGCTCAAAGTGTTTACGTTGACGCTCCCCCATCTGTGCCAAAGCACGATCGGTGATATTGTCCGGTAAAGAGTCACTCCACTCAATGAGATCTTCTGGACTTAATTGCGAAAAGAGTAAATCAAGTTCCTCGTCGGGCATTTTCTTTAAAATGCCTAAACGAGGATCTGCACGCATTAAGTTAAGGACATCGACACGTTCTTCTACGTCAACCTGTTGCCAACGTTCATAACGTTCATCAAGTGGTAACGATTCGAGTAATAATGCAATGGTGCCGGGTTCAGCATCGATAAGGATTTCGCTAAACACTTCGGCCTGCTCTTCTCCTTCAACTTCAGTTAGTTGAAGCACCACTTGACTGACATCAGCTTGTGGGGATGAGTTTAAGTCGATTTCATCAGAGTTAAGTTCGTTCTTTAAATCATTCATAAGCACGCCCCTAATTCTCTATAGCCAAATAAGCGCAAACTATATTGAAATTGTTATTGATAAGCAAATAGATAAATTAAATTGCACACAATCCAATTGCCAACTACTAAGATATATATTATAGTCAATATATTACACTAAGGAGTGCGCTGATGAGCAATGCTATTTATCCAATCACAGTAAAAGATATTAAAGGCAATGATGTTGCCATGGAAACGTTCAAAGATAAGGTCTTACTGATTGTTAACACTGCAAGCAAGTGTGGGTTTACCCCACAATATCAGGCACTAGAGACTCTTTACCAACAATACAAAGACCGAGGCTTGGTCGTTTTAGGCTTTCCGTGTAATCAATTCGGCAAACAAGAACAGGGTGATGACGCTGAAATCAGCCAATTTTGTGAACTTAATTTCGGTGTGACCTTCCCACTGTTTAGTAAAATTGAAGTGAACGGTATCAATAGCCATCCTCTATACCAACATCTAAAAAAGTCAGCTAAAGGGTTATTAGGCAGTGAATCGATAAAATGGAACTTCACTAAATTTTTAGTTGATAAGAATGGTCGTGTTATTGAGCGATATGCACCAACAACCAAACCAGAAGAGTTGAGCGCTACCATAGAAAAACTGCTTGGCTAGCCTTTACACTTAGCACGATCTTTTGAGTGCATGCTGTATTAGCATGAATAACATGAAAAATAAGCTATTAATTTAATTGGAATAAAAATTTAATTTCAATTAAATGTACAAAAAGCTCTTAAACATTGAACTTTTTTGCGTCACCACACTCAAAATATATAACAGTGAAATTACTTTTATTGTTCATCATCTCCCTGGGACTTCTAGCGCGGTCCCCTTGATCGCTAAGTCGGTCGATAGGCAATCAATTGATTGCCTTTTTTTATGTCTAAAAGTGAGTTGATTCACACGATTAAGTTTTTTAAAAAAAATTTTAAATCACCGTGAACTTTTTTAAAAATACCTAGTCTTAATTTATGTAGCAGGAAAGATACAGATGATTTTAACGTTTCCTCCAACGTTAATTACCTGTAGACACAAAGATATCATCTCCGTCTTTGCTCTTGCTACACAGTTTTAGATTCATTGTTCATCATCATCTCTATTTGGGAGTGTTAACACGCTAGCGCACTGTTAATCACATCCCGCAAAGAACGACTTAGGCAACCTATTAGGTTGCCCTTTTTTTTGCTTTTTTTCATCGCCAAATGACTCATCAACACTAAAAATGTGCAGATACTAACGACTAACATTTATTCTAATAATCATCATATAACCATATTAAGTCACAAAAAAGTAAGGCATAAAAAGCAAATCAAACGTCATTTCATTCATTGATTAAATTCACGGCAAAAATAACGCTTTTTTTTAATCATTTAAAAAAATTTAATCACTGCGGTGAACTTTTTCAATAAAGCCCAGTCTGATTATATGTAACGCTTAATGTGTAACGGATTATATTCAGTTGATGTGAGTGCTAGTTGATAAAAGTAAGCTTCTCCCCCGTAGTTTAACTTTATGCAACTCAACGGCTCAACTAAGGTTAGGATTGAGTTACAGCTGTTGTTTTTAATGTTTATTGTTCATCATCCCCATTGGGAAGTATTAACACGCTAGCGCACTGTTAATGACATCTCACAAAGATTTATTTTGGCAGCCAATAGGCTGCCATTTTTTTATCTCGTTTTTACCCTATTGATCCAATATCAACCCGCAACAATGCATCTAATTGCACTTGCAATGATGGGTGATAACCGGGGCGAGCTTGATTATAAATCGCGACAAGCTCTTGCTGATATCCTGCAACTTGTAACTCAGTAAACAATGGCCTAACAAATTTCCCTCGGCCGATTTTGCATAAATACATTGATAACTCAGGTAAAACCGGATCAAAATGATTGCGGATAGCCACCCGATACCAATCACATGCAATTTCAGCATTTTGATGACCCGTTAATTGAAATGCCTCATCTAAGTCTAGCAACATCGATTGACTGACAACCAAAGGAAGCTTGCTTAAAAAGTATTGCCAATGATGTACTCGCCATTGCGTAACCGCTAAGGAATGCGCAGGAACACCTCCAATAAATGCCGCTAAGGCAACATTCACTTTATCGAAACTGTTGGAGGTTGGAGCCACAAACCAATCAGGTAATCCTTGTCCATAAATCCACTCATTAAGCTCATTTAAACTGAGCTTATCTCCATGTGTGACTAACAATGTTTGCTGAGCATATTCCATAAATGATTCGGTTGTAATGGCACTAAATGCAAAGTGTTCAACATATTGGCGCAAAAATAGATCAAAGGCTGCTCGCCCTAACCGACTTTCAAGTTCATGGACAAACATAGAGGCTTTATCGTAAGTAAAACGATTAAACGCTAAGTTTGGATCGCGATTTTGTACATTAGCAGGTAACGTTTGCTCAACATGTGGCATTGACTGCATTTCTTCTGCAAGCCGGCCATATTCAATCACCCACTCTAATTCAGCCTGTTCTTTACCATAAACAGCTTCAACAATTCGATTGGTAAAATAAGTGGTAAATCCTTCGTTTAGCCATAAATCTCGCCAAGTGGCATTACTGACAAGATTACCTGTCCAGGAGTGTGCAAGTTCGTGTGCCACCGTCGACACTAAACTTTTATCCCCCGCTATTAACGTGGGTGTCATAAACGCTAGCATGGGGTTCTCCATGCCGCCAAACGGAAAACTGGGTGGCAACACAATCATGTCATATCGCCCCCACGCGTAGGGGCCAAGTAAAGACTCAGCCACCAGGATCATTGCTTCAGTATCTTCAAACTCACGCGCTGCGGCATCAAGTAAGGCGGGCTCGGTATAAATACCACTTCTTGGGCCTGTTGCCTTAAAAGCTAAATCGCCCACCGCTATCGCAAGTAAATGAGTTGGGATAGGTTTGTCCATACAAAACGAAAATACCCCATCATCAGGCATTTGCGGATTGTTAGTGGCACTCATTACTGCACGAAAGCCCTTTGGTACATTGACAGTAGCATTAAAGGTAATTCGCGCTTTTGGGGTGTCTTGTAGCGGTAACCAACTACGGGCATTAATTGGCTGGGATTGACTGAATAAATATGGGTATTGTTTCCCTAAGGTTTGCTCTGGAGCTAACCACTGTAAGCCTTGTGCTGATGAGGATGTTCGATAATGAATCACGACCTCAGTGATGATTAACCCAACCTCAATCAAGCATTGTTGCCCAAGAATAGAATTAACTTCGCGACACTGGTATGTCAGTAACTGGCCTTCAAAGTCAGTAATGTAATCAATGAGCAAGTCACGGCAATCAAGTATCAAAATCGATTGCGCCTGTTTACGAGTGAAAGACAAGCTCACTTTTCCGGTTAATTGTTGAGAGTCAAAATCAACTTGTAACTGAATATCCAGATGATGCACACATAATGAGTCAGTGTTAGCGCTCGAATGATAATCTTGATTTACATCCCACAAAATTGTCACATAAACCTCTTAAAAATTTGAATAAATTAGTTTTTTTCAACATCACTGAATAATAAAACATGATGTTCATAGAGCAAAAATAGCACGCTAAAGAAATTTATTTAAAAATAACTGATATTTTTTTAAATAATGTTGAACTTAATTCAAATGCCCTAGTCTGATTATATGAACCGAATTTGCATTACTTATTTTTTGTAGCTAGTAGCGTTTTTTTGTTCATCATCATTCTCCTATTAGATAGTTAAGATAATCTATCAACAGTATTGCCTTTAGCAATAGCAGCAACCTCACCGTTAGGTTGCTTTTTTTTGCCTTTTTTTAGGCTCGAGTAAAACGCAGACACAAAAAAGGCCTCATAAGAGGCCTTTAAAACTTGAAAACTGTTTACATGCTAAAGCTTAACACCTAATTTGTTTAAATCCTTGCTCACAACGGCAGTAGGTAGTGAAACATAACCATCTTTCAATACAACTTGCTGACCTTGCTGAGAAAGGATGAAACGTAAGAACTCACGGTCCATAGGCGCTAGGTCTTTGTTAGGATGTTTGTTCACGTAAACATATAGATAACGTGATAATGGGTAAGTACCGTTAGCCGCATTTTCAGCATTTGCTTCGATAAACTTATCACCTTTCTTAGAAATTGGTACCGCTTTAACACCCGCAGTTTTGTAGCCAATACCTGAGTAACCAATTGCGTTTAGAGACTGTGAAACAGACTGTACAACAGAAGCAGAACCAGGTTGCTCGTTCACATTAGCGCGAAAGTCACCTTTACACAGCGCTTCTTCTTTAAAGTAACCATACGTACCAGATACTGAATTACGACCATATAACTGAACGTCTTTTGCACTCCAGTTACCTTCTAAGCCAACATCACTCCAACGTGATACTTCATCACCGCCACACTTATGTGTAGAAGAAAAAATACCATCAACTTGGGCAATGCTTAAACCAGTGATTGGGTTATCTTTATGAACAAAAACGGCTAATGCATCAATTGCAACACGAACGGCCGTTGGCTTGTAGCCATAATGCTTTTCAAATGCTTCCACTTCATTAGGCT
This sequence comes from Shewanella algicola, assembly GCF_014648035.1. GTDB lineage: Bacteria > Pseudomonadota > Gammaproteobacteria > Enterobacterales > Shewanellaceae > Shewanella > Shewanella algicola. Next base: position 64,908 of record NZ_BMQI01000021.1, on the reverse strand, counting down.
TCATTTTGCGGCTCATTGGGCCAAACTGAGAAGTCCCTTCAGTAAGTGCTGGAGGTGCTGTAGAAGAACCAGCTGCTTGAATTTGGATGTTAACGTTAGGATAGATATGCTTAAACTCTTCAGCCCATAACGTCATCATGTTTGCTAAAGTATCAGAACCTACAGAAGACAAGTTACCAGAAACACCACTTGTTTTTTCATATACAGGTAAAGTTGGGTCAATCGCAGCCATAGATGCTGCTGAGAATACACCAGCGGCTGTTAGGGTAATCGCGCCGACAAGTTTTTTCAGTTTCATTGTATTGCTCCAGTATTATGCGTACTAAGTTTTTAAAACGTAGTCAGTATCGACCTCATTGATGACAAGTCTATGACGTAGACATGACAGTTGTATGACACGCGTAGTAAAACTGTCTTATTGCTAAGTAACACACTTCTAATCTTACTAATCAACAACTTAAATCAAAAAACATTATACCTTCGAGCCTAAACCTTATCCCGTAGGCACGATTTATCTCGGTAATGACTAAAATTGGACGTGTTTTATGACAGTAAATATCTTATACCAATTCAAGGTATGCCTATCTTGGAACAAAATTAAACTTACTTGAAATAACGCAGAAATAAAAAAAGCAGCCAAGCTGCTTTATGTCGATATCACTATTGCCTATCAAGCAAGTGGAGCGGAATAATAAAACTAAAAGTACTGCCCTTGCCATACTCACTGGTCACATTAAGCTCACTGTGATGATGACTTAGCGCATGCTTAGCAATCGCCAATCCTAATCCTGTACCACCCGTTTTACTGGATCGCGCATCGTCAACTCGATAAAAACGCTCAGTTAATCGGTTAATATGCTGCGGCGCAATGCCGACACCGGTATCTTTTACTGAAAATAACCCTCCGGTCGCAACGCTACGCCACGTCACCGTAATAACGCCACCAGGTGCGGTGTAACGCAGTGCATTGGAGATTAAATTAGAACACGCACTTCTCAACTGAATTTCACTACCATGGGCGTTTAAGCCTGCCTCACAATTAAACGCTAAGGTATATTCATCACCGGCTAGTGCTTTAGCTTCTTCTTTTAAGATATCCATCATCAACTTCATGTTAACGGTTTTAGATAAATCAATATCAACGGCATCTTCAATCCGCGACAAGGCTAATAATTGCTCTACCATCGATTGCATTCTTAGGGTTTGTTGTTGCATTAACGACAACGGCTTTTGATTAGGAGAGTCGTCTTCCTCCATGCTTTGCATAATCTCTAAATAACCTTGTAACACGGTTAAAGGCGTTTTAAGCTCATGCGATACGTTCGCGACAAAGTCTTTGCGCATCCCCTCTAATTGATGAATACGGGTAATATCACGAGCGATCAGTAATAACTGTCTATCACCATAAATCATCAAGCGAATTTCGAGTAAGCGTTTATCAGAAACAGGAGACGGCATTTCAAGCGGTTCTTTAAAATCCGCTTTTTTAAGATAATCAGAAAAATCAGGGTGCCGAATAAGGTTATCAATACGCTGCCCACTATCTTGCGGCCACACAAACCCTAAAATTAATTGAGCCAGTTTGTTACACCACAAAATGTTAAGTTCAGCATCGAGCACCACAGCAGCATCAGGCAACGCCTCAGCACCTTGACGAAAACGAGCAAGTAACGTTGCTAATTGCCCTACTCGGCGCCGGTTTTTACCTTGTAAACGATAAATACCATTAAATACCCCTTCCCAACTGCCCTGGCCTTGAGGCGGGGTTAACTTTTTGTCTTTCCATAACCAAAAGTTTAGACGAGTAATTTGACGGTAATGCCAGGCGAGTAAACCAATAGTCCCCAACAAAGTCACAATAGCAATATGGCCTAACAAAGCACCTACACACATAAATAAAGTCAGTAACAGTGCTAAACGAAAAAATAACCGGAATCCAGAATACGAGTTAAGCATAAGCAACCTAATTGCGAAAGGTAACGCAGCCAACACCTTAAGTGTCGTTACTGATTATTAGGAATAACGAGGAACCACAAGATAGCCTAATTTAACTATTGTGGCTAGGCAACAAACAATGAGCAAAGCTCTGTTTATACAAACAGAGCTTCATGGTTGCCCAAACGCATTACATTCTGGTTGAAAAACGGTAACCAGCACCACGAACTGTTTGAATTAACCTATCGTGTCCACCTTGTTCTACCGCTTTGCGTAAGCGCCTTATGTGTACATCTACTGTGCGATCCTCCACATAGACGTTAGTACCCCAAACATTATCAAGTAACTGTTCTCGGCTATACACACGCTCAGGGTGAGTCATAAAAAAGTGCAATAATCTAAACTCAGTGGGTCCCATATCAAGCACGGCATCACCGACTGTCACTCTATGACTCACAGGATCAAGTTGCAGGCCCTGTACATCAATAGTTTCTTCTAAGCGTGTGGGGGCACTTCTGCGCAACACAGCTTTTATCCTTGCCACTAATTCTTTAGGCGAAAAGGGTTTTGTAATATAGTCATCAGCACCCACTTCTAGGCCTTTAACTTTATCTTCTTCTTCACCACGTGCGGTAAGCATAATGATGGGGATTTGACGGGTAAACTCGTCTTGCTTTAAACGTTTTGCCAATTGGATACCACTGCCACCAGGGAACATCCAATCAAGTAAGATTAAATCTGGGTACGGTTCTTGAAGCGACTCAATAGCTGAATCGAAATCTTCAGCAGCAGCTGTCGTAAAACCATGTTGATCCATCACAAATGTCAGCATCTCTCGAATTGCTGATTCATCTTCTACTATTAAAATCCTAGCTGTCATGTTGAGTTTCTACATTAATTTGCCACATGGGTATTATTAGACACTTTTATTACACTTTCATGACCTCAACGCTAATATTGCGACTAAAAAACAGTTTTTGTCATAAAAGCTTAATTGCTGTTAAAGCAGTGTAACAAAAAAGGGCCGAAGCCCTTTTTTAATTATGTAATGATTTGACGCAATTAAATAAGCGAATCTTAGAATTTATGTTCGATACCGATCCCAACATAAGCATCATCTTGGTCGTTTGAATCAAATGTGTTTTCAGTGTAAAAAGCAAATAACTTCGTTGGCTTACCGAGTTTGTAATCTGCACCCACAGACCATGAATCGCCTTTGTTTTCCATGTCTAAATACTGCGCTTTTAATGTGACATCATCAATGCCATAAGCCGTACTTAATAAGAAGCCATCATCTTTTACACCGCTATCAAGTGCTTCTTGTTGTTGGTACATTGCGCCAAGCACTAATCCTGCTACTTTACCTTGCACAGTGGCGCGAGCAGTATCATAACCTTTTACTTTTGAATCATAGGCAATTGCGGCATAAATTGAAGAGGTTTTAAGTCCAGCATCGCCATACATAACAGCCATACTCACACCGTCTTCACCTGAGCTGTTATCTCCAACTATTTGAGCTGAATCGCCTGAAGCAACATAGGTCACACCCGCTTGAAAATCACCGAACTCAGGTGTGTAGTAGGTTGCGGTTTGTGCCATGCGGTTATCGCCTTTAAACATGGTTTTTAAATCGCCAGACAGGTCATTAAACTGGTCGACTTTACCTTGAGATACTTTAAGCATGGTATCGTTACGACCGACAGAAACCGCACCAAAATGACCTTTTAAACCCACAAACTGATTACGCGCTAAGAAGTTTTCTTTATCATCATCGCTAGTATTCACTTCATACTCGATGGTGTAAAAAGCCTCTAAAGACGTGCTTAATTCGAACTCACCAGTGACACCAAAACGTGATGCATTACTTTCAATAGTCGTTTCGGTTTCATCTGAAACATCATTAGACTGCGCAGTAATATTTAATTTGCCATAAACTTTTAGAGGTTCTGCTGCATAAGCACTTGAAGTAAGCGTTGCTGCCATTGCAGAGACTAAAAGAGTTTTACAAAAAGCATTCATCATTTCATCCTTTTGACGTATTAATCGTCATGGTTATTACGGAGTGTTGTATCGGAACGAGCGGCATTCTGCCTTGCGAATGTTTCAGAAATATTTCATTAGTTAATGATTTACTGATATTCACTGAATACAAGTGATTAACATGGCTTGAAATACAGCTGCGATAACGGTTTAAGGCTACACAATCCAAATGTGACACTTTGATGAATTCTGAGGTCAATGGTCTTTATCAAGATGTTGATGGCATTTTTTTGTAGGTTTACCGCTTTGCATCTATCCCGTAAACTGCGGTATCTGAATTTTTCCTGTTAATTAATGAGAGCATTCTATGTGGTTTAAAAATCTCACCCTATATCGTTTCAACAAACCGTTTACGACTGATACCGAAACATTAGAAACGGCTCTAGCCGATTTCACCTTCTCCCCTTGTTCAAGCCAAGACATCAGTAAGTTTGGCTTTTCAAACGCATTAGGCAAGAAAGGCAATGCACTGGTCCATAGTGCAGAGAACCGTCATTTAATTTGTGTCACTAAAGAAGAAAAAATTCTACCCGGTCAGGTGATAAAAGAAGCGTTAGATGAAAAAGTGGCCGAAATAGAAGAGCAAGAAAATCGTAAAGTCACCAAAAAAGAAAAAGACAATATTAAAGACGAGATCACCACCACCTTGTTGCCACGTGCGTTTTCACGCCGCAGCCAAACTCACGCATTGATCATGCCTGAACTGGAAATGATCTTAGTTGACAGCTCAAGTGCAACCAAAGCAGAAGAGTTATTAGCGTTATTACGTAAAGCCATCGGCAGTTTACCGGTGATCCCATTGAGCTTTGCTACGCCGATAGAAGCAACGCTAACGCAATGGTTGCAAGCAGGCGAAGCGCCAGCACCATTTGAAATGCAAGATGAAGCAGAACTAAAATCTGAATCCGATGAAGGCGGTATTGTGCGCTTTAAACAGCAAGTGCTGCAGGAAGATGAAGTACTCGCTCATATTGCTACGGGCAAACAAGTACATAAATTAGCCTTACATTTTGCTCAATCTATTGCATTTGTTATGCAATCTGATGCCAGCGTTAAACGGATTAAGTTTTCAGAAGAGTTTAGAGCTGGAAATGATGAGGTTGGTACTGAAGATCCTATCGCGCGATTAGATGCCGATTTCGCTTTAATGGGTAGCGAACTTGTGGCGTTTATTAATGCGCTTAACCAGGCCTTTGGTCCACTTGAACAAAGTGTATAAGGACACCATATGAAACTATACGGCAGTTTTACTTCGCCTTTTGTTCGTCATTGTCGAATTGCATTATTAGAGTCGACACTTGATTATGAATTTATTGAAACGGATCAAGCCGCGAGTGCGACATTGTCGCCCACCAAGCGCGTTCCGCTTTTACAAGATGGCGAGTTAACGCTCACCGATTCTAGTGCCATATTACGTTACATCCGCAATAAATCAGCAGTGCCATTTATTGCGAGTGCAAGCCAATTTGATCAATATTGCATGATCAACACTGCACTCGATAGCACAATCAACCTGTTTTTCTTAGCTCGAGATGGGGTCGGCATCGAGCGCTATGAATATACGCTAAGACAGGCGCAGCGAATTGAGTCGATTCTAGTTGCATTAGAACAGCTCAAACTACCGCTTCATGGTCCTTTTGATGATGTTCAAATACGCTTAGGCTGTTATTTAAGTTGGGCAGTCTTTCGACAACGGATCAATATCGACAACTACCCAAGAATGAAACTGTTTTTAGCGGCAATTGAGCGACAGCCATTTTTTATTGAAACCGCCCCATCCGCTTAATCAAACTAAATCTTGATAAATAAAAAAAGCCCTGAAGCATCAGGGCTTTTTAGTATCAAAACCGAGTGAGTTAGGCCTTGTCGTCGGTCTTAACCCATTTACCTTCGGCATTAAACGGCCACTCAATACCAAGCCAAGCTTTAAAAAAGGCTTTTTGCGCTGCACTCGGTTGCTCAACAGCTGTAATCGACAATGTGCCCTTTGGTTGTTCAGCCAATAGAATATTGACATCCTTTAACCTGTCATTACTAAATACGGTTAATTTAACCTTATCGCCAGGAGTAAAATCATCAAAACGTTTAGTAAAACCGTCTGCCGTGACTTTCAATCCATTTACCGCAACTAATTCATCTCCCGCACTTAACCCTGCCTGCCAAGCTGGGCCATTTTTAGCCACTGTTGCCAGTATTAAGTCGTTATGTAAGCCAGATAAGCTCATTCCAGTATCCACTTTGGTTTTAGGGTTATCACCATAAGTTGTCATTAAACCGGCTTGAGATAACAGTTGATCGAAGTCTAAGCTAAAAGGTTGGTTAACAAATTCTTGCCACCAGGGTTGGTAATCTTTACCGGTCAGTGTTGTTAAAATATTTTGTATATCTTCAACGTTATAACCCATCGGAATTTTATAGTTCTGGTATAACGCTTTATGTACATCACGGTATGAATGCGCTAAATCACTGTCTTGCAACACACTAAAATCCAATGCCATCGAGGCTAAATAGCCTTCTGAATAAATATTAACGCTGTGGTTTACTGCATAATCCCCCCAGGTGCTACTCCATTGCCCTAAACTGGCTTCTGCTACAGATTGTGTATCACGCCCAGGATTTTGCTGATTTAACACCACTCTCTGGCTTAAGTCTTTAAAGAACTCTTTGGCTGTGATAATGCCTGCACGGAGCAGCAATTGTTTTTGAAAATAACTGGTTGAACCTTCTGCAACCCACAACAGCTCACTCATATTTTCATTCTGATAATCATACGGCACGAGCCCTTCTGGCCGGTAGGCTTTGACATTCCAGGTATGAATAAACTCATGTGATGCGGTACTGATAAAGCGTAAATAATCTTCACGTTCACGAAAATTAAAGCGCGGCAACTGAATAATCGTAGAGTTAAGGTGCTCAGTCGCGCCGCGTGCACCATTTGTTGCATGCACCATATATACGTAGCGTTCAAACGGATAATCATCCCAAATCATCGACGCTTGGCCACTGATTTTAGTTAAATCGGTGACAATTTGTTGAGTGTCATAATTGCCTTCCCCCCAAAAAACTACATCATACTCACGGCCATTCGCCTCAAAATTGAAATGTTGATTAATGCCAGTTTCAATTGGTGAATCCACCAATACATCATAGTTAGCCGCTTTAAATGAATGGGGTGTAGGGCCTTTATCCATACCAGAAAAACTTTGCCAACCTTTAGGTACGCTTAGATCAACGTTGACCGGTTGTTGACGAAATTCAGGACTATACATCAATACACCGCTGGCATCTAAATAGGCATGACTGTCATCAATATGACGTAAGCGGTCAGCAAGTTCATTGGCATGTAACTGATAAGTAATGTTTACTGCTGTAGGTTTGGCTAAATCAATAGTCCATTCACCACTGGCGGTGCGAGTCCAAGGTAAAGCGTTTCCGTTACTGTCTGCTGCGCTAAATAATCTTACCCCATCCGCAACCGGTAAAACCTGATAACGGCCAGTACGCCACACGGGTAAGTTGACGGTTAATTGTGAAGACGTTGTATTAGGAAAAGACACGCTAACTTGCGCTAAATGGTGCACAGGTTGATTAATATCGACATGGTAATCAACGTCAGCAAATGAGGGGGCAGAAAAACACATCGAAAAAAGCGCGCTTGAGGTTAAAATAGCTAGAGAAGTGGGTTTCACTCTAAGTTCCTTCTGGTATGATTCTATTTGTTTTTATTTTAAATTCCGAACAATTATAACAATCTACGCTAATTTACAAAGTGGCCATTTACGATTGATTACAAAAAGTGCCAATGCGTAGTTAAACACCTATTGATTTCACAGACTTTTATCCATATCAGTGGGGCTTGTTTTATGAACAATATTAAGGATTTTTGCGACTATGCTACGACTCGCTATTTTATTTTTGTTATTGCCATTCATTTTTTGCCAAGTCGTGATAGCTAAAGATCTTGAACAACAAGAAATCGAATTTAGAGAAAACCCTACTAAGCTATACGCCAAAATTGCCAAAATAACAGAGTTTCCATTATCGTTTGCTACCCCACAAGAATTTGCCAAAGTCGCAGATGATTTAGGGTACAAACCTGAAGAATTGCACCGCAATTTAGAAGTGTTAGCTCGCTTGAATTTAGAAACCAATTTGCAATCTGCTAGCAAATATGAAGATGCAGAATTATTGATAAAACAACTTGATTCAATTGATTCAACGGCCTTTGAGCAAGCAATGGTGATAATGCTCAAAGCAAGATTTAAAGCCAGAAGAGATAAGCAATACCAATCAGTTGTGGCTGAATACATGGAGGCCTTTAATAAAATTAACTCCGACGTGAGCCTTGAGGCGACCTTATTTAAATACACCCTGCATGAACACCTAGCCAGTCTGCAAATGATGTTACTGCAACCCGCGCCGGCGTTATCGCATTTAAATCAATATCGTGAAATTGCTTATCAACTTCACAACGATTATTTTATCGCAGAATCAGAAGCCGCATTAGGTAAATATTATAATCGTAGCGGTGACATGAGCAAATCGTTGTTACATTTCACCGAAGCATTTCGTTTAGCCAACGGCCTTAATTATCTTTCATTAAAATCACAAACATCAATCAATTTAGCAAGAACGTATCGTGATTTAGAGCAATGGGACGACGCATTAAAATATGCCCATGACGCCGCTGAAATATTGCAAGAATTAGGCAATGAAAGCTATCTAGCAGAAACTTTAAATGTCATTGCGATGATTTATGCCGCTCAAGAAAAGTGGAGCAAAGCAATTGATTACTACTTAAATTCACAGCAAGTAAATGAGCGTGTAGGTAACAATATTGCCGTGGGCCTCAATTTTCATAATGTAGGTGAAGTCTATTCAAAACTCAAAAATTACCCTGCAGCAATCAGTGCCTTAAAGCAGGCCAATGATATTTTTAGAGCTCATAAAACCAATCATTACTTGGTCCATAATGAATTACTGTTTGCTCAAGTGAGTGCCGATCAACAATTATGGCCAGAAACCATCGATCATGCCAATAAAGCCATTGAATTAGCTAAGCAGAAAAACCTTATTGATGTTCAAATTGAGGCTTTAGGTTATTTGTCAAAAGCTTATCGCAACATTAATGATCTTAACGCGGCAATCGATAGCGTAGAAACCATTATCACGTTAACTCAGTCGATTGAAGACAAAAAGCAAGCCAACAATGGTCGCTCAGAATTAACAGAGCAAAAACTCAAATTCGAATTAACACTACTTAACAACAAACTAGAGCAACAATCCGAAAAGAACAAGCATAACCGGTTGATAACATTGTTTTTATTGGCAATTTCTAGCATAATGTTAATCATTACAGTCTTTTTATATCGAAAATTAAAACACAAAACCAAACAACATCAAGCCTCGCAAATCATTAATCATCTTGAGCCTTTATCACAATCACCTGGCTATCGAGCGTTTATCCAAACACTGGTAACAATGGAACAATCTGAAGCAAAAACCTTGGCTCTAATCAATATTAACGAATTAAATAATATTGATATGCAGTTGGGACTAACTGAGTCAGTGACATTAATACATTCGTTTATGAAACAACTAAGCAAACACTTAGGCACCGATGTGTTTGTGATACGCTCAGGTGTGTTTGCCTGTTATTTTAATCAACAACACGATGCCGACTTTATATATGAGGCATTGTTAACTTGTCTTGAACAATTGAAAGACGTAAAAAGTAACATCCCTAATTTTGCACAGTTACAAAATATACATCAAGCCAGTATTGGCCATATTAACCTCCCCTTATTAGGTAATCCGGATGTTAATATTAGTGCGGAGTTGCATTTCGAAACATTACAATATGCATTAGCTGCGGCAATGGATATTACTGAAAAGCCAGCTTATGTGTCATTAAGGCCCCTTAATTTTGCTCCCGCGGCTATTTTTATGCCGCCACTTTATTTGAATCTAACCCAAGCGTTGAATCGAGGGATTATTCGCGCCGAAAGCAATCGCAACAGTTTAGACATCAATTGGCCCAAATGTTAATTGTTTAATAAATTAGCACTCATATGTAAATTATTATTATTTATCAACAATTAGATTTGTTGCACAACATTATTGCGATATTATCACTATAATGTACATTAACTAGAGATCCTGCTTTAACACTAGGATTGTGGCAATGGCTTGCTAATTGCAAGCAAATAAAGAGTAGGCAATGCAATAATGAAAGAGTCTGAGACTACGATTTCACAAATATCGTTGATGAAACAAAAACTTCATGCAGCCAAACTTGCGCTTGAAGACATCAACACAGATCGTAATGACAAACTAAAAACGCTGATCCAGTTTATCAGTCACCTTAGTCTTGCCTGTAAAGGACAAAACTTGGAGCTCGACAATAAACTGGCTAAATTGCGTCATCATATGCAAAGCTTTGATCAAGTTGATGAAGCATTACCAGAATTAGTCGATATCGAGCGTCTGTTAAAATCACAATACAGCCATACCATGTCGCGCTTAGAAGACAGCCGAGTAGGGTTGTCTCGAGTGATCCGTCAAATCCAACGCGTCAACGCGGTACCAGACAAGCTTAAAAAAGAAATCACTTACTTTAAACAAGAGCTTAATAAGCCATTTCATACCGTATGGGAATACATTCCCAAAGTAGAAAAGCTTGTGTCATTTTACGAAGAGATTTTAAAACAAGAATTTGCCGACACCGACGACTACGACATATTGCCACAGCACATACAACTAGCCCAGGAATTGGCCGTAAAAATAGCCGAGGTTGAGTTTAGAAAAGATCAACGCGATCAAATATTAGTCCTTAAAGAAGTATTACTTTCAGACATCAGTGTTAATACGTTACTTGAGTCTTACCAGACCATCCTCAGCTTATTGTTAGACAACATCGCCCGTGAGAAAACCGCTTCGCAAGATTTTCTATTCGCCCTAAACGATGCATTAACCATTGTGCGCGATGTGGTCAACAGCACCTATAATAATAGTCAACGTAGTGAGCAGCTAAAAGGTCAATTAAACAAAGAAATTAACTTGCGCGTAAGCAATGCTGATGAGTTGGTTATCGATGTTGATAACATTACCGAACTTAAAACCCAATTGACCGTTCAGCTAACGTCTTTACGTGACGCCTTATCGCGTAAAGAAGCACTAGAGCAACGTGAACAGACAATTTTGCGTAAATCGATTGAATCAATGCGTAAAGAACTCAACGCAATGAGCAACGAAGCCAATAGCTACAAAGAAAAACTGTTTGAACACCAAAAGCTCAACCTGCTTGACCCACTCACTCAACTCGCTAACCGTGCAGCGTTAGAAGACAGAATGGAGCAAGAATATCGTAATCATATGCGTTTTAAGTCGCCATTGTGGATTGCGGTAACCGATATTGACCACTTTAAAACAGTCAATGACAACTTTGGTCATAGCACCGGCGATAAAACATTACAAGTGATTGCTATGGCATTAAAAAATTCACTGCGTGACAGTGAGTTTGTCGCGCGATATGGCGGCGAAGAGTTTGTTTTACTTTTACCGGGCATCACCGATGAGCATATTTCATTGATGCTTAATCGTGTAAGAGAAAAAATAAAAAATATTCCATTTAAATTTAAAAATCAGCGAATTACAGTTACATTATCTATAGGTGCTGCACAAGTAATGGAAAATGAGACGCTCGAAGAAGCATTCGAAAGAGCCGATGCAGCCTTATACCAAGCAAAAAACAACGGCAGAGACCGAGTCGTTATTGATATCTAAACCAATACAGACTCACCTTCTTTGGGCTCGGTATCAAGCACTTGGGTCCAGAGGAGTTGCGTATGATCGTAAAAATTAGTCCACGTGGTAGTTTAGACCAACTGTCTCAATTAGAAGTCGAACGTTTAAGACAAGGGGCCAAAAGTGACCTCTATCAGTTATATCGCAATTGCTCCCTCGCAGTACTCGCCTCAGGCTTAATTAGCGACAGTTCAGAAGAGCTGTTTAGCCGCTATGAATCATTTAACATCAATATTTTACAGCGCGAACGTGGCATTCAAATTGAATTAATCAATCCCCCAACGCAAGCCTTTGTCGATGGTGAGATCATTGTGGGTATTCAAGAGCACTTGTTTGCCGTACTGCGCGACATTATCTACATCAGCAATAAATACGAAAATTTAAAGCACATCGATTTCACCAACGCCAACCACATAACCAATGTGGTATTCGATATTTTACGCAATGCGCAAGCCATTTCTCCGATGAAAGATCCCAATGTCGTGGTGTGTTGGGGTGGTCACAGCATCAACCCAGTTGAGTATCAATACACCCGCGACGTGGGTTATCAATTGGGATTACGTGGCCTCGATATTTGTACCGGTTGTGGCCCAGGCGCAATGGAAGGCCCTATGAAAGGGGCAACGATTGGCCATGCCAAACAGCGAGTACACACTGCCCGATATATTGGTTTAACAGAGCCCAGTATTATTGCTGCAGAGCCGCCTAATCAAATTGTTAATGAATTAGTCATTTTACCCGACATAGAAAAGCGTCTTGAAGCCTTTGTACGCCTTGGCCACGGCATTGTGATTTTTCCTGGTGGCGCCGGTACCGCTGAAGAACTGCTGTATTTTCTAGGTATTTTATTACACAAAGATAACTGTAATACCCCATTCCCATTGGTATTAACTGGCCCAGCACAAAGCGCTGAGTACTTTACCGAAATAGATGCCTTTATCGGTGCGACTTTAGGTAAAGAGGCCCAGAGTAAATACCAAATCATTATTGATGACCCTGTGCAAGTTGGCCAAATAATGAAACAAGGAATGAGTGAGGTCAAAAACTATCGCAAGAACAAAGGTGACGCTTATCAATACCAATGGTCACTTAAAATTGAGCCAGAATTTCAATTACCCTTTGATCCAACCCATGAAGTTATGGCAAATTTGAACTTATACTTCCAAGACAATAAAGCCGAACTTGCAGCTAACTTACGTAAAGCATTTTCAGGCATTGTGGCCGGTAATGTAAAAAGTGACACCATAAAACTTATTCAACAACATGGGCGCTTTAATATCCAAGGTGATATAGAATTAATGCGCATGATGGATAACTTATTAACGGCATTTGTAAAACAACAACGAATGAAATTACCCGGCAGTGCCTATGAGCCCTGCTACAACATAATAAAAAACTAATGAATAAACTGCTGATTATTGATGGATTAAACCTTGTTCGCCGTATCCATGCGGCGCTGCCTGATGAAAATGACATAGCTAACGTGCAACAACGTTCACTGGCTGCGTTGCAAAAAATGCTTAAGCAGCACCAACCCACACACATTATCGTGGTGTGGGATGGTAATGAAACATCCTGGCGTAAGGTGCTATACGAAGATTATAAAAAGGGCCGCAAACCAATGCCTACGGCATTAAGCGAGGGCTTATCACAAATTAAAGCCACACTCGCAGACAATGATATTCACTCATTTGATGCCCAATCTGAAGCAGATGATGTCATTGCGACGATTGCGACCAAAGTGATCAGCAACAATGGTGAAGTGGTTATCGTGTCTACCGACAAAGGGTTTAGCCAACTACCGATTAAAAACCTCACCTTATGGGATCACTTTAATCAGCAGACATTTGATATACAGCAATATGAAAAAAAGCTCGGAGTTGAACAATACCAACTGCTCGATTTTATTGCGCTGGCAGGAGACAGCGGTAATAAAATCCCAGGCATTGCCGGTATAGGGCCAAAATCTGCTGCCGATTTACTCAACAAGTTTAGAACTCTTGCCAATTTATATCGTTCGCTTGATAACCTAGGGGCGAAACAGGCGCAAAAGCTTGCTGAGGGCAAAGACATGGCGCGAATAAGCTACAAGCTTGCTCAACTGCAAACCGATATTCCTCTCAATGTGAACTTAAAGCAATTTAGAGTTAAGAGCCCGGAGTAACTCGATTACCCCTAATCTAAAAAACACCGCTAATGATTAATAAAAACGCCTCAGTATCTATGATATTGAGGCGTTTTTTGTAGTAGCGATAAACGCTAATGGTTAATCGGCTTTTTTGTACTCCTGGTACGCTTCACCCTGCTTGAGCCATTGTGGTGCAGGTTCGCCTTTTAAATAATGATCAAAATATTGTTTCATTTTAATGCTGTAATCAAGCTTATTAGGGTACTTCTTCAAGTGATGAGGTTCATCTTGATATTGTAAAAACACCACATCTTTACCCGCTCTGCGCATCGCTAAATACAACTCAACACCCTGCTCCCAAGGCACTGCATCGTCTTTATCACCAAACATAATCATCATCGGCGTTTGAATACGATCGGCATAAAATACCGGTGAGTTTTCAATGTATTTTTGCGGAGCATCAAATAAACTGCCACCAATTCGGCTTTGGCCGGTTTCATATTGGAATTGACGAGCCAAACCAGAACCATGACGAATACCACTATACGCGCTGGTCATATTTGATACTGGCGCCCCAGTTACGATCGCTTTAAAGATATTGGTTTGGGTGACGGCATAAGCACTTTGATAACCGCCCCACGAGTGGCCTTGAATACCCACCGCATCAGGATCGGCCACGCCCATCTCAATCAGTTTTTGCACACCGGCGGTTAATGCTTTAACCGACGAAATACCTGGGTAACCGACTTCAAAGCGAATATCAGGTAAAAAGATGGCATAACCATTGTCTGCATACCAGGCAAAATTAGGGCGATGGTTGAGCTTCATATCAGGAAATGCATGTAATCTGTCACTCATAAAGCGATAAAAGTACACCATGGTTGGATACGCTTTACCTTCTTGGTAATTGCTCGGCTTAATGAGCACGCCATCCATTTTAACACCATCGCCATCATGCCAATGCACAAGCTCAGCGTTACCCCAAGCAAAGTCGTTACGTTGAGCGTCAAGTGAAGTTAATTGAGTGGCCGTTTGTACACTATTCACATCTGCACTGTACAAGTCTGGATACAAATCATAGCGTTGTTTTGAAAACACCACAGTATCTGCTTCGGTAGCACGGGCTAATAAGGTTAATTTACTGTCACTATCGGTTACACGCTTAACTGCAGATTGCCCCACTGTTGCAGCATAAAATGCGTCAGCTTTAGTGGTGTGGTTATAACCTTGTAATATGACTTTTTGACCTTGACTAATAATCGCAGGTAACCGTTGTTGTTTAGCCAGCCCAACCACTCTAAATTGGATTTTTTGCTTACGCCCTTCACCATTGGTGAGCATAAAGCCTTTATGTGACGTGGTATTAAATTGCCACATGTCGTATTTATCGTAAAACGTAATGCCAGAGTCATCAGCAAGCCAAGGGCCAAAGCCGTATCCGGGCGCAGCGCTAGGATAATCATGATCTTCATCGGCAAAAGGCGTAGAGATATTCTGTGTTAGGTTAACGGTGCGTCCCGATGAAATATCACGTAAATACACACTGCCCTGCTGATAATAAGCCAGGAACTTTGCGTTTGGTGACAAGGTAGGCATAGCATCACTCGGCTGCTGTACCAATATTTGCTGCTTGTTGCCTGTGTTCAAATTAACCAGATACACATCGCGGTAAAACCCAGCCCAGGTGATCATTTTTTGATACGGCACATCTGAGCTTGCCAGTAAATAATCAGCTTGTTCGCCATAAGTCACATCAGGCACTGCTTGGTCGGCCAATTGAAGCATTTTATTTGAATCAAGATGCAACACCGCAAGGTATGTACGTTTTAACTCTTTGGCGTACTCTTTCACTTCTTGTGGTTTAATCTTAGGGTCTTCACCATGCCAGACACGCAATTGCTTGCTAGCCGTAATGATCTCAGGGTTAAACACATCTTCAGCTTGTTTGTACTGAGCTAACTCAGCTTGCTGCGCCACGCTAGGGACTCTGCCAACAAATAAACGTTGGTTGTCTTTAGAGAACTGTAAACTCGAGTGTTGGTTGTATCGCCAGGCGTCATTGCCAGTAAACAATTGCTGCTTACTGGTGTTAATATCAAGCACTAAAAGGCTATGTTCACGGCCATAACGTGCAACTGATGCATCGCCTTTAGTCAGAGCCACAAAGTGGCCATCATCGCTGATGGCAAGCGCTTCAAGCTGCTCGCTCTCACTGGTAAATAATGTCTCAGGACTTAATGAGTCAAGCTTTACTAGGGTTAATTTATGTAACGCCTCTTGCGAGTCATTTTGTAACACCGCTAACAAACCACCGGCTTTATCAAAAGCAAATTGACTCACATTGTCTAATGTTAACTGCTGATTAGTGTCAAGCTTAACCAGAGTGACTTGAGTGCCAAGATCGGCTTTATCAACCTCTTGGTCATCATCTTGTTTTTTGTCTTGACTCTCTTTTACAGGCTCAACTTTTGCAGATTCATCCGACTCAGCTTTTTTATCTTCAGGCTTATGCTTAACCAATAAATAGCCGCCATCGTCACTCAATACGGCAGTGTCGACATTATCGAACTGTTGCTGATTACCTGTGTCAGTGGCTAATAGCATAATAGAGTGAGGTAAATCGTCACTTTTTTCTGTTTCACGCTCAAACAAAGGTGCTTGCAAGGTGGCTAATACAAAGCGTCCATCTGCACTGACCTTAACATTGCTGCCACGGTCAATTTGATAGTGTTTACTATTGTCATTAAAACGCACTAATGCACGACTATCACCACGGTCAGGCTTGGCCTCTACGGCTATCACCTTGCCATTATCTGAAATAACCGGCTGTTGCAGGGTTTCGAAATGCATAATATCGTCAATGGTTAATGCATTGGGCGCCGCAACACCGTACGCACTCACACTCAGGCACAATGCCAGTGGAATTAAGTTAAATACCTTCACAGTTTCCTCTAATTATTATCATGATGGATTGTCTGTTTGATCAATGGCGAGGCGATATCGCATTGAGCTGCATACGACCAAAGTCGTCTATATAAAAGCATCACACCGAATAAGCTATTCGACATCAATTTTCACCTTACCACTTGAGTAAGCGTAAACTAAACCTATGTCGAACTGACTGACAGTCATAGTAAAACAAACGGATTAGGATTGACTTAAAAATAACGGAAATAATGTGATAACACTCACTATTTTCTGTAAATAAACGTTAAAAGTCGGTAAAATACGCCGCAGAAAAACGACGGATCTTATCGTCGTCTGACCGTAACCTTGCTTGCGGTTCAACACTTGCAGTAACCACAACCGTGGAAGGACTATTCATGCCAAAACGTACAATTACCGTAATCCCAGGTGATGGGATTGGACCTAGCATCATCGATTCAGCTTTAAAAATCCTCGACAAAGCAGGATGTGGCTTTGAATACGAATTTGCAGATGCAGGGTTAACGGCGTTAGAAAAGCACGGCGAGTTATTACCGCAACGTACGTTAGACCTCATCGAAAAAAACCGTATCGCCTTAAAGGGCCCTTTAACGACACCAGTCGGCGAAGGTTTTACTTCAATTAACGTCAGTCTTCGTAAAACATTCAGCTTATACGCTAACGTGCGTCCGGTTAATTCTTTTAAAGGTACTCAGGCTCGTTACAAAAATATCGACATCATTACGGTTCGTGAAAACACCGAAGGTATGTATTCAGGTTTAGGCCAAAAAGTGTCAGACGACGGCCAAACCGCTGAAGCGACCAGTATTATTACTCGCCAGGGCGCTGAACAAATTACCACGTTTGCCTATGAGTTAGCCCGTAAAGAAAACCGTAAAAAAATCACGATTGTTCATAAAGCCAACATCATGAAATCGACTTCAGGCTTATTTTTAAAAGTTGCACGTGAAGTGAGCCAGCGTTATCCAGACATCACCACAGAAGAAATGATTGTTGATGCGACTTGCATGAAATTAGTCATGAACCCAGAAAACTTCGATGTGATTGTAACCACTAACTTATTTGGTGATATTTTGTCTGATCTTTGCGCCGGTTTAGTCGGCGGATTAGGCATGGCACCGGGTGCTAACATTGGCCGCGACGCTGCTATTTTTGAAGCAGTACATGGCAGTGCTCCAGACATTGCAGGCAAAAACCTGGCAAACCCAACGTCGGTGATTTTAGCATCGATTCAAATGCTTGAGTATTTAGGCATGTCAGACAAAGCTGAGATGATCCGCAATGCCGTTTCAGCAGTCATTGAAGAAGGCGACCGTACGACGCGCGATTTAGGCGGCACTCACGGTACCACCGACTTTACCCAAGCGGTACTTGAACGTTTAGGTTAAGCACTTTTCTACAAGCTTTTAAGCTTAACAAAAAGCCCGCTAATAATGATTATCAGCGGGCTTTTTATTGATTGAGTAAAACCATTAAACGTAACTAAGGTTAAGCGTAACTAAGGTTATGCGTAACTCACGCCCTTTTCAGGGAACAACCACAAATGCACAGTCACTTCATCACGGTCGTGATACAGGTGCTTACACTGCATTTTAAAGTCAATTTCGTTCTCAGTTAAAATGGTGCTCATGGTTTCTAAAATGGTGCTCACTTCTTTATAGCGACTCTTCATCGGTAATTTAAGGTTAAAGATAGCCTCTTTAAACCAACCGTTAATCGCCCAAGCTTCCATTAGCTCAGCAACACGCGCTGGCTTTTCAACCATGTCGCACACTAACCAGTAAATATTTTTACGCGGTGGCTCAAAACGAAAACCGTCGGCGCGATAATGTTTAACCTGACCAGTTTCCATTAATTTAGGATCCATTGGGCCGTTATCAATTGCAGCCACCATCATACCGCGGCGCACTAATTGGTACGTCCAACCGCCTGGGCAGGCACCTAAATCAACTGAATTTAAGCCACTGCGACAGCGAGTTTCTTGCTCTTCTTTGGTTAAAAATACCCCAAACGCTTCATCAAGTTTTAAACTTGAGCGACTCGGCGCATCTGCAGCCATTTTTAAGCGTGGAATACCCATAAAGTGAGGAGAGCTATTGTTACTCAGCGAATAACCCGCATAGGCTTTACCTGGGCCAATAAAACACACATGAATAATAGGACGGCGGTCGTTTTCAACGCCAAGCAATGCACCACTCTTTTTTAAGCCTTGGCGCAGCGGGACAGTAAATTTACGGCAAAAGGCCGACAGTTCTTTGGCTTCATTGGTGTCAGGTGTTTCAACCCGTAATTCACCACACTTAGACAACTCTGATAACGCGGCAACAATTGGGCTAACACGATCTTGTTCTGGTAAATCAGACAACATCTCACCTGCGGCAAACATTTGACGGGTAAAAATGAGCGAACTTAGCGCAAGCTCTTTAGCTAAAGTATCCGCACCATCCTCTTCAAAACATTGATAAATAACATAAGCATCATTTACGTTGGTTTTAACAAAACCACCGACATTAAGCTCTGCAGCACGTTGTTGAATTTCTGCCGCACAGTCTTTTTCGTAACCTGAACGGCAAAATAGAAATAGGTTTTTCATTTGGAGCCTTAGCGTAAGGATGATCGCGTTAATAGCGAGACAATAATCCCGCTATTATACCCAAAAAATCACAAGGAAGGAGAATTTAGCCGCGGTATTATTTCGCCGCTTTTGATTGCCAAATGGCGACAGCAAATAACAGCCATCCCATCAGAAAACACAAACCACCTAATGGCGTAATGGGTCCAATCCATTTGGCACCTGTAAAGGCATACAAATAAAGCGAGCCTGAAAACAACACTATTCCGGCAATAAAACTATAAGCCGCCCAGTTGAGTAGTTTTGAGGTAATCCAATGGCCAGAAAAAGCTAGCGCAATAAGCGCAAAGGTGTGATAAAACTGATAGTCGACGCCAAGTTTAAAGATACTAACAAGCTCTGGTGGGGCAATCGATTTAAGCCCATGGGCCCCAAATGCACCCAATGACACCGCTAAAAAACCACTAAAGGTTGCCAGTAACAATAATCCTTTGTTCATTTCACTTACCTTTTAACATGCTTAAACACGAACTGAAGCGATAAATTGGCTGATGCCATCGCTGGCCTGTTGTAAATTACCTTCTAGTGTATAACCCGAAGATTTACGCGGTTGTAGGCTATGGTCGCCATCACCTATCCAACATATGGAGGTGTTTTCTGACAATGACCAGGAAGGCACTTGCTCACGCCCGCCAAACTTATCGCGCTCACCTTGAACGATTAGTATTGGTAATGGATTCGTTTGTATCGGTGATAGACGCGGCTCGCCACCTTTTAACGGAACAAATGGATAACCGAGGCAGACTACTGCACAAATGTTAGCTGCAACGTCTTTAGCTTGAGCCGATAAAAATACGTGCTCAGCGCTGGTTAATATGGCCGACATTCGCCCACCCATCGACTTACCCATTACGACGATGCGTTTGGGATTTATCAGCCCTTGCTTTATTTTGTCGGCCACATCGAGCAATACCTGCTCAAAATGATTGAGTAACTTAGGTGCTCTGTCAGGGGGACGACGCTTACCATCTTGCATGTTGGCTTGCATATATAAAAAATTAAACCGATACACCTGAAAACCGTTTTTAACCAGTTTATCACTCATATTGACCATAAACTCATGGTGCATATTGGCACCAGCCCCATGAGCAAAAATAATCAGCGTATCACTTTTAGCTCCCTGCAAAACATAATCTTGCGCCAGCTCAGTTTGACTATCCGGTAAGCAGTTCACTGCGAGACTCCTCAGCAAACATATCGACCATCCATTCTCTAAACGCCGATATTTTACCTATTTCAGAATGATTTTGTTGGCACACCAAGTAATAGGCATCTTTACTCACCAGCACTTCAGAGAACGGGCAAATCAAGCGGCCCGCTGTAATGTCTGGCCTTGCCAATACGCTGTAACCTAAAGCGACACCCTGGCCGTGAGCCGCGGCTTGCAGCACCAGTGATGAGTGGCTAAAGATAGGTCCCTGATTAACATTCACATCTGTCACACCGCATTGCCTAAACCAAGCTTGCCAGTCTTGACGATTCGCATCGTGCAGCAAAGTATGAAACTTTAAATCGCTGGGTTGAGTTAATGGTTTAGGGCCATTAAGCAATAAAGGCGAACATACCGGGATCAGCACTTCGTTGCGTAATTTATCGGCGCGCAAACCTGGCCAGTTACCTTGCCCATAATAAATAGCCACATCAACATCGTCGGTTAATGAGTTAGTCTCACTGTCGACAGCTTTAATTCGAACGTCAATGTCAGGGTTCTTTTCACTGAATTTAGCTAATCTGGGTACTAACCATTGAATCGCAAAACTCGGTGACATACTCACGGTTAATGAACCTACGGCACTACGCGCAAGTAAGCGATTTGTGGCTTCACCTAACTCAATAAAAATATCTTTAATGTCGAGAAAGTAGCTTTGGCCTTCTTCTGTTAACAATAATGATCGATTCTTGCGTCGAAACAACTTTAGCCCTAAAAAATCTTCTAACGCTTTAATCTGATGACTTACCGCTGCTTGAGTCACAAACAACTCTTCTGCGGCGCGGGTAAAGCTCAGATGTCTTGCTGCAGCCTCAAATGCTTTAACTGCATTTAACGGGGGCAATCGTCTAGACATAGTGATCAGTCTCTCGTTTATTGATTAGTTTTTCTAATGATTATCGTTATTTTTTGTCGTTTGTAAAGAACACTGTGTTTGGTTAAATTAGCAGCATTGAAAATACAGTTGGACAATCTCTACGAGGGAATCGGGATAGTCCGGCAAATGTGAATAATTAGCCTAGAGGTTTCCCCCTATGTTCAACCTAAAAACTGTTTTTGCTATTACCTTAACAACGTTCATCGGATTAAGCACAGCGCAAGCAACCGAATTAGAAGCGATTGATATGGCCGACTTACATGCCGAGCTATCACAAAGCATTGAAGCGATGAAAGTTGATATCAATGACGATGTTAACAGTATTTTAGTTGCAGACAATGAAGAAGCACAAAAAACTTCTGAAGCAACTCAAGCAAACTAATCGCAATTCAGTACACTGACACAAAAAAACCGCATTAAATGCGGTTTTTTTGTGGCTGTTAATCATAGGCTAACCAACAACATCAATTGTGAGTTAGCCTGATGCTTACAGATACTTATGGGCGATACACTTTAACGTTAGTGTAGCCTTGTTCAATTAAGTACAGCGCTTGCAACTTACTCATGACACCACGGTCGCAGTAAAGTAAATACGTTTTGCTGTTATCTAAATCGGCAAACTGAGTAGCAAGTTTAAAAAATGGAATGGTTTTCACCATCACGTTATCCATTTCTAATGGCGCACGCTCTTCTTCTTCTGGCGCACGGACATCAATGACAATCTCGCCTGACGCGACATCTTTAACGGTTTCAGTTTCAGTCACCTGTTTATTCATTTCAGCTTCAATATCCCGAATGTCCATCACTACGGCCGCATCAACAACGCGGTCAATTAAGTCTTCAGAGAATTTAAGTTCTTCTTTTTCAACTTTAGACAACACGGCTTTCACGGTTGGCTTTTGTGAAATAACGCCACAATACTCTGGAATTGACTTGGCAAAATCTTCAGTGCCAATCACACGGCTTTGATTAATAATATCCTGCTTGTCCATAGCAATAAGTGGACGCAAAATCAGTAAATCTGTACAGCGGTCAATCACGTTTAAATTGGTTAAGGTTTGGCTAGATACTTGGCCTAAACTCTCACCCGTAACCAAGGCTTGAATCCCAAATTTATCAGCAATACGCGTGGCAGCTCGCATCATCATACGCTTAAGAACTACACCCATTTGTCCGTTATCAATCCGCTCGAGGATCTCCTGGACCACAGGTTCAAACGGCACAGAAACAAAGCGGACCTTGTGAGATTCGCCGTACTTTTGCCATAAATGAAAAGCCACTTGCTTAACCCCGATCTCGTGCTGAGCACCACCAAGGTTAAAGAAACAATAATGGGTACGCGCACCCTTTTTAATAAACTGAAAGCTCGATACACCAGAGTCAAAACCACCTGAAATCAGCGATAACACATCTTCTTGAGTCGCCATAGGAAAACCGCCTAAGCCCTCAATACGACGCTCGACCATGTATAATTTGTCTTGATCGATTTCAAGGTTCACAGTGATATCTGGATTTTTAAGCTTCACCCCTAATGCATCAGTGTGCTGATTTAAGCCACCGCCAACATAGCGTTCCACGTCAATAGAGTTAAAGTCATGCTTACCCGAACGCTTTACACGGACACAAAACGTTTTACCGGCAAGCTCATCGCGGTATTTAGGTAACACCTGTTGATAAATATGATCGACCGAATCAAAACCGTATTCACTCACTTGCACCACATGAGCAATACCCGGAATGCAACTTAAACGTTCAGCAAACGCGTCGATAAGTTCAGGTTTATTGTCTGGCACTTTCACTAAAATTCGATCGTATAAACGTTGTACTTTGGCATCTTCATCGACTTTTTTCAGTACATTACGGATATTGGTTTCGAGCATTTTGGTAAATCGCAATCTTACCGACTTGCTCTTCATCATAATTTCAGGGTACAGCTTTACAATAAACTTCATGGGGCGTCCGCAGGCATAACAAATTCAATAGCACAGCACTTAGCAAGCACCGAGTAAGTGCTTAGCATCGCTAACTCAAAGAGTTGTAATACGTTGATTATAAAATTGAAAAACAGCTTACTGATTTAGGGTATGCCGATTTATGGTTAAATCGGTACCAAATGGTAAGCAATAATTCGCGGATTATACCAAATGATACCTATTAACCAAACATATTCACTTTTTAATCATTCATTTTGTTTAAGTCGCACCATTCACAAAACATTTTGATAACAAAAAGCGCAACCTTATCAGGTTGCGCTTTGGGTATCACGACTAAAAGTAATCAACTTTATAAGGGATTAAGCTTATTCAGACACGGTTATCTCGTTTGACTCTTTCGCTTTACCTTGCTCAATTGAAATCTCGACACGGCGATTACGCGTGCGGTTTTCATTGGTGTCATTGGGCACTAATGGTCTGTTAGAAGCCTCTCCCACAACTTTCATGCGAGTTTCGTCAAACCCTGGTACTCGGCGTAGCTCGTCAGCAACCGCAACTGCACGCTGGCTTGAGAGCTCCCAG
This sequence comes from Shewanella algicola, assembly GCF_014648035.1. GTDB lineage: Bacteria > Pseudomonadota > Gammaproteobacteria > Enterobacterales > Shewanellaceae > Shewanella > Shewanella algicola. The sequence goes on along the minus strand of NZ_BMQI01000021.1, from coordinate 40,818 downwards.
TTTGAACTGTAAAGCTCATTGCTAATGTGCGCGCCATCAGTATGACCAGACACGGTCACAATACCGGGCACGTCTTTCAATAATGCGCCAATAGAGCGCACAATAGGCTTAAATTTAGGCTGTAAGAAACCCGAACCTGACGCAAACGAGCCTTTTTCACGAATTCGAATAATAATTTGTTGCCCAAGTGATTCAATTTCAATGGCGCCATCAACAATTTCTTCGTTGAGCTTTTCGGCCATCTTTTTAACTTGTTCATTAATATTTTCTTGCGCTGATGCTGCGGCTTTTTTTACAGCTTCCGCTTCTTGCTGCGCCGTTGCGGCCGCATTACCACCACGTTGCTCACCAGATTGTTTTTGGGTACCACCTGCACTGTCTTCTTCACCGGCTTGATACTCAATGGTTGGCTGAGTCATTTCATTAGTTTGTTGGTTAATGATTTCAATCGGGGTGGGATCAGGTCTGCCCGGGCGAAACTCAAGCGCAATGACAGAGGTGCCTTTCGGAATATCTTTCACTTCAACTTTGTTTTGTACACCAAACGCATATTTCATCGAGCCCGCAATTTGCTTAAACTTCATCACGTCCATTTCTGAGAATGCTAACAACAATACGAAGAAGCACATCAGCAATGACATTAAGTCAGCAAAGGTTGCCAGCCACATAGGGGCGCCTGCTGGTGGACAATCACACTTGGCCTTAGCCATGAGTTATTCTCCGTCCGTTGTATCAATTGCACGTTGTTTTTCAGCGAGGTAATTCTTTAAAAATCCTTCAATTACTCGCGGGTTTTGACCGTCTTGTATCGCCAGAACCGCATCCATAATTAAGTTACGATTAAGCAGTTCTTCGCCCATGCGCAGTGACAGTTTATCGGCCATAGGGATTGCAATCATGTTCGCAATGATCGCGCCATAAAGTGTGGTTAATAAAGCAACAGCCATAGAGGGACCAATCGATTTAGGGTCATCCATGTTTGACAGCATGGCCACTAATCCCACCAGCGTACCAATCATCCCCATAGCAGGCGCAACATCACCCATGGCTTTAAAAATGCTAATCCCCATTTTGTGACGTTCTTCGGTTAACGAGATATCTTTTTCAAGGGCATTACGCACCACGTCACCATCGTGACCATCAACCAGCATATCGACCGCTTTTTGCATAAAAGTATTGGTGATCACCGCTTCTTCTAACGCCAAAAAACCACCTTTACGGGCAGCGTCAGCCATGGTGACAGATTGCTCGATTAAATCTTCAGGTTTATCAATTTTAAACATGAAGGCTTTCATGCCGATTTTTATCGACCCTAAAAATTGCTTTAGGTTGAACTTCATCATGACAACAAACAAAGAGCCCATGATTACGATCAATACAGAAGGTACATCGATAAATAAACCGATACCGCCACTGGTCACCATGGCGCCAATAATAAATGCAAAAGCACCAATAATACCTATCAGGGTAGCTAAATCCACAACCTCTCCTCAATCGCAGTGATGACTCTGCTTTTTGTGCTCTATAAAAAACGGCTTCGCACGGTAAATTCGATATGCTATATCAATCGTATAATACAATCATAATGTTAATCGTTTTGCATTGCTGCAAAAGTTTCTCAAGTCATTATGATAATCAGCAATACTTGTTTCAAGAAATCATTTTCGTTAACAATTTAAAATCTTAACTCTTTATCGGACAAAGTCGGCTCAAGTTTAGCTCGATTTTATTGTTTCTAAAAAAAATTCAATAACAAAGCGTGCTGTTGAGCAAATAACAGACGACTGTATTTGACCGATACGCTGGGCTGATATACCTTGTCACTCGCGCAAAGAAAGGAAAATTAATCGTGGCTAAAAAACCAGAAAATCTCAGTTTTGAGCAATCGTTATCTGAGCTCGAAACCATTGTCGCTCACTTAGAGCAAGGTGAAGTGTCACTTGATGACGCGCTAAAACAATTTGAGCGTGGTATTAATTTGGTTCGTCAAAGCCAAACTAAGCTTGAACAAGCTCAGCAAAAAGTGTCTATTTTATTAAATGAAAATGATGCCGAACTCGCACCATTTACCGTAGAAGCTGAATAATCTCAATTCGTAATATTGAAGCATAGGTCTTAATACGTGTTAGCTGAAGCAATCAAAACTTACCAAAAACGAGTTGATGCCATTCTTGAACAGCATTTAAATCAACTCGATGATGCTGCCCCCAATTTAAAAGCCGCAATGTTACACGGCGCATTATTGGGCGGTAAACGCATTCGCCCTTTTTTAGTTTACGCTGTAGGTAACATGTTTAGTGTTAATATTAACGCTCTAGACAAAGCCGCTGCAGCCATTGAATGCATTCATGCTTATTCATTAATTCATGACGATTTACCGGCTATGGACAATGATGCACTGCGCCGCGGCCAACCTACGGTTCATGTCGCATTTGATGAAGCGACAGCGATTTTAGCAGGCGATGCACTGCAAACATTGGCATTTGAAATCATGACATCAATCAGTGATGATTTAAGCCCCACTCAACAACTTGCCATGGTAAGAGTATTGGCAAAAGCAGCAGGTTATCAAGGCATGTGTGGCGGTCAGGCGATTGATCTTAGTGCCACTAATCACAGTATTGAACTACAACGCTTAACCGAATTACACAATAAAAAAACCGGGGCATTAATTAGTTGTGCCGTAGAAATGGCGTTAATTGCCGCCAATGCACCCGCAGAACAATATCAACTGATGATGCAATATGCCCAAGCCTTAGGGTTAGCATTTCAAGTTCAGGACGATATTTTAGATATAACCGCAAGCACGGAAGAGCTGGGGAAACCTCAAGGCAGTGATGAGCAATCCAATAAAAGCACCTTCCCTAAACTGTTAGGTCTTGATGGTGCAAAGGCCTGTGCGGAACAACTAATACAAGATGCACTATCAGCGCTGACTAAATTACCATACAATAGCCAGTTAATTGCAGACTTCGCCCGCTACATTATTGAGCGAAGATTATAATAAAGAGTCAGAATATCTCGCTATGAGTTTCGATATTTCTAAATTCCCAGTACTAGCACAAGCTAATACGCCAGAAGAATTACGGAAGTTACCGCAAGGTCTTCTTCCACAAGTGTCTGATGAACTTAGACAATTCTTACTTCAGTCTGTTGGTATTTCCAGCGGACATTTTGCGTCTGGCTTAGGCACAGTTGAATTAACTGTGGCCCTTCATTATGTCTACAACACCCCTTTTGATCGATTAATTTGGGACGTTGGACACCAGGCATATCCACATAAAATTTTAACTGACCGCCGCGAACGCATGCACACCATTAGGCAAAAAAATGGTTTGCACCCTTTCCCATGGCGTGAAGAAAGCCAATACGACACCTTTAGTGTGGGTCACTCGGGCACGTCTGTCAGTGCGGCGTTAGCCATGGCTATTGCCGCCGAAAAAGAAGCCGACGGACGTAAAGTTGTTGCAGTGATCGGTGATGGCGCCATGACAGGTGGTATGGTGTTTGAAGCCATGAACCACGCGGGTGATTTACACAAAGACATGCTGGTTGTGTTAAACGACAATGAAATGTCGATTTCTGAAAACGTCGGCGCGCTAAACAACCATTTAGCCCAATTAATGTCAGGGCGTTTTTACACCACTATCCGCGAAAACAGCAAAAAAGTGCTCAAAGGCATGCCCGTCATTAAAGAAATGGCCAAGCGCACCGAAGAACACCTAAAAGGCATGGTTGTTCCTGCCACATTATTTGAAGAATTAGGGTTTAATTACATCGGCCCTATTGATGGCCACGACGTGGATTCATTAGTTGAAACTCTGCGTAATATGCGTAATTTAAAAGGCCCACAAATGCTGCATATCATGACCAAGAAAGGTCGTGGTTATGAGCCTGCAGAAAAAGATCCTATCGGCTGGCATGCGGTGCCTAAATTTGACCCAAGCCAATTTAAAAAGCCGGTAACCAAGCCAGGCTTACCAACGTTCTCGCAAGTTTTTGGTAAATGGTTATGTGATGTCGCTGCCCAGGATGACAAGTTGATGGCGATAACGCCAGCAATGCGTGAAGGCTCGGGGATGGTTGAGTTTTCCCAGCGTTTCCCCAAACAGTATTTTGATGCGGCCATCGCCGAACAACATGCCGTAACGTTGGGCGCCGGATTTGCTTGTGAAGGACTGAAACCGGTCGTTGCGATTTATTCGACCTTTTTGCAACGCGGTTATGATCAATTAATTCATGATGTTGCCTTGCAACGTTTACCCGTATTGTTTGCCATTGACCGTGGTGGCATTGTGGGTGCAGACGGCCCAACTCACCAAGGCGCCTTTGACTTAAGCTTTATGCGTTGTATCCCTAACATGGTGATTATGGCGCCATCTGACGAAAACGAATGTCGCCAAATGCTGTATACCGGATATTGTTATCAAGACGGCCCTACAGCTGTACGTTACCCAAGAGGGAGCGCTACCGGTGCCGAGCAAGTCGAACAGATGACCACCCTACCGATAGGTAAGGGGTTAATAAAACGTCAGGGTAAAAAGATAGCCATTGTTAACTTTGGCACCACCCTAGCGGCAACACTAGAAGCAGCAGAGCAACTTGACGCTACTGTGGCAGATATGCGTTTTGTGAAACCTTTGGATGTCGACTTACTCGCAGAGCTTGCCAATAGCCACGATATTATTGTCTCAGTTGAAGAAAACGCAGTATTAGGTGGTGCAGGCTCTAGCGTATTAGAAACACTACAAAAGATGCGTATTGTAAAACCGGTATTATTGATTGGTTTACCAGATGAGTTCATTAAGCATGGCTCACCCGATGAAATTACCGCAGAACTGCAACTGGACGCTCTAGGTATTTTGGCGCAAATCCAGGCCTTTGTAGCATAAAGATTTACGATGATTTAAAGCATAAAAAAGGACTGAAAATTCAGTCCTTTTTTGTGTCTGTTATTTAGTTGAATTTATGCTTCAACATCTACGCTATTACCGCCTTGAGATACCATTACCATGGCCGGGCGTAACAAACGGTCGTTAAGCAAGTAACCTTTCTGCATTACCATCATTACCGTGTTAGCAGGGTACTCAGCACTTGGCTGCATACCAATGGCTTGGTGATGGTCAGGGTTAAATGCATCGCCTAGTGGGTTAACCTGGGTGACACCAAACTTTTCTACCGATGTTAAGAACCCTTTCATGGTCAATTCAACACCTTCGTAAATCGCTTTAGTCGCTTCGTCTTCAGGATCTGTTCCCTGTAGCGCACGCTCCATATTGTCAATCACTGGCAATAATTCATTGGTGAACTTTTCTAACGCAAACTTACGCGCTTGTTCAACATCTTTTGCAGCACGAGTACGGATATTTTGCGTTTCTGCTGCAGCGCGCATTTCAACATCTTTACGCTCTTCAAGTGCAGCTTGGCTTTCTGCTAATTGCTGCTCTAGTTCTTCAATGCGAAAATTGGCTTGGGTCAATTCATCCATCAAACTCGCTTCATCAGCCACGACTTCAGGTGTAACCACATCTTCCACTTGATCTTGCGGTGCGTTGTTCGATTCGTTGCTCATTTTCACTCCAGCTAAAAAAATGCAATATTGGATATATTAATACAAAAATAAAGTGTCCAACTACTGAATTAATTGACAGCAATTATCACACTTTTAATAAGTTTGAGTATATTATGGGGATCAATTCTTATGTTTCAAGGCCTAAAGGCAGAACAAACACGAATATGACTAAATTGTTCAACACAATCGGACTTATTGGCAAGCCACATCACCAAGGCACTAACCAAACCCTGAGGCGTTTGCATCATTGGCTCAGTGTTCAGGGCTTTAAAGTGATTGTAGAAGAGCGCGTATCTGCAGAGCTAGGTGCCGACATTTGTTCTATGGATTTGCTCGAAATGGGCGAGCATTGTGATCTTGCTATCGTCGTGGGTGGCGACGGTAATATGCTAGGTGCTGCGCGCGTTCTGGCCCGTTTTGATGTGGCCGTTATTGGCGTAAACCGTGGTAATCTTGGCTTTTTAACTGACCTGCCTCCCGACAACTTTGAAGATGCATTGTCTAAAGTCTTAGACGGTGAGTTTGAAACTGAACATCGTTTCTTACTTGAAGCGGAAGTTCATCGTCATGGCAAAATCACCGCCAGTAACACCGCCGTTAATGAGGCGGTGTTACATCCGGGTAAAATTGCGCACATGATCCAATTTGAGGTGTATATTGATGAACAACTTATGTACAGCCAACGTGCAGATGGCATGATTGTTTCAACCCCTACCGGATCGACTGCCTATTCTTTATCGGCAGGAGGATCAATTTTAACACCTAATTTACAAGCACTTATTTTAGTACCTATGTTTCCGCATACGCTGTCATGCCGACCGATTGTGGTTGATGCCTGCAGTAATATTAAATTAGTCGTATCGCCTAACAATGATGAAAACCTAGAAGTGAGTTGTGATGGTCATGTGCATTTAGCCGTCTTACCGGGTGATGAAATTTTTATTCGTCGCTCTAATGAACGCTTGCGGTTAATTCATCCTAAAGGGCATAACTATTTCCATGTTCTGCGAAATAAATTAGGTTGGGGCAGTAAACTTTTCTAACTTTTGATAAAACTCACACCTTGTATTTCTCTCGCGTGAAACTCTTCACATTAACAAGCGCTAAATAACGCTATCATAAGCCACTCGTTAAATCGAGTGGCTTTATTTTTGTGTCTATTTCAAAACATAAAAATGTGATCTAAAACAAACATTAAAAATACAGCTATTAGAAGTAGATCTCACTTCTACTCGCGAGCGGTGTTTCCGGTGTATTCGATGATCTCGATCAACACTTTTAACACTTAAATAACGTCTATTACGCCCTAGTTAGCGAAAAGCTAACAAATAATAACAATTTAATACCCACTATTAGTGATACAGAGGTATACATGACATTTTTACAGTTACTAGCAAGCTTAACGCCCATTATAAGCGTAATGGTATTTTTAGTACTCATGCGCTTACCGGCATCTAAAGCTATGCCAATATCAGCGATTGCAACAGGTCTGGCTGCAGTCTTTATTTGGCAAATGGACACTATGCTGCTCGCAGCTTCAGTTGTAGAAGGACTTTTATCCGCATTAACACCGCTTACCATTATTTTTGGCGCGGTGTTTTTGTTAAATACCCTAAAATATTCTGGCGCGATGGACACCATCCGCTCAGGTTTTACCAACATTAGCGCCGACGCGCGAGTGCAAGTTGTCATTATTTGTTGGTTATTTGGTTCATTTATCGAAGGCTCTGCAGGCTTTGGTACACCAGCGGCAATTGGGGCGCCGTTGTTAGTGTTACTCGGCGTGCCACCTATTGCAGCTGCAGTAGTTGCCTTGATAGGTGACTCAACAGCAGTATCATTTGGTGCGATTGGTCTACCCGTATTATTTGGTATGGAACAAGGCTTAACTGAAGGCGGCGTTAACATGGCTGCGGCTCAATTAGCTGATCATGGCGGCACCTTTGTCGGTTATGCGCAGTTTATTGCTAAGCACATGATCACCATCGACTTGTTGACTGGTACCCTCATACCATTAGTCATGGTATGTGTATTAACGGGTTTCTTTGGTCGTAACAAATCAATTAAAGAAGGCCTACAAATTTGGAAGTTTGCCATTTTTGCAGGTTTTGCATTTACGATTCCAGCATGGTTAATTAACTTCTTTGCTGGTCCTGAGTTCCCATCTGTTATTGGTGCGCTTGTTGGTATGGCGTTAGTCATTCCTGTGGCTAAAAAAGGCTGGTTACTGCCTTCACAACCTTGGTGTGACTTTAGTGAAAATGACAACAAATCTGAAGAAGAGTTAGCCGTTGGCCAAACACCGGTTAAATTTTCTCAAGTTGCAGCTTGGTCTCCATATATCATCATGGCGGCATTACTGGTTCTTTCTCGTGTCATTGGACCGTTCAAGAGCTGGTTAACAAGCTTCAATATTAGTTGGACTGGATTACTTGGTACTGAATTAAAAGCGGGATTTGCCACCTTTTATGCACCAGGCATCTTCTTCGTCGTAGTATGTTTATTTGGTTTTGTATTGTTCAAAATGAAACCACAAGCAATGAAGCAGTCTATCACTGTATCGTGCAAATCAATGTTACCAACAATTATCTCATTAGGCGCATCTGTGCCAATGGTTAAAATCTTCCTAAACTCTGGCGAAAATGGTGCTGGCCTTGCGTCTATGCCAGTTGCGTTAGCTGACCTATTGGCAAACAGCATGGGAGCTGTTTGGGCATGGGTATCACCAGTTGTAGGGATTTTTGGTGCATTCTTGTCTGGTTCTGCCACCTTCTCAAACATGATGTTCTCTGGTTTACAGTATTCTGTAGCCGACAATATCGGCATGAACCATGCCTTAGTGTTAGCACTTCAAGGTATTGGCGCTAACGCCGGTAACATGATGTGTGTGATGAACGTAGTAGCTGCTGCAACTGTTGTAGGTATGGCGGGACGTGAATCTGAAATTATTCGTAAAACAATGCCTATCGCCCTTGGTTATGCCATGGTAGCAGGCACTATCGCAGTGATTTGGGGCGGATTTTAATCTAAGCTAATTGTTGTAGAGTATGACAACTCAATGCATTTGAAGCTGCGATAATCAGAAAAAGTTTATTGCAGCTTCTATTTATTATTGAGATTAACGAGAGCTGGCAAACATAGCCTGCTAAATATTAGAGTGTTAAGAGAGCAAGTTATGACTATTAACTATCAAGTAGTAATGGATATTTTAACGTCTCAATTGGGAAGCGATGCTGTCTCAAATGATCCTGTACGTCGCTTTGCCTGGTCTACGGATGCAAGTTATTTCCGTATCGTACCAGAAATTGTTGTCCACGCTGATACCGTAGAACAAGTCAAAATCACCCTTAATGTTGCTAGAGCACATAATGTGCCAGTAACATTCCGTGCAGCAGGTACCAGCTTATCTGGGCAAGCTATTGGCGAAGGTATTTTATTAATACTAGGTCATGATGGCTTTAGAACCATCGACATTAGCGAAGATAAATCATCTATCGCGTTAGGTGCTGCAGTTATTGGTTCTGACGCTAATGCGGCATTGAAGCCATTTAACAAAAAGATTGGCCCAGACCCTGCCACCCTTGCCTCGGCACAAATTGGCGGCATGGTTGCCAACAACGCCTCAGGCATGTGCTGTGGTACAGCACAAAACAGTTACCAAACCATCAAGTCGGCAAAATTAATGCTAGTCGATGGCACTGAATTAGACACGGGTTGCCCTCATTCAAAAGCCGCATTCAGTCAATCGCATGCAATGTTATTAGCAGCATTAACTGACTTAGCAGAGTTAACTCAAAATAACCCAACGTTAGCGGCACGTATTCGTAAAAAGTTCTCGATTAAAAATACCACGGGTTACAGCATCAACTCGTTGGTCGACTTTACGGACCCATTCGACATCATTAACCATTTGATTGTGGGCTCTGAAGGTACCTTAGCTTTCGTTAATGAGATCACTTATCACACCGTCGAAGAAGCACAATTTAAAGCCTCTGCCATGGCTGTGTTTTTCAACATGGAAGATGCCGCCAGTGCCATCCCATTAATTAAAGGTGACAGTGTTGCTGCAGCAGAATTACTCGACTGGGCGTCTATTAAGTCAGTTACCGGTAAAGCAGGTATGCCTGAATGGCTAAGCGAGTTGCCAGAAGGCGCTGCCATTTTGTTGATTGAATCTCGAGCCAATGATTCAGAAACCCTTGATAGCTACACCCGTGACGTTATCGAAAAAATTGCTCACATTAAAACAGAACGCCCAATTGAGTTCAGTAAAGATCCTGCGGTATTTGGTCAATACTGGGCCATGCGCTCTGGCTTGTTCCCTATTATTGGTGGTGCACGCCCGAAAGGCACGTCAGTCATTATTGAAGACGTTGCATTTGAAATTGAGCACTTAGCCAGCGCTGCTGCTGATTTAACAGCATTATTCGACAAGCACGGCTACCCTGAAGGAGTTATTTACGGCCACGCACTTGCCGGTAACTTCCACTTTATCATTACACCGACATTTGCATCGCAAGGCGATATCGACCGTTTCCATGCCTTTATGCAAGATGTGGCAGAAATGGTCATCGACAAATATGACGGCTCAATGAAAGCTGAGCATGGTACAGGCCGTGCGGTAGCGCCATTTGTTGAAATGGAATGGGGTAGCGATGCATATACCCTAATGAAACAAATTAAGCAGATTTTTGACCCTAGCGGTTTATTAAACCCAGGGGTGATATTAAATGATGATGCCCAAGTGCACGTTAAAAATATCAAACCATGTCCAATTGTCGATGATTTTGTCGACAAGTGTATTGAGTGTGGTTTCTGTGAAAAGACCTGCCCAACATCAGCGCTTAACTTCTCGCCACGTCAACGTATTGCCGTGTTACGTGAAATTGAACGTTTAGAGCAATCTGGCGATAAGCAAGCCGCGGCTGAAATGCGTGCCAGTGCAAAATACGATGTTGTCGATACCTGTGCTGCATGTCAGCTATGTACTATTGCCTGCCCTGTTGATAACAGTATGGGTCAGTTAGTGCGTAAATTACGTACACCATACATCACCACCACAGAACAAAAAGTACTCGACTTCCAGGCCAAGCATTTTGGCGCGGTTAACCAAGTTATCAGTACTGGTTTTGATATTTTAGGTATCCTTCATAAAGTGACCGGTGACACCATCACCAACTCACTCATGAATGCTGGCCGAATGATCACCAAAGAAGTGCCTTATTGGAACCCAGACTTCCCTAAAGGCGGTAAAGTAGCCAAGCCATCGGCGCATAAACCTAACCAACAAACTGTGTTGTACTTCCCAGCTTGTGGTGGCAGAACCTTTGGTCCTACACCAAAAGATCCTGACAACCGTACCCTGCCAGAAGTCGTTATTACCTTGTTAGAGCGTGCAGGCTATAACGTGATTATTCCAGACAATACGCGTCATTTATGTTGTGGCCAAATGTGGGAATCAAAAGGCGACTTTAAAAATGCCGACGCCAAGCGTGATGAGCTCATTGAGGCGCTAAGCAAGATGTCTGACAACGGTAAAGTGCCGGTCGTGGTTGATGCCTTGTCTTGTACTTACCGTACATTAACAGGCAACCCTAAAGTGGCTATTACCGACCTAGTCGAGTTTATGCACGACAACTTGTTACCTAACATGACGATTACTAAAAAATCTAACGTCACCTTACACCAAGGCTGTAGTGCCCGTAAGATGAAGCTAGAGCCAAAACAACAAGCCATTGCTGATGCATGTGCCAACCATGTGGTATTGCCTGCAGGGATTACTTGTTGTGGTTATGCCGGTGAAAAAGGCTTGTATAAGCCAGAAATTAACGCCAGTGCATTACGTAATATCAAAAAACTCATTCCAGCAGAAACCAAAGAAGGTTACTACGCAAACAGAATGTGTGAAGTGGGCTTAACCCAACATAGTGGTATTTCGTACCGTCACTTGGCGTATCTTTTAGAAGAGTGTACTCGCTAAGGGTCGCAAGGTTATTTATGCCTGTATAAGAGCATAAAACACAATGGGCATTGATATTGTATCAATGCCCATTTTTATTTCAGGATGTGGATATTGGCTTCAACATTCAATTATTAGCCTTTTGCGTTAAATCACCTCAATGCAATCTAAAAGTTGTTGCTGTAAACCATCAGCGTCGAGTTGCTTGTCACTAATGATTTCAATGCGCGAATCAAGTGCATCATCATGTTCATCTAGACTCAAATTACCATCAACCATATTGGCGGTTAATATGCCATCAAGCGTAATGACAATGGCTTTTAATCTCAGTACCTTTAACCCTTTTACCGTCTCAAGCCACTGCATAAACGATTCAAAGCTAAAACAACGCTGACTATCAATAATCCAACCATAACTGACACAACCTTCGCCTTGGTTAGTTTTGAAAACATAACCCTGTTGCGCAAGTTGTTGTTGAAGCTCATCATCAGTGTGGGTTGATGGCGCACTGGGCAAAAGCCATTGCTCTGCACCAGGACTAAGCATGCTTTTAGGTTTGAAGGTTGGCGATGGTTGTTTGTTACGTTGAGCGGTTGATGTATCCAGTTGCGTGAAAATGTGCTGCAAGTGCTCAGGCAGGATAAGCTGGCTGTTATTGTAAATAACCGGCGTATCTGCGCGATTAAGCTGTGCCATAAAGCCAGTCAAGGCCTGCTTATCTTGGTCAACATAATATTGGGCTTTATTGGCCATCACAATATCAGCCACCTGTAACTGCTGAACAAAAATATCGTGGCGGTTATAGCGCTCATCACTGACTTTGCGAGCATCAACGAGACATAAACTTGTTTGCACCTTAATAACGTGTTGGAAATGTTCTGCTTGTAAAAGCTTTACAATTTCAGCTGGATGACCCAACCCAGTGGGTTCAATCAATAATCTATCTGGTTTTGCTTGCTGGATCAGTTGCGTAATAGCCACTTGAGTGGGTAAGCCTGCTGCGCAGCATAAACAGCCGCCAGGCACTTCTTTAATGGTTATACCTGCCGTTGCTTGCGTATGCAACAAACCGCCATCTATACCTATCTCGCCAAATTCATTAACCAATACTGCCCACTTTTCATGAGTGGGTTTATTGGCCAGTAACTGCTTAATGAGTGTGGTTTTGCCCACACCCAAAAAGCCAGTAATAATATTGGTTTTTATGGGTTTAGTGATCATTTCTTCGTTTTCGCGTATTTACCTTTGCGAGTGGGTTTTGCTTCACCTTGTGACGGTTTACCCCGCTTATGTTTAAACACTTTTTTCGGTTTGTCAGGGCTCACATCGCGGTACCTGGCGGGCAATGGTGCACCTTCTTCATACCCTTTTGGAGTAAATATGGTTAATTTTCGCCCAATAAGCTGCTCAATTTCAGCTAATAACTCAAGCTCTTGTGGACTCACTAACGATATAGCCTCACCCGCAAGCCCTGCTCGACCGGTACGTCCAACACGGTGTACGTAATCTTCACACTCTTCTGGTAACTCAAAATTAATCACTCGCGGTAAGGCTTGAATGTCTAACCCTCTTGCCGCCAAGTCAGTCGCTATCAGTACCCGTAACTGCCCTGCTTTAAATTCTTCCAAGGCGCGGTTGCGTGCTCCTTGGCTTTTATCGCCATGGAAAACAGCTGACTTAATACCGTCTAATGACAATTCACGGTATAAATGTTCTGCCGTTTCTTTGCGGCTGGTAAACACCATAACTTGTTGCCAATTGTGTTTACCAATCAACTCTGACAATAATTCTGCTTTACGACGCGCATCAACTTTATACACTTGCTGGCTTACATTAGCCGCTGTGGTTTGGGTTTCAACATGGACATATTCAGGTTGGTTAAGCATGTTAGCTGCCAAGCTTTTCACATCGTCAGAGAAGGTCGCAGAAAACATCATTGTATGATGTTGTTTAGCGATTAAACGCTTCACTTTTTCAATGTCTTTAACAAAACCTAAATCGAGCATGCGATCGGCTTCGTCAATGACCAGGTGGGTCACTGAAGATAAATCCAATTCATGTTGACCGATAATGTCAAACAAACGACCTGGCGTAGCAACTAACACATCAACGCCCTGCTCTAATGCTTTACGTTGAGGATTAATGCTTGCGCCGCCATACACAGCCAAACTTGAAAGTTCGGTAAACTGGGCGTACTTAACGAGGTTTTGTTCAATTTGAATAGCCAACTCACGAGTGGGAGTCATGATTAACACCCGCAATCTTGCTGCTGGGCTCAACGCTTCTATCGGCTGTTGCAACAAATGATGTAACAATGGCAACGCAAATGCCGCTGTTTTACCGGTACCGGTTTCGGCACTGGCCAACACATCTTGCCCATTGAGCGCTAGTGGGATAACCGCTTGTTGAACAGGGGTGGCGGTGTGATAACCTGATTGATTAATCGCATCAAATAACAATGGCGATAACCCTAGCGAAGTAAAAGACATAACAAACCCAACAGACAATGAAATAGTCCACTATTGTATACTAATCTCCGAGCGTATTAACTATTTTCAATTAAGGTATGCAGATGAGTATGTTCAAAGCAGAATTGACTGAAATGGATAATATTACCGGCCAGTAAATTGGTTTATCTGAATAGGTTCAGCGCGTTGTTGCAAGTATTTTTGCTCAAACTCTTCATGACATAAAGCATGCGAAAACCAATACCCTTGGCCATAGTCACAACCGGCAAACTCAAGTAACGCTCGCTGCTGCTCTGTTTCAATGCCTTCAGCAATGACTTTCATACCTAATTTATGCGCCATCACAATTATCGCTTCACATAGGCTTAAATCGTTACTGTCTGGCATTAAGCTGTTCACAAAAGATTTATCTATCTTAAGATAATCGATATTAAATTTGCGTAAATAAGAAAGTGATGAGTAACCGGTACCAAAATCGTCTAATGACACCTCAAGCCCTGCGTCACGATAAGCCATCAACTTAGCCTCTACATTTTGCTCTTTATCGAGGAGTAAACCTTCGGTAATTTCAATACAGATGCGACTTGGATTGACATGGTGCTCAGTTATTTGTGACAGCCAATCCTGCACATCGATGGTTTCATCTTTAAATTGTACAGGTGATTTATTAATGCTGATTTGAATATCGGCATTAAACATTTCTGTCCATCGTGCAGATTGTTTAACTGCTTGGTTAAATACCCAATTACCAATCTCAATAATCATTCCTGTTTCTTCTGCAATAGGAATAAAATCAGCGGGCGGTATAAATCCTATTGTTGGATGCTTCCAGCGTATAAGGGCTTCTGCTTTTATCACTTTTTCGTTGGTTAAATTCACAATCGGTTGATAATACAGTTCGAATTGCTGCTGAATAATGGCATTTTTTAACTCTTGTACCAACTCCATACGCTTTTGAGCATCACTTTGCATGGCGGGCGTGAAATAGTTAAATCGATTTCGTCCGTGGGTTTTAGCAGAATACATCGCTTGATCTGCGTTTTTAAGCAGTGCTTCGGTGGTCGTTGCATCATCAGGGAATAAGGTTATCCCGATACTGCCGCTAATGTAGGCCGTTTGTTCACCTAATGTATAAGGTTCAGCTAAACGTTTAAGCATTTGCCCCGCAACGCGCTCAACACCATGGTTATCATCTAAATTGGTTAACACAACCGTGAATTCGTCGCCGCCTAAACGTGCCACAACATCTGATTCGCGCACACAACTTTTTAAACGCTCTGCGGTTTCTAACAACAAGACATCGCCCATATCATGACCCAGCGTGTCGTTTATTTCTTTAAAATAATCTAAGTCTAAAAACATCAACGCAAAATGGTTATGTTGCCTGTCGCCATGCAGCACTTCATTACTGAGAAACTCCATTAACATTCTACGATTAGGTAATCCCGTTAATGCGTCATAATTGGCTTGGCGCCATATTAACTCTTCTGTTTGTTTTTTTTCTGTGATGTCAGAAAACAGCGCAACAAATCTGGCCTTATGCGCTTTGGTTTTGCTGATGGCATTTATGGTTAATAAAATGAGGTAGTTTTCGCCATTTTTGCGCCGCATCCAGACTTCACCGTGCCAACGACCTAACTGATTGAGTTGTTTATCAAGCTGGTCGTAAAATTTCCGAGGTTGTAATTCAGACTGAAAAATACGTAAGTTTTGCCCCTGGATTTCATCTCGATTAAAACCAGTAATCAGCGAAAATGCCGGGTTAGAGTCTATAATAATACCTTCAGCAGTGAATACACTCATTGCTTCACTGGAGTTTTGATATACGGATGCCGCCACACTTAATGACTCTTCAAACTGTTTAATGTCAGTGATATCACTTACCGTGCCACACACTCGCAATGGTTGACCTTTATCGTTTACGTCAACCACCTTACCCGTTTGCAATATCCAGCGCGTTTCGCCCTGTAAATTAGTCAATTGATATTCAATTCTTTGATTAATCGTATGGCCTAAACGAATATCACAAATAGAACGCAAAAACTTTATTTTATCAATTGGTTGAATTGCATCAAGCCACATTTTAGGGTGTTCATTTAACGCCTCAGTTGTACAGCGTAAAATGTCGGCGCTGAAGCGATTGGTGTTCATTGTGTGTTGAGCGAGATCCCAATCCCATACCCCAAGTTCACTGCTGTCGAGCACCAAATCTAACTGCTCTTTGCTCTGTAATAATGCACTTTCAGCTAATTTATGCTGAGTGATATCTAAAAAGCCTGCAATCACTAAAAAACCATTATTGTCAGTATTACGTCGACATACTACGGTGACATGGGTGTAAACAATCGAACCATCTTTCGCAACAAACCGCTTATCAATCTCATACTCGTCTAATAGGCCTTTAACCATTTTGTCGTAAAGCAATAAATCTTTGTTTAAGTCATCAGGATAGGTTAATTCTTCCCAGGTAAGCGCCTTTAATTCACTTTCGCTATAACCGAACATTTCACACAAATAAGGGTTCACTTTGAGCCAATATTTGGCTTTAGAGGTAATTGAAATACCTATGTTGCCAATATCAAATTGGCTGTTAAACAAAAAGTCTTCTTGCAACCTCACCTGCATATCGCGTTCACGAAACACCACAGAGCTAAACAAGCGGCCAATAACCATGGTCAAAATAGGGAAAATAACCAAAATGGGAATGGCAACAACCTTAATAGCATCGATACCAAGCTCAATGGGCAGTAATAGAAGAGATAATAACAACAAGAAGTGGAGTGCTAACCCAGATAAATAAAAGCTCAAGTAGCTAATATCATCCAGTTTGCGTTTAGCAAAATGACGCCAGACCAAGCCAAATAAACCGCTGAAACATAACATCGCAATGCCAACAAACATCCCAGTACCCGCTAAATTATAGCGATATAAGGCCATGCAACTTGCGGCGATTAATGTAGGCACAAAACCAAAAAATAACCCCGATAAGCACAATAACACTGAACGAGTATCAAATAACAAGCCTTGCTCAAACACTAATGGCGTCATCATGATGATAACGCCAATAATGCCGATCAAGACACCCATACCGAGTTGCCATAGTGTGAGGTGAGATTGGCGTTGATATGAGGGGAAAAGCGAATACAGGTATACCAACGCTAATAATAGCGCGGCATTTTCACAAAATGACAAAAAAATATTCAGATTGATCATCTACACAATTCCCTTACGCATCCCTATCGAGCTTAATTGCATCCTAGCAGCCTTTATTTAGTGTAGCAGAATCGAGCCAGAGTCTTGATCCCTGAATTACTTATACCGCATGAAAGCAGATAAAGAAATCAAAAATAATGAATCTCTGCCAATAGCTTAACGGAAAATATTACCGTCCGAGTCAATGCTCATGCCTTAAATTATTTCATGTATGATTTGCAAAGGATAAATATCGACGTGTAATGTTTATCATCTCACGCCTTACGTCTCATTTTTGTGCGTTATCACGCAAACAACCGCCGCAATATGGTGATTACATCTTCAACGATGACCAACGATTAAACCGCATATTTGCCTCACCAATGATAGCAATATCATCATGTTAGTAACAATATATCATTAAAGCGTTAATTTCATCGGCAAACAAAAATATCATTAGATCACACTTCAGCAAAAATCATGACCCATGTAGTAAAAGAACATATATTTAATGCGTTTCAGATCGATATTTTGCGTTAAATCACAAAACACATCGGACCATATTGGTACTTTTACTACAAATAAGATTTAAAATTAAAATAAAGGGGTACAACTTATGGCGACTAAATTCTTTATTCCAAGTGTCAATATTCTTGGCCAAGGCAGTGTTGATGAGGCAATCAATGACATTAAAGCATTTGGGTTTACTAAAGCATTAATCGTGACCGACAAACCACTCGTCAGTATTGGCCTTGTAGCTAGAGTACAAGACAAGCTTAATACCCAAGGTATTGAGGTGGTTATTTTTGACGGTGTTCAACCTAACCCAACAACCGGCAATGTCGCCGCTGGGCTAGAGTTGCTCACCAGTAACCAATGTGATTTTATTATTTCATTAGGTGGCGGCTCGCCGCACGATTGCGCTAAAGGGATTGCCTTAGTGGCAACCAATGGCGGTCAAATTAAAGACTACGAAGGAGTCGATGTCTCAACCAAACCGCAAATGCCTTTAGTCGCCATTAATACTACGGCAGGCACGGCAAGCGAAATGACACGCTTTTGCATTATTACCGACGAAGCTAGACACATTAAAATGGCGATTGTAGACAAAAACACCACGCCAATTTTATCGGTAAACGATCCAGAATTGATGTTAGAAAAACCAGCATCACTTACCGCTGCAACCGGTATGGATGCATTAACCCATGCAATTGAAGCTTATGTGTCTATTGCGGCAAATCCGATTACCGATGCTTGCGCCGTTAAAGCCATTGAGTTAATAAAAGCCAACCTCGTAAATGCGGTTAAAAAAGGTGATGACATTAACGCTAGAGAAAACATGGCTTACGCTCAGTTTTTAGCGGGTATGGCCTTTAATAATGCCAGCCTAGGTTACGTGCATGCTATGGCGCATCAATTGGGTGGTTTTTATGATTTACCACACGGTGTCTGTAACGCATTACTGTTACCTCATGTACAAACTTACAATGCACAAGTGGTGCCTGAGCGTTTAAATGATGTCGCTAAAGCCATGGGCGTTGATGTGAGTTCAATGTCTGCAGAGCAAGGGGCACAAGCGGCTATCGAAGCAATAAAAACCTTATCAGCAGCAGTAAATATTCCGGCTAACTTAACCGAACTCGGCGTAAAAGCGGAAGATATTCCAACTCTTGCAGATAACGCATTAAAAGATGCTTGTGGTTTTACTAATCCTAAACAAGCAACCCATGAAGAAATCTGCCAAATTTTTACTAACGCATTATAAAGGTTAAATTTAGCTTTACTTTTAACGCTCGCAGCATGCTGTGAGCGTTATTTTTATGAGCAGTGAACTATCGGCTTTTAAAGCAAATATCTAATGATGACAATAACTTATTTATAATTCAGCAAAAAGTGATGCATAGGTCTAAGTTCTCGAAATAAGCATTGACCAAAACAAAAAATAAAGACTATGATGAAATCACTTAGATAGCGAATAGGTAGGTAAATAATGACAGCAATCACTCATGTATATAATTACACCGTTCGATGCCCGCACTATAAAGAAAATGAACAACCCGCAACATGGCTCAACCATATCGAAGTTAATCAATCATGTGAAATCGCGTTAGACCGCATCACCAAATGGCATAATATTTCTGGCACAAAGTCTTTTGAACTCAATCAATTTGTAGTGAGAAAAGCTGACAATGAAGAAGCTTATTTTGCAATGCAAAGTAGTCGCTTAAAAAATGATGGCCATGCTTTAGTCACGTTTAAAATCCTGCTGGACCAATGTTGCCAAGATGCCTCACCCAATGAAATCATGAATCATTTAATTGAAGACTATCAACACCGTATCGCTAAAGTTGAATAAACCCATTTTTTAACCTAGTGATATTGTTGTATGGCTAGGCATTTCTTAAGGAGCAAATAATTCCGTTTATTTGCTCCTTTTTTGCCATTTAAGCAGCATTCGCTCGCATACCATGTGGAATAGGCAAACCATTTTCATTAATATTCACAAACACCATTTTATCGATAAAGGCGATTGGCGCGTGATTCACTTTATTGCGGATTTTACAACGCACTGTCACCGAACTCTGCCCTAAGCTAACCAATTCAAAACCAAACTCAACAATATCGCCAACATGGGCTGGCGCCATGAAGTTAATTTCAGAAATCACTTTAGCAATATGAAACTGACTGCGCATTTGGCAACTGGCAAAAATAGTCGCTTCTTCATTTACCCAGCTTAATAGCTGCCCGCAACATAGGGTTTGGCTACTATTAAGATGAATAGGCATAACAATATGACGTGTAAAATATTTCATAAGGACCTCGCGTGTTAATCCATTAATTAATGCCCTTTAGGCATATACCTCATAATGAGTAGCAACGATCAGGCCAAATATTTTAATTGTTTAAAATCAATACAATAAAAATAAAGAGATGAATAATTGAATTATATTGCTCAAATTAAATGCAACTTCGCACCAAAAAAATACACAGACCGGGATAGCGACTGTGTATTATTGAAATCAATTTCGCTTTACTTAACTAGCGGATAGCTTGCTTCAAAGCATTAACAAAAATACTAATGTCTGCGGTATTAATATCATTGTGAGTCACTAAGCGTAATTGATGGCTCGGGCTCAGCAATATGCCTTTATTCGCAAGCGTTCGTGCCAGCGATTGTGAGTTAATATGTTCAGACAAGGTGGCAAACACCATATTGGTTTGCACTAAACTCATATCAACCGTAAGTTCTGGTATTTCTACTAACATTTGCGCTAAAAGCTTAGCGTTATAATGATCTTCTGCTAAACGCTCCACTTGATCTGTCAGGGCTAATTTTGCCGCCGCTGCAATAATACCCGCTTGACGCATGCCGCCACCGAGCATTTTACGCCAACGAGTCGCCTTAGCTATTAACCGTTCATCACCCAGTAAAATCGACCCTATCGGCGCACATAACCCTTTAGACAAGCAAATAGATACAGAGTCAAAATACTGAGTAATCTCACTCATATTAATGCCTTGAGCAACCGCTGCGTTAGCCACTCGTGCACCATCAAGGTGTATTTTAAGGCCTCGATTAAAAGCCAAGCTCTGTGCCGCTGCCAAATAATCTTGGGGAAGCACTTTACCACCGATGGTGTTCTCTAAGCTCAACAATCGAGTGTGAGCAAAGTGCACATCATCAGGCTTAATTGCCGCTTCTATGTCAGTGAGTAAAATACTGCCATCAGCTTGGTTATTCAGAGGTTGAGGCTGAATACTGCCTAAAACGGCAGCACCGCCACCTTCAAATTTATAATTATGTGCTTGCTGACCACAGAGATACTCGTCACCTCTTTCACAGTGAGCCATTAAGGCAAGTAAATTAGCTTGAGTGCCAGAGCTGACAAATAATGCACCATCAAAGCCAAACATGTCTGCGGCCATCTCTTGCAAGCTGTTAACTGTGGGGTCATCACCGTATACATCATCACCCACTTCAGCTTGTGCCATTGCAGCACGCATCGCTTGAGTTGGTTTAGTAACGGTATCACTTCGAAAATCAATCATGGATTACTCTATTTTATCAAAGGCTAATATTGGGCCGACGAAAATATTATTGAACAGCGGCAATGTCTGCAAGTGCGGTTAATGCTGCATCATAATTTGGGTGTTCACTCACTTCTGCAACCAGTTCGTGATATTTCAATATGCCTTGCGCATCAATAATAAAAATCGATCGCGCTAATAAACCACGGTCTTTAATCAATAAACCGTATTTTTCACCAAAATCACGCCATACCGAATCAGACAGGACTTTAATTTTGTCTACGTTTTCAGTTTGGCAAAAACGTTTTTGGGCAAAAGGTAAGTCTTCACTTACGGTTAGCATCACGACATCTGCGCCAAAGTTAGCAAACTCTTTATTAAAACGTTTGGTTTGTAATGCACAAACACCAGTATCTAAACTCGGTACGGCACTAATCAGCACTGTCTTGCCTTTAAAATCGCTTAAACTCACTGGGTTAAATTTTTCATCAACAACTTTAAACAATGGCGCAGGGCTATTTATACTCGGTATTTTACCTTCGAGGGCAACCGGAGTTCCTCCCATTGTAATCATGGTTTTTTCACCAGCAAAGGCCAACGATCCCAACAAAAAAGTGGATAATACTGCCGTTATAGCTAAACGAGAAATTAGTTTCATAAAAACTCCTGATAAAAAAACCAGCAATTGCTGGTTTTTTTGTTAGTAAACATAGCGCCCGCAAATTATTTTGCTGGAACTTCTTTTACATGTAAATCCATTTGTGGAAATGGAATTTCGATTTCAGCTGCATCGAGTGCATTTTTGATTTGCTCAAGCAATTCAAAGCGAACTGGCCAGTAGTCACCAGTGCTAACCCAAGGACGTACCACAAAGTTAATAGATGAATCAGCAAGTTCAGCTAAACCAATTGTGTAACCAGGATCTTTCATTACTAATGAGTGGTTATCTAAGACATCGGCAATCACTTTTTTGGTTGTCGCGATGTCAGCAGTGTAAGACACACCAATCGTTAAATCGATACGACGCTTTTCTAATGCAGAATAATTAGTAATTGTACCGTTCATGATGGCTGAGTTTGGCGCGATAATGATTTTGTTGTCACCTGTACGTAAACGTGTAGAGAAAATAGTAATTTCATCAACTACACCTGCAGTACCTGCAGCTTCAATAAAGTCACCCACACGACATGGACGGAATAACACCATCAACACGCCTGACGCAAAGTTCGATAAAGAACCTTGTAATGCTAAACCAACAGCTAAACCTGCAGCACCAATAACGGCAACAAGTGACGCAGTTTGTACACCTACCTGACCCAGAGTGGCAATAATGGTAAATATAAATACCAATGCCCACGATAAGTTAGCCACGAAAGACACTACTGTTGCATCAACCTTACGGTTATTTAACACTTTAACGGTTAAGCGTTTTGCAACTCCAGCAAGATATTTACCAATAATAAATATAACAATTGCTGCTAACGCTTTTAGACCATATGTCATAAAGAACTCTGGTGCTTTCTCTATTAGTCCGTCTAAACCTTCTAGGTGTTCCATTTTTCTCTCCCTTAAATAAGCAGAATTATTCTGCCGAAATGATGAACTCAACTCTCCGGTTACGCTGACGCCCTTCTATTGTGGCGTTATCCGCTGCCGGTTTTTTGTTACTCATACCAACAACCTCAATGGATGTTGGTAGAAACTGATAATCATTAATCAATAATTGTTTTATTGATTCTGCTCTTTTTAGCGATAACGTCATGTTAACCGCATCATTACCAATATTATCCGTATGCCCTTCTAAACGAATGCTCACTTGAGGATGCAATTCGATATATTGCTGCACCCTAACTAAAGTAGGACGCTGGGTCAGTAATACATTGGATTTATCGAAATCAAAGTAGACGGGTTGAAGAATTGATCCGAAACAATCAACCGCGACATTCACATCGGGTTGTTGACGGCACTGCTCGGCAATTAACGCGGCATTATTGGTAATGGTGGCGCCGATTTCTGCTTCGTCAAACTCATCGTCGTCTTCGGCATCTTCATCAACGATAATAATGTCGGTATCAATACAGCCGTTAGCCATAACCACAGTATTGGCAGGCGTATCTTTGCAGGCATCTTTTTTATCAGGCACGCCATCAAAGTCGCTATCAACCCAAGCAAACGCACTGGTGACAAAACAACCAAACAAGATCAATGTCAAAGTTCGAACAATAATCATTAAAGCCCCCTTCGACATAGCATCGAGATATGTTAATAAGGCGTATATTAACGGTTTCTAGCTAGAATTAAAAGACAATACTTAATAATCAATACCTTGCAAAGCAAGTTTAATGTCAACACCATGAAACATCATAAGTTTATCGGCCATAAACGTAAAAACCGAACCGACACACGTAACTTAATTGCGCTAATTTTGCACAAACCATTAACAAACAAGTGTTTTTATTTTTTACCTTGAAACAATTCCTAACACGCTCAACCTCTCTGTTCCCCCCATTAACATTGACTTTAACGCCCCTAAAAGGGTATATAAGGTTAGCTTTTTGGTGTTTGGTCAGCTTTTAGCATCAAAATGACATTATTTCTTATAAAAATTAACCAATAAAGTCGCTAAACGGTGTTTTACTTTAAGTATTCTCTTTTATTAAGAGGGTGTTTTACTGGCACTGCTAGACGATAAAATGCAAACAAACTATTTCTGTGTCGACATTTTCGCACAGGCAATCACAAGCTTAAGGTGGAAGACTTAATGAGTGAAGCAAAACCACAAGGAACAATGTTTGGACACCCTAAAGGGCTGTTCTTACTGTTTACAACGGAATTATGGGAACGTTTTAGTTACTATGCTATGCGTGCGATCTTGGTACTTTATTTAGTCGATAAAGTACAAAGTGACCAAGCTGGAGGCGGCTTAGGCTGGACTGAAGCTGATGCATTATCTTTATACGGTACATTTACGGGTCTTGTTTATTTAACCCCACTTATTGGTGGATGGTTAGCAGATAACGTTTTAGGCCAACGTAAAGCGATTTATATCGGTGGCTTCTTAATGGCCGCGGGTCAATTTACCTTAGCCGCTCCACATAGCTGGATGCCTGGTTTAGAAACCACCATGTTTTATATTGGTTTAGGTACCTTAATCTTAGGTAACGGTCTATTTAAACCAAACATCTCTACTATGGTTGGTGATTTATACCCTGCGGGCGATCATCGCCGCGACGGTGCATTTACCATTTTCTACATGGGTATCAACATTGGTGCTGCGCTTTCAGGCTTTATTGTTGCCTGGGCTTATACTTCATTCGGTCACGAAGTTGTGATTGATGGACAAAGCGTATTTATCAACAACTGGCAAGCAGGCTTCTTCTGTGCTGGTGTTGGTATGATCATTTCGTTAATCATTCAATTCTTCTTTGCACAAAAACTACTTGGTGATATCGGTACTGTTCCAGCAGCCAAATTAGAGCAAAGTAAAAATGCTGCTGAAGGCAATACTCGTAAAGAGCCGTTAACTAAAGTTGAACGTGACCGTATTAAAGTCATTATGGTTATGGGTTTATTTACCATTATCTTCTGGGCTGGTTTTGAGCAAGCCGGTGGGTTAATGAACTTGTTCACCAACAACTTCACAGACCGCATGATTGGCTCATGGGAAGTGCCAACAACTTACTTCCAATCACTGAATGCTATTTTCATTGTTGTATTTGCACCAGTTATTGCCTCAATTTGGATTAAATTAGGTAAAAATGAACCTAACTCGCCAATTAAGTTTGCTTTAGGTTTATTCCTATTAGCTGTTGGCTTTTTATTCATGATGGGTGCTGTACTAGAAATGGGCGGCGACGCTTCTGTTAAGTCAAGCATGTGGTGGTTAGTGGGAGCTTACTTCTTCCACACTATGGGTGAGCTATGTTTATCACCCATTGGTTTATCAATGGTAACTAAGCTTGCTCCACTGCGTATTGCTTCATTAATGATGGGAGCTTGGTTCTTATTCATTGCAGCAGCAAACAAAATTGGTGGTTTAGTAGGTTCATTAATTGGCCATGGCGGCGCAGTTGAAGAACAATTAGCAAACGCAATGGCTATCTTTGCCGGTATCGCGATTACCGCGACTATCTCTGCGATTATCTTGTACTTAATGTCAGATAAATTGGTTGACTGGATGCATGGCGCTGAAAGCAAGCATGACACTGAAGAGCAAGCGCTAGAAGGAGAGATTGCTGTTACCGCTGAACATGAAGCAATTAAGCGTTAATAAAATCGACATTGAAGTGATGGCTTAACAACATATCATCACTAATAAAAATCCCCTCCAAGTTAACTTGTGAGGGGATTTTTTTATCCAGTCATTTCACTAGTGACAAGACAACTGCATAAAGCCACCCGCATTAATATCGGTTTGATAAACCAGCCCGGTAAAACGGTTTTCCAATAACTGTTGTTTATGTTGTTGATGATACGTACCAATGCACAGTTTTTCATCGTTCAACAATGTTCGTCTTTGCACGCCTGCTTGATGCCAATTCACATCGCCCAATTGCAATGCGCTAGGTAACACTAACGGCATTAAATGATTATCATGGCGTAGGTAACACCGTAAGCCATTGCCTGCCTGCCCCACAGACACCGTGTACTGTTGCAAATCAACACAAACATAGATGATATCAGTGAGAATATGTAAACCCGACCTCACCATACGCTTATTTAAATAGCCCAGCATGTTATCAGGTTCAATTAGTGTGGTGCTCAAACCGTTACGAAACAGCTTTAGCTTTTGATTGATGAAACTTTTAAGCAATACACAGCCAAATGCTGCGCTGTTATCTTCAGGATGAAAATGCGCCATATACATGACTAAATGACTGTCGCCTACCATGGTTGAATCAATAAAATATGCACTGACATCATTGTTTTTAAATAAGCTGTAATCAATAACAGCCCTGGGATAAAGGATGTGTGACGCGGGGAAAAGTTGTTGTTGTACACTCTTAGCGGCTTGAGCATTTTGTTCAAGCAATTGTAGGTTATCGGTTAACTCTAGGTAAGACAGCTCATTCATTTCGTGCAAGTGAGTTTGGCCGCTTGCATTCATTGGTGTCGCAGCGGTTAACATCGCTTGAATAATGGCCTGTTCAATTATGAACAAATCGGCAACCGGCTTGGTTAGATAGTCGCTAGCGCCAATTCTTAATGCTTCGACAACATCGGCCATTACATCATTAGCAGAAATCACAATAGAGGGCACGGCGGGATTGATATCTTGCATTTGCCTCAGCATGGGCAAACCACCGAGCCCAGGCAAGCCTAGGTCAGCAATAACAATATCAAACGTTGTTTGAGAAAAAAGTGCGATCCCCTCTTTACCGTCATGAGCGAGGTGCACTTTAGCTCCCTGACCTTGCAAAAAGTCTGCAACCACATGACGAAATATAGGATCATCTTCAACAAAAAGGATTTCGACATCAGTTAACGCCATACAACAACCCCGCAGAAGTGTCTGCTGGGGGATGTATAGCCCCAGCTAATCTAGCTCATCAAGGTATTCGTCAAGTAACTCATCGTTTTCTTGATTAACAGGCATGTCGCCATCATACACTTTGTAGTCCATATGCTGTAAGTAAGCGTCTTTTACAAATGCGTATGGATCGAGAGCATTGTCTAATAACCTTTCTTGGTCAATTGCTTCAGCACGAGAGTGCAAGCCTTTGAGACCCCATTTCAATACCGATTGCCAAAAAGTTAACTCGGATAAAGGAAAGTATAGACTATCCACCCAATCTGATGCGATTTCTCTTGTCACAAAAGGGCCATAAAACGGTGCCATAAAATACGGACCATTCGGAACACCGTAATACCCTAACACTTCATTAAAGGCGTCTTGTTTACGGTGCATTCCCATCATATCGGCCACATCAATAACACCGAGCAAACCAATCGTAGTGTTAACCGTAAAACGGCCCCCCGCATTGGCAGCCCACATCCATTTACCTTGTAAGGTATTGTTAATAAGTGAGCTGGGCTCTTCTAGGTTGTATACAAAATTATTAATACCCGTTTTAATGGGATGCGGCACATAATCTTTATAGCCATGAGCAACGGGTCTTAAAATATATTGATCAACATACAAATAGTTGAAATCCCACATAGTGCGGTTAAATCCCTCAAACGGATCTCGAGGATCGTTATAAGTGATTTCAATTGCGGGTGATGATTCTTGGGTAACTTGAGGCGCGTCATCTTGAGCATACACAGGCATACTTAACACAACAAACGCCTGAAGTAATATCCATTTATACTTCATAACACTCTCTTAAAAATGACAAAAGGGACTGCTCAATAAACTGCTAATTTTGTCTTTTTATTAAAGCAATTTCTGTTCAAGTCGATATAATTTAACCGGCTAAAGCAAGGCGTAGCCTTGTTGTTTGTTCTCTCAATAGCGGGTTAGCTTTGTCTTGTTACCAGCAACTATCCACATGGCATGAATTAAATTGCCCCAATAAAAGGTAACAAGAGCGCTAAGGATACTTATACTGTTGACAATATCAAACAAAAATTTGTAAATGAAAATAAATTCAGTGTTAGGTTAATCGGTTTGATTATTGTGCAAAATGTTCGCTTAATAGGATTTATATGGCGGTGCCACCTACAAACATAACTACAACTACACCCAGCCCTGCAACGCCAAAAGTGGCGAATGCAAGTCAACAAGTGTCGCCTGATATTCAACAAAAGCAAGCAACTGTAGCAAGCACCGCAACCCCCAAAGCAACATCAGATCTTGCTGCTGTGTTATTACCTGTAAAACTACAACAACCACAAACGACGGTGTCGACGGATCTTGATATCACCATTCAAAATCAACAATATCAACTGACAAAGACCGCTGAATTACAAAAATTATTACAACAAACCGCTCAAGTAGTGATTACCAGCGAGCAAGCAAAAGCGGTAACTAAAGCTGCTAATCTAGCCTTAACTCAAGGAACGAATACGGCTCAACCCACCAACATGCCGCAACAGTTTGCTCCTGCGGTGACAGTAAACCAGCCAGCTGTTAGTGTCATTTCAACGCAACTGGTGTTATTGGCACAGACTATTAACTTAACGTTACCGACATCGTTAACGGAACTAGCCCAACAAAATGGGGTGTCGACTCAGCAGCTATCATCATTAGCCTCTCGCCCACAAGGTTACACCCTACCGACAGCGCAAATCTCTCAAGGACTGCTCACCTTTACCGATGGTCCAAGCATTAAGTTGCCTCATACTATTGCCCTGAGTGAAGGCCAATACCTTGCTAAAGTAGTTGTTAATCAGCAACAGTTACAACTCGCACTTACCCCCGTTGTAGCAAAAGTTAATGTAGACTTGGTAAAACAAGCAGCTGCCATGCCTGATTTACAGTCTAACAATGTGGTTTTAACCAAAAATGAGCCGGCACAAATCCTCAGCCAATTTTTAAAAAAGCTTGAAGCGACCCCATTGCCGAGCACTAATAGCCCAAAAACTCCTGTTAATCAAAGTGGCATAAATCAAAACACCATTAATCAAAACAGTATCAATCAAAGTAAGCCTGCAACAGGCAGTACAAGTACAAACGATGTCGTTAATTCGGCTCAACAAGCCAGTCGTAATATCGCGATTTCAGGTGCTAACAGCACGAGTAATATTGCTAACGGATTAGGCAGTCGCCCTGAGATAGGGCTAAGCATTGGTAATGGTAATACTGGTGTCAGTGCAGCAAAAGAAATACCCGTTAATTTATCGACAACCGTTGTGACATCAGCAAGCACAGGCATAAAAACGAACAGTGGCAATGAACAACAAAGTTCGCAGCAAACGTCAGCGATAAAGCCACAGGGACGACAAGGTGGTCAACATATAACACCAACAGATATTGGTCATCACACTCAAAAAGTGTCAGGACAACAATTAACAACCAGTCATACCAATTCTTCCATATCGTCAGCAACTATGTCAGTGGTTCAGAATCCTCAAACAATATCAACGGCACAAGCAACACAAACAACTCCAAGCATTCAAACGACACAAACAACTTCGAATGCTCAAGTACCCCAAGCACCCCAAGCAACTCAGAGCATTCCTCCCGTGGCAAATATCTCAGTCACTAATGATGCAGCTCAATCTACGCAAACAGTAAACAAAGATCCCCAGCCAATAGAAGTGCTCAATAAAGCTTTATCTAAAGCGGGAGCAATGCCAATAAAACAACAGCAAAATTTACAACTGCCCAATAGCTTAGCCACGGAATTATTAAAACATTTACCGCAAATGAGCCCACATCCATTAAGTGCATTAAGCGACCCACATTTACTGAGCCATGAACTCCACAGCCTTGCCAGTTTAAACCTTGCTCAATCTATTCTGCCTTCAAACTCTGCAAGCTCTCCACTTTATTCTGGCGGGGCCATCACAACATTGTTTCAACTGCTACTTGGCGTGAAAGTCCAATCAAACAGCTCAGGCATCAGTGCAAAATTACAAGATCATTTAGCTCAATTACAGCAGCGAACCTTAGCAAAATTAACCGGAAACTCTAGCTTGCTTGGTGCGCTGGATAAACTCGGTGGCGCTGACTCAATGGCTCAACTTGCCAACAGTATTGCTATGTACCAACAAGCGAGCACAGATCAAAATCAAGCGATGACCTGGTACTTTGCATTACCTTATTCAATAAATCAGCGTGATGAACAGTTTGAAGGCAAATTTGAACATGACAGCGAGCAAGACCAAGAGAAAGGCGGCTGGAAATTACAGTTAAAATTTAACCTAGCACAGGGTTCATTGCTTATTTGTGCCCATAAGAAAGCGGATAAGTTAGATATTCAATTTAAAGGTAACAGCCAATCTCTACTCGAAAGAGTCGATAAATTTAATGGCGCACTGGCCACAAAAATTAGCCAAATAGGTCTGACCCCTGGGACGTTTAGCTCGCAGTTAACCCACATTCCTGCCACATTATTACCTGGCGACCATTATCTGGTTAAAACAAGGGCATAAACCATGAATGATGAATCAAAAAAAACACAACAAGCAGTCGCACTCAGCTTCGACGGCATTAGTGCACCAAAGATTACCGCCACAGGTAAGGACTTAGTCGCTGATGAAATCATTGCCATCGCCAAAAGTGCAGGGATCCACATTCATCAAGACCCACATTTAAGCGAGTTTTTACAGTTACTCGAGCTTGGCGAAGAAATCCCCAAAGAACTTTATTTACTCATTGCGGAATTAATTGCATTTGTTTATATGCTAGACGGTAAATTCCCAGAGCAATGGAGTAACCTTCATCAAAAAATAGTTGCTCAGGCATAGCAACATGCTCAACAAACGTAAGTTGTTTCAGCTGTTTGACTACAACAAAAATTGATAGCTAAACTTAGCGACAATAAACAGTCCCCCCAAACCTAGACCACTTAAACAGAGTTCCGCCAAACGGTCTTGGTCAAATGCAAGCCAATCATTAAATGAGGCGTAAAATCGTAATGAAATACCGTATAGCACAATAAAGGCCAGTGAGATAAAGCTGTAGAGGTAGTGTTCAGGGTAAAAAAACGTCAATAACGGGATAAACGCCAACACATAATCACCGCTTTTATATTCAAAACGAGTATTATTTTCGATGATGATATCCAGCAGCATTTGCAAAGGTATGACGATTACCAGCAAGCCTAACAACAAAATAAAGTCCATCACTACTCCGTTAATCTGTGATAAACACAAACAATGTTCGCTTTAGTAAAAACGAGCCGACCATTAAGAGTAAAAGACCGAGCCAAGCAACCATTTATCACAAGATATTTAGATTTAAGCTCAGAGATAAGACCGCCAGCATTTGAGCTAACGGCAAAGGCACCACAAAAGTACCGCGCAATACAATCCATTATAAATTCCATTTATAAGTGTTTCGTCCATTTCAAACCGTCACTATATCAATAATAAAAGTGAGCGCTACAAAACTGTGCAGATGACAAAACTTATAGCTTTTTTACAGCACACAATCAATAATTTACATAATGTAAGTGATATTTACATACTATATAATTAGATCCGTTAAACGAATTGACATCTACAACGATGTGATCGAGTTAATGCTTGATATAATTTATCGGAATATTTAGTTCATTTTTGACTGTTTTATTTTACATTGCGCACAACTATAGTGCACACTTCAACTTTGATGATTTTACCCGTCGCAATACAGCTTCACCGAGTCAATAACAGTATTAAAGCTGAACAAGATCATACGTAACAAAAGAGAGAGATGATGTCAATAAAAGCCAACTTGTTAGTTACACTTTCAGGGTTAGCAGTCGTTCCAGCTGCTCAAGCTCAGATGGTAGACTTTGACGATTACGGCCCATTAAGGGTTTATGCTCAATCCCCTATGCAATCAATAAACCACAGCCCATTGTTGCGCTCAGGATTCTCATTACCCAATGACCAGAAAGAATGGTATATCACGGCCAACATTGGGAGCATGTGGTCTGAGTCAGATGTACTGTTGGCCGATTACTACCAAAATACTCTCACGGGTGGCATAAAGTGGCAGATGTCTGATGCGTTAATGTTAGATATTAATTATCGCTGGGGATTTAGTGCTGATAATCATTTAGACTCTCTCACAATGTGGTTTCATGACGCGTTTGGATTTGACCAAAATGGTCGTCAAGATCAAGCCAAGCATCAAAACCAAATTCATTCAGATAAGTATGGCATTCACATTGACGATTTAAGCGGTGAAACCCTCGAAAACGCCATAACGGCATACTTAGGTTACCAGCTCCTACAAAGTGAACATCATGGGTTATCTATTGGTGCTAGCCTATATTTAAAATCTGTCGACAGTGGCCCATTTGCTGAAGATTCGTTTGCGCAAAGTATTCAAATAAACTACAGCTACAAAAATGGTCCACATCATGTGAATTCAAGCTTGGGAGTCAGTTTTATTGAAGACACCGAGTCGATATCAACCAATAGTTATGACGACCGTTTCACCACGATTGCGATTGGCTATGAATATCGTAGTGGTCGCCACGGTTGGTTAGCAGAAATACACAGATATGCAGGATTGGTAAGCTGGGATGAAAACTTCTCTGATGCGTCTCATGAAGCTTTACTCGGTTACCGTTACTACTTAAACACCAGTGCAATTGAATTCACTCTGGTTGAAAACTTTGAAAATATGGATAACAGTGCAGATATTGCGTATACGCTAGGCTACCGTCAGAAATTTTGATCAACAGGGCATTATATTGCCCTGTTTAACTCTCTAAACAGTGGCTAGCTCTGCTGCCATAACCTCTGCACCTAGCACTCTGTTTCTGCCACGGTTCTTAGCTAAATAAAGTTGTTTATCTGCGGCTTCAATAAGGATATTAGCCGACACATCACGGGTAGGCACTATGGTTGCAACACCCGCACTGATGGTGACATAACTCGACACTTGTGAGCTTTCGTGGGCTATTTTAAGTGACACAATACTGTCGACAATTTGTTGAGCGACATAAGTCCCACCAATCAAATCGGTATTAGGCAAAATACAGACAAACTCTTCACCGCCATAGCGAGCAACTAAATCGTAAGGGCGGTTAACCGTATCATGAATTTTTTGTGCCACTTGTCGCAAGCACACGTCTCCTTCGGTATGGCCGTAGGTATCATTAAACGACTTAAAGAAATCAATATCTAATAAAATCATCGTTAACGGTTGTTGCTCACGGCTGCATTGTAACCAGTTAACAGGCAGCACCTGTTCAAAGCTACGTCGATTCGCGACACCGGTTAATCCATCTAACAATGCAATTGAGCGTAATAAATCAGACTGTGACTTCAACTTAATCTGATTTTTAACTCGCGCTTTGGTAATAACAGGGTTTATTGGTTTGTGAATAAAATCAACCGCACCAAGCTTAAAACCTTTAACCTCTTTATCTTCATCAAAGTGACCTGAAATAAAAATAACAGCAATGTCTTGAGTGTTGGGATCATTTTTTAAATGCGCGCACACATCAAAACCATTTAAGATTGGCATTTCAATGTCTAATAACACCAGATCAGGCTTCACTTTGTTACACATGTCTATGGCTTGATGACCATCACGAGCCATGTAAATATCATAATCATCTTGTAATAGTTGATGCAGTATTTTGATGTTGACGACCTGATCATCAACAAGCAAAATCTTACATTTCTCAGGGGAAGCCCCCAAAACATACTCATCAATGAACACGCATTACTCCTTCATAATCGACGTTAGGGTATCAATAGCGTCTAAAAACTCCAATTGACTTACTTGGGTGCTTAACCTTAACCACTGTTTATCCGCAGCAACATTGCTTAGCATGTTTTCAAGATAGTCAATCGCATCAAGGTTCTGTTCCACTAATAATGTCATCAGTTTAGCCTTTTTATCAGTTTCAATACTCTCTATCGGCAAATGTTGAGATTTATCCACATCGTTTGTCGAAATGACGTCATCGGGAAACAAAGTATCTAACATAAGCAAGCTATCGTTTATTTGCCCCTGCATTTGATTGACATAATCACTGGCATCAACACTATCAGTATTTTTGACCGAACGCTCTAATTGTTCTGCAAAAGCAGCAAGTCTTTTTGCACCGATATTGCTTGCAGTACCTTTTATCGTATGAGCAATAATATTAATGGCATCGTTATCACCTCGCTCAAAAGCTTGAGTGAGTAACGCTAATTGTTCAGACATTTCAATTGCAAAATGGTGTTTCACATCAATAAAAAAGGCGAGTTCACCACCAAAGCGACGCAATATCGACTCTGGGTTTTCAAGTACATCATCGCTGTCACTTTGGCTGTCAGACAATAACGCCTGTTCTGCAATTTGTAATGTTTTTGATTCGCGGCCCAATAGACCCAACATGCAAGGTAATAATAATGTCATGTCGATAGGTTTACCAATATGTTCATTCATCCCAGCTTCTAAACATAACGCTTTATCCGCTACAGAGGCATTAGCTGTCATGGCTAAAATCGGTAACTCAGCAAAACGACCGTCGGCACGAATAATCCGTGTCGCTTCTAAACCGTCCATGTCAGGCATTTGCATATCCATAATCACAATATCAAATAATTTATCAGAATGAGTGACCCATTCAACCCCTTCTCTCCCACCGGTTGCTAATGTCACCACAGCACCTTGCAAGCGTAATAATTCATCAATAACTTGGCGATTGAGTTGATTGTCCTCCACGACAAGAACTTTGATGCCTTGCAAGGTAAGATGAGTCACTTTTTTAGTTTCTAACGGTATTTCTTCACCGCTAATAGCCTGATGTACCGCCTCAAGCATTAAGTTCGCCGTAATCGGCTTGGTTAACATGTTCACAAATGGTTGTTGCTTATATTGTTTGGTTTGCTTCATTACCTCAGAGCCATAAGCCGTTAGCATAATAATGGCAGGGGCTACACCTTCTGGAAACATCGATTGAATATGTCGTGCTGTCGCTAAACCATCCATGTCAGGCATACGCCAGTCCATAATAATCACGTCATAATGGTTGGTGGCATGTAAGCTCTGATTAATAAGATTAATGGCCTGTTTACTGTTACCTGCTTCGTTAACATAAGCACCATGAGCCATCAGTGTTTTTGATAAAATTTTACGGCTCATTTTACTGTCATCAACTATCAGGATGTTTTTATCTTGTAAATCAATTTCTAGATGGGTATTTTTCATCTCGACTACTGTAAAAGACAACTCAAACCCAAAACGACTGCCGTGCTCTAACTCACTGGTTAATGTTAATTCTCCGCCCATCAGGTC
The DNA here is from genome assembly GCF_014648035.1 of Shewanella algicola. GTDB lineage: Bacteria > Pseudomonadota > Gammaproteobacteria > Enterobacterales > Shewanellaceae > Shewanella > Shewanella algicola. The sequence goes on along the minus strand of NZ_BMQI01000021.1, from coordinate 5,758 downwards.
CACTAAACGTTTCGTGATAGCAAGCCCCAACCCAGTGCCACCAAATCGCCTTGAAGTGGATGATTCTGCTTGTACAAAGCCTTGGAATATTTTATCGGCTTGCTCTTTGCTGATCCCGATGCCGCTGTCTGACACAGTAATAGTGAGTGTCACTTCATCCTGGGTAAGCTGATGACAATGCACCCCAACAATCACATGGCCCTGTGAGGTAAACTTAATGGCATTACCAGCAAGGTTTAACAATACTTGCCTTAAGCGCAGCTCATCACCTTCTATTAGGTAAGGAATCTCTGGGTCAAGATCAAAAATAACTTCTAGATTTTTACTGTGAACATTGGTCGCCAACATTACCGCCAGTTCACGCATCAAGGTTTCCATTTGAAATGGATGAAGATCAAGATCAAGCTTACCCGCATCGATTTTGGAGAAATCTAAAATGTCATTCAGTAACCCTAACAAGGATTTTGCGGCAATTTCTGCTTTGGTCACATAATCAAGTTGTTGGCGAGTCATATCGGAATGTTGTACTAACTGAAGCATGCCCAATACCGCATTCATGGGTGTGCGAATTTCATGGCTCATATTCGCTAAAAATGCTGACTTGGCAGCACTTGCCGCATCGGCAGCCTGTTTGGCTAACCGTAACGTTTGCTCTAATTCACGCTGTTCAGTAATATCACGATTAATCCCAACAACACGTATCGCTTTGCCCATTTTATCATAACTGATTTGCGCGCCGGCATGGATATAGCGCACCTGATCCGCACGATTGATAATCCTAAACGTCGGCTCATAAGTTGAGTGGGTCTCAATGGCTTGCTGTAATGCTTGCTCCGCCATATAAAGATCATCCGGGTGAATACGTTGTTGCCAATGTCGATAATTAAGGCCGTATTCCTTTATCTCCAGAGGATAATCGTACATCACAAACATACGATCGTTCCATTGCAAGTCATCCGTCAATAAATCTAAGTCCCATATACCCAGCTCTGCAACATCGGCAGCCTTTATCAATTGATTACTCGCCGACACTAACGCTTCTTGCTGCTTCAACATCGTATCAATATTAACAGCAACGCCAAGGTAACCTATAAGTTCACCAGACTCATTACGCATTGCCGTCACCGATAACGACACCTGACATTGGGTAAAGTCTTTGCGGACATAAGTCCAAGTGCGTGTCTCTGGGCCAAAATTTCTGGGCTTGTAAATCATCACATCAAATGCACTGATCTCTTCGCCAAATTCCTCAGTTAACTCTTTACCGCGTTGTCTAATTTCGGCAGGCACATGTAATATTGCCGGACTCATTTTACCCACAATCTCACTCGCACTATAACCTAACAATAATTCTGCACCGCGGTTGAACATGGTAATCACACCATCGTTGTCAGTTGAAATAATGGCAATTTCGGATGCTGCAGCAAGTACATTGGTCAATAATGAGGTCAGTTTAAGGTTTTCAAGTTGAGTGTGTTTACGCTCGGTAATATCAATTCGCAAGGCAATACAACGTTCTAATTCGCCATTGTTATCAAGGATCGGAGTGATGACTGTATCAAACCATTTCGCCCCCCCTTGCTTATCATGGTTGCACACTTCGCCGTGCCAACTATCACCATTAATAACGGTTTCCCACATGTCTTTCCAAAATGCATCATCGTGTTGACCCGATTTTAAAATAGAATGCTTTTGACCAATCATCTGCGCACGAGTATAGCCAGAGGCAATACAAAAATAATCGTTAACCGCTAATATCACGCCATCTTTATCTGTTTCAGAATATAAAAGTTGTTGGTTTATATTATCGAGTAAGGTTTTATTTTCAGAAAGAGCTTGCTGCAAAGCTTGTGTGCGCTCAGTGACTTTTAGTTCAAGGCTGGCATTTAGGCTTAAAATTTGTTTTTCTGCGTTTTGTTGCGCGGTAATGTCTCGAATAGTCTGGCTTACCCCAGTAATCACACCAAATTCATTATAAATAGCTAATGAGGTCATAGTGGTTGTGAGTAACTCATTATCTTTACGCTTATGGTGGCCAATAAAGTTCAATAATGGTTTACCCTTTACCACTTGTTCAAAAAGTGCGTTTTCTTGGCTTTGCCCTTCGTCTGCAACAATAAAACCATGTCCTTTATGGCCAACAACCTCGTCATTGGTGTAACCAAAGATAAGCTCTGCGCCTTGGTTCCACCCAGTGACCACTCCGTCACAATCATAACTAATAATGGCATCTTGCGAGTGCTCTAAAATATTGGCTCGTCGTTCATTATCAGCTAATACGAGCTGCTTTCGACCTAAGGTATAGTTATAAAATGCAATAAAAGATGCCAGCAGCAAACTCAAAATGAAGCCGTACGTGAACACAATATTAGGCGAGGTTAAATGAAATCCATTAACAAAATTGGGGTAAGCCACTAGCGACAGTTGCCAATGCCGACCAAAAACCTCACGTTCGACAGTCACTATATGTTCAGTTAATGGGCTTGAGTCATCGATATGAGTTTCATAAAAAGTCACAATATTGGCAGTATCGGTAATATCTTTAACCAATAACTTAGTGTTTGGTCGTGATAAAGATAAATCTTCAAAAACTTCATTGGCTACCAGTGGGGCATAACTCCAGCCAAAAGCCTGCTGTTCCCTTAAAGCAGGTAACTCAGGGGTGCCGCCACTTCGATAGATTGGCATCAAAATCAAAAATGCTTGTAATGGATTACCTGTTGCCTGCACTAAAGTGATAGGCCCAGTTAATCTGACCTCACCAGTTAAAATAGCATCTAAGGCGGCTTTTTTACGGTTTGCTTCAGAGGCGATATCTAAACCGATAGCGGAATAGTTCCGCTCTACGGGTTCAATATACTGAATGATATAGCGCTCGTCATTGTGAACGTTGAGCTGCCGAGTATTAAAGGTTGGCCAATCATCTAATTGCGCTGCACTAATAAATTTGTTTTCTTCAGCAGCACTGACGCGACGAATAAAACCAAACCCTCTAGCACCAGGAAACTCATCATCAATATCACGCGTCAAACTGTATTTATGAAACTCTTGCCGATTAATGCCCTCTTCTCCAGCAGTAAAAATAATCCCGCGCGCACTGCGTAAACCATACTGATACAACTGAATACGATCGGTAATATTATTTGTCACTTGCTCTGTGACGCCCTTAAGTTCATTAACAATGATGCTATTGTTCTTATTTTTAACACTTAAAGCGACACCAACACTAATGACTAAGCCAAAAGCAAATACTCCGATACCCAATTTAAGCACGTTTCTATAATTAGCAAATCTGGTCATGTTTATGATGAGTTTCAGGCCAAGGGAGTTTAACTGTGGACGATAACCCATTTTTTTACAAGCTACACATTGAAAAACATAGTTTTTTTAATACACAACATGAGTTAACTTTAACTTTTCGCACGAATTAAACACTTATAGCTAAATAAGCATTAGACAAATCAACACTCTGTATGCATGTGCAACGCCTAATCTAATCCATATGAAAAAAAATTCCCCCAAAAACAATAAAGACTCCTGATGCAGTAACCTTCATGATTTTTACTATTATCACTTATCGTCTAAGCGTTAATGTCTAACAATTGTCTTCGCAAGAGCATCAATTTGCATAATGTAGTATTAACCATCGCTTTTACCTTACTTATTAACCACAGCTGACCAATGCAATTTATCAAAAGCATACTCATTGATGCTTGGCTAAGAGCGAAGGTGTGGCTGACAATATTGTCAGCCACACCTAACTCGAACAGGCTCTCTTAATAATTATTATAAATTGAGACACGAGCTGTTTTTTGAACAGTCATTCAAACAATGGTATCATGCGAATTATAGTGTCAGTGGTATCAACGAGGGGGCTGAAATGGCAAAGAAAAATTATCAGCGAGAAGACGTATTAGACAACGTTATTAGTTTATTTTGGCAACAAGGTTATGCCGCATCAAGCATCCAGCAAATCACTAAAGCCACAGGGTTAAAACCTGGCAGCATCTATCATGAATTTGAAAGTAAAGAGAAGCTGTTTCAGGAAGCATTGGCTCGCTATGCCACAGCTTCAATCGGTGCTATTCACAAAAAAATGGCCGATACCGAAAACGTTAATGAGGGTATCAAGCAAATATTGGCTGATTTAGTCGAACAATCAAAAGCGTGTGATTACTGTGGCTGTTTTTTGATCAAGACTCAGCTCGAATTAGCATCACAAGGCAATAGCCTATACCAGTTTGCATCGATGCAATTGTCCAACATAGAAAAAATCTATACCGAATACCTCAGTCGCGTTTATAGCGACGAACTGGCTAAAGCATATGCAGCACAACTGATGACAGTGATTTTTGGTATTCGTATATACGGTTACCAGGCAGACTCGGCCAATACAATCACCCAAACATTTAACGCATTGCTGCCCTGGTTAAATGAGCATTAATGCGCAATAAATACTCATAATTGCTTAACAATATAACTTTCAGGCAATTAATTGCCTGAAAGTTATATTGTTCTATCTGTCAGACTGCTCACAATACAATCGACTCAATCAATGGCATGAATTCACACCAATATTAGTTTTTACCCTTTCAATTGGACATCTTAATCATCCGCTTTATCTGTTAGGCACACCAATTACATGCAAATTACATTGGATAAATCACCGTTTTGTGGCAACCTGAACAGATAACACATAGCGTTACATTTTAGTCTATTTACGAGTAACTTGACTCATTTCTAAGTCGACTTTGAGTTCTATCATACTTAAAGGATTACCTATTGCGTACATTCATCAAACAGCACCAAAACAGCACCGGCGAGCAACAGCAAGCTCGGATCATTACCTTGTTTTCGCTGGTTGGCATGTCTATTACCTTTTTAATGGGGTTACTCAGCTTATTTGGTCAAAACACCACGCTCTCTGTCGTATTATTTGTCGCCAGTACAATTTATTTAATCGCGTTTTTTTCTGTCAATCAATTCGAGCTAAAAATCGGCTCGACACTGGTCATTTATTCGCTCTATTTATTAATGTTTTACCTCGTTTTTAGCGGTGGAGTCGAGCACACAGGTCCCTTATGGATTTTTATTGTCGCGCCAGTGTCTGTTTATGTATTAGGGCTTCGCAATGGATTATTTAACCTATTCATCTTTATAATGATTATTTGTATCATCATCTTTTTACCACAACACATCATTGAACATGCGCAATACAGTAACAGTTACACCTTGCGACTTATCTTGTCGTTTTTAACCATGTCATTTTTATCTGCCCTGTATGAATACTCCAGAATGCAATCCTACATAAATGCACTTGAGCTCAGCAGACAATACCAAGAACTGGCCATGCGCGATCCACTCACCAAATTAGCCAACAGACGCAACGCCGCCGCCATTTTAGAACAAGAAAAATCAAGGTTGCAGCGTAACAATGAACCGTTATCGGTATTATTGTGCGATTTAGACCACTTTAAATTGGTTAACGACAAATACGGCCACAATGGTGGAGACATGGTGCTGACTGAATTATCAGCCCTCTTTAAAGAACAAGTTCGACAACAAGATTGTGTCGCCCGTTGGGGCGGAGAAGAGTTTTTAATTATTCTGCCGCAAACCTCGGCAGAGCAAGCGAGCATCATTGCTGAAAAAATCCGCAGCAGCGTTGAGCAATTCACCATCGACTTTGTTAAACTGCGTATTCCGGTGATGGTGAACACCGATTCCGGTTTTATCGTGAACACTTAAATTCCACGCA
>NZ_BMQI01000020.1 GCF_014648035.1 Shewanella algicola | reverse complement strand
ACTCTCTGCCAAACTAGAACCTACTTTTAAATACTTATCTCGCCATGAATACAAAGTAGATAAATTGATACTTTCTAGCTTTGCGAATTGGCCTAATGATAAGCCACTTTCAAGGAGCTTTCTAATGACGGCTTGCTTATGCTCTTCTGGATAATGCTTCATTCATAACAAACTTACCGCTCCCTGTTTTATTTTTATGAAAAACTGAGGCGACAACTATCCTGACACAGGGGGCAATTGCAATTTCTCGATTATTTAGAATATCCACGAGCTTCCTTGGGTATTTAACGCCCTGCTAACGGCGGGAGCAACGTAATACGTTGCTCCCGCACACCACCTTAATCACTAAAATCAACGCATATTGAAAATATATACATTGAGAATCCCTCTTGAACCTTATTTGTTAGTTGTTTGGCTCATAGAAAATGTAACAACAAACGTCCAATAGAGTTAACTAAGTCTCGACTGTAAATAGCTAGCCATTTATTTGCATCATGATCAAAGTGTGAGTCACTGAAGCTATTTCTAGAGTTTGCAATTGCGCTGGTAAGTGTAGAAATACTTGTCAGCATTTGAGCTGGATAACTACCTACGGCTGAGAGCTTTGAATCAATGTCAGTTCGAACTAATTTGGACAATGGCATTAAATCAGTGACATTACTGCTAGCTGGAACATGCTTCTGAACATAAGATTTATACAAGCCCTCCAGACACGTATATGCCAAGGTCATTGCGTTGTTATAGTTTGCTGTATCTATTGCATTGTCAATTTTAGACAGTGTCGAGTTGAGCTTATCAGAACTCCATTGATGGTTCGGAATAGTAGCCTTAGGAACAGGGTTACCGTAACCAAACATATATGCTCGAAGGTCTTGAGCTTCAGTAGGAAAATGAGGCTCGACAATATCTATAAAGGCACGAAACACTTCGAACCGTGTTGACTCATCTAGATGTTGGAGAATGTCCCAGTAAAAATCACGTCGAGTTGTACTTTGTTTTAGCCTGTTTCTTTCTTCAATGTAGAGCGAATAACCCGGCAAGCCACGGTCAAACTGCTGAACTACCTTTATGAAGTCTGAGCCACTATGGTAAGCGGGTGAACCTGTTTTATCCAACATACTGAACAAACGACTATAAGCAGATATCCACTGCATTTAACACTTCCTTTTTAAAACAACTTGAATCGCCTCCGATGGTGTAGGTACTTTGTATCATTACTAAAATTTGGTCAACCGAATTGGTTAAACTGGACAGAGCCTCAACGAGCGTAACACCGAATGGGGCAAAAGTTTGTTAGATTTAGCAGAACTGCATTGGAACTAATTTTCAAGTGAGCCGATGACCTTAACAGCGATTTCTTTAGGGCACTCGCCATATGATTGCTGGAGACGAATAAATGATTCTGCATTAAAGCAGACGCTTAAGACATCCAAAGGTGTTCCTTTAAGTGTTTGCATTGGAAAAGTCACCATATTGTCATCGATACTTAACTGCTCCCAAATAATAATTTGACCTTCCTTGTCTCTTAAACGCCTAGACTCTTTTAATTCTGAGCATCTTATTTTTAATTCCAGCCATAATTCGATGGACATATCATTAGAGCGCGCTTTTGTGTGAAGCTCGGAAACTTTCGCTTTATATCTCTTACTCGCATAACGCATATAGCCCCCGAATCTTACGTATTGTTTACAAGGCATCTTAGCACGGCGGCTCCCTCTAAATGCTGCAACTATCTCACAAAAAGCTCCAGTTAAAACTACTTACTCACTCTTTTATACAAACTAATTTCGCTCTCAGTGAGAGCGAAAAGGTTTGTTTCGCACTACCCTGTAGCTGATTCGTGCTGGGTTGCAGAGTATTTAAGACAATTTATAAAAAAATCAATGTTTGAAACGCTTGTTTGATTTATAAGTTTTTCTTCGCACTCACTGACTGCGAGCCATTTTCAATACCATTATATTTCGCTCTCTGCTGTAGCGAAATAATGACAGCTTTGGCAGTGTTTGTGCCTCAACTGACACTGTTACTGCCAATCGAGACAGATTGTTAATTTAGGTTTAAAGTTTATTTATTAACCACACCCGATCATCAAATTTGATATTCAATTCTCTCAATATCCTTCAGCAATGCAGCAACGTTTACATCTTTGCCGTAACGACTGAAAGTGATGTTGGGATTAGCGTGACCGACGATTTGAGCAACGATATGCTCACTGATATCCAGTTGCTTCATTTCATCGATAAACGTGTGCCTAAAGCCGTAGGCGGTTGGACGCTTATTCGCTTGCATGCCGATTTCATTTTGAAGCTTTGCGAGTTGTTTACAGTAGTTTTTTGACCAGTCTTCGTTAATTCCAACGGGTTTATAGTCAAACAGCTGTATTTGTTGTGTTTTGCGTTGAGTCACAAAGGCCATAAAGCCTTGTTCGAGTAATGCACTATGAATTGGTACATAGCGCTTAGCATTGATGTTTTTTATTCGTTGCCCTGCACCGCTGTCATCAACGCTTATGCAGTCAACGCCATCTACTTGCTTGATATCACTTAATAACAGCTGGCACGCTTCAGATGGCCTTAAACCGCCATAAAGCATCATGAGTGTGACCCACTTAAAATCGTCGGTTGAGTCGTTAAACGCAGTCGAGCGTATTAATCTTTTTAATTCAGATGCAGTCCAGCGGTTGCGGCCTTGATTCGCTTTGGCTTTCGGTTTTTGACCGACGGTGACGCTTTCGAATGGGTTGTGGTTGGAGTAGTTCATTAACTGACACCATTTAAAGAACTGAAATATGGCGGCTAAGTACTCTTTATTGCTTTTGTAGCTTCGGCCTTGCGTTAGTAACTCATCGCGGTAGGTCATTGCATCTGCGCTGGTTATATCGTGAACGCACTTACTTTCAGCTTTAGTTTTGGATTTTGATTTATCTTTTGATTTTTCTTTTGATGATACGGTATCAATAAAATGGCGTATGCGTTGTTCAAGTTGCTTGATAGAGAGCGGTCTGATGGCTGATTTTTGTTTTGAAATAATAAATGCGCTTAATGCTTCATCTAAGCCCAGTACAGGCATTGCTTGCGCAACAACTGTGGTTTCACGATGCTCAGACAGCTTAGTGTCTCTGATTGGGATGCTATGAGGTTTCGGCGTGATGTTGAACGTGATATCAGCATCCGCAGCATCAAACTGCGCTCTAAGATTGTTAATGACTTCATCAACGTAACGAATAAAGTCATTAATACGAGTTTGATGGTCAATAGACTTGATGATTTTTTTGAGTGTTCCGGCAACATCAATGTTGCGGATGACCGCTTCTGCTCTGTCACGAGTCAGTAAGGAGACTTTTACGTCAAAGGGGAAGCCCTTGTCGCGTAAATATTTGGATAAACAGATACGTGTGAAGTATACGTTGTTGGGTGCTCGATAAAGATACATTGTCTGAGTCAATCCTTATGGAGAGCCACTCAAACGCCAGAAACAAAAAAATCCGTTGATAATCAACGGCTTTTCTCGTATTTAATGTGGCGGAGGGATAGGGATTTGAACCCTAGAACGGGATAAACCGTTGCCGGTTTTCAAGACCGGTGCATTCGACCACTCTGCCATCCCTCCGAACGGCGTGAATAATATAAGTAACTCGTTTGCTTGTAAACAATAAATTTAAAAAATATGCCCAAATGTATACCATTTAATCGCCCTGTTTTAATTTTGTGCATGTAGTACACCAATAAGCGGCTTTTTTAGTCCAAACATCAACAAATACAGGGCATACCTTATTATACTCCCTCGTAAATGTGCTGAGGCTTTTGCTGCACTTTATGCTAATATCGAATGATTATTTTTTGTTGTCATGGCCAAATTATCACTATATGAATCCAACGTTACTGCCTAGTGCCAAACTTGCCCCTCAATATCATTTACCAGAAACTGCAACATCGACTTATTTTTTAAGTCATTTACTGCTTGGTCAAGAACGCGCTGTAGATGCATTTAAATTAATGACCAAAATCGATTCGCAGCATTTGTTTCTTGGTGATTTCGCTGGTGTTGATAGACCTTTATTTATCAAGGCATTAGTGTCTCAGGCTGATACGCCGTCTAATAACTATTTAGTCGCGACGAAAAAGTTGTCTGACGACGCTGAGATCCAGTTTAAATGGCAAGCTGCATTGCCTGCACAAAATGTCGGTATTGTTGCTAAGCAAGAATCATTGTCGTGTTATTTACAAGGCACCATTCGTCGGGCTGATTTATTAGGCCGAATGGTAAAAACGGATAAAAACAGTCTCTATAAGCCAGGTGCGTTAGCGTCAAACCATTTGGTTTTTATATGTTTAGAGTCAATTTGGCAACGTGAAAACCTGTGGGATTTGTTAATGCAAATCCTGCATGACGGTTACTATCGTATTAATAATGAGCTGGCTCCAATCCCGGTTAATTGTAAAATTATTTTGGTTGGTTCTGGAATGGCTTACAGCCAACTACGATTAGAAGACCGTAAATTTACATATCACTTTCCGCTACTTGCGGAGATGAGTAACGAAGTTGACTTAATTCAACACCCTGAGTCGGCTTACGTTCAATGGCTCAATGTATTAGCCAAAGACGAAGGCGTGGAGCTAGAAGCATCGAGTTTATTACCTTTATTTTGGTATAGTTCTCGACTTGTTGAACACCAACAACGCTTAAGTTTAAACATGCTTGAAATTAAGCAATTGTTAGCTCAAGCCAAGGCTTATGCCGGTAGGTCATTGTTAAATGCTGCATCTATTGCTAAAGCGCTGGAGAAGCTTAAGTTTCGCCATAATAGTTCTGAAGTTTATTCAGCGCAGAGTTTTGATGATAATTTCATAAACCTGCCAACCAAAGGTACTATGGTAGGACAAATTAATGGGCTAACGGTCATTGATACGGGTGATTACACCTATGGTGAACCGGCTCGCATTACCACTTCTGTCCACTATGGTGACGGTGAAGTGGCCGATATTGAACGTAAATCTGAGTTGGGCGGTAATATCCATACTAAAGGTATGATGATTTTATCGGCGTGTTTATATCGTATTTTTGGCCGCGATGCTCCGCTACACCTCAATGCTAACATTGTGTTTGAACAGTCATACCAAGAAATTGATGGTGACAGTGCGTCATTAGCGGAGTATTGCTGTTTAATGTCCGCCATTGCCGAACAACCTATTGTACAAAGTTTAGCCGTAACAGGTGCGTTAGATCAGTTTGGCAATGTACAAGCGATTGGCGGCGTGAATGAAAAGATTGAAGGGTTTTATACCTTATGCCAACGCCGAGGTCTTACGGGTGAGCAAGGGGTGATTATTCCTAAAGCAAACGTGTTGCAACTTAATTTAGAACCCGCTGTAATTGAAGCAGTTAATAAGGGATTATTTCATGTTCATGCCATTGAACATATGGACGAAGCCGTTGAAATTTTAATGCAAATGCCAGCGGGAGTTGCCAATGAAGACAACGATTTTGCCTCAGAAACCCTTTATGGTTTAGTACAACAACGATTAGATAAACTCGCGGGTCAAGATGATGAAGATGTTGAGCTCAACTTTTTTGCTAAATTGCTAGCTAAGTTACGTATTATTTAGTGATCGGAGTTGTTTAGCTTACACGTGTTCGCTATCTTGTTGGCATTATATAGTTAATTAGAGTGGTATAGGATTAAATGGAAAAAGCTAACAGTTTTACTAAAGAACAACTTGTCGCCTGTGGAAACGGAAATCTTTTAGGCCCTAATAGACCGCGTTTACCTGTCGATAATATGTTGATGATTGACCGCATTATTACTATCAATGAAGATGGCGGTGAATTTGGTAAAGGTGAAATTGTTGCCGAACTCGATATTACTCCTGATTTATGGTTTTTTGATTGCCACTTTAAAACAGATCCTGTGATGCCAGGTTGCTTAGGCTTAGATGCAATGTGGCAGTTAGTCGGCTTTTATTTAGGCTGGGAAGGCGCTGAAGGTAAAGGTCGTGCTCTTGGTGTAGGTGAGGTTAAGTTTACCGGCCAGGTGTTGCCTGACGCTAAAAAGGTGACCTACAAACTGAACATTAAACGTAAGATCCATCGTAAATTAGTAATAGGTATTGCCGATGCCACTATGGAGGTTGATGGTCGTCAGATTTATTCAGCTACCGATTTAAAAGTGGGTATTTTTAGCGATACATCTACATTCTAACCAAACGTTTAAAAAATTAGGGATAAGTTCCTAATACAATAATGCCCTCGGATAAGCATCTTGAGGGCATTTTTATTGACTGTTATTTGTTAAACAATCCACTAAGGCGGCCATCTACTCCTTCGCGCCATCCACCTAGCCATTGAGACCGTGAGTCAAGATTAGCGTGAGGGCAAACCTCCTTTGAACGCCCTCCTATTCCTGCCTGAAATCCTTTTGAAAAAGCTCTGTCTAAACGATCTCTTTTCTGTCTTTTCATGCATGCGTCCTCTTCCATTACAGGCTTCTGTTTGACGAATTGGAGCTGAAGCCTTGCATATAGAAATAGACGCTTTTTTAGCCAAGATCAATCAAAAAAATGATCGTTTTATGGACTTTTTATTAAGGTATTGAGAAATAAATTAAAAAAATCGAGGAAACCCTCGATTTTTTTTGAGTCTCTAAACCAACGCCTTTCAGCTTAAGATTTAGTGATAATAACTGTTACTTTTTAACTCGACGACGTAACCATAAAAATGGCAGAGCAAATAACCAACCAAAACTCGCAGCGCCTTGACGTTCATATGCGCCATCATCTTCAGCATCTGTAGATGAACAAGCTTCGCCACCTGTTGGTTTAAGCACGACCATACGAGGTAAATATGACGTCACAGGGTCGCCATTACCGTCTAACTCAAACAGTGCTAAGCCATTTTCACCAACAATTAAATCACCACTGGTGTCGTATTGATACTCTGGTTTACGAATAAACGCGGTACCCACAATCGTGCCATCTTCGTTGATGCTGTTCGCTTCAACTACTGAAATATCGCTTTCATAGGTCAAAATCTCACCGGTGCCATCTTGTACGCTGACAGTATTACGCTCCCAATCGCCATCGGTATTACGCAAAAAGCCTTTTGATTCACATGTTAATTGTTCATTTAAATCAACAAATTCTTCAGTGTTCATGTCGTATAAAAAGCCAACTTTAGGACGCGGAGTATCTTTGTCGTATGTCGATTCAATGTAACCTACAACCTGCCCTTGGTTGTTGATGTCTTTACCTTTACTGCTTAAATCTGATAACGAAGTTTGGAAATCGTTAGGTGTAGTTATGCCTTCTTCAGGGTTGTTGGTGTCAAAGGTAAAGAACTTACTACGAAGATAACCATCGATGTATTTAGTGTAACTACCCACTAAAATACCTGAATCGTTAATATCATAGGCAATTGAATAGTAGACTTCGTCTTCCATTTCTACCCAATTGTATTCGTAATCGCCATTTTCATCTCTGGTCCAGTATGCGGCATCAAAATATAAATCATCTTCATCACCGTTACGGTATACGTGTGAACGCCCAGCGACATCACCGTTAGAGTTAATTCCTAAACCTTGAGAAGTAAAAATAAGCGTTGAATCTTCATCTGGGGTTAAGCCAAGCTCTAATTCAGTGCTTTCAGGTAAGCCGTCTTCATCTAAATTATCAAGATCCCACACAAAACCACGGGTTTGATATTGGATATAACGAGTGCCATTACCTGCGTCTGGATATTGCAGAATTTGCACACAGATATCGGTTGGGATTGGGTTGTCAACATCGGTATCTTCAGCTTCTTCAATACAGTTATCAATACGATCTTCACTGGCTGATGAAAGCTCGGTACTACCATAACCCACCACTAAGTTATCACTATTGACTCTTGAAGCAAGTGACCAGCCGCCCACTTCAACCGTGGCGGCATCAACGTCGGAAGTTTGATCACGTTCATAAGTAGTAAATGATGGCATTAATGGATATTCAATGTCATTTTTTACCGCTATACCGCGCAGCTCAAATTTACGGTAATAGAAATATTCTTGAGTGGTACTTGTACCTTCGTAGTCTAGTGTGAGTTCTTCACCTGTGTAGGCTCCGACTTTTACACCATTGTTGTTAATACCGTAAAAATAAGTATCAACATCGTTTACAATCAATTCATCGTCGTCATCATAATCTTCATTAGAAGGGTCGAATGTATTGGCCATACTGAAGAACTCTGGCACCCAAGAGCCTACTGAAGCGTTATCACTGGCAATAAAAGTAAAGTTGTTGGCTTCAATTTCTGAATAAACAGAATAAGTGATGGTTTCCGCTTCTGAAATACCGTCCTCGACATCAATCACTGAGTCATCGACATCGTCTGTAGTAAGCTTCTTTTTACCTTTAGAAATACCAACGAGCTCATCTTCGTCGTTGATGGCCATTGCATAGCCATTTCGTGTGCCATCTAAAGTACCATTTAAATCGTAATCTTCAATGTTTACAATTTCATACACAGACGCGGCTTGAGCCGAACCAATAACACTTAATACACCAATTGCGACTAATGATAAGGCTTTATCAAACTTTAACTTCATGTAACCATTCCTGTTTTATTAATGCTTTACTTCATTGACTCTAGTTCTTCCCAGCGTTGGAAGCACAGCTCTAAATTCTGTTCACTCTCTGCTAATGTTTGCAGAGCTTTATTAACCGTATCGGTAGGTTGATTATAAAAATCTGCACTACTTACCGTTTGCTGTAATGTTTCTATCTCTTGTTCAAGCTTTTCCATTTGGCTTGGAAGTGCTTCTAACTCTTTTTGTAATTTATAAGAGAGTTTTTTTGCTGCCTTTTCAGGTGCTTTTACAGGCTTTGTTTCTACTACTGGTTTCGATTGGACAACATTAGTTGCAACTGGTTCCTCAGAATAAAATTTAGCGCCCTGAGAAATCGCATCCTGGTAACCACCCACGTATTCAGACCAATGACCATTACCTGCAAACCACCAGCTACTGGTGACGGTATTATCAATAAATGCTCTGTCGTGACTGACTATCAATAAAGTACCTTCGAAATCGGTGAGCAGAGACTCTAACAACTCTAAGGTCTCAATATCAAGGTCGTTTGTTGGTTCGTCGAGAATAATCAAGTTTGCAGGGCGTAATAACAATCTTGCGAGTAATAATCGGTTCTTTTCGCCACCAGAAAGCGCTTTAACCGGTGTGCGGGCACGCATAGGCGAAAACAAGAAATCTTGTAAGTAACTTAAAATATGGCGGTCTTGACCATTAATCGTCACGGTGCTTTTGCCTTCACCGACGTTTTCTTCAACGGTTTTTTCAGGGTCAAGTGCTTCGCGATATTGGTCAAAGTAAGCCACTTCTAATTTGGTACCGACTTTGATTTCACCTGATTGCGGTTGTAGCTTTTCAATCAATAATTTAATTAAGGTCGACTTACCACAACCATTAGGACCAATTAATGCAATACGATCACCGCGCATAACCGTGGTATTGAAGTTTTTAACTAGGTCTTTGTCTGGCAGGTTGTAATTAACGTTTTTAACATCAAACACTAACTTACCTGAGCGCTCGGTATCAGACACGGCCATTTTGGCATTGCCTTGACGATTGAGTCGTTCTCCACGTTCAGCTCGTAATGCCTTTAAGGCTCGAACGCGGCCTTCGTTACGAGTACGACGCGCTTTAACACCCTGGCGGATCCAGGTTTCTTCTTCTGCGAGCTTTTTATCAAAATGGGCGTTTTTCTCCGCTTCAACACGCAGCCACTCTTGCTTGCCATCTAAATATGCTTGATAGCTACCAGGCCATGAGGTAACAACGCCACGGTCTAAGTCGACGATTCGGGTTGCCATTCGTTGAATAAAGCCACGGTCGTGACTGACAAATACGATGGCGCCTTTAAAGTTTAATAAAAATTGCTCTAACCATTCGATGGTATCAATGTCGAGGTGGTTGGTTGGTTCGTCGAGCAGTAATAAATCTGGCTCAACCACTAACGCACGGGCTAAAGCCACTTTACGCTGCCAGCCACCTGATAATTCATTTAATGGTTTGTCAGGATCTAGCCCCAATAATTGGCAGTTTTGGATGATGCGCGAATCTAATTGCCAACCATTGTTGTGGTCTAACACTTCCTGAATACGCTGCATTTGATTAAGCATGCGTTCCATGTCGTCGGGATTCGCTTCGGCCACATCGTGCGATAGCTGATGATATTTTTCTAATGCTTCACCAATTTCTTTTAAACCTGCAGCAATATAAGAATATACCGAGCCTGTTTCTGCTTTTGGTGGATCTTGTTGTAAACGGCTAACGTTGACATCATTGGCAATGTTAAATTCGCCATCATCGAGTAATACATCACCTGATAACACTTTCATTAGGCTAGATTTACCCGCACCATTGCGACCAACAATACAAACGCGCTCGCCGGGCTCAATAGTAAAATCTGCATTGTGCAGCAAAGGAGTGTAACCGTAGGCTAATGAGCCATTATTTATCCGAACCAGACTCAATCTAAACTCCTATAAACTCTTGTAATTGTGTGACATCAAAAGGCCAAAATAATTCACGGTCATCTTGCACTAACACAGGAATGCTAATGCCATAACGCTCGGCTAAGCTTGCGTCATCACAGATGTCGACGTGTTGATACTTAATATCAGTTTGTTCGATAAGTGATTGGGCTATTTCACACAGATGGCACCCCTCTGTGTGATACAAAATATAAGGCACAATACTACTTGGCATGGGTCAGTAACCACACATTATGAATATGCGGGTTGCGCTTATAATCAAGTGGTAAACATAAGTGGTCAATATTCGTCACGCTAATGCCGGCTTGGTTTAACGCTTCAATGTCCATTTTAAATTTACGTTTGTTGTTAGAAAAAATAAGTTCGCCCGTTGGAGACAACAGCTTAATTAATCCGCCTAACATTTCGACGTGATCACGCTGTACATCCCAGCTGTCTTCCATACGTTTTGAATTAGAAAACGTAGGCGGATCAATAAAAATCAAATCAAATTGCTGATCACTATTGTCTTTTATCCACTGTAAACAATCAGCCTGGATAAAGTCGTATTTAGCGCCAGACAAACCATTTAGCGCAAAGTTTTCTTTCGCCCAGTTAATATAGGTGTTTGACATATCAATAGTGGTGACTGTTTTAGCGCCACCAATTGCCGCATGTACAGACGCGGAGCCAGTATAAGCAAATAAATTAAGTACGCGTTTACCTTTAGATTTATCGCCCACTAGCTTTCGCGTTACACGGTGATCTAAAAACAGCCCAGTATCTAAATAACCGGTTAAGTTAAGCTTAAATTTAGCACCGTATTCTTCTGTGATGACCTCAACTTTACGTTCATCTAATTTTTGATACTGGCTTGTGCCTTTTTGACGTTCGCGGGTTTTTAGCGTCACGCGATCAGGATGAATACCTAATGCACTTGGCAATGCCAATAACACATCACTGATGCGGCGCTTGGTAACGGCTTCTGGGATGGTGGCTGGCGCTGAATATTCTTGAATGACCACGTAATCGACATACTTATCGATGGCCACGTTATATTCTGGCAAGTCGGCATCATACAAACGGTAGCTGTCGATACGTTCTTTTTTAGCCCATTTTTCAAGTTGCTTTATATTCTTTTTAATGCGGTTTGCAAATGCTGGAGCGATGTCGGCAATATCAACACCGTCAGGGAGCACAACGGCTTCACGACGAGTACTTTTAGCATGTAAGGTGTAAATGTTAAAAGCACACTCTAGTGCACCGTTGAACATTTTCATTTGTTTGTCAGCTTTAAGCTTTAGCGACGATAATAGTTCAATGTCGCTGCACAACATGGCAATTTTCCAACCACCAAACTCTTTTTTCAACTTGTCACCAAGCTGGTAATAAAGTTGAAGCAGTTCAGTGACATTACCTAAACGCTCACCATAGGGCGGGTTAGAAATTAAAAAGCCTTCACTTACTGGAGGCGTAACGTCTAAAGCATCAGAAACGGTAAATTCAATAAATTCTGCTACGCCTGCATTTTCGGCATTACGTTTTGCAATTGAAACAAGGTGCGCTTCAATATCAGAACCGTAAAACTTAATCTTGCAGCGTGTTTTACCTAATGTTGCGCGAGCTTGGGCTTCGTCAAAAATAGTTTGCCACATCGTTTTGTTGTGACTTTGCCAGTTTTCAAAACCAAATTTTTCACGCTTTAAGCCTGGGGCAATATCGGCCGCCATTAAAGCGGCTTCAATTAATACGGTGCCGCTACCACAAAATGGGTCGAGGATAGTCGTTTGATTGGCTTGCCAACCACTGCGCACTAGCATATTGGCCGCGAGGTTTTCTTTTAACGGGGCTTCGCCTGTTGTTGAACGATAACCTCGCTGATGTAACGATGCCCCAGAAAAGTTCATCGAAATGGTTAATTGGCCATTACGGAAATGCGCATCGATTTTAAAATCAGGATTTACACGTTCAACATCTGGACGCGGGGTACCATCATCACGAAAACGGTCAACAACCGCATCTTTGATTTTTAGCGCGCCGAATTGAGTATTATTGATAAAACCACCTGTACCATGGAAATCTATACTGAAGGTTTTTTTATGTGAAAAGTGCGATGGCCAATCGATACAATACGCTGCGTTATAAAGTTGCTCGGCAGATTCACAAGCTCCTTTATAAATAACTAATACGATACGGCTCGCTAAGCGAGTCCACAGGGTGATCCGATATGCCAGTTCAAGCGGT
This sequence comes from Shewanella algicola, assembly GCF_014648035.1. Lineage (GTDB taxonomy): Bacteria > Pseudomonadota > Gammaproteobacteria > Enterobacterales > Shewanellaceae > Shewanella > Shewanella algicola. Next base: position 68,487 of record NZ_BMQI01000020.1, on the reverse strand, counting down.
GCAGAAAAGTACACACCGGCAACGCTTTCTTTAACATCGGTAGCGCCAAAATCTTTCAATTCAGAGGCTAGGCTATATTCAAAACCCTTAGGGGCTGCAGCAAAAAGATTAAACATGTATTAGTCAGTCATCGTTACACAAAATTCAGTGCAGCATTATACCTGTTCAAACACATATCCCCAACGACTTATCGAAATGAGACTATAAATTCCGCAATTTGCCAGTTAAATAATCAATACCTGCAATTTAGACCAAAGAGCGATTAATTAACCAGCAAACAAATAGGTTTAATTAGATTTTGCTTGCAAACTTTAAGGAGGATCGCTATAGTTCGCTCCGCTTTGAAGCAGACAAGAAAACACGCCAACAGGCATGTAGCTTAGATTCAACGAAGCAGCGTTTATCGGACGCGGGATGGAGCAGTTGGTAGCTCGTCGGGCTCATAACCCGAAGGTCGTAGGTTCAAGTCCTGCTCCCGCAACCAATTCTTTGGTCAATAGAATTAAAATAATTGACAGCGTTTATCGGACGCGGGATGGAGCAGTTGGTAGCTCGTCGGGCTCATAACCCGAAGGTCGTAGGTTCAAGTCCTGCTCCCGCAACCAATTCTTTGGTCAATAGAATTAAAACAATTGATAGCGTTTATCGGACGCGGGATGGAGCAGTTGGTAGCTCGTCGGGCTCATAACCCGAAGGTCGTAGGTTCAAGTCCTGCTCCCGCAACCAATTCTTTAGTCAATAGAATTAAAATAATTGATAGCGTTTATCGGACGCGGAATAGCACAATTGATAGATAGTCGGGCTCAGTTTTTTATAAACAAGAGTCGAAGGTCGCAGCTTTTTATCAAGTCTTGCTCCCGCAACCACTTTTTTGTTTGACAAGAATAAAGATAAACGTAATCAAAATCAGTCGCGGGATGGAGCAGTTGGTAGCTCGTCGGGCTCATAACCCGAAGGTCGTAGGTTCAAGTCCTGCTCCCGCAACCATTTTGAAAAATCATTATATTTACCCCCCCACATACAATAAAACCCCATATTTAACTCCAATTAAATATAAAAACTCCATTATTACCAGACCAATACCAAAGCAGTTGATAGCTCGTCGGCCTCAGCTTTTTATAAACAAGAGTCGAAGGTCGTAGCTTTTTTATCAAGTCCTGCTCCCGCAACCATTTTGAAAAATATTGACTCTTATATCCAATTCAAATCTTCATATCCAATCTAATTCAAATATAAAAACTCTAATACCATCAGGCTAGTACCAAAGCAGTTGGTAGCTCGTCGGGCCCAGCTTTTCACAAACCGCTGTATTTTATAAACAGCCCTTTTTTATAAGCCAAAGCGAAGGTCATTGCTCTTTCTTTTTATCAAGTCCTGATCCCACAACGACTTCCTATACTCAAAAAATAGCGCCGCGCATACCATTCAACTACGTGAATAAACTCAACATATGTCAGCTCATGCTTAATCAAGTGTGTTAAGGAAGGTTTCAATACATTGATTTACCGTATCGGGTTGTTCAGCAAAGACCATGTGACTGCCCTCTTCTATAATGGCAATTTGCGCGTTGGGGATATGCTGCTGTAAAAATGTGGCATATTTTATCGGTGTCATTTGATCAGCATCGCCCACAATAATTAACGTGGGGACATCAATTTGCGGCAGTTGTTCAATAACGTCAAATTTATCGCACATGGTGAAATCAGTCAGCATAACACTAACGCCATTTTTGATAATTGAAGTGTTGATTTGTGATTGTAGAGGTTCGGCAATATTTTGATTTGCCGCCAGTAAATACTCTGGAAAAGGCTGTGCTGACTCGATCAATGTTGAAAGTGATTGTAATAGTTGAGGCATCACTTTGAGCCGAGCTCCCGCGCCAATGAGCACTAACGCCTTTAATTGTATCTTTGCCTTTGCTGAGATAGCGAGTTGCATTGCTACGGCGCTACCAAGAGAATGCCCAACTAATACCACTTCATCCAACTGATGCTGCGCAATGTAGTCTACCAGCCATTGAGTTAACGCATCTACAGTTGTCAGTGTTTGCCCATCTGGGTGACCGGGGTAATCAATAGCAATGCTATGTTCAAAAAACTGTTGCTGGTGCTGCCAAACAACATGGGTACAGCCCGAGCCATGTAAAAAGAGTAACGTCATATTGATGAACCTTTTCTATTTTTCTTGAGTTGATAATGTCGGCAGTTTCGCTTTCCACCAGCTCAACATTCCACCTTTAAGTTGGTACACATCTTTAATACCATACTGCTTAAGTTTTCTAACGGCCGGAATGCTTCGATGGGCGGAGAGGCAAATAACGATGACTTTCTGGTCAGCATTTAGCCGAAGTTTTTCAACAGAATCAGCAGAGAAGTGAGTAATAGGAAGGTTAATCGCCCCTTTGATGTGTGATTTATCCCACTCCAGCGTAGTGCGCACATCGACAATTTGAATATTGTTATTTTCAAGATGTTGAAAAACGGTTTTTGCATCCATTTCTGGCACATGTCCAAACGGTAGCCATTGGGATAATCGGCTGAGGAATGACATAGGTAGCTCCACAAAATAATAAAGGGTAGCTTAAACTACATTATTTTCAGGCTTTTATTCAATCTATTAAGGCTTGATACCAGCATGACTTGAAAGAGAATCACTATCCATTCAGTCATGCGCCTTGTTTAAGCACTTTTAAACTCTCGCTGAGTCATTACTTATTTACACTAAATGGTATTGATAATTAAAATTAACAAGCATAAAAAATGCCGGATGATTTCTCATTCGGCATTTTCGAATAAATATGATATTGAGCGAACTTACTTCAACCAATGCTTCACTTTAGTCCGGTTATTATTATCACGACTTTGTTTTATCAATTCATCATCCGCTTTAACTTGGGTCATTTTAGCAAGGCGATCATAAAGTAGTACATTGACTGATGCCGCTAAATTCATACAACCTACCGTCGGCACATAAACAACATCGGTCGCGGCATCAATTAATTGCTGCGGAATAGTGCCATCTTCTGGGCCGAAGATATAAAATGCATTATTGGGATGAGTAAATAACGGTAATGGGGTCGCACCAACCACCAAGTCAACACATACAATGGTTGCACCTTGAGGCACGCTTTCAAGTAATGACTCAACCCCCACTAACGGAATACGTTTAGCTGCATCTTTAGTGTCGACATCATATTGCGCATCACCAGACTTAGCTGCTAGCTCGTAACGCTTGCCGGTATAACAGACACTGTCGACACCATAACAGCCTGCAGCGCGCATAATGCCGCCAACGTTAACCGGGGTTTTGGGGTTGACTAAACCAATAGTCACTTGTGATAAAGAATTGACCATAAAGCCGATTTTTATTCCTATTTATGCTGCTTGCGCAACGATACGTTGACGCAATTGTTGCCAGGCAGCTTCGACTAACGCGTAATCGTCTGCATTTAATTCTTCATCAGCTAATGCTAAGCAGCCTAGTAGTTTTTGATCGAGAGCGGCTAAATCTTGCTCAGCTTCGACTTCTAACTCAGCTAACACAACAGCGATATGACCTTGTAAGTAACCACAAGCAAACAATGCATCATCGTCACTGTTATTTACGCTTTCTTCGATCCAAGATTCTAATGCTGCATCGTACTGTTCTAACATGGTTTAGTTCTCCACTAAATCTGGGTTGGCTACTTGATACATTACGTAATCGCGGAAGCCAGTGACTATTTTGTAATAGCCTGTGAGTGCTTTGTCTAATTCAGGGTCGCCACTATCCACAATTAATGGTCGACCTTCAAGTGCTTTAAGCTTAGTTTTTGTGGCTAGGATAAAAATATTGTCTTTTGGGATGCGTTTTATCAGCTCTGGTGACAATTGCTGATTACCTCGCCCCAATATGTGCCCCTGCCCACCAATAAGAGTGATCACTAATTTAACCTTCTCAAGGGAGAAATTCTCAGTCAATTCGAGTAATTGATTGGCACTGACATCTTGAGCAATTAACGTTTTGTCTTGAATAACATCAACGCCGAGTAAAGTATTGTCTATCCCTAAATCTTCCATCACAGCGGCAACGGTACTGCCCGACCCCATAATGAATAACTCATCGTCCATTGATTCAATAATATCGGCGGCAATGTCGGCTAACACTAACTCATCCACTTCTTTACCGCCCATTTTCACCGCTTGAATATATCGCGGCTCTGCTGGGACTATCATTTCACCAAATCGTTTTGCTCTTACCGTGCCTTGTCTAAAGGCAACTTCATCTATGTCCATCACGTCGGCCGACATTAAACTGACAAGCTCACCTTGCAGTAACATGCTCACCACCAGACCAGAAGCATGTGGCGTAATACCATAGACACCAGAGTGGATCTTAACGCCAGCAGGTACACCTAATACGGGCAACTTATCTTCAACAACAGCATAAATATCGCGCGCGGTGCCATCGCCGCCAGCAAACAGCAATAAATCTAACTGTTGCTCGAGTAAACACGTGACTGCATTTTGGGTATCTTGCAAGGAGGTGGTCGTTTCGCTGTAATAGACTTCATTGGTAGTAAAGCCCATTTGGTGACATAAATTTGCGCCCATGTCGCCCGAAGCGGTAATGATGTCAACGTTATTAATAAAAGGTAATATTACCGCTAAGGCCTGCTCCATACGAAGCTGAGCTTTAGGGATTGCGCCTTTAGCAATGGCTTCTAAAGCTACGCCGTCGGAGCCTTTTAATCCAACACTGCCACCTAATCCTGCTAACGGATTAATGATTACCCCTAAGCGAAAACGTTTCACAATAACTCCTTGCGACTCTTTTAAGATGTTAATCTTGTACTGTATTAGCGGTGGCTTCACCATTAATATTGGGGATCATCATTACCGCAATCATAGATAAAAACGCACAGCTAGCGGCAAAGACCCACACCCACATCGTTTGGCTGCCATCGCCCCAAATCATACCGCTTATCCAGGTACCTAACGCACCGCCCACACCAAAACTCACGCTGGCATACAACGCCTGCCCTGTACTGCGATGACTAACATTAAAATGCCGATGAATAAAATGAATCGACGCGGCGTGCACTAAGCCAAAGGTAAATGCGTGAAGGATTTGGCTGATGATCAACAGTAAAAGAGACTCAACGCCAAAAGCCAACAACAGCCAGCGAACGGCCGTCAGCAACATACTCACCACAAGCAAAACGCGAATTCCATACCGGCGGATCAACCGAGATGAATAAAAGAAGAGGATGATTTCGGCAAATACGCCAAGGGCAACCAGTATGCCAGCAACGGTTTCGGAATAACCAAACTGCTTTAAGTAGAGTACGAAGAAACCATAAAAAGGCCCGACACTCATCTGCAGCAACATCGCCGATAACATAAACAAAATAAGCGAGGCGTCGAATGTTAATTTAGGTCGGTCTGCACGATTAACCACTACACTGCGGTTAGCCGGTAACGGTAATGAACAGGCAAATAAGCCAAGAAATAATATCATGCCCATATAAGGCAGCACTTCAGGGCCCCAATAATCAATGGCAAAACCGCCACTTATCACTAACACAATATAGCCGACACTGCCCCAGCTGCGAATGGCCCCATAACGCTCAGCTTTGTCACCTAAGGTTTCTAAGGTAATCACTTCTAACTGCGCCAGAATTGAGTTCCAAAAAAAGGTGTAAATGGCCAAACTAACAGCAAGGTATAAAAAACTGCCGTCAAAGAAAAAGCTAATGTACGTTATTGCGGCAGCGAACGATCCAAGCTTAATCAGCTCGGCGCGCATCCCTGTTCGGTCTGCTACTGCCGCCCAAATGTTAGGCGCTACAATGCGCGTGGCCATTAAAATGGCCAGCAAAAATCCAATCTCTTGCGCATTGAAGCCTCGGCTATCAAAAAAGACCCCTAAATAGGGGACCATGATGCCGAGAATAGAAAAGAAAAAGAAATAGCAGGCGCCGAGCCAGCGTAAATCTGGTTCAGCGCGGTGACTTGAGGGCATTAACACATTCCAATCTCTGGCGTATGACGAACAACATCTTGATTTTGCGCGCGGTGTCTTAATAAATGATCCATTAATACAATCGCTAACATGGCTTCAGCAATTGGTACTGCACGAATGCCCACACAAGGATCGTGTCGACCTTTAGTGATCATATCAACCGTATCACCCTGCACTGTCATGCTTTGACCCGGCACACTGATACTTGATGTTGGCTTTAACGCTATATGAGCCACAACTGGCTGACCTGATGAAATTCCACCTAATACACCACCAGCATGATTAGAGGCAAAACCCTCTGGTGACATTAAGTCGCGACCTTCAGAGCCTTTTTGGGTAACCACGCCAAAACCATCACCGATTTCAACACCTTTAACGGCATTAATGCCCATAAGCGCATGAGCAATATCAGCATCGAGTCGATCAAATACTGGCTCACCTAAACCTACTGGTACGCCGGTGGCAGCCACGGTAATTTTAGCGCCAATCGAGTCACCCGATTTACGTAAACCACGCATGTATTCATCTAATGCTTCTAACTTAGTCGCATCAGGGAAAAAGAATGCATTTTGTTCGATTTGGGTTAAATCAACAGTTTCAGCAGTAATTGGTCCTAGCTGAGCAAGGTAGCCATGAATTTCAATACCATGCACTTGCTTAAGGTATTTTTTAGCCACTGCGCCCGCAGCAACACGCATCGCAGTTTCACGAGCAGATGAACGACCACCACCACGGTAATCGCGCATGCCATATTTTTGCTGATATGTATAATCGGCATGACCTGGGCGAAAAGTGTCTTTAATGTCTGAATAATCTTGGCTGCGTTGATCGGTATTTTCAATCAATAGACCAATCGAGGTGCCTGTCGTTTTACCTTCAAACACACCCGATAAAATTTTCACTTCATCGGCTTCACGTCTAGCGGTGGTGTAACGCGATGTGCCTGGACGTCTTCTGTCTAAATCATGTTGCATATCTTCAACGGTTAATTCGAGCCCTGGTGGGCAACCATCAATAATACAACCCAAGGCGACACCATGGCTTTCACCAAAGGTTGTCACAACAAAGTTTTGACCAATACTGTTTCCTGACATGCGCGTTAACTACCTCTATATTTGATTCAATCGACTGCCTGTTGCTTGCTCTGTATTATTCAACATCTTTGTATACAGAGAAAAGTGATTCATTTTCAACTAACTGATCACGGGTTAATACAAACACACCGTCACCGCCAAATTCAAAATCTACCCAAGTGAATGGCACATCAGGGAATTGTTCAATTAGATGTACCATTGAATTACCGACTTCAATCACTAACACCCCATTTTCAGTCAAGTAATCAGCAGCATTGGCTAAAATGCGCTTGGTTAAATCTAAACCATCGCGGCCCGAGGCTAAACCAATGGCTGGCTCGTGGTGATACTCATCTGGCATGTCGCCAATATCTTCAGCATCCACATACGGCGGATTTGAAACGATTAAATCGTAATGCGGCCCTTTAGGAATTGCTGAGAATAAATCAGACTGGATAGGGAAAACACGCTCCATCACATCAAGTGACTCAATGTTAATTTGGGCCACTTCTAATGCATCTTCACTAATATCAAGCGCATCCACTTCTGCATCTTCAAATGCATGAGCACACGCAATGGCAATACAACCGCTACCCGTACACAAATCCATAATGCGGTGCACAGGCTTGTTGTATAACCATGGACTAAACTGGTTATTAATCATTTCAGCAATGGGTGAACGTGGTACTAACACACGCTCATCAACATAAAACTCAAGCCCGGCAAAACGCGCTTTGTTGGTTAAATACGGTACAGGTAAACGTTCGCGTACTCGACGAATGATTAACTCAACAATTTTATGTTTTTCGCTGCTCGTCAAGTTACTTAAAATAACTTGCTGACCGATTTCTTCGGGTAAGTGTAAAGCATGAAAAACCAATGCAATGGCTTCGTCCCAAGCATTATCAGTACCGTGACCATAATAAATATTGGCATCATTAAAACGGCTAACAGCCCAGCGCAACATATCACCTATAGTACGTAACTCAGTGACCGCTTCATCTACAAAGATCTTATCCAAAACACACTCCTAAAAAAATTGTTCTGCGCTATTGTAACTGATGTCTATTAAGATGACCTAGAATTCAATACAATACCGCCATGAAAGACGAAAATGACTCAGACACGTTGCTGTTTAGCCAACTGATAGACGGTATCAAACCTCTCAAGCAAGATACCCACCATTTTAAACAGCCTGTCAAACCTAAAAAACAATTCGAATTTAAAGAGCGTCAAATCCACGTTGACAGCTATTTTTCGGACACTTATCAGCCGCTGTTGCCGGTCGATGGGCCTATGCGTTGGATAAATGACAGCGCAGATAAGCTTGAGCTAAAACGCTTAAGACGTGGTGACTATTCGCCCGATTTGTTACTTGATTTACATGGTCTACGCCAATCTGAAGCCAAACTTGAGCTGGCAGCACTGATTCAAGCTTGCGTTAAACAAAGCAGTATTTGTTGTTGTGTGATGCACGGTTTCGGTACGGGGATTTTAAAGCAGCAATTACCTTTGTGGTTAGCGCAACACCCTAAGGTAAAAGCGTTTCATCAAGCACCTAAAGAATGGGGCGGCGATGCAGCGTTATTGGTATTAATTGATATTGGTGAGCAGCCACATAGGCGTTAAGCGTAGTAGAGGTAATTTAAATATTAGGCTGTTGCTGATTGCAAGGTAAGTAAAGACTTACCTTGCACTTATTATAACTAGCGTGCGGCCATCACTTGATGAGCAGCTGTCATGGCAACAAAACTGCATTGATGCATATGTTTGTCAATTTGTGCCACTGCAGATGTCGCAAATAATGGCGGCTCAATACCAGCTACTAATTCACTGACCATAAAGCCTAAAATAGGCATATGTGCAATCACCAGTACATTGTCTGCTTTGTACTGTTCAGCATAAGCAAGTACCACATCTACTGCCTTTTTGGCATCACCAGATGGAGTAACATCATCAAGTACAACTAATTTGCGAGATGCTGGTAAGTGTTTACTGACTTCTTGCCACGTTTGCTGAGCACGTAAATATGGGCTCACGATAACTAAATCTAGTTGATTTACATGTTTACCTAACCAGTTAGCCATGTATCCACTGTGTATACGGCCTGTTTCGGTTAGTTTACGTTCTCGGTCAGACGGCGCATCAAAGCCGGCTTCGCCATGTCGCATCAAAAATAACTGCATACTTCTCTCTGGATATTTTTATTATCGTTCTTCGGCAATTGTAGCGCTAAATAGCACAACAACAAACCCTAGTATCGCCGATAATTAGCTAAACTTTAGTCGATAAAAGCATAAAACATGCCTTCGCTATTTGCTAAAAACTCATAAGAAGATCAATATATAACAAGTTATGTTTTCTGGAGCCTTCTTTTGCCTGATTATCCAGCAGTTTATAAAAGCCAAAATGATCATCGCCAATATCAATATCGAGTATTAAGCAATCAATTACGAGTGCTTTTGGTTGAAGATATGCAATCAAACCAAGCTGCAGCCTCAATGGCGGTCAGCGTTGGTCATTTTGACGATCCCGCAGAGCGGCCTGGAATGGCACATTTTCTTGAACATATGTTGTTTTTAGGTACCGATAAATACCCAGATTCAGGCGAGTACCATGCCTATATCAATCAGCATGGCGGTAACAACAATGCATGGACAGGCACTGAACAAACTAACTTTTTTTACAGCATCAATGCCGACGCGTTAGAAGGCTCTTTAGACCGCTTTAGCCAGTTTTTTATCGCGCCTAAATTTGATTTAGAATTAGTCGACCGAGAAAGACACGCTATTGAGTCAGAGTTTAGCTTAAAACTCAAAGACGACATTCGCCGGGTTTACCAGGTGCAAAAAGAATCCGTTAATCCTAAACACCCTTTCTCAAAATTCTCTGTGGGTAATTTAGCCACTTTAGCAGGTAAGCAGGCCGCTATTCGTGATGAGCTTTTAGCATTTTATCGACAACACTACAGCGCAAACATCATGACACTGTGTGTTGTCGCGCCGCGTTCAATTGCAGAGTTAGAAGCCATTGTGACGCAATATTTTTCGACAATCGAAAACCGAAATGTCAGTAAACACTATCCCAATGAAGCCTTACTTAACAAAGAACAACAACAAAAGCATATTAAAATCGTGCCGCTCAAAGATCAAAAACGAGTCAGCATTTGTTTTGCTTTGCCCGAGATAGATCAATTTTATAAACGCAAACCGCTAACGTTTATCAGCCATTTACTCGGTAATGAGAGTCCAGGGAGTTTGTTGTCGTATCTGAAACTGCAAGGTTTAGCGAATAACTTGTCTGCTGGCGGTGGGGTTAATGGTTATAACTTTAAAGATTATTCCATCAGTATTCAGTTAACCGATAAAGGTTATATTGAGTTAGATGAAGTAGTCACCTGTGTATTTGAATATATTGAGCTCATAAAACAACAAGGCGTTAGCGCTTGGCGTTATCAAGAACGCGCTAGCCTATTAGATACCGCATTTAGGTACCAGGAGCAAATTAAAACCTTGGACTTAGCCAGCCATCTCAGCATAAACATGCATCACTATGATATTGAAGATATTATTTATGGTGATTACCGAATGGATGAAATGCATGAAGATGAAACCATGCAATTATTATCGATGATGTCAGTGAGCAATATGCGCTTAATGACAGTGGCTAAAGAATCACAAGTAGATAAACAAGCAGCATGGTATGACACGCCTTATCAGGTCACATCATTACAGCCACATCAACTGGATAAATGGTCTGCGATAACCACTCGACATGCACTTAAACTGCCTGAAAAAAACCCGTTTATTGTGGCTAATCCTCAAGCTCGCTCAGACAAAAGTAACACCGATGTACCCAAGATAGTCGCTGAAGGCGAAGGTTACCGTATTTGGCACAAAAAGGATGATGAGTTCAATGTACCAAAAGGTCACTTATACTTGTCACTTGATTCAGACCAAGCAAGCTCAACTCCGAGACAAGCCGCATTAACCCGACTTTACGTTGAAATGCTAATCGATTACCTCACAGAACCAACTTACCAGGCTGAAGTGGCTGGGCTAAATTACAACATTTACCCGCATCAAGGGGGAATAACCCTGCACCTCACAGGATTTACTGGCAATCAAGAAAAACTATTAACACTAATTATCAATAAAGCGCGCGAACGTAACTTTACCGAACAACGCTTTAACATGATTAAAAAGCAAATTTTACGCAGCTGGAATAACGTTGCTCAAGCAAAACCTATTTCACAATTATTTACTAGCTTAACGGTCACCCTGCAAAAGAGAAGTTTTGAACCCGCTAGAATGGCAGAAGAGTTAGCAGAGCTCACCCTAAGTGATCTACATAATCACGTAAGTGCATTTTACAAAAAGGTTTATCTTGAAGGGCTTGTCTACGGTGATTGGTTAGAACAAGAAACCCAGCAACTGGGTAAACGCTTAAAACATTTACTGTCGCTGGTAACCAAGCCAAGCGCAGAATCCTCAAGAGAGTTAGTCAATTTAGATAAAAGAGGCTCACTACTGCGCGAAAAAAGCATTGCCCATCAAGACAGTGCCATCATTGTTTATTACCAATCACGAGCGGCCACACCAGAACGCATGGCACTGTTTAGCTTGTTAAACCACACAATGTCTTCAACCTTCTTTCACGAGTTACGCACTAAGCAACAACTCGGCTATATGGTTGGCACGGGTTATTTACCGCTAAATCGACACCCTGGGATTATCTTTTATGTGCAATCCCCTACAACTGGACCTAGGCAGCTCCTAGAAGCCATTGATGAGTTTATCGCTGACTTTAACTATGCCGTTATGCAAATCACCAATGAGCAGTGGGAAAGTACCAAGCAAGGCATGATTAGCCAAATAATGGAAAATGACACCAATTTAAAAACGCGCAGCCAACGTTACTGGGTAAGCTTAGGAAACCGAGATTATCAATTTAACCAACGTGAAACCGTTGTTGCAGAAGTCATGAAGTTAACTCGAGCAGACTTAATTAAATTTATGGTGGCCCACATGCGCAGTCGAGACTGTGACCGCTTAGTATTATTCAGTTGTGGTGAACAACATCACAGCCAAGCAAGCTTGAGATCTGATAACATGATCGTCGATTTAAAAGCATTTAAGCAACAAGCTAACAAATTTCAGTTCTAAGATAACCATTGAGTGGTTGCATCACTATTTATCATGCAGCCACTAAAACACTGTCAAAAAAAGCATAAACGGAACCCGATACCATATAAAACTTTAGTACTACATAAGTTGCTGATAAAAAAGTAACTCTTTAATGAAATTATTAGAATGTTTGCACATTAATCTATCAATCACTTCTTTTTTGTTAACATGCTTTTGACAAACTCGCAGGTTTCTGAAAAAGTAGACAATTCATCAACTTCTTTGCGGCATCGAACGAGAATAAGTATAACAATTATGCCTAAAATTTTACTGTTTATCTGTGTTTGTTTTTTTATCAGCCCTTTTGCTATAGCCATAGAAATGGGAAACACAGAATCCAACTTTGATTTTCTACTCAACCATACTAATTACACCGTTGCTAACGGCTTATCTCAGGATACTGTCACAGCTATAACTGAAGATGTGCAAGGTTACGTTTGGGTTGGTACCATCAACGGTCTAAATCGTTTCGACGGTAATGAATTTAAACAATTCTATGCTGGAGATGATAATAAGTCATTACCAAGCTCATTTATTCGAAATTTCCTAAATATTGATAATGGTGATTTACTTATAGGAACTGATAAAGGGTTAATATTATACAACCCTAGCAATGGAACCTTTTTCAAAAATGAAATATCAGATCTTGTTGGAGAGAAAGCGATATGGTCTCTATCAAAAAATGGGGATGAAATTTTAATAGGATTAAAAAATAGAGTTATTGCTTACAATTATTTAGAAAACAAAGCAACGTTAGATTCTGAATCAAAAAACTATAATGAAGTAAAAAAAATTATCAAATTATCTGACCAGTTTTTTTTAAGAAATTATGACGGGGATGTTTACAAAATAAATCAAAACACAGAAAAAAAATTAATTAATGACTCAAATGACATAACATTACTGAACAATGAAGTAATAGCAGCAACTAAAAGTGGGGTTTATTTAATAACTAATAAAGCCGAGCTGATATCAGATGTGATAATAAAAACATTTAGTTTACAGGAAGAAGAAAAAAATAGTGAATTAGGAATAATAAGAAACAACTTATTCAACATCTCATATAATAATGGAAGATTAAACTTAACTAAAATTGGCTCGCTAAATATAAGCGAAGAAAGATTAAATAACACACTAATATCAAGAAGCTTTAATCATATATACTTATCTAACTTTGTAGACGGTTTTTTTGATATATCAAGAAGAATAAACCAACTAAGAAGACTAAACATACCAGAGTCAAACATTTGGTCTATGATTAAATTAGACGATGAATTACTAATTGCAGATAATACGGAAAGATTAAAGTCATACAATTTTGATACCAAATCTATTTCGGAAAAAAACAATAAATTCACACCTGGCCCAAAGACACTAGCGAAGATTGAAGATAAAATTTTTATAGGCACATCTGATGGCTTGATTATTAAAGATAACATAACAAAAAATGAGAAAAAGATACTAAATGATATAATATTTAGCATTAATATTTTTGATAGAATGATTTTTGCATCTACATTTGACGGAGTAGTATACAAACTAGATCCTGATGGGTCTTTAATATCTAAAATAGATACTGGAACCGGTTACCCAATTTACGATACACTTTTAGATGGAAAAATACTATTAATCGCATCTCAAAATGGTTTATTAAAATATGAGAACTCAAATCTAGAAAAAATATTCAATGACGATTTTGTATTTAGCATCACCAAAAACAATAACAAAGTTTATTTTGGAACAAGGAACTCTGTTTATTTATTAGAAAAAAATAAGATAACAAATATATTAAAAAGAAAAAAGATAATCTACTCGATGACCAACATAGGTAACACTATAACTATAGCATCAAATAGAGAAGTGATAATCATTGACACTGAGAAAAACAAAAACTATACATTAAACACTAGTGATGGTTCTTTTAATGATTACAATACCCAATCAGCTCTAAAACTTAATGACAAAGTATTACTAGGAAGTACAGAAGGCTTATTATTATTAGACCCAAAACTTTTAACGTTGAATATTGAAAGTGAAAAATCAAAAAAAATTAACATTGAAGAATTTTTATTATTTAATACACCGGTAAAAACTGGAAGTGAGAAACTTGAAAGACCAATAAACCTCACAAAGTCAATATCACTAAAGTATTCAGAGTATCCATTTTCATTTAAGTTCAATGTTTTAGGCGAAAAAAGCACGGACTTCGAATATTTCTATTATTTGGAAGATTTAGAGAAGGACTGGTTATCAACAAATGGAAGTAATACAGTTACCTATACGAACCTTTCTGCTGGTGAGTATACATTTAGGTTATATGCTGAACATAAATTTACAAAGAAAAAAACCGATGTAAGAAGTATTAAAGTGATAATCACACCACCATGGTGGTTATCTAATTTAGCCTTAGGTATATATACTACGTTTGTAATCATTATTATATTGCTGACGATCAGGGCTATAAACAAACGCCGGCAAACACAAAAACAAATCGCCTTGAGTGAAGAACGGTTAAAATTATCCTTGTGGGGCAGTGGCGATGAAATGTGGGACTGGGATATTGAAAGCGGTAAAATTTATCGCTCTAACATATGGGGATCATTAGATTTTCCTCAAGACGGCCGCCGTTCAGGTAACCCTGATGAAGAGAGCAACATTCACCCCTTAGATAGAGAACGTGTAGCAAAAGCGCTTAATGATCATTTTAACTCCATCACTGACCACTTTGAAATTGCTTATCGCGTTAAAGCACGCAACCAACAATGGATCTGGATTTTAGACCGGGCAAAAATTGTTGAGCGAGATCAAAAAGATCAACCTTTACGTATGACCGGCACGATCAAAGATATTAATAATATTAAACAAGCTGAAGAACAATTACGTTTGTTTGCTCGCGCAATTGAGAACATTTCTGAAGGCATGTTCATTTTAAACGAAAAATACCAATTTGTTGAAGTCAACGAAGCTTGCTGTGAACTCACGGCATCAACCCATGAAAAGTATCTCAGTGAAACACTCAGCTTTAGTCGTTACCCTGAAAGTTATTCAGAACAAATTAGGACGATTTTAAAACAACAAGGTAGCTGGAGCGGTGAAGTAGAAGCCAGCAGAGGCACGGATGATTTTTTCTTAATGGAACTCACCATTGATGCGATTTACAACGAACAAGGCGAAACAAGTCATTATGTTGGGATATTTTCGGATATTACTCGCCGTAAACAACAAGAAGAAGAGCTCAGAAAGCTGACCAACAATGATTTATTAACAGGCTTACCTAATCGCTCAAGCTTACAAGTCACTTTAAGTAACCTGGTAAAAAAAGACATTCATCATACCCTCATGGTGCTCGACCTAGATAACTTCAAACGGATTAATGATTCATTAGGCCATCAAATTGGCGATGACTTATTGATTGGAGTTGCAGAGCGGATCAAACTCGCAATACCTGAACATGCCAGCTTATACCGATTAGGCGGCGATGAATTTGCATTGCTTGTTGACCAGTTTCCAGACATTGGTAATTGCGCAGCGATAGCAACAAAAGTCATCAATTGTTTAAAACCAGCATTTAATATCAATAATGAATCACTGGTCTTAGGGATCAGTATTGGGATTGTGCTGTATCCCGAAGATGAACAAAATGAACAGGCGTTACTGCGTAAAGCTGACATTGCCATGTACCATGCGAAGTCCGCGGGTGGTAGCCGTTATCAATTCTATTCAGAGTCATTAAACCAAAATGCGTTACGCCAACTTGAAATTGAAAACCTCATAAGAGAAGCCTTAAAAGACGATTTGTTTGAGGTGTATTACCAGCCTAAAGTCGATGTAAAAAGAGAGCGTTTAGCCGGTATGGAAGCGCTGGTGCGCTTAAATCACCCTAAACTGGGGTTAATTGGCCCTAATGAGTTTATTCCATTAGCTGAAGAAAACGGCCTGATCATCGAAATTGGTGATGTGGTATTACGCAAAGCCTGTTTCGCAGCGCAAAAATGGTTAGAGTCAGGATTATTTGATGGTCGAGTGGCTGTCAATTTATCGTCAAAACAATTTGCATTAGTTGATTTACAACAGCGCATAGAGTCAATTTTACGACTGACAAAACTGCCAGCGAAACATTTAGAGTTAGAAATCACTGAAGGCACTGTAATCAAAAACCCAGAACAAGCCATTAAGGTGATGCAGCAACTCGCCAAAATGGGAGTAAGCTTGGCACTTGACGATTTTGGTACTGGTTACTCGTCATTATCGTATTTAAAACGCTTCCCAATTCATTGTTTAAAAATTGACAAGACTTTTGTTGACGATATCGATAAATCGGATCGCGACCTTAAAATGGTCGACTCCATTATCACCATAGCTCACAATATGGGGCTATCTGTTGTTGGCGAAGGTGTTGAGCAGACAGCACAACTCAACATCTTAAAAGCGCTAAATTGCGAAGAAATTCAAGGGTATATTTACAGCAAACCAATTAAAGAAACCGATTTTGAACTCATGCTAGCAGCCGATAAACTTAAACATGAGCCTTTAGCGCAAACGCTAATGAAAAAATAAATCATTCTCTCTTACTTTTGGCATGTTAAATGCTAATTCATGCTCAGTAGTCAAAATAATATTGATATTAACCCTGAGCTTGAATAATAAATAAGAGAGAATGAAAAATGATTAAAGGAATAATTACATTAGCAGTGTTATCGGCGTTATCTAACGGAGTGATAAATAACACTCAAACATCAGAAACAGCCAGAGTCCCTGGGGTTAAAGTCCTAGACGCGCAAACCGCACGAATCCCTGGTGTACGAGTTCTGGAGTCACAAACAGCTAGAGTCTCTGGGGTTAAAGTCCTAGACGCACAAACCGCACGAATCCCTGGTGTACGAGTTCTCGAGTCACAAACGGCCAGAGTCCCTGGGGTTAAAGTCCTAGACGCCCAAACCGCACGAATCCCTGGTGTACGAGTTCTGGAGTCACAAACAGCTAAAGTCCCTGGTGTACGAGTTCTCGAGTCACAAACGGCCAGAGTCCCTGGGGTTAAAGTCCTAGACGCCCAAACCGCACGAATCCCTGGTGTACGAGTTCTGGAGTCACAAACGGCTAGAGTCCCTGGGGTTAAAGTCCTAGACACCCAAACCGCACGAATCCCTGGTGTACGAGTTCTTGAGTCACAAACGGCTAAAATCCCTGGCCTTAAAGTCCTAGACACTCAAACTGCTTAAGGAGAATATGATGTTTACTTCTCTAAAAATCGCCCTAGGTTTAGCTAAACCCGCTCGAAAAAAGGTGAAACTGCCTGAAGGGTTGAACCATTTAGAAGTTATTCAAGCTAAAGCTTGGTGGAAATAAACTTCTCAATACCAAAAAAGGAGCCTAGGCTCCTTTTTTGTTGTGTCTGTTCTACTAAACTCATTACCACTAAACTCATTGTCACTAAACTTGCTAACACTTTATCCGGTAACCACCATATCGAGCCAACTTCACGTCAGCAAGGTGCTTATGGGCACTGAACAACGGATAAGTAAGCGGCCCCAGTATCAGTGCTAGGCACCCCCACCTTTTAACCGCTAACCCTTGCTTATAAGCAGCAAAGGCAAATGCCACACAACTACTTGCACTCGATAACACAAGAATCACCAACCAACTTAACTGCATACTACTTACCCCAACTGTACCGAAAGCTCATCCATACTGTGTCGTAATACTAAAGCTATAATGTGCTCAGTTATTTAGCACTAAAGTCCCTGTGTCATTCAATTCTGATTTAGCCTGCAAATATGATCTACACAACTAAAGAGTGCGTACTATACCTTAAACGCAGGTTTAGTTCGATTAAAATTCAGGCAAATAAATGCCGTACGATAACCACAAAGCGGCAACAACTTGCCGCTTTTTTATGCACAGTATTGTCGTGTGGTAAATAGTCAAAATCATAGACAATAAAAAACCGCTCAAAGTGAGCGGTTTTGATGAACAACAATCACCAATTAGCTATTATAAAACTGGCTACCATCGCTGGCCATTTTCACCAAGGTATCACACGGCGCAAAACGCTCACCGTATAAAGATTGATATCCATGTAATGTATCAACTAAGTTCTTAGCCCCCAGGGTGTCAATATAACGGAAAGGCCCGCCTAAGAATGGTGGGAAACCAATACCAAATATCGCCCCTATGTCGCCATCTCTTGCAGAAGCAATAATGTCCTCTTCAAGACAACGAACCGCTTCGTTTAACATTTGGACAGTACAGCGCTCTGCGACATCTTTTGCTTCTTTATCTGAGGCAATTAAAATGTCGAGCACTTTGTAAACTGACTCATCGACTAATTTATCTTTTTTGGCTTTAGGTCCATATTGATAGAACCCTTTACCATTTTTACGTCCTTTACGATTATCAGCCAATAACTTATCAAATGCGGCTGGAGCGCTAAATCGCTCACCAAGCTCTTTCTCTAAAATAGGCGAAATCTTAGCGCCAACGTCTATGCCCACTTCGTCAAGCAAGGTCATCGGACCGACAGGGAAACCAAATTTAACCAATGCACGATCTAAATGCTCAATACGTTGACCTTCTAATAACAACTGAGCAGCTTCGTTCATGTACAAAGCTAAAATACGGTTTACATAAAAACCTGCACCGTCTTGAACAACAATCGGTGTTTTACCTTGCTTGCGGGCAAAGGCTACTGTCGTTGCAATGGTTTCTGGTGACGTGGTTTTATGGGCAATGACTTCCACTAACGGCATTTTTTCTACCGGAGAGAAGTAATGCAAACCAATCACATTTTCAGGACGACTGGCCGCTGCAGCAATTTGACTAATAGGCAGCGATGAAGTATTTGAAGCAAAAATGGTGTTTTCGCCGCATTCACGCTCTACATCTTTCACCATTTGATGCTTAAGCGCTAAATCTTCAAATACCGCTTCAACGACAATATCAGCATCTTTAATGCCGGTGTATTCAGTGGTTGTCGTCATTAGCGACATAATATTGTCACGTGCCGCTGGCGTCATATGACGACGCTTAACACCTTTATCTAACAACTTATAAGCGTACGATAATGCGTTGCTTAAGCCTTGCTCTGAAATATCTTTAACGCGGGCAGGAATTTTCGCTTTGGTTGTTGTAACAGAGGCAATACCGCCGCCCATTAAACCGCCGCCTAATACCATCACTTTTTTCACCTTGCGTGGTGAAGCCCCTTCAGCGCCAGTTTCTTTTTTCATTTCTGTGGTAGCAAAAAACAAGCTACGTAGTGCAGCAGATTCTTTGGACATCACTAGGTTAGCAAAGTGAGTAGCTTCAACTTCAAGCCCTTTAATCATCCCTTTGTTCATACCTTGACGAACACAGTCAATAATCTTAGCTGGTGCAGGGTAATTACCTTGGGTTTTCTTCATGACCTGCTTACGAGCCTGGTCAAACATAATATCGCGGGTAAATGAGCTAGACTCTAAAAATTGATTAATTTTAGATTGTTTTACTGGCTTAGCCGCTTGTTTGCCTTTTTTAGCTAACTCTACTGCGGTTTCAACTAAAATTGAATTGGGTACAACATCATTTACCAAGCCCATTTTTAAGGCTTGCTTAGGGCGAATTTGCTTACCTGTCAGCATCATATCCAGTGCAGCAGCAATCCCAACCAAGCGAGGCAGGCGTTGTGTACCACCACTACCAGGCAATAAACCTAGTTGTACTTCTGGCACACCAAGCATGGTTTTTTTATCGTCACTACATACTCGTAAATGACATGCCAATGCTAACTCTAACCCGCCACCTAAGCACGCACCATTAATCGCCGCGACAACAGGGATAGACAAGTCTTCAAGTTCAGAAAATACCACATGTCCTTGTTGAGACAGCGTTTTTGCATCTGCTTCGCTCTTGCATGCTGCCAACATGGTAATATCGGCGCCAGCAACAAACGAGTCCGCCTTACCAGAAGTCACCACCAAACCTTTAATGCTGCTGTCAGCTTTGATTTCAGCAAGGATCTCAGTGATTTCAGGTCCAAATTGTTCTTTTAAGGTGTTCATGGCTTCACCAGGAACGTCCATAGTTAAAATGGCAATACCATCATCACGACGAGCTAAATTAAATGTCTTTTCCATGCTCATTACTCCACCTCTAAAATCATTGCTGCGCCTAAACCACCAGCAGCGCATGCTGTTGCCAAACCTGTACCACCGCCACGACGCTTAAGTTCACGACATACCTGGGTAATTAAACGCGTCCCCGTTGCCGCAAATGGGTGACCATAAGCTAACGAACCACCTAGCACGTTAAACTTGCTCATATCAATTTCACCAATCGCGCGGCTACGGCCCAGCTTTTCTTCAGCAAACTTTTTCGAACCAAACATTTGCATGTTCGCTAATGTTTGCGCTGCAAATGCTTCATGCATTTCAATTAGAGTTAAATCTTCTAACTCCATACCGGCGCGCTTAAGAGCTAACGGAGTCGCATAAGAAGGCCCCATCAACATGTCTTGCCACACATCAATGGCGGTAAAGGCATAACTCTTAATGTAACCAATAGGTTGATAACCTAATGCCTTAGCACGGCTTTCGCTCATTAAAATAATCGCCGATGCACCATCAGTTAACGGCGTACTGTTGGCTGCGGTTACCGTACCGTGTTTACGGTCAAAGGCAGGACGTAATTTGGCATAAGACTCAAGCACCGAGTTTTCACGAATATTATTATCACGTTCGATAAACTGTTTGTAAGGTGGAATATGGGCTGTCATTACTTCATCGTGAAAGAAACCAGCATTCCAAGCTTCTGTTGCCAAAGAATGTGAGCGATGGGCCAATGCATCTTGATCTGCACGGCTAATATGATAAGTCTTCGCCATCTGCTCAGCAGTTTGTCCCATAGACAAACCCGTCGAGTATTCTGCAACGGCTGGCGGTACAGGCAATAAATCTTTTAAACCTAAACGTCGTGCAATCGCAAATTTATCTTTAAAGGTACGGGCTTTATTTAAATCGACTAAAGCATGAGCTAGTTTTCTCGAGACTCCAATGGGTAATACTGAAGACGAATCTGAACCACCCGCTAAACCGATTTCAATATTACCGGTCATAATTGACTCAGCGACATTAACAGTAGACTGGAAGCTAGTAGCACAAGCTCGAGTGACAGAATAAGCATCTGTATTGACGTCCATTCCAGTTCCTAACACAATTTCACGCGCGATATTAGGTGCGGCTGTCATTTGTACCACTTTACCAAATACAAGTTGTTCAATTAATTTAGGATCGATTTCAGAGCGAGACAGCAACTCATTGACCACCATTTTGCCCATATCCAACGCATTCACGCCATGAAAAGCCGTTGCTTGTTTCGCAAATGGGGTTCGTAAACCAGCCACAATCGCAATACGATCGCCCCGGGCATTCGTTACCTGTTGTCTATCACTCATATGTCACCCTTCTATTATTGTTAGCTCATCAAGGCAGAGCCGATAAGTATTCTATTTTGGCCAGATTATCTGGTCAGACCATCAAAGTGTGATCTGATTCTAACTTTTTATTGAATAGTTTTAAACAGGCGTTTACAACTATCTGATTCATTAATAGTTAAAATATGTTAATCCTACTAGCCAAAAACCCATAGAATTCATAACATAGGCTTCAATAACCCCAATGCCAACTAAATAAATTGAGTACAGCTATGCCGTTAAGTCGTTTCCACTCACTGCGCGCCTATTTAGATACTGTTGTATTAGGTCAACCCGTATTAACCGAAAACCTATTAATTGCACTTATCGCCAATGGACACTTATTAGTTGAAGGCCCACCAGGCTTAGCCAAAACCCGTGCTGTAAAAGCACTTTGTGATGGTGTCGAAGGCGAGTTTCATCGCATCCAATTTACGCCAGATTTGTTGCCTGCCGATTTAACCGGAACTGATATATACCGTCAGCAAACCGGGACATTTGAATTTGAAGCAGGGCCAATTTTCCACAACCTTATTTTGGCTGACGAAATCAACCGAGCCCCAGCTAAAGTACAATCTGCATTATTAGAAGCAATGGCAGAAGGCCAGGTCACTGTGGGTAAAAACAGCTATCAACTACCTGAACTTTTTTTAGTGATGGCGACACAAAACCCATTAGAAAACGAAGGGACTTACCCGCTACCCGAAGCGCAGTTAGACCGTTTTTTAATGCACTTAAATCTGGATTACCCCAGTGCAGAAACTGAATGCGAAATTTTACGCCAATCACGAAAAGAAGCCCAAACACATCAACTGCCAACTATTGACCCCGTAGCCCAAGCAGATGTATTTGCCGCTCGTGATCAAGCGTTAGAAATTTACCTAGCCGACCCACTTGAAAAATACATCGTCGAAATCGTTATGGCCACTCGCCAGCCTGTTCGTTATAGTAGCGAACTTGCAAAATGGTTAGAGTATGGCGTTAGCCCACGTGCAACCATTTCATTAGAACGTTGTGCGCGTGCCCGTGCATGGTTATATGAACGCGATTTTGTGTCACCTGAAGATATCCAAGCTGTTGCGCCTAATGTGCTTCGTCATCGACTGTTATTGAGCTATCAAGCACAAGCAGAAGGTGTCACCGCCGATCAGGTTATAGACCATATTCTTAGCCAAGTTGCCGTACCTTAAAGGCGCAGTTGCATGTTGATATTAGTAAGTATGATAACGCTATGATGCACGATACTCAGTCACTGCCACTCTACAGCGATGGTGTGAATTTAACCGAACAAGAACTTATTGCGTGTCAAAGCTTGTCGAGGGCGATACCTGACCGGCAATCTCGCGCAAAAGCGGCTTTATCGGGTCATCGTAGTAGCCTAATTAAAGGTCGCGGCATGGAGTTTGCTGAGGTGCGTCACTACCAAAATGGTGATGACGTACGTACCATTGACTGGCGAGTAACGGCGCGTACCGGAGTGGCACACACAAAATTGTTTGTCGAAGAGCGCGAACGCCCTATTCTGCTACTTATTGACTTGAGCCACAGCGCTTATTTTGGCTCGCAATTGTTATTGCAATCAGTACAAATTGCCCACTTAGCTACCACGCTAGGCTGGAATGCAATCAATCATGGCGACCGCCTAGGCGCGCTCATCGCCAGTGAGTCTACTCATTTAGAGCTTAAACCTCGCAGCCGCCGTCAAGGGATTTTACAGTTAACCTCCGGGTTAATTGACGTTCATCAACAACAGTTAAGCAAAATTAATCAGCTTGTGTCAGCCCCTGACCATATGTTTAAAGCTTGTCAGCGATTACAACGCATTGCTAAACCAGGTTCATTGATTTGGATTATTAGTGACGGTCAACACATTAATCAACAGTGTTTAGCCCCGCTTACAGAGTTGTCACGCCATTGTGATATCGGCGCCTTTGTGATCACCGACCCTCTTAAGCAAGGCACCTTAACCTTACCGAAGCAATTCACACTACCGGTACGAGATGGCCAACAACAACTGACGTTAACGCGCCAAAGTTATGATGCATGGTTAGCCAATCAGCAATCACAACAACAGCAATTTATTAACTTAATGAATTTAATTAAAGTGCAGCCAAGATTAATTGATGCCGCAAAACCACTTAGTGCCCAATTGGATATTTTACGTTAAATGACAACCTCAAATTCGCCAATGCCGCCAATCACAAACGATGTTAATGCTGGACCATTAGCACAACTACAAGACATCAAATTGCCCGACCCCATCAGTGCGATGCCCATTGCACCGGGTTATTGGATTATCGCTGCGCTAATAATCACCTTACTGGCTTGGTTTAGTTTTAAACTGTATAAAAAATATCAACTGCATGCACCAAGAAGAATGGCGCTTGCGATGCTAAATCAATACGACATCAATGATGATGATTTTGCTGCAAACGTAAATAGTTTACTTAAGCGCACCGCAATGACTTACCTGCCGCGGCAACACCTGGCTAAATTAAATGGTCAGCCTTGGTTTGATTGGTTAGATACGCGCTTGCCCAAAAAATATCAACAACAAATGGGTGAGTTGTTGGTTAAGCGCCACCAGGCCAGCGGATTAAGCATTCAAGATAAACAGCAATTATTATTGCTAGCTAAGGCTTGGTTAACCAACACACAAGCCTTTAGCGACCACACATTAATCACCACCAAAGCGCAGGAGGCCTAATGTTAGCTTTATATTGGCCATGGTTATTGTTATTACTGCCTTTACCGCTGTTAATTAAACAAACCAAAACCAGCGATGTAGGTGGACACTTACAAATTCCGGGTATAGCTACAGCGACGACGGTAATGCATACCCGTAAAAACAAACAAAGCCGAAAACGTTATTGGTTAATGTGGACCTTTTTATTAATCGCCATAGCCAGACCCCAATGGTTAGGTGAGCCTATTGAGCTGCCCTCTAAAGGTCGCGACTTAATGATGGCCGTTGACTTATCCGGCAGTATGCAAATTGAAGACATGGTGATAAATGGGCAAACAGTCAATCGTTTCACTCTCATTCAACATGTACTTAGCAACTTTATTGAACGCCGAAATGGCGACAGGCTTGGGCTGATTTTGTTTGCCGACCACGCCTATCTGCAGGCCCCTTTAACCCAAGACCGCCGTTCTGTAGCCACGTTTTTAGCGGACGCACAAATTGGTCTCGTGGGCAAACAAACCGCCATTGGCGAGGCAATTGCACTGGCGGTAAAACGCTTCGATCAAGTGGACGAGAGTAACCGTGTATTAATTTTATTAACTGACGGTTCAAACAATGCCGGCAGTATTGAACCAGAAGTGGCTGCGCAAATCGCTGCTAAACGTAACATCACCATTTACACCATAGGTGTTGGGGCTGAAGTATTTGAACGCCGCACAATATTTGGTAAAGAACGCGTTAATCCGTCAATGGATTTAGACGAAGCTCAATTGAAAAAACTGGCAGAGATGACTAATGGCTATTACTTTAGAGCGCGCAACACTGAAGAATTAGACAGCATTTATCAACAAATCGATAAGCTTGAACCCGTCAGTCGGGACCAGCTAAGTTATCGCCCTAAAAGTGAATTATTTTACTGGCCTTTGTTAATGTCTTTGCTTATCAGTTTACTTATTGTATTACAGCAACAATGGCCGACGCTGTTTGCTCCTAAAAGCATCACCAAAGGAGCTAACTAATCATGTTACATTTTATTCGACCAGAGTGGCTTTTCGCCCTGTTGCCTGTCGCGTTAGTCAGCTTATTGTTTTGGCGTAGACACAGCCAGCAATCAGCATGGAAACAATACATTGCACCGCATTTAAGTCAGTTATTGATCAACCAAAGCTCAGACAACAAAAGCCAACCTAAATGGTTGTTAATTGTGTGTTGGATTATCGCGGTGATAGCCTTAGCCGGTCCTGCCGTTAATAAGCAAAATTTACCCGTGTTTGCCACCGAACAAGGCCGAGTGCTTATCATGGACATGTCATTGTCGATGTACGCCACCGATTTAAGCCCTAACCGTTTGTCATACGCCCGGTTTAGAGCCACAGACTTATTGTCAGAGCTAAAAGAAGGTGAAACCGGCCTCATTGCCTACGCAGGTGATGCCTATACCATTAGCCCACTGACACGTGACAGCGCAACAATTTTAAATTTGCTGCCTACACTGTCACCAGAAATTATGCCGACCAAAGGGTCTAACCTGGCTTCTGCTCTCGCTCTGGCTGAAGAGTTATTGGCTCAAGGTGGACACGTTGGTGGTGATATTATTTTAATGACCGACGGCGTGTCAGACAGCCAATTTAACCTGGCCACTAAAACCTTAAAAAACAGTCGCTATCGCTTATCGATTATGGCATTTGGTAGCCAACAAGGTGCCCCTATTCGCTTAGGTGATGGCCAATTGCTACGTGACAACAGCAACGAAGTCGTGGTCGCTAAGACAGATTACGCGTTATTACAAAAGTTAGCTCAACAACATCAGGGCATATTGGTTCCGGCTCAAACTGACGGCAGTGATGTAAACACGCTCACCGAATGGTTAGCCATCGACGGCGAAGCCACCGAAACAGAACTTGCGGGTGAATCATGGCAAGATTTAGGCCCTTACTTAGCCATATTGTTGGTGTTACCTATGTTGATTAGTTTTCGCCAGGGCTTAATGACATTAGTGCTAAATCCACTCTTTCTCCTTGGCGCGTTGATGAGCCTAAACGCAGTAAATAGCCAACCTGCACACGCCTCTCTTTGGCAAGATTTATGGCAGACTCAAGACCAACAAGCGCAATCTGCGTTTGAACAAGGTGACTTTACTCATGCGGCTGACACCTTTAATGACCCACAATGGCAAGCCTCTGCACACTATAAAGCGGGTAACTATCAGCAAGCACTTGAAGGTTTTGAGCAAGATAACAGCGCCAACGGCTTGTACAACCAAGGTAATGCATTAATGCAGCTCAATGATTATCAAGAAGCGATTAAGCGTTATCAGCAAGCCATTGAATTGCAATCCCCCTTTGCCGGTGCCGAGCAAAACCTTGAACTAGCCAAAGAGCTTCTTGAGCAACAGCAGCAGTCACCCTCGCAAAATCAAGATCAGTCTGGCGACAGTGAGCAATCAAACGATTCAAACGCTAATGCTGACCAGTCTAATCAGGACAATAACTCATCACCTTCTGATCAATCGCAATCAGAACAAGGCAATGAGCCACAAGATAACCAGCAAAACGGACAACAATCACAAGACAATCCCCAAAGTGATCAGCAAAAACAACAATCATCGGGGCAAGATCAAACCAGTGAGCAAAATAGTTCGCCCAACAACGGATCTGAGCAGGCACAGCAAGAACAATCAGGCTCTCAACAAGACGATGAACAGCAAGATCAACAGCAGTCGGCATCAAACACTGACGAGAACGCTGATACCGAACAGCAATCATCTCAATCAGGGCAATCCCCCAATGACAACGATGAACCATTAAGTAATGAAGCAAGCATGCAAGCGGCGGCAGAAGCTGCAGAAGAGCAAGCTAATCAACAGCAACAACAAATAAGTGCGGGTAAATCTCCAGTAACGCCAGAAGAGCAACCTCAAGGCGAGCCTACAGAGGTGGTTTCAGCAACACAAGTCAATCAAGATGATTTACCTGCAGACATGCAGCGGGCATTACGTGCCGTCAGTGAAGACCCGCAAGTGCTCATCCGCAATAAAATGCAACTTGAATATCAAAAACGTCGTCAAAATAGTCAACCGACTAAGGATAATGAACAGTGGTAATCAGAACTTTATGTAGCCTATTGCTATTTATTATTGCCTCACCGGCTTTTGCACTTAGCCAAGTACAAGCAACGGTCGATCGTAACCCCGTGGTTGCAGGCGAATACTTTGTACTCGATATTGTTGCCGATGACGACCTTAATGCCGGCGCCCTTGATACTTCTGTGTTATTACAAGATTTTATCGTTGGCCGAACCAGTGTTGGTCGTAGTACCAAAATGGTTAACTTTGACACCACACGCGAAACCCGTTGGCAGGTATTACTGTCGCCTAAAAGTATGGGCAGGGTGACCATTCCAGCCTTTAACATAAAAGGCGTTAGCTCAAATCCTATTAACTTAAATGTTATTGCACAAGGCACTAAGGCAGATGAGCGACAAAATGTGTTTATTAAAGTGCAAACCAACGCATCTGAAGCTTACGTCGGCCAACTTATTACCTATAAAGTTAAGTTATATCTGGCAGTAGAACTCCAACGTGGCGTATTAAGCTCGCCAGCCGTTGAAGGCGCGCAAATCAAACAAATTGGTGAAGACAAAGACAGCAGTGAAATACTCGATGGTCGCCGCTTTCGGGTGATTGAACGTACTTACGGGATTATTGCCGACTTACCTGGTGAGTTAGTCATCAACGGGGCAAGTTTCTCCGGTGACGTTCTAATTGAAACGCAAAGACGTGGTGGCATGTTTGGTTTTAATGAAAGCCGCCCAATGCAAACAGAAGCTGAGCGTGAGGTGATTCAAATCAACTCAATACCGCCGAGCTATCAAGGTAAATGGCTAGTCAGTGACATTGCAATGTTAAAAGAGACATGGCCAGAAGATGTCAGCGAATTTGAAGTTGGCAGCCCAATTACCCGCACCATCAGCCTTATTGCTTCAAATACAGATGATACAAGCCTGCCTGATATTGAAATGCCGTTAGCAGAAGGGTTAAAAGCTTATCCTGAAAAACCGGTGAGACAAACCTTTGTGCGTGACAATCAAGTGGTGTCGCAATACAGTTTAACGACGGCAATAGTACCTACAAAACCAGGCACTTACACCTTACCTGAAATCCGCGTCCCCTGGTGGAACCCCTATATTAAAAAACAACAATTTGCCACATTACCGGAGCGTACCATTAACGTGGTGGGTAGTAGTGCAACAACAACGGATATCCCAGCAGCCGACAGTTATAGCGCTACTAGCAATCCGCAATATTGGCCTATTATCGCTGCAGTATTTGCCACACTATGGCTAATCACATTAGTACTATGGCGCCGTTCAGTAGCGGCAAGTTACTCATACAATCCACAACCAAAGCCTAATGCACCGCGTAAAACCGCCACCACGGGCTTAAATGCCATTATTCATGCATGTGATAGAAATGACAGCAGCGCGGCAATGAACGCAGTACAAGCCTACTTTAGTGAACGTTTAGGCCAACCTATGACGCTCAGTCAAATTAGCGGTTTATCGGTCCCGCTCGCTAGCGCTATTCATAAACTGCAAGCCGATAAATACAGTCGTAAACCGCAGGCTATGGATAAAAAATCACTCATGGATGCTATTCTGGCTTACAAAGAGCAACCGCAATCCCATAAAAAATCACTCATCGCAGAATTAAACCCTTAACCCTTCACCTTTAAAGGGTTTACCCCAATCGCCCCAGATCAGATTGACCGCTGGGGTGATTTATCTTGCTATTACCACTCGGGCTTTTTAAGCTATTGAGCATGTTTAACTAAAAAAAGTTAATAAATGTTCGGATCCCTACGAAAGAAAAAGTCTGATGTCGCGGTCTTATCTGACATGGTAACAAAACAACGACGATACGATAGCCTTGTCAGGGCACTTCACACCGACATATTCCGTTATGCCTTTTGGCTTTGCGGAGATAAACATGTTGCTGAAGACATCACTCAAGAAACGTTCTTACGAGCGTGGCGTTCTTTAGATTCTTTAAAAGATGATAAAGCCGCAAAAGCGTGGCTGATTACCATTTTACGCCGGGAAAATGCCAGACGTTTTGAGCGCAAACAATTTGACTACAGTGATGTTGAACAAGAGTTACTTGAAGATGTTTTTTCGTCAAGTAATGAAGATCAAACAGAACAATATTGGCTTCGTCGCCAAATAGGTAAGCTCGATATCGAATACCGAGAACCGTTGTTATTGCAACTGATTGGTGGATTTAGTGGCGATGAAATTGCCGATATGCTCGAATTGAACCGCAATACTGTCATGACGCGCCTATTCAGAGCTAGAAACCAATTAAAAGAAGCATTAGAAGCACCAGAGGTAAGAGGTCAATCAAATGGATGATCTACAATTTCGTCGTCAAGCATATGGCGACCCCAATAATCAATTCGACGAGTTTTTAGCGCACATTGCTGAAAATGAAGACGATGCTAAATTTGTCAAAGACCTAAAAGCATTTGACCAAAAGCTAACTCAAGCATTAAATATTGATGTGCCAGAAGATTTAGCAGATAAATTATTATTACGACAGCAATTAAATCTGCACCAGCAGACCAAAAAACGTGGGCGCTATATGATGGCCATGGCGGCCTCGGTTGCCTTTGTTGTTGGGGTTAGTTTCAGCTTGCTGCGCTTTACCCCGGTTAATTTGTCTGAAAACTCATTAGCCCATGTACACCATGAAACCAAAGCATTGGTGATGGAGCAAGATATTGGCTTTAATGATGTCAATTTTAAGCTTGCGAGCATAAAAGGCTTAAGTGATTCAAAATTCATCAAGCAACCAGGAAGAGTGTTTTATACTTCTTATTGTGACTTTCAAGGGGTTAAGTCACTGCATTTGGTGATGGCTGATGAGTTAGGGAATAAAGTGACATTGTTTATTGTACCTGCAGAAAGCCGCGTTGTATTGGAAGAAGCGTTTGCTGACAACCAATACAAAGGCAAGAGTTTTCAAACAGCTGATGCTTACATGGTCCTTGTTGGCGAACCCGCTTCTGATCTAGATTTTGTTAAAAAAGAAGTAGAAAACACTTTTATTTAGTCAAACCAGTCACCTACTTAAATCCGCTATTTCGTTGAATAGCGGATTTTTTTTGATCATGAAAAAATCAAAGTGTGAGCCAGCGCAAAGTTCTGCTAGGATTGTGACATAAAAATAATTCACAGGACACAACATGGAAATTCAAACACCGATCATCATCACCTTTGTTGGCTATCTCGTTTTAATGATGGGGATAGGTTACTGGGCTTACCGCAAAACAGATACCGTCGATGATTATATTCTTGGTGGCAGAAAAATGGGCCCTGCCGTTACCGCACTCAGCGTGGGGGCATCTGATATGTCGGGATGGCTATTATTAGGTCTGCCAGGTGCGGTTTACCTCAGTGGGTTAGGTGAAGCTTGGATTGGTTTTGGTCTCATTTTTGGCGCGTGGCTTAACTGGTTATTTGTCGCTAAACGTTTACGTATTTATACCCAAATGGCAGATAACGCTCTAACTCTACCTGACTTCTTTGAAAACCGTTTTAACGACAGCCATGGGTTATTAAGACTCGTGTCAGCCGTCACGATTTTAATCTTTTTCACATTTTATGCATCTTCAGGCATGGTCGGTGGCGCCATATTATTTGAAAAAGTCTTTGGCCTTGATTACACCCTAGCCTTAGTTATTGGTTCATTTATTATTGTATCCTATACCTTTGTGGGTGGCTTTTTTGCCGTGAGTTGGACTGACTTTTTTCAAGGTTGTTTAATGCTAGTTGCCTTGTTAATTGTCCCCGTGGCCATTTTCAGCCAACCCGACACGCAAACAGGTTTTAAGCAAATAGACCCTGCAATGCTGTCATTTATTAATGAAAACACCACAACCTTAGGTTTAATATCTCTGCTCGCTTGGGGCTTAGGTTATTTTGGTCAGCCGCATATTCTGTCGCGTTTTATGGCCATTGGTAACCCTAAAGATCTTGTCTTGTCACGCCGTATAGCCATGAGCTGGATGGTGTTAGCGTTAATTGGTGCATTAGCAACTGGCATCGCCGGCAGCTTATATTTTGCCGCCAATCCGCTCGAAAACTCAGAAACCGTATTTATCAACTTAGCTCACGTGGCATTCAACCCATGGATTGGTGGAATATTGATTGCGGCAATTCTCTCCGCCATTATGAGTACTATTGACTCACAATTATTGGTCTGTTCTAGTGTCATCACTGAAGATTTTTACCTTAAATGGTTGCGTCCAAAAGCCACTGATAAAGAATTAATGCTTGTTGGACGTTTTGGTGTTATCGCTATCGCTTTAGTCGCGGGCATCGTGGCACTCAACCCAGATAGTAGCGTACTTGGCTTAGTAAGCTATGCATGGGCAGGCTTTGGAGCTGCATTTGGACCGGTGGTATTAATGTCATTGTTTTGGCGTGGATTTAGCCGAAATGGTGCAGTGTTAACCATCATTGTCGGTGCCATTACGGTCGTGGTGTGGAAGCAATTAAGTGGCGGTATTTTTGATTTATACGAAATCGTACCCGGCTTTATTCTTGCCACGGTTGTGGGTGTGGTTGTGAGTAAGCTATCACCACCAGCGCCTAAAACAGTGGCTGATTTTGATGATTTTAGTCAATCATTAAAGTCATAAAACCTTAAGCCTTGTTAAGCTGATAACATAACTTTCAGCTTACAACTGTCACATAACCTTAAATTATTTAAGGTTATGTGCGGCTTTATCATTATATTCTCTGCGCTTGGCCTAATATCACATTAGATGATTTTTTCGTGCTCTATGGTTTAAAAACAACATATTAATAAACATTAACTCATTGAGTTCATTAAGCTATTACTAACAACAAATCACATATACCACAATGCTTTCAAACACCTACATCATTCACGCAAAGCTAAATTAACGTAATATTAACAACAACTAACATCTGGTCGGAGTTGTTACATGGTGGTCACTTACCTAAGATGCCCCAGACTATAAGCCATGAGTGGTCATACGAGTTAACACTTGTACGTCATGGAAATAATAAATGGGAAAATATAATGAACAAGTTCAACAAGACTTTATTAGCATCTGCGGTATTACTCGCCAGTGCACAAGCATCAGCAGCGGGTTTTCAATTAAATAGTCAATCAGCTACTGGTATTGGCCGTGCAATGGCTGGCGAAGCTGTGATTGCAGACAATGCATCGGTATTATCACGTAACCCAGCAGCAATGGCTTTATTTGATGAAACATCATTATCTTTAGGTGTGGTTTATGCCGACATCGATGTGTCAGTTTCTGAAGTCACAGGCTCATATGGTGGCCAGAATGTTGATTATGGCAGTGAGCACGATGCCGCAGAATCAAAAGTGATCCCCAACTTTTATTATATTAACCCAATCGATGATAAATGGGCCTTTGGTGTTGCCGCATTCAGCAATTATGGCACAGGCACAGATTTAACGGCATTAGCCGACAGGACCCCAACCGTGGGTGGCAACGACGTTCCATTACCAACGCCGGTAGACTTATTGGGTAACACCGAAGTCATTACCGTGAACTTAAACACCAGTGTGTCGTATCGTATTAACGAGCAATGGAGCTTAGGTCTAGGTATTGATGCTGTTTATGGCAGCGGCACCTTAACCCGTACCACCGAAAACCCACAAATAGGCAGTATTGTTGATGTTGAAGCCGATGGTTGGGCACTAGGTGGTATTGCGGGTGTTGTATATGAAATGGATCAAGATAATCGTTTTGGCTTAAGCTACCGTTTAAGTCCAACATTAACCGCTAAAGGTGATGTAAATTATGCTTATTCTGAATACAACGAAATTGATATCCCTATTGCTGATATTGCTCAGTTTGCCGGTTTCCACCAGCTAACCGATACCTTTGCCCTGCACTACACTGCGCAGTGGACCAACTGGAGTAAGTTTGACCGAATCGAAGTCATTGACGGTGATAATGGTGTGGCAAAAGCTGACTTAAAAGAATACCACTGGAAAGACTCTTGGTTCTTAAGTTTAGGGGCGACTTATAACTTATCAGAAGATTGGACTTTGCGAGCAGGTATTGCCAGTGATGAAGGCGTTGTAGATGAGCACTCTTCGTTATCCATTCCAGATTCAGACCGTACTTGGTATACCGCGGGTGCAACTTACGATTTAACCAACAAATCTAGCGTAGATTTTGGTATTGCATTTGTCCGCGGTGAAGATGTAACCGTATTAGAAGACAGCGCAATCTTACCTATGGTCACCGGGTTAGACAGTGAGATTTCAGCGCAAACTCGCTCTAATGCCGTTTATTACTCACTACAGTATAACTACAGCTTTTAAACTTTAACTTCATAGCGTTAAAAGCCGTACACAATACGTCTGCTTATAACGTTATCCTGTTTTAACAAAACCGCCTTGCTCTGGGCGGTTTTTTTATACCTAAAAGTTATAATTTATAAAATTTTTTCTACAGCGCTATTGCGTAAAAAACCAAAGTCCATTAGAATTTTCTTATAGACTTTATATAGGTGCTGTTATTATGTCTCGCTTATTCGCTTCTCTATCATTATTTTGTGCATTTTGTACTGTAACCTCAGTACCGCTATTTGCTGCCGAACCTCAATTTGACACTGTCACACTGGCATATACAACCTATGCTCAACCGCGGGTATTTGACGCAAAAGTAGAGGCTACAAAAGCCGCGACCGTGTCAGCACAAACCTCTGGGCGTATTATCAATATCAATCACGACGTGAATGACCTAGTGCCTCACGGTAGTGCGCTATTGGAAATCACCAATAAAGAACAAGGCGCTGAACTTGCAGGGGCGGAGGCTGAACTCGCCAGAGCAGAAGCGGTTAATAATGAAGCTCAGGCGCAATTTATTCGTTATAAAGAATTGTTTCCCAAAGGGGCTATTTCAAAAGGGGCAATGGATGAAGCAACAGCCGAAGCCAAAACATCGACGCAAGCGGTTAGCGCTGCTAAAGCGCAACTCATAAAAGCTAAAGAAAACCTCAACTATACCATTGTAAGCGCCCCCTTTAGTGGCCGCATGACCCAACGCTTTGTTGAGCAAGGTGAAACCATTTCTTATGGCCAGGCGTTGTTTTCTGGCTACGATAATGAACATCTTCGAGCAGTATTTCAAATACCCCAGCAAGATTTAGTCACCTTACAACAGCTAGATAAAGTCAACATTTTGCTAGCTAATGGCCAGATGATTTCAGCGACAGACATTAATCCGTTTAATTTTGCCGACCCACAAACCCACAGTCATACTGTTCGGGTTAATTTTACTTATCACAACAATACTGATTTACAGGTTGGCCAATGGGTAAAAGTCATTGCTGAACAAACCAGTAAGCCGAGTTTATTTGTCCCATTATCTGCGCTTCATCAAGTAGGCGACCTCAATTCTGTATACCGAAAAAGTGCTGACAAAATAGTGCTTAATCAAGTTCGCCTTGGTTTTATCGACAAACAAAAACAACAAATAGAAGTATTATCAGGCTTAATGCCAGGTGATGAAGTTATTCTAGACGCCGCGCAGTATTTAATACGTAGCCGTGCCGCTAAAGCGAAGGAGTAACTTATGTCTCCTGCAGAACGCTCAACTCGTTTAGGGATTTCGGGCCGTATAGCCAGTGCCTTTCAAAATAGTGCGATCACACCGTTATTAGCCATATTAGGCATACTACTCGGTATATTTGCGGTGATCATTACCCCAAAAGAAGAAGAGCCACAAATTGATGTGACTTTTGCCGACGTGTTTATTCCTTACCCTGGCGCAACACCAACAGAAGTCGAAAACCAAGTCACTTTACCTGCAGAACAAATTATTTCTGAAATTAAAGGCATCGACACCCTGTATTCTTTTTCTCAACCCGACGGCGCCTTGATTATTGCTATCTTTGACGTAGGCGTACCACGTGATGAAGCGGTGGTTAATCTCTATAACCAGCTGTATTCAAATAGCGATAAATTTAACTACGCCGCCGGAATAGGCGAACCACTTATCAAACCTCGTGGTATTGATGATGTACCGATTGTCGGACTGACTTTGTGGTCAAGCGACCCGAGTATAACTGCAGAACAGTTAACCTCTGTGTCATCAGTACTCGAAACTGAATTAAAGCGTATTCCTGGTACTCGAGAGATTTATAGCCAAGGTGGGCATGAGTTAGTGCTCAACGTGCGTTTAGATCCAATCAAAATGAACAGTTATTCGGTAACATTTACGGATATCAGTGATGCACTGCAAGACAACAATCAAACCTCGGCCTTAGGGTCAATGACTCAATACAACCAAGAAATCAAACTACAAACTGGGCAATTTTTACGTAATCTTGATGATGTCAAAAACCTATTAATCAAAGTTAACTCAGACACCACCACAGGCGCTGCTGGTGTGGTGTATTTATCTGACATTGCCGATATTCAATTACAAAGCGATATTCCTAAACAAAGCGTTTGGCATGTTAATCAACAAGGTAGTTACCCTGCAGTGACCATTGCGATAGGCAAACAAGCGGGCGAAAATGCAGTTGATATCGCCGATGCCGTGTTAGCTAAAGTTGCAGCGGCCAACAATGTGCTGATCCCAGACAATGTGAACGTCGCGATTTCACGCAACTATGGCCAAACTGCCGGCGACAAATCCAATACCCTTATTTTCAAATTGATCTTTGCGACCTCTGCCGTGGTGCTGTTAGTGCTGTTTACAATGGGAGTACGTGAATCGGCGGTAGTGGGTATCGCCATTATCATTACACTGGCAATTACTTTATTTGCCTCATGGGCGTGGGGCTTTACCTTAAACCGAATTTCATTGTTTGCGCTGATCTTTTCGATAGGTATTTTGGTCGACGATGCCATTGTGGTGGTTGAAAATATCCACCGACATATGGCGTTAAGCAATAAACCCATGATTGAGCTTATCCCTGGTGCAGTTGATGAAGTGGGCGGCCCCACCATTTTAGCAACCTTTACGGTTATTGCAGCGTTGTTGCCAATGGCATTTGTATCCGGACTAATGGGGCCTTACATGAGCCCTATTCCCATTAATGCCAGCATGGGGATGCTAATTTCGCTGTTAATTGCCTTTATTATGACGCCATGGTTAAGCGGCCATTTACTCAAAGAGCATAAACATCACAGTAATAGCGAACCTCATACCGAACCAGAAACAGCGCTAACTCGCTTTTTTACAACATTAATGAGCCCATTTTTAATCGGTGAACATGCATCAAAAGCACGTAAAGGCTTAGCGCTTGGCATTATGTTGCTCATTGCATTTGCCGTAGCCTTACCGGTCTTTCAAGCGGTAGTGCTAAAAATGCTGCCATTTGATAATAAATCTGAGTTTCAGGTGATGGTAGACATGCCTGAAGGCACACCTGTTGAGCAAACACAGCGTGTACTGCAAGATTTAAGTCAATACCTTACAACCGTTGAAGAAATTGAGCATATTCAGCTCTATGCGGGCACCCATGCTCCAATGAACTTTAATGGCCTGGTAAGACATTACTTTTTAAGAAGCAGCCAAGAATTAGGTGACATTCAAGTTAACTTAGTCGATAAAAAACACCGTGATCGCGACAGCCACTCGATAGCATCATCGGTGCGTGAACCTTTGCAACGTATTGCCTTACAATACCAAGCCAACGTTAAAATTGTTGAGGTACCACCTGGGCCACCTGTGTGGTCACCGATTGTTGCCGAAGTCTATGCTCCAACAACAGCGCTGCGCGAACAAGCCGCAAACGATTTACAACAGCGTTTTAACAATACTGATTACGTTGTTGATGTAGATATCTTTTTACCTGCGCAACAACAGCAATGGCAAGTCAATATTGACCGCAATAAAGCCCGCTTACTTGGTGTGTCTTATCGCAGCATCATTAATGCCATCAATAGTGCCGTAAATGGCAACGATGCCAGTTATTTGCACCTTGAAGAACGTAAATACCCAACACCAATCCGTTTACAAGTTGCAGAGGCGGCAAAGGTCGATTTACAACAGGTATTGCAATTACGTTTACCAAACCAAACCGGGGCACAAATTGCCCTGGCTGACTTAGTACAAGTGAAGCAACAAACCATCAATGCGCCAATAGTGCATAAAAACATGGTACCTATGATCATGGTTGTTGCGGATATGGCGGGCCCAACCGGGAGTCCATTATATGGCATGTTCGACATGGTCAGCCAAATTAACCATGAAACCGAGCAAGGTGAATTAGCCTACCCTATCGTTCAACGTTTTGTCGATCAGCCAGACGGGTTAACCGATGTGGCCATTTTATGGGATGGCGAATGGAAGATCACCTACGAAACCTTTAGAGACATGGGCATCGCTTATGCCGTTGGCATGATAGCCATTTACCTTCTTGTTGTTGGTCAATTTAAATCCTACATCGTGCCCTTAATCATTATGGCGCCTATTCCATTAACAATCATTGGTGTTATGCCAGGGCATGCGTTGTTAGGAGCACAATTTACCGCGCCCTCGATGATTGGGATGATTGCACTTGCCGGGATTATTGTTCGAAACTCGATATTACTGGTCGATTTTATAAACCATCAAACTGCTGCTGGCGTGCCGTTTGAACAAGCCGTCATTCACTCAGGGGCTGTTCGCGCTAAACCCATCATGTTAACGGCTTTAGCAGCCATGATAGGTGCAATGTTTATTATTGATGACCCCATTTTTAATGGCTTAGCCATCAGCTTAATTTTCGGGATTTTTATCTCAACAATTTTAACGTTAATCGTTATTCCAGTGCTGTACTACACGGTCATGAAGACCAAGATGACAGCTAAAACACATTAATCAATGATTGATATTTTACTGGGCACAAGCCCAAAGGAGCTCGATATGTCATTAGAAAGAAGCGTTATGGCCTTTGCTGGCTTTATGATTTTGTTGTCTTTAGTGCTTACGGCAACCGTGAGTCAACATTTTATCTGGCTAACCGTATTTGTTGGCGCGAATCTATTCCAAAGTGCATTTACAGGTTTCTGCCCTGCAGCTATAGTGATGAAAAAACTAGGCCTTAAAACAGCAGCAGAAATAGCCTTAGGCAAATAAGAGTAAGCCAGGGCCCCAATTAAAAAGGAACTCAAGGTGTTAAATAAATCCATTAACATAATAAAGCCCATATTAACGTGCTTAATATTATTGTCATCGTTGTGCGCTATGCCATCAATGGCAACAGAACAGCAACCTGATATTGCGTGGCAAAAAATTAATGCTAACGCGACGCTAATTGATGTACGTACCCCTGAAGAGTTCGCTGCGGGTCATATTAAAGGTGCAATTAATATTCCGTTTGATACTATCGTTCCACAATTAGCCAAGCTCAATCTCAACAAAGATACTGAAGTGGTGCTGTATTGTCGAAGCGGTCGTCGTAGCAGCCTTGCTCAAGCTTCACTAATTGAACAAGGTTACAACAATACATACGATGCAGGTGGTTTGAACACACTTATGTCAGCGCGTTAAATTTTGCGACAAACACCAACTTATTTAAAATGGATGCTCAGAGCGCTTTTTCTTGAGCATCCATTTAATCAAAATCCTTATTTATATCCGTCAAAACCCAAAGCTAGAGCGATTATTTTTTAACCGCATAAACCCTGCTTAACCTCTCTACAATCATAAAGCGCTTTCATCAAAAAACACTTTAAACCCCCCTACTTTTGAACAATAAACGCCCAACCAAACAAGAATACTAATTCATTAATTAATAATATAAATTCAAAACCAGCAGGTCGTATCATTTGTTCAAAAACAACAAATGTTAACAATTTATTTACATGTGGTTATTTTTTGATTACATTTTATTTTGCTAAACAAATCGCGTTTAGCGCTAAAACATAATTAGAAAGACAAAAATTAACCCTGATAACATGGAAGATAAAATGAAAAACAATCAGAAAACGACTGCCATGCTTAGCATGACAGCCCTCGCGTTAGCGATTTCAACCCACGTGAATGCCGCACCGGCTTCTGTTGCACTTTCATCAAATAATCAACAAGTTGAGCAACAGTCTCCACTACCAAAACGTTATATCGTTAAGTTTAGAAACGATAATGCCGCTCAGGTCATCAATGATCTGGCGACAAGCCAAAGTGTTAACCAGGTAAACGATGCAAGTAGCATGGATTACCAACCACGCACTAATGAAGTGTATAGCCACTTTAGAGCACTTAATAGTGTTCAAGCACGCGAAATGAAGCGCATTGGCCGCAGCAATAGTTATTCAACTAAGCTAGATAACCGCTCAATTAGAGCACTGCGCCTTCGTCAAGATGTGGAATACGTTGAAGAAGACTTACCCCGTCGACTCATGGCTGAAACGACGCCTTGGGGTCAAACCTATGTTGGTGCAACCGTGCTTAGCGACAGTCAAACAGGTAATCGCAGCATTTGTATCATTGATTCAGGCTACGATCGCAGTCACAACGACTTAAGCGGTAACAATGTCACCGGAACCAACAACTCTGGCACAGGTAATTGGTATCAGCCGGGCAATAATAATGCCCATGGTACTCACGTAGCAGGCACCATTGCAGCAATTGCTAACAATGAAGGCGTTGTGGGTGTAATGCCAAACCAAAATGCCAATATTCATGTTGTTAAAGTGTTTAACGAAGCCGGTTGGGGTTACTCTTCATCACTGGTTGCGGCTATCGATACCTGTGTCAACTCTGGCAACGCGAATGTCGTCACCATGAGCTTAGGCGGCAGTGGCTCAACGACCACCGAGCGTAATGCCTTAAATAGCCATTATAACAACGGCGTATTATTAATTGCTGCGGCCGGTAATGCAGGCGACAACAGTTATAGTTACCCGGCATCATACGACAGCGTGATGTCTGTGGCGGCTGTAGACAGCAACCGTGACCATGCCGCATTTTCGCAATATACCGATCAAGTTGAAATTTCAGGCCCTGGTGAAGCCATTTTATCGACAGTGACCGTGGGCGAAGGCCGCACTGCAGATATTACCATTACAGGGCAATCGTATTTTAACAGCGGCGTTGTACCCCATAACCGCTTAACACCGTCTGGCAGCAGTTATACCGCCGACCCTATCAATGCATCGGCTACAGCAGCGTTAGCTGAATGTACGGTTAATGGTACAAGCTTTAATTGTGGCAACATGAGCAATAAAATCTGTTTAGTAGAACGTGTCGGAAACCAAGGTTCAAGCTACCCTGAAATTAACGCCGTTAAAGCCTGTAATACTGCTGGTGCAAGCGGGGTCATTGTGTACAGTAATAGCGCCTTACCTGGGTTACAAAACCCATTTTTAGTCGATGCCAATAGTGAAATCACAATTCCATCAATGTCGGTAGACCGTGCAACCGGTTTAGCCCTCCAGGCTAGAATAGGCCAATCTGCCACTGTGAGTAACTTGGGCAACCAAGATTATGAATACTATAACGGCACGTCAATGGCGACACCGCACGTGTCGGGTGTAGCAACATTGGTGTGGAGTTATCACCCAGAATGTAGTGCCGCAGAAGTACGTGCTGCGCTTAATGCAACAGCCGATGATTTAAATGTGGCTGGACGTGATAATCAAACAGGCTTTGGTATGGTGAACGCAACTGCGGCTAAAGCCTACTTAGATGAGTCTTGTTCAGGCCCAACCGATCCAGGAAGCGGCAGCGGTGATAGCGCCCTTGAAAATGGAGTTGCTAAGACTGGTCTCGTCGGTGCTAAAAATGATGAACTTTACTATTCATTAGACGTACCAGCAGGCGCCACAAACTTAAGCTTTACCATGAGTGGCGGCACGGGTGATGCTGACTTATATGTTCAATATGGCGCATCTCCGACGACCAGCAGCTACGATTGCCGTCCATGGAAAAGTGGTAA
Source organism: Shewanella algicola (assembly GCF_014648035.1). Classification (GTDB taxonomy): domain Bacteria; phylum Pseudomonadota; class Gammaproteobacteria; order Enterobacterales; family Shewanellaceae; genus Shewanella; species Shewanella algicola. Next base: position 27,150 of record NZ_BMQI01000020.1, on the reverse strand, counting down.
CGCTGAATCTTGCCCAATCGCTACTGCACAATCTGGTACATATTACGTGATGGTACAAGGTTACAGTGCATTTAGTGGCGTAAGTTTAGTGGCCAACTATACCGCTTCGGGCTCAGGAAGTGGCACAGGCACTGGCGGCGTAGCAACCTACACCAACACTAATAACTACTCGATTCCAGATAACAATACCACAGGGATCACCAGTCCAATCACGGTCTCTCGTACAGGTGATTCAGGCACAGTGTCGGTGTCACTCGGGGTCATTCACACCTATATCGGTGATTTGAAAGTCCAATTGAGCAGCCCAAGTGGTCAAACAGTGGTGCTGCATAACAATACCGGAGGCTCAACCGACAATATTAGCCAAACTTACAGCGCAAACATGACGGGTATAGAGTCTAGTGGCGTGTGGACACTCAAAGCGGTTGATAATGCGAACCGAGATACTGGTTATATTGATACCTGGAGCTTAAGCTTCCAGTAATCGTCCGTTAACAATGATTGATGAATGAAAAATAGCCACATAATGTGGCTATTTTTATATTTAGCATTCAGTGAGAATATTAAAAATGTGGCTGAACAGTATTTAATACCGCAGGTTGTTGAATTTTACTGATCACCTCAAAAATTGATGCAAATGAGTTTGGTGTGCTCACATCGACCGCTAGCTTCAATCTACGAGCAATATCGTTGGCAGATAATACCCCACGAATCGCATGATTTTTTCTGTCGAGCACTAAGCAATGCTGTTGGCCTGCTGACTGTAACGTTTCAATCACATCACCAATTCTGGCATAAGTTAAATCTTCATAATCAATGGCTTTTAACTGATCTTTTGCAATCATAAAGTCTGTGACTTTAAGCTGTTCACGTTGATGGCCTTCGGCAACGCGTTTTAGAATCTCTTGATTATGTAACGACTCAAAGCTGATTAACCCTATAAACTCATGCTTATTATTAATCACTAATTTGAGACGCACGTGAGATTTTTGCATCAAACTTTCCACTTCTACTGCGGACGAGTTTGATTCAATAACCAACGGGGTGACTTTTTTAAAATCGGTAAAAATATTGACGGCGGAAGAGAGCAAAGAGATATCTTCATGAGCTTCTGGAGAGGTTAATTCATCGATTTTTTCTACTGGATAAAGGGCAAGTTTTTTCACAACAACATCCTTAATACACAAGCATTGAAAAAAAATAAGATAATTATCAATGTGTTATTTTAATTATCTTGTTTAAAACATGCTTTGATTATCTGCCTGTGATTTTATGAGTACAATACCCTTAAGATTAAAGTTTATTCACAATTGCTAAATTAAGGTTAAATTAACTTTTACATGGTAGCCAATGTGCTAGCGGGTATACCTTTTATATTCAGCAAACTCTCAAATTGATATTAGCTACTTGATATTAGCTACACTGACTTTAAGTTTTCTGGCTCTATTAACACACTATTCTCATTGTCAGATAACCATACCTGTCCTTCACTGATACTGACTTGAAGCGCCATATTACGAGTCACAAATACCGCAAGCTGCTTTACGGCGTCTTCAGGAAAGTTAACCACCGACAAGTTATCATACCGACTTAATGCTTGTTGATTTTGCTGCCACCAAATTGGCACACTACGCCCACCATAAGTATATAAAATAACTTGCTTAGCGCGACCACTGGCTTTGCGTAACCATTTTTCATCCGCCTGGCCAAACTCAACCCACACGTTAATTTCATCACTTAAACTTTTGTCCCACAGCTCAGCTTCATCATCAACACACAAACCTTTACTAAAAGCCAAGGTATCCGATGCATTCAATGCAAAAGCCAATAAACGTACCATCATACGGGTATCTGTTTCAGAAGGGTGTTGCGCCAGAGTCAACGCATGATCGGCGTAATAGTGGCGGTCCATGTCGGCAATTTGGAGTGCAACTTTAAATACAGTAGCTTTAGCGGCCATTGGGGATCTCGATAGACATAAAAAACCGAGTCTACTACAAAGTACACTCGGCGTGTTAGTTGCTAGAGCGGATATGATACCACTTCCATTAATTATGTGACCAATCAGAGTCACTCAGACTGTCCAGTTTTAGGCGCATTGTTGAAATAATGGTTATTCCCTTATAAGACAATGCAACAAAGAAATGGACAGTCTGAGCGCCTCCTGCAAGGCGGGTTTCTGTGCCTTCTATACTGCTTAATAGAATTTTTGACGTACGACTGCATGGATGCAGAATGTAGAGCAACGCAGGAGCAGTTGCCGAGAACAACTATGCCTACAATCCTATTACTTGCCTAGAAGACACAGAACTCCCGCTGAATGACCAGATAATTAGTGGAATTGGTATGAGCTATAACGCGCCCGGACGTAAATGCTTTGCCATTGGAAAATAGGCAATGAGTTGAGATATTTTATCTGGCGCAGCCACTATTAACACGCGATCGCCTTGTTCATATTGATTGGCGATATCACTGAGTTTAGGGATCTGAGTTCGATTAGCATCTCGGCGTAAAAGCTCGTTAATCTCACTATTAAGTGGCTCATCACTGAAAATGACATCAAGCTTTTGCAGTAATGGCATCGCTGCTATCGGTAATAAATTTGCGGGTGTATGCTCAGTCAGTAACAGTATTTCACCTTGGCGTGTCATATCTTTAAAAGCATCTGCATAGCGCTGCTCGGTAAGGTTATCGAACCTATCTTGGTTGCTGTTAAAAAAACGTTCCCAAAATAGTCGACGATCTTTAACGCCGGCTAAGCTTTGCTGAACTTCTTCACGTTTACTGGCCACAAAGTCAAACAATGGTGCTAACGATGCCGGTAACATGGTTTCTAATCGAGAGCGAATTGTTCTGGCAAACACTGGCGCTGCACCAGCAGTGCTAATCGCCACAACTAAACGGCCTCGGTCCACAATTGATGGGGTGATAAATCGGCAATACCCTGGATTATCAACAACATTAACCCAAATACCACGCTCATTGGCGATATCAGCAAAGTCCATATTCAGCTGCTCATTCGCGGTGGCTAAATAGACAATGTCAATATCGGCAATATCATCTTGGGTGACCGGACGACGAGATAAGCGAATGCGCCCTTGTTGGTGATAAGTATCAATATCGGCGGCAATGTCTGGGGCAATGACATGGATAACAGCGTCAGTACGTGCTAATAAGTCGAGCTTACGTGAAGCAACCTCACCAGCGCCTACGAGTAAAACTCGTAATCCCTGGGTATCAACAAACAGCGGAAAATATTGCATTGAGTTCTCAGTCTTGCACGATAGGAAATTGATGTTGGATCCAAGCGCGATAACCGCCGATCATAGATGCAACCTGGGTGTACCCCATAACTTGTAAATTATACGCGGCTAATGCTGCACGCTGGCCTGCGCCACAATAAAGTAAAATAGGTACAGTTTTGTCTGGGAAACGTTGCTCAATATCACGTTCAATAATGCCTCTGCTCAAATGCTTGGCTTTGGGTAAATGGCCTTGGAGCCACTCATTGTCTTCACGTACATCGATAAGTTGCCATTGGTCTTGTTGTTGATATTCTTCGATGGTCAATAACCTAATATGGGGGATGACAGATTCAACTAGACTGGCAAAGGCTGGAGATGCTTGCATAACGAGTCCTTAAATAAGATAACGCCACGGTGTTGTGGCAACTAAATATGCCATAACCGATAAAAAGGTTTATCAAATAGTTTAAGAAAATAATAAACTTATACAAGTGTTTAAAGGCATTATTCTCGAGATATTATTCAGTTTTACGACACATTACGCGTTATGCATTTCACTTTTTTGTGCGCTGCAATGCCAGCATAATTCAAAGCTGCCTTCATTCATTTCATGGCATTGCATGCATTGCCATTGAGGTTGTTCTATATCGAGAGAGTCGAGTAAGGCTTGAGCGGCAGCGAGCTGACTGTCCATAACCCACAGCTCAACGGTCTGCATTTCTATTGGCAGGCCACCCACGCCACCAATCAGCGCTTCGCCTTTAAGATCAACATCTATTCCGCTGGTTTCCAGCAGCCCTTTCCATGTGTGAGCCTGTAACAAATTACCACCGGCTAGTAATACTTTTCGTTGTTGCATGGGTTATCCTACTGCATTGCTCTTGCTGGCAAATTTGTTTCATCCTACTGCCTCAACCAAAATCTGTCGAGCACTGTTTATAAATTGGACATTATTCATAAATAATGATTACCTTAGTTAACTATTATTGATAAATAACAGGATCCTAAATGAGTAAAATTGTCTTAAAGGGTGTATTTCAAATTACAGCGTGGAATGAGTCAGCCTATGCTGAACATCATGATGGCAGCAAACAAACTATTGCAGAGATTAGCCAAAGCTACTCGGGGGATGTTTCTGGTGTAGCAGACATTAGATATGTTATGTCGCACCAACAAGACACTAAAGCTGCATTTACGGGTATTGAACACTTAACGATAACCACTCCTGAAATCGCGGGCACCATTGTGTTATTGCATAATGGCACATTTTCTCAAGGTGTCGCACAAAGTCAATTTACGGTTGTACAAGGTTCAGGAACAGACAATTTGCTAGACTATATTGGCCACGGAGAATTTACTTCATCAGAAAATGGCCAGGCAGATTATTTGATTACATTACACTTAGCATAAACACACTGGCCAGATATTAAGGTGTATCACCACTGTTTACCCAGTTTACTCAGTGTTGATACACATTGCTAGAATCTGCCCGACTAACCAGCAAAAGAGCAAGGTGATGCCGCAGGACGGCTATCCAAAACTCACTCTAAAATCAATCAAGTATGGTTATTTAAGAAACAATAATTTCTGTTAAACAAATGTATAGCGAATTGTTTAACAACAACATTTACACTACACTGTACAATAAAACAGAGGCCTATTATTGCTAGGTTCATGCGATACAGTTCTCCTCCTCCGTCTAATCTACTGACAATGAAGAGCTTACATAATGCGAATATCCAAAGTCATCTTAGTTGCTTGCGGTTTATTAGTCGGATTATACCTTTTAGTGATATTAACACTGAGTCAGAGCCTACATGCGTTTAATCGCGACAACAGCAACGTTAATTTACAACAACTCGATCAACGAGATGTGGTGCAATTAGACAACCACTGGGCTAATTGGTTATTACATTACGATATCGTTGAAGATGAGCAAAACACCTATGCCGTGTTATCAAAAGCTGGATTTCAATTAAATGCGGTTAGCTTAAATCACATCCTTAGCAACGTGATGTTATTTAGTAATTTGCCATTATTGTTATTAGGCGGCTTTGCCATAGGCATGCCTTTTTATATTACCCGTAGACAAAAGAAAAACCTCGATGCTTCACTTGAGGTGGTCAACAACGAAACCAATAAGCTATTAGCAGCCTTTAATACCACACCGCCTAATATTGAGCAGCAAAATACCATTTCGAAACTGAGCTTGGCTCTGATAGAGCTCAATAAACAAATAAATGACCAACAACATAAAAACTTTATTAGCCAACATCAAGACAAACTCACTGGGTTGATTGACCGCCATGCCTATTTACATCATTTACAATCGCAGTTAGAGCAAGCACAAGCATTAAAGAAAAGACAAGCTCTGTTATTTATTGACCTTGATGGTTTTAAACAAGTGAATGATTCATTTGGCCACAGTTTTGGCGATGAAGTATTGATTCAAGTAGCCCAGCGCCTTACAACGGTAGTCCGCAACCGTAAACTCAGTCACTTGGCCGCTTCGTTAGGGTTAGAGTTAAACTTGTCGCGACTTGGGGGTGATGAATTTTCCATTTTTATTGAAAATCTCAATGATGATAATTTAGCCATCGAAGTCGCACAAAATGTATTGCAAGAAATTGAAGGCGATTTTGTTCTCGGCAACAAATTAATTAAAATTGGTGCCAGTATCGGTATTGCGGTTTATCCCGACAGCGCCGCAAACCCTAACACACTATTACAAATGGCTGATGTGGCGATGTACCGTGCAAAAACCGACGGACGCGGTATTTATCGTGTTTATTCGCCTGAAATGGGCAATAAAATGCGCCGCTATCATTACTTACTCGAAGAAATGCGCTTGGCAATGACAAGCAATAGTTTTAGTTTGTCGTTTCAACCCATCGTTAATGTGAACGATTTTAGTATCGATTATTTTGAGTGCCTCGTTCGCTGGCATCATCCGATTGAAGGTTCTATCCCTCCTGCCGAATTTATTCCTATTGCTGAAGATTCAAACTTAATTTTAGAGTTAGGTAATTGGATTTTATTAGAAGCTTGTCGTCAAATGGCGGCTTGGTACAACGCGGGTATGAACAAAGTGCGGATCTCAGTCAATATATCAGGAGTACAGTTATCGCATATACCACTGTATGACTGGGTGATGGACACTATCATCAAAGTGGGATTACCTCCTAAAGCATTGTTACTCGAAATCACCGAAACGTGTTTCATTGAAGCCTCAGAAAAAGTGATTGCTGACTTAGAAAAACTGCGCGAATCAGGCGTGCTGATTGCCATTGACGATTTTGGGACAGGTTTTAGTTCTTTATCAACCTTAGCCAATTTGCCTGTTGATGTCATTAAAATTGATAAACTGTTTATCGACCAAGCTAATATTAATCCCAAGTATGAAAAGATTTTAAACTCTATCAGTGGCTTAGGTAAAACCCTCGACCTTAAAATCGTTGCTGAAGGTGTTGAAACCGCACCGCAATTTGAATTAGTTAAAAAACTGGGTATTGATTGCATTCAAGGTTATTTAATTAGCCGCCCAGAAACATCAAAGGATGTTGGCAGTAAGATGATAAGCCAAAATATTAACTATATCGCGATGACGGGCACTGGGGTATATGCCCCTCAAGCAGACAAAGCCCCTGCTCCTGTCGTACAAATAAAAGCGGGTTAATAAAAAAACAGGTTCTTTAAATGATGAGCAAGCAACAAGCAGCATCAAGTATTAGTATCAGTCGTATTGATACCGATATTGGTACGTTTAGAGTTAACGCTAAAGCGAAGACGACCAAGATATTGTCAATAACATCAATTGACATACTCAGCACAGATGGCTGGGAAGCATTAATTATTGATGTCGATGTGCCATGGTACTCAACCGTGCTTAAAGCGTGTGAGCGACACATCCAACAGCAACAATAATTTCAATAAACGCCTATGACCCAAATAATAAACCCCAGCAATGCTGGGGTTTATTATTAAGGCTATCTACAATGGGTTTTAAGGCATCATAGAAGGTTGATCAGCGCCTTCTTTTTCAATCTCTACAGGTAGCATATGCTCACGGTTAATACCCAATTTAATGGCTAAATAACTCGCCACATAAATAGATGAGTACGTACCCACAAAAATACCCAGTAGCAATGCTGTTGCAAAGCCATGGATCATGGTGCCACCTTTCAGGAACAACGCAATCACGGTAATCAAGGTCGTACCGGTAGTAATCACCGTACGGCTCATGGTTTGAGTAATTGAGGTATTCACAATTTCTTCAGGCGTACCTTTACGCATTTTAAGGAAGTTTTCACGAATACGGTCATACACAACGATGGTATCGTTAAGTGAGTAACCGACAACCGTTAACAAACCCGCTAAAACAGTTAAGTCAAACTCCAACTGTAATACCGAGAACACCCCTAAAGTCACAATCACATCGTGAGCAAGTGCCGCTACAGAACCTGCAGCCAAGCGCCATTCGAAACGAAATGAAACGTAGATAAGAATACAAATTAAGGCAACAATAACCGCTAGGCCGCCCTGCTCTGCTAATTCTTTACCCACTTGTGGGCCAACAAACTCAACACGTTTTTGTACTACGCCAGCATCAATTGATTGAGCCGCGGTTAATACCGCCTCTACTTGAGCGTCACTTTTCAGCTCGCTTCTTACAGGTAAACGCACTAAAACATCGCGGCTAGAACCAAAGTTCTGTACAACAGCACCTTCAGCTTCGTCCGATGTCATAGTTGCACGAAGTACGTTTAAGTCGACAGGAGCTGAAAACTCCATTTCAACTACTGTACCACCGGTAAAGTCTAGACCCCAGTTAATGCCTTGCACGCCAAGCGACACAAAAGAGGCAATCACCAAGACCATCGACATAATACTGATAGGCATTGCATGACGAAGGAAGTTGACGGTCTTCTTTACTGAAAATATCTGAAACATATCCAACTTCTCCCTTAGATAGACAATGACTTAACGCGCTTACCACCCCAAATCGCATTCACGATAGAGCGTGTGCCAACAATGGCTGTAAACATCGAAGTCGCGATACCTATCATTAAGGTAACAGCAAAACCTTTCACCGCACCGGTACCCACAGCAAACAGGATTAACGCAGTCATAAAGGTAGTGATGTTAGCATCGGCAATGGTTGAGAACGCATTACCATAACCTTCATGAATCGCTTGTTGTACGCTACGACCACCTAAAATTTCTTCACGAATACGTTCAAAAATAAGTACGTTCCCGTCAACAGCCATACCAACAGTTAACACCATGCCAGCAATACCAGGTAGTGTTAACACCGCGCCAGGGATCATCGACATTACGCCTACAACCATGATTAAGTTTGCTAACAATGCTAGGTTGGCAATAAAGCCAAATGCACGGTAGTAAATCATCATGAAAACAAGCACAACAACCATGCCCCATACCATTGCTTGAACACCGTTTTCAATGTTCTCTTTACCTAGGCTAGGACCAATAGTGCGTTCTTCTACAATCGTTACCGGCGCAATAAGCGCACCAGCACGGAGTAATAACGCTAGGCTTTGTGCTTCGCTATGTTCAAGACCGGTAATCACAAAATTACGGCCTAAACGGGCTTGAATAGTCGCAACCGAAATAACCTCTTCAATCTTGGTCATTTTAACGGTGCCATCAGGATTACGTTGGCCGCTGTCTTTATATTCGATAAACAATGTTGCCATTGGTTTACCAATATTGTCTTTGGTTACGTTCGAGAAAATCGTGCCGCCTTTCGCGTCAAGATTAATCGCTACTTGTGGTCGGCTGTATTCATCAAAAGTAGGCTGCGCGCCAGTGATATGGTCACCGGTTAACATCACTTCTTTTTTCAATACCGCAATACCACCTTCACGGCGTTGATAAACTTCAGCACCAGCGGGTACACGGCCACTGGCCGCGGCGCTGACGTCTGCTTTGTCGTCAACCATACGAAACTCAATCGATGCTGTTGCACCTAGAATCTCTTTTGCTCGTGCAGTGTCTTGCACACCTGGCAGTTCAACAATAATGCGCTCAGCGCCTTGTCGTTGTACTACAGGCTCAGCAACACCTAACTCGTTAACACGGTTACGAATGGTCGTGATGTTCTGCTGTAAAGCTTCTTCCTTAATTTGCTTAAGGTATACATCACTCATTGTCGCTAGCAATACAAACTCTTTATCAGTGCTTGCATCGGTATAGACCATGTCATTACTGCGCGTTTTTAAGTAGTTTTCAGCTTGGCTAACTGTGTCAGCATCACGAAACTTAATCGCTATACCTTTAGGGGTTTTGCGAACACCAGCGTAACGAATTTTTTCTTCACGCAGTTGGCTACGAAAGTCAGCCACTTTGGCTTCTTCCATTTTGCGGATCGCTTCGCCCATGTCCACTTCCATCAAGAAGTGAACACCACCACGTAAATCTAGACCTAACTTCATTGGCGACCCACCAACAGCTTCAAGCCATTCAGGGGTTGCTGGTGCAAGGTTAAGTGCTACCGTAAATTTTTGCCCAAGTTGTTCTGCAATGGCTTCTTTAGCCAATAATTGTTGTTCGGCATCTTGTACCCGAACTAACAATTGTCCGTTTTCAAGCTCAGCACGCTTAATCGCAATACCTTTGCCTTCTAACATTTGCACTACATTGGCTTGAGTTGACGCATTTACTTCAGCACCACGAGTCGCCACAATCTGCACTGCATGGTCTTCACCAAACAGGTTCGGTATGGCATAAAAACCACCAATGGCGATGATAAGCACCACCATGATGTTTTTCCACATTGGGTATTTATTTAACACACCATAGCCCTCTTGGCTTATAACGACTGGATAGAACCTTTAGGTAATACCGCGGCGATGTAGTCCTTTTTAATAGTAATTTGGTTGTTATCGTTGATAGCAAGTAACACGTAATCACTTTCTTCACTGATTTTGGTCACTTTACCTAAAATACCACCACTGGTTAATACTTCATCACCTTTTGAAATCGATGCCATCAAGTTTTTGTGTTCTTTAACACGCTTTGATTGAGGACGGAAAATCATGAAGTAAAAAATTAACCCGAACATGACAAGCATAAAAATTAACTGCATGGTTTCGCCACCGGCAGCGCCACCCATTGGGCTTGCATAAGCATTTGAAATTAACATAGTTCTCTCTTCTTATTTGCTAAAATTAATCGACTAACTCAGGTACTTCACGACCAAGACTGGTATAGAACTCCTTCACAAAGGCGTCTAATGTACCTGTCTGAATTGCGCCGCGCAAACCTTCCATTAACATTTGGTAGTAACGTAAGTTGTGAATGGTGTTTAAACGCGCACCTAGAATCTCATTACAACGATCTAAATGGTATAAATAAGCGCGTGAATAGTTTTTACAGGTATAACAATCACACTTAGCGTCTAATGGTGAAGTGTCATCACGATGACGCGCATTACGGATTTTAATTACCCCTTCGCTGGTAAATAAATGGCCGTTACGAGCGTTACGGGTTGGCATAACACAGTCGAACATATCAACGCCACGACGCACACCTTCAACTAAATCTTCTGGTTTACCCACACCCATTAAATAACGCGGTTTATCAGCAGGAATTTGCGGACAAACGTGCTCTAAAATGCGGTGCATATCTTCTTTAGGCTCGCCAACAGCTAAACCACCAACGGCATAACCATCAAAGCCAATGTCTACTAACCCTTTAACACTTTCATCGCGCAAGTCTTCGTAAACACCGCCCTGGATAATGCCAAACAGTGAGTTTGGATTTTCTAAACGATCAAACTCATCACGCGAACGTTTTGCCCAACGTAATGACATCTGCATTGATTTACGTGCTTCGTCATGTGTTGCTGGGTATGGTGTACATTCGTCAAAAATCATCACAACATCAGAACCCAGTGAATCCTGGATCTGCATTGACTTTTCTGGATCTAAAAAGATTTTCTCACCATTGATGGGTGAACGAAAATGCACGCCTTCTTCGGTGATTTTACGAATGTCGCCTAAGCTAAACACCTGAAATCCACCTGAATCAGTCAAAATAGGACGTTGCCAGTTCATAAAGTCATGTAAGTCACCATGCTTACGCATGATTTCTTCACCTGGGCGTAACCATAAATGGAAAGTATTACCCAATAAAATGTCTGCACCAGTAGCACGCACTTCTTCAGGCGTCATCCCTTTAACGGTACCGTAAGTTCCCACGGGCATAAATGCTGGTGTTTCTACCGTACCACGGTCAAATATCAAACGTCCGCGACGTGCACGACCATCTGTTGTATCTAATTCAAATTTCATAAATCACCTTGCCAGATAAACAGTCTGACTTGTTTAGTTTATATAGTAATGAGGGCGAATTTTAATGCTTCAAGGTTAAGAACACATTAAAACATCAAAACGCCCACTGTTAGCGGGCGTTTGTTGTCGGGTATTGTAAATCAATTTCAGCTATTAGGGGGCTTTTTTCGTCACAAACATGGCATCGCCGTAGCTAAAAAAGCGGTATTTTTGTGCAATCGCGTGTTGATATGCCGCCATGACCTCATCATAGCCAGCAAACGCACTTAATAGCATGATTAACGTTGATTCCGGTAAATGAAAATTAGTGACCATCGCATCAACAATCTTAAACTGGTAACCAGGGTAGATGAAAATATCGGTATCGCCGCTAAAACCACTTAACGGTGCATCGCCACAGGCGCGAGCTGCACTTTCTAGTGAGCGAACTGACGTTGTACCTACAGCAACAACACGGTTTCCATTGGCTTTAGTTTGCGCAATAAGGTCAACGACATCTTGAGGAACATCAGCCCATTCAGAGTGCATTTTATGCTCAAGTACATTATCAACACGTACTGGCTGAAATGTCCCCGCTCCTACATGTAAAGTCACAAAAGCAACATTGACGCCTTTATCTTTTAAGGCCGTTAACATTTCATCGTCAAAGTGCAATCCTGCCGTTGGGGCAGCGACAGCACCTGGTGTCTGGTTATAAACAGTTTGATAACGTTCTTTATCAGTGTCCTCGTCCGGACGGTCAATGTATGGTGGCAGTGGCATATGGCCGACTTGCTCAAGCACTTCTAAAATCGTGTTATCACTCAACAGTTCAAGCTCGAATAAGGCATCATGACGCGCTAGCATCTTCATTTGAAATCCGGCGTCTAAATTGATTAACGCATCCACTTTAGGTGACTTTGAACTGCGAACGTGGGCTAAAATACGCTTATCATCAAGCATACGCTCAACCAAAATCTCAAGCTTACCGCCGGTGGCTTTTTGGCCAAATAAACGCGCAGGGATCACTCGAGTGTTATTAAACACCATCAAGTCACCTGGGTTAATGAGTTCGAGTAAGTCAGTAAACTGCTTATCGGCTAATTGTCCATCTACACCATTAAGGGTCAGTAGACGCGACGCATTACGTTGTGCAGTCGGATAGCGAGCAATAAGCTCATCTGGAAGGTCGAACGAAAAGTCTGCAACGCGCATAGTAAAATCTCAACAATAAAAACGGCCGCTAGTCTATGGCGAGCGCAGGTTAAGATCAAGTTTACTGATTACTTTGTCGGCTTTTCTATGGGAGTTTGATTATAACTGTCGGTGTGATTGACGTCGTTCACCGTATTTTGCGCTGACGCGTCGTCAGATTTAAACGAATGGACTTCATAGCGCATGTCTATTTGCACTTTGTTTCTTTTGGTTGCGGTTGGCCTACCCAATATCTTTTTTAGCCAATTTTTCATCATCCTTGATCCCTAAGTTAAGCATTTATTATTCAGAATTTCATACAGATAAGCATATACAATCGACACTACACACATTACTCCATGACATTTGTGTATAAAGCGTTATGATTGAACCTAACAGCTTGTCAACTTGTAACGCTTTGTTACAAACGGCTAGTATCATACTGTAAAATAATAAAATTAGAAGCACAAAATATGAACTTTTTAGCACACTTACATTTAGCAGATATTAGTGATACTCATTTAGTGGCTAATTTGTGTGGTGATTTTGCCAAAGGCAAAATAGAAGATCACCCTCAACATCTTCAGCAAGGCATTTGGTTGCATCGACAAATCGATCAGATTACTGATAGTCATGAAATTATTATTGATTTGCTTAAACAATTCCCCAAATCATCTCGCCGAGTCGCGCCTGTACTCATTGATTTAGTATTTGACCATTATTTAGCGTTTTATTGGGAAGAGTATCATCATCAAGATCTCAATGTTTTTTGCCAAAAAGCCTATCAAGAACTTAACACTACCGAAGAATTACCTGCCACCTTGCAGGCTATCGCCCCAAAAATCATTCAACAAGATTGGTTAAGCAGTTACCAAACGCGACAAGGTTTAGAACAAGCTATTCAAGGGGTCAGTCGCCGATTATCTAAACCAGAACTATTTGACCATGCGATCCGCGATGTCGATAAGCTTTATGTTGAAATCGAAATTGCCTTTAGAACATTTTACCCACAGCTAATGGCTTACAGTAAAATATACAGCCGCAAAACACCCAACCAATACTTGCCACATGAACAAAAGTAAGTAAGCGCTTAGTATGCCAATCAGGGTCATTGGGGTTATAAAAACCGCTACAACAAAATTGACGTCTGTTCGCTTTTGGTTAATAACTTTGCGTGATGTATTACTATTCACGGCAGTACTGTTTGCCGTTGCCAGCTATCTACAGCGAGACATGCACACGGGATTGGCGTTTCCTATCAATAGCCAGTTAGTCGATGGGAGCGAAGTGTCTTTATTTAATGTTCGGCAACAAACAGACACAAACAAAGCCACCTTGGTGTATTTTTGGGGTACTTGGTGCCCGGTATGCAAAGTCACCTCGCCTATGGTCAATAGCGTAGCTAACACTCAAGATTATCGCGTTATTTCTGTGGCCGTAGCCTCTGGTTCAAATACCGACATAAACGCATTTATGCAGCATAATGATTACCAATTTGCTGTTATCAATCAATCCACAGATGACAACAATTTAAGCCAACAATGGGGGGCAACCGCATTACCTTCGATATACATCATTGATAGCCACAATCAAATCCGCTTTGTGACATCAGGAGTCACCAGCCGTTGGGGCATGTCATTGCGCCTGTGGCTAGCCAGCCTTTAAGTTAAGCAGAGGTAATCATCGCCGACCAAGCAAACAGTATATTGTCGTTTCCGCTTGCTATCCCAGCGGATTGACCAAGTTACAGTTATCTTATTTTCGTTACTGAAAAAATTTTGTTAGTATGCGCGCGTAACCCATCAAGCAAAACCTGCGTTTATTGAAGAGACAATCTCACCATGCACATCTTTACTTATCGACCACCGTCAATTCCTTGGTTGGACATCCGCTATAAAGACCGTGATATTATTGTGATTAATAAACCTTCTGGATTGTTATCAAATCCAGGACGCTCACCAGACACCCATGATACCGCCATCACTCGCTTACAGCAACGTTATCCTGAAGCCATTTTAATTCATCGCTTAGATTGTGATACGTCAGGCATCATGATTTTTGCTCGCACCAAAAAAGCGGAGTCGCATCTAAAAACTCAGTTTCAAAATCGCCAAGCTAAAAAAGTCTATATCGCTGAGGTGCAAGGGCATATGCAAGCATTAGAAGGTAAAGTGAACTTTGCGTTAGGGCCAAACCCTGACACACCGCCTTTTCAAATGCTCAGCGAGACAGGTAAAGCGGCACTGACTTATTTCCGTGTGCTTGAACAACGTACCAACACAACGCTGATGGAGCTCAAACCGCATACAGGCCGCACCCATCAACTCAGAGTGCACATGCTTGCACTTGGCCACCCTATTTTAGGCGATGAGTTTTATGCTGATAAAGCAACAATTAATGCCAGCAAACGACTCAATTTACACGCGCAATCATTAACCATTACACACCCATATACCCAAGTAGAAATGACTTTTTTTAGTCAGCATCCTTTCTAACCTTGGCGGATATAAGCCAACAACAAAAATGCCGACACCATAGATTGCCTATGGGCCGGCATTTTTGTGCGACGCACAATTTAACTTGCTTGAGCCGCCTCTTTTGCCTCAGCCGCTTCACATGCTGCAGCGGTAAAGATAACGTCAGTTGAACTGTTTAATGCTGTTTCAGCTGAGTCTTGAATCACACCTATAATGAAGCCAACAGCCACAACTTGCATTGCAACATCGTTAGAAATACCAAACAGACTACAGGCTAACGGGATTAATAATAATGATCCACCCGCGACACCCGAAGCACCACAAGCCGATACAGAAGCAACCACACTCAGTAACAGTGCTGTCATAAAATCGATGGGGATATTAAGAGTATGAGCCGCTGCAAGTGTCAATATGGTAATGGTAATTGCTGCACCGCCCATGTTGATGGTCGCGCCTAATGGGATAGACACAGAGTAAGTGTCTTTGTGTAATTTAAGCTCTTCACACAACGCCATGTTTACCGGAATATTAGCCGCACTTGAGCGAGTAAAAAATGCCGTTACGCCGCTTTCTCGTAGGCATTTAAGTACTAGCGGATATGGGTTACGTTTAATTTTCACATAAACAATAACCGGGTTCACTACTAAGGCAATAAACAACATTGCGCCCACTAAGACGGCAAGTAGTTGAGCATAACCTGCAAGCGCTTCAAAACCGGTTTCTGCAAAGGTTGCGGCAACTAAACCAAAAATACCGATTGGTGCTAAGCGGATCACAAAACGTACAATGTTAGAAACGGCCTCACTTAAATCGGACAACATTTGTTTAGTGCTGTCACTAGCATGATGCATGGTAATACCTAAACCTGCACCCCATACTAAAATACCAATGTAATTTCCTGTGAGTAATGCATTAACTGGGTTATCAACAATTTTAAACAGTAATGTATTAAGGACTTCTGTAATACCTTGAGGCGGATTAGAACCTTCAATGCCGGTTGCCAACAATAGGGTTGTTGGAAATGCAAAGCTGAAAATAACTGCCGTCAATGCCGCTGCAAATGTACCAAAAAGATACAAAGCAATAATAGGACGCATATTGGTGTGGCTGTCTTTCTTTTGGTTAGCAATCGATGATGCGACCAATACAAATACCAACACAGGCGCAATGGCTTTTAGCGCGCCGACAAACAATGAGCCTAAAAATGCCACACTGTGCGCACCGGTTGTTGAAACGCTGGCTAAAATCACACCCAAGATGATCCCGCCAATAATTTGTAGCACTAAGCTTCCACTAGCGATTCGAGCTAGCAGTGATGTTTTTTGATTCATTTTTTAACCTATGATTATTATATTAGTGGCTTTTTATTCGTTAGTGATGTTCTAACGTCATGCCGTAGTTAAAACTGTAAAACGTTATAAAACAACTATCGTCATAATATAAAAGAGATACAAATTAACCAATATTACTCGAAACGCTTATGTTGTTGGCATCCTTGTTAACAATGTAACTCAACATAAGGTAAATAATCTGTTTTCAGAGTAACGTTACTGCATAACGCCAAGGCAATCACTTAGTGCGATGTACAAAAAAGCCTTGTAGCTATATATCAGGATGGAACATAAGAAGTCTAGTGCTGTGAACAAATGAGTAAAAAAAATCAATCACAGTTGTTTAAATGAACAGAGACTTATCAATTCTATATAAAATGCAATCAAGTTGTTAAACATGTTGCAAGCTCAATGCTTTAGAAAATATTGATGTTTTTACTGCTTATTAAACAGGAGGCTTAGTTTGAGCGCCGCGTAACATGGCTTCAATCAACTCCTTGGCATCAAACTTAGTTAATGCTTCATTTGCTCCAACTTGCTTAGCCTGGCTAACGCTGATCTCGCTCGATAATGAGGTGTGCAAAATAATATAAGCATTGGCGAGTTGAGGGTTATTTTTCACTTCAAATGCTAACTCATAACCATCTAAGCCAGGCATTTCAATGTCGCTCACGAGTAGTTCTATTGGCTCACCTCGCTCTGCTGCATCTTGCATCATTTGTAGGGCATCTCGGCCATCTGAAGTGACTTGATAACCGATATTGATCGAGTCTAATGCATCAGACAATTGCTTGCGCGCCACTTTCGAGTCATCAACCAATAATATTCGCAGTGGTTTGAGTTTTTCACGTTGAACATCAGTCAAAATGGCACGATTGGTCACTGGGTCATCAGGAAATATTTTCGATAACAACAATTCCACATCCAGTAATTGCACTAAATTATCATCAAATCGAGTCACACCAGTTAAAAAGGCATTTTTGCCCAAATTATCTGAAGGCGCCTCAATATTACGCCAATTACACTCAATGATTTTATCGATTGCACGCACCAAAAAACCAATCACCCTACGTTGGCAGTCAGTAATGATAATGTAACAGTCTTGACGTTCTTGTTCAGTTATTGGCTTAAAGCCGATAGCTGCTGCCATATCAATAACAGGAATGGTCATGCCGCGAATGGTCGCCGCGCCCATAATAGCGGGATGAGAATGAGGAATTTTAGTGAGTGGTGTAAACGGAACTAACTCACGGATCTTTAGGGTTCCAAGCGCAAACTGTTGAGTGTGATTCAACTTAAAAAGCAATAAACCTTGCGATTGATTCGCTTTGCTCATTTTTGGACTCATCGTACCCCCTTGTTCACACGTTTGTCTGTTGCACTATAGCATTTATCGTCAAACTTTAACGTGCCTTTAGCCTGTGCAGATCACAATATAAGCAATTGCCTATTGAGGGTATCAACTCAGTATAAAAACACACAAAAATAAAGGGAAACATCAAGATAGATAAAATTGATTTATCTATCTTGATGTTTCCCTTTATAGATCGACTTGTCTCGATACAGGCTTAGTTTGAAGCAGACTGTAACTCGTAAAGTACATCATAAACAAATTGGTCCCAGCCATCTGCATCAAATGCTAAACCACTGGCATTTCGTACCTGGCTAACCGCATGAACCGGAGCTGCACCGTTTTCCATCATATAGTAAGCCATGACCATTTCTGTTCGGTTTATGCCTGAACGACAGTGTAATAAGACAGGAACATTGGCGCTTTCACACTCACGAATAAAGGCTAATACTTGCGGTAAAACTTCGGCGCATACGGTGAGGTCTTGCGGCTTAGGGGGGATGTTATCGGGTAAATTAAACACCTTATGTTTAATACCGAGTTGTGTCATTGCTGCCGTGTCACAACCTTCTGCATTATTTAATGAGGCTATCGCACCAAAACCGGCTTGCTTTAACTCCGCTAAATTCCATGCATCTTTATTTGGACCACTTCGCCCTGCGATTTGTCCATCTACTAACCAAAAAATATGTTTCATAATACCTACTACTCTGGTTTTTTAGCCCAAATATCTACATTAACAGGGGGTAATTTCTTACGCTTTTTTTTTCCCATGCCTTCAGGTTTCGCGACTGGCTTTGGCTGTTCTAGGACATTATCTGGCATAATGTCATCGGCTTCAAATCCGTTAACTTGTTCACGTTCAAGACGAATTTTATTCTTTTTTTCAATAACAGAGAAATGATGATACTCATCATGTGATAACAAGGTCAATGCTAAACCTACCTCACCTGCACGGCCACTTCGGCCAATGCGGTGCATATAATCTGCTGGACTGCGTGGTAAGTCAAAATTAATTACTACAGGCAGTTTTTCAATGTCTAAACCACGGGCGGCAATGTCGGTGGCAATCAGCACCTGTATTTCACCCGCTTTAAAGCTTTCAAGTACCCGGCTTCGCGCACCTTGTGCTTTATCACCATGAAACACCTCAGCACTAATACCGCGTTTAGCTAATTTTTGCGCTAAATGATTACACCCATTTTTTGCACTCACAAAAATCAAGACCTGACGCCATTGGTGCTGTTGTAGTAAGTGAGCTAATAACGCAGTTTTTTTCTCGCGATTAACCGTCATGACTCGTTGTACTAACGTGCTGGCCTCGGCGCTTTGTAACTGCACTTCTAGTGGGTTATTGAGTAAGGTCTGAGTGAGTTGGCGCACTTCTTCAGGGAAGGTGGCAGAAAACAATAAGGTTTGTTTTTTCTTCGGTAACAAGGCTATCAACTGCGCGAGTTCTTCAGTAAAGCCTAAGCTAAGCATTCTGTCTGCTTCATCGAGAACCAGTGTTGAAACAGCAGACAATTTAACGGCATTGGATGATATTAAATCGAGTAAACGCCCTGGCGTTGCAACAACAACATCAGCACCGCCACGTAAAGCCAGCATTTGCGTATTAACAGACACGCCACCAAAAGCTGCTACAACCTTGATATCACCATTTAAATGAACTGCATAAGATTTGAAGCTATCAGCAACTTGTTTGGCCAATTCACGCGTCGGCACCAATACTAAAGCGCTCACAAGGTTGCCTTTGGGTGATGAGGTTCGATTACGATCCATTAGTTGCTGCAATATTGGTAAAGCAAACGCCGCGGTTTTACCCGAGCCCGTATTGGCACCCGCCAACAAATCTTGGCCAGATAAAATACTTGGGATGGTATGGGCTTGTACTGGTGTAGGCTGTATATATTGAAGCTCGGCCAATCTAGCCAACAACGGAGTGTGCAGACCAAATTCAGCAAAGGTGGTAGCTAATGAAGCTTGTGTCATGGATCAGATGCGCTCAACAATGGGTAACAATCGGACATTTTACCGCACTTTAGCGCATCAGTCAGATAAATTACCTAACTTTATTGTGCAGTCTCTAAGTTAAGTAACCATTGTTTCATGCCTAACCCATAAGCATAACCCGTAAGCTTACCGCCTTTACCAATCACCCGATGACATGGAACGATAATCGCAATAGGATTGGCACCATTTGCAGCCCCAACCGCGCGCACAGCTTTTGGTCTACCAATCGTATTGGCGATATCGCTATAGCTACAATGCTGGCCAAACGGTAGATCACGCAAGGCTTGCCACACCTGTTGCTGAAACACGGTTCCTTTAGGCGCTAACGGTATATCAAAGGTTTGCCTAATGCCGGCAAAATACTCTGTTAATTGCACCACGGTGTCATTGATGTGTTGTTGGGCCTGTAAACACGCATCATTTGTAGCAGGCATGAGCTTAATTGAAGACTCAATCACAACAACAGGGTTAAGTTCATCCAAATCAGAAACTTGCAAATGCGTCAGGCCATATTCAGAAGCTTTAAGTGACAGTAAACCCACAGGGCTAGACACAAACGATTGTACTTGAGGTATAGACATAGTTTTATTCTTGTATTGAAGTAAGGGGATTTTCATCCCACAACTGAAACGTTAAATAACTGCCCCAAGGGCTAACTTGTTCGCTAATGTGTTTGGCAATTTGGCTATACGACTTGGTTGACTCAATCGGACGTTGTGCCAATTGATGCAATGCATGTAACCTATTTTTTATCACTAAATCTGTGGTTAAAAACACGTCTGGTTCGCTGAACCCTCGCATTTGTGCATAAGCAACGGTCCATGGGCCAATCCCTTTAACCGACAACCAATCTTGCGGAGTTGACTCAGGGTATTGAGAAACATACGTGCCAAGCGCGTTTAAGGCCAATTTACGTGCACCAGGCATTTTTAATTCATCCAGTGATGCTTGGGCAATCACCTTAGGTGTCGGAAAAAGTCGCCAGATTTTACCATTCAAACTAAGCGGTTCACCATAGTGTTGTACTAAGGTGTTGAGTAATTTAGTGGCTTGTAGCACGCTTACTTGTTGACCTAATACTGCTCGGCATACTGCTTCAAACACATTAGCTGTACCGGGGATCCTAAGGCCGACATCGATATTAGCACCGAGTGACGTTATTGGGGTGAGAGCTTGTTCGATGACCTGCATATCCGCATCAAGATCGAAAAGAGCACGAACCTTCAACACAACTTTGTGTAAGTACTTAATGTCTAAAGCATTAACAAAATAAATGCTCACATCTAATTGAGGTTTATTGTGATGGTGCTTAGCAGCAAAAACACCATTAATACCATTAAATGAAAAACTGCGCATATAGCCGTTATCATTAATCACCTCCATATGCTTCACTTGACGAAAAGCATAAAACTGCAACATTTTGGGCCAATTTAATGGTGGCCGATACGCCAAGGTTAACGTAATAGGGTTAACGGTCATTAATGGATTATCACATGTCACTTGCGTCGCAATGGTGGAGCGACTCAGCTTACGGATAGCCGAGGGGGTTAGCTGTAAGTGTTGCTGAAACACTTCATTAAAACGCCGAATACTGTTAAACCCCGCAGCCATGGCAATGTCGGTCATCGACAAAGAGGTTTGATGCAGTAACTGTTTGGCAAACATCAATTGCTGATACTGAGCAAAACGTTTTGGCGACGTTCCTAATTGTTGATTAAACAATTGACTCAAATAACGACTCGTTATACCTAATTTTTCAGCAAGTTCAGTCACTGGCATGGCGTTATCACCATAAAGGTACCCTTGCTCAATTAACGTTAATGCTCGGTTAAGAGTGGTCTGTGTGCCGCGCCAAGCATTGGAGCTTGGTGCACTATCGGGTCGACACCGTAAACACGGTCTCAACCCTGCATTAGCGGCTTTAATCGCGGAGTCAAAATAGCGGACGTTTTTTTCATGCGGCGCTGGCGCGGGGCAAATTGAACGGCAATAAATACCGGTGGTGATCACGCCGGTAAAAAATTGGCCATCAAAGCGAGCATCGCGGCTCAATCGAGCTTGCTGACACACTTGTGGTGCAAGGTGACAATCTGTTAATGATTGCTCGTTAACCATTTTCTCTCCTCGAGCCTGTATCATTACAGGTTAACACTTAACATAAGATCAATATTGCGCTAAAAAATGCTTTTTTACGTATCGACTGACTTTACCGAAATGACTGCGCTGCGACTAGCGGATAACGGAACTGAATCGTTATAAGCTCATCAGCAGATTAATGGTAACAATTTAACGCATTACATTTGACGCATATACGTTATCCTAGCAGCAGAAACCTCACTATGGATGTTAGAGCATTAGATGTTTAAATTTTTTGAATCCTTAACTCAACCGTTACCGCCAGAAGAGCCGACGCAGCCGCCTAAAACCCTATATGCATTTTGTCGTCATTATACTCGCGGCTTTGGTAAACCTTTAATTGTAATGTCAATTTTAACGGCCATTCTGGCCATATTAGAGGTGTCACTATTTGGTTTTATGGGTAAGCTAGTCGACTGGTTAGTCACTAAAAATCCACAAACCTTATGGCAAGACGAACACGTTACCCTTATTGGCATGTCGGTGATTGTGTTAGTTGTGATCCCGTTTATTGTTTGGTTGCATGCCTCGATCGTGCATCAAACATTATTGGGTAATTATCCCATGGCCATTCGCTGGCAAGCACATCGTTACTTACTTAAGCAAAGTATTGGCTTTTATCAAGATGACTTTGCCGGCCGTGTCGCCACTAAAGTAATGCAAACCTCATTAGCAGTGCGTGAAACGGTCATGAAGCTACTAGATGTATTGATGTACATCTTAATTTACTTCACCTCAATGCTCGTGATGATTGCCAGCGCCGACTTACGCTTAATGTTACCTATGCTGGTGTGGCTAATCGCCTACATTGCAATCCAGTGGAAATTAGTGCCAAAACTAAAAGCGATTTCAGCACAACAAGCTGACGCCCGCTCGAGCATGACAGGGCGAATTGTTGACAGTTATACCAATATTTCTACCGTGAAATTATTCTCTCACACTAAGCAAGAAGCAGATTATGCCCGCGACAGTATGAGTTTATTTTTAAACACGGTTTACGGCCAAATGCGTTTAGTGACAATCATTAACGTTGCAGTGCAAATAATTAATTATCTATTGGCATTCACTATTGCTGCTGTATCAATTTGGCTTTGGGCGGATAACGCGATTACTGTTGGTGCCATTGCCATTGCCGTGAGTTTAGCACTGCGTTTAAACGGTATGTCTCAATGGATAATGTGGGAAATTAGCTCACTGTTTGAAAACATTGGTACGGTTACCGACGGAATGAATACCTTATCAAAACCGATTGCGATTGAAGATAAACCAAACGCCAAAGACATTGTGGTTGATCAAGGTAAAATAGACTTTAACCAAGTGAGTTTTCATTACGGTGAGAAAAAAGGCGTTATTAATGAATTAGATTTGCACATTAAGCCTGGAGAGAAAGTCGGTTTAGTCGGCCGTTCGGGCGCAGGAAAATCGACATTAGTTAATTTATTAATGCGTTTTCATGATGTTGAACAAGGGCAAATTCTTATTGATGATCAACCCCTAACCGATGTCACCCAAGACTCATTGCGCGCCAATATCGGTATGGTCACTCAAGACACGTCATTATTGCATCGCTCTATTCGTGAAAACATTTTGTATGGCGACCCTCACGCTAGCGAAGAACGCTTAATGGCTGCTATCACTCAAGCGCAGGCATTTGATTTTATCGATACGCTAACCGATCCCTTTGGAAATAAAGGCTTAGATGCACAAGTAGGTGAGCGCGGTGTTAAGTTGTCTGGTGGTCAGCGTCAACGTATCGCAATTGCCAGAGTGTTACTTAAAAACGCGCCAATATTGTTACTCGATGAAGCCACATCGGCGCTCGATTCTGAGGTTGAAGCGGCAATTCAAGAGTCGTTGTACGAGCTAATGGAAGGTAAAACCGTTATTGCCATTGCGCATCGACTCTCGACGATTGCGGCAATGGACCGCTTAATTGTATTAGATCAAGGCAAAGTTGTAGAACAAGGCACTCATCAAGAATTGATTAAAGCCAATGGCATTTACTCACAACTATGGTCACATCAAACTGGTGGATTTTTAGGACTGGATTAATGTCGTAACTTACAGAGTTTAATAGAAGCCATTCAATTTGAGTGGCTTTTTTATGGCCGAACATCAAGAAAGTTAAAAAAATGGGATTGCAAGAAGCAATATTAGAACAAACTAAACAAGATTAAGTGATCAAAATAAGATTGCAGCTGTTTAAGGGAGATTAAATTAGAAGTTAAACGAGTAATATGGTGGTCGCTACTGGGCTCGAACCAGTGACCCCCTCCTTGTAAGGGAGGTGCTCTCCCAGCTGAGCTAAGCGACCTGGGATATAACGCAGATAGATTAAATTGATATGGTGGTCGCTACTGGGCTCGAACCAGTGACCCCCTCCTTGTAAGGGAGGTGCTCTCCCAGCTGAGCTAAGCGACCTGGGAATATCAATCTATAAAGCATGTAAAATATGGTGGTCGCTACTGGGCTCGAACCAGTGACCCCCTCCTTGTAAGGGAGGTGCTCTCCCAGCTGAGCTAAGCGACCTGGGATATTTTACTATGAGTCCAACACATTCTTTTAGAGAAATGGTGGTCGCTACTGGGCTCGAACCAGTGACCCCCTCCTTGTAAGGGAGGTGCTCTCCCAGCTGAGCTAAGCGACCTGGGACTCTACACATCATTTTATCAGATTACATGGTGGTCGCTACTGGGCTCGAACCAGTGACCCCCTCCTTGTAAGGGAGGTGCTCTCCCAGCTGAGCTAAGCGACCTGGGATGTAATCAACATAAGAATATCTTCATCAATGAAGATATGGTGGTCGCTACTGGGCTCGAACCAGTGACCCCCTCCTTGTAAGGGAGGTGCTCTCCCAGCTGAGCTAAGCGACCTCATGCTGTGTGGGGCCGTATTATAGGGGGCAAGTAAAACCTGTCAACGCTTTTTAATTAAAAAAATGCTAGTCGGCCTAAAATTGTTCGCTTTGACGCTTTGTTAATCAACAGATTGACCTAATCATAATCAAAAATAAATACCAGTTCGCTTTCATCGTTTACACAATATTTACTGTCATTATTACGCCTTACTGTGCATCACAATGTTTTAATAGCAATGATACTTACAACAAGTCATTTTTGACGTTTATCCGCAAAGAAAAAATAAAATCTGTCTCAGGTTTGAATGCACACCATTTCAACTACTGAGTTTGGCTGTTAGAATAGCGCCACATTTTTTTGTTTGTCTTTATTTAGACGTTTATAAATAGGTTAGTGTCCGATTATGACTACTAAGACGCGTTTTGCTCCAAGTCCAACTGGTTTTCTTCATGTAGGTGGTGCCCGTACTGCACTTTATTCATGGTTACACGCTCGTGCTAACAATGGTGAGTTTGTGCTTCGCATTGAAGACACCGACATTGAACGTTCAACTCAAGAAGCCTGCGATGCCATTCTTGATGGTATGAACTGGTTAGGACTAACCTGGGATGAAGGCCCGTATTACCAAACTAAACGTTTCGATCGTTACAATGAAATCATTGATCAAATGTTGAATAACGGTACCGCTTATAAATGTTATTGCTCACGTGAGCGAATTGAAAGCATGCGTGAAGAACAAGCTGCACAGGGCTTACAGCAAAAGTATGATGGCTGCTGTCGCAACCTTGCGCCACGCGATACTGACGAGCCCTTTGTTATTCGTTTCAAAAATCCTATCGAAGGTAGCGTGGTATTTGACGACCATGTTCGCGGCCGTATCGAAATTTCAAATGATATGCTTGACGATTTAATCATTAAACGTACCGATGGTGTGCCAACCTATAACTTCTGCGTTGTCGTTGACGATTGGGATATGGGGATTACTTGTGTTGTTCGTGGTGAAGATCATATCAACAACACACCACGCCAAATTAATATTCTTAAAGCACTAGGTGCACCAATTCCTGAATACGCACATGTATCGATGATTTTAGGTGATGATGGTGCCAAATTATCTAAACGCCATGGTGCTGTTGGCGTAATGCAATACCGTGATGACGGTTATTTACCAGAAGCATTGTTAAACTATCTTGTTCGTTTAGGTTGGTCGCATGGCGATCAAGAAGTGTTTTCACTGGAAGAGTTAAAAACACTATTCAAATTAGATGATATTAACAAAGCGGCTTCTGCATTTAATACCGATAAGCTAGTTTGGTTGAACCAACACTATATTAAATCACTTGATCCAGCTTATGTTGCATCTCATCTTCAATGGCATATGGATGATCAAAACATTGATATCAGTAATGGCCCTGCCCTTGCTGATATCGTAACCGCATTATCTGAGCGCGCTAAGACCTTAAAAGAGTTAGCTGCTTCGAGTCGTTATTTCTATGAAGACTTTACTGAGTTCGATGCTGCCCAAGCTAAAAAACATCTCCGTGGTGTTGCATTAGAGCCATTAACATTATTCAATCAAAAATTAGCTGAGCTGAATGACTGGAGCGTTGAAGCTATTCACCAAGTAATCGAAGCTACGGCAACCGAACTTGATGTGGGAATGGGTAAAGTGGGTATGCCTTTACGCGTCGCGGTTACAGGCGCAGGTCAGTCTCCAGCATTAGATTTAACCTTGTTCTTAATCGGAAAAGAAAGATCTGCACAAAGAATATCCAAAGCGATTGAATTTGTAGCAGATAGAATAAATTCATAAAAAACGAGTTGACACTTTTGGGTATGCTGCATAGAATGCGCCTCGCAGTTGAGACATGACGTCAGTTAATTCTGGTTGCATATCCAAAAGCATTAAGTAAGAAAGGGGTTATAGCTCAGCTGGGAGAGCGCTTCGCTGGCAGTGAAGAGGTCCACGGTTCGATCCCGTGTAGCTCCACCACTTACTTAACAATCTTTAAGTAGATAAAAGCATTGATGTTTAGCCTACAGACATTGATGAGTATTCACTCGATACAGAGTATAACGTATCAACAGTGTCCCATTCGTCTAGAAATAGAGCTTAGGACATCGCCCACTTTGGTTTATAAAGAGTCGGCGGTAACAGGGGGTCGAATCCTTGTTTATTTGTAGCAATTAGCACCAATGTTTAGCCTACAGACATTAGTGAGTATTCACTCGATACAGAGTATAACGTATC
>NZ_BMQI01000019.1 GCF_014648035.1 Shewanella algicola | reverse complement strand
GCTCAAGAACTTGAGCTGTTAGATAGCACTAATATCGTGTTTGCTTAACCAGATCTGAGGTTAGTTAGGTCTGTTTAGCGAAAATAGCATCTATTTTTGGTGCTAGTGGCAATCACTTGTCGATATTCACCAGCTAAATCCAACTCTGGCGAAGTATTCATCTTGAAATTAAGCCATTTCGGATTAAAAAGCATCAATCGCAGTTAAAATTGCCGCATTTTGCACATTAACTAGCCGAACGATGAAAAACTTTTAAAAAGCACTTGCACGATAAAATCCATCGCTATATCATGTGCGCACTCCAAACGAGACAGGCACTGATTACCAAGTTAGCACCTAGTTTGAAGTAGAAAACTAACACTTAGTTTAGTTGCCCGAATAGCTCAGTCGGTAGAGCAGAGGATTGAAAATCCTCGTGTCCCTGGTTCGATTCCGGGTTCGGGCACCACAATTTAGCCGGCATAGCTCAGTTGGTAGAGCAACTGACTTGTAATCAGTAGGTCCCGAGTTCGACTCTTGGTGCCGGCACCATAAAAAACAAAAAAGCCACTCATTGAGTGGCTTTTTTGTCTCTATTGATTGAGCTTCTTAACGTTCCATCACTCATCTGATTAAAAAATAATAAAAAAAGACACTCGATAGAGTGTCTTCGTTTTTGTGTTTAATACGCTGACAGATTATTTATTCTGCATTTCAACTTTAGCAAGACGGTTCACTTGGTTTAACGAGCCTAGATGACCGAAGATTGGGCCTAATAAACCACGTTTTTTCAAGTCTAAAAATTCTTCGTCGCTTAATTCATTTAGTTTTGCTTCATCAATAACATATAGGCCATTGATATTGCGCTTCTCACCCGCAACATCAACCGTTAATGTTTGGTTGATTAATAAACCTTTTTCATTTAAAAAGCCTAAGATCCCTCGTGTGGCTTGATCTTGTTCGTAGTGAGTAATCAATGCTTTCTTGCGCGCTTCTAAAAATGGCGTTTCTTTACCATCTTCAAATAGTGCCTCACCGCCTGTTTTGCTAACCTCTTTGGCCTCTTCACGAATACCAATCCATACCTTATCTTTTACATCAGGGTTAAGCACTAATCCAAGTGGGTAATCTCGCACTACCGCAGGAATATATAGACCTTGCCACTTGCCATCTTTAACACTTAAGTTTTGCCCAGGCTTTAACCCTAGCATTGCAACTGATTGAAATTCATTGGTGTCGCTATTTTTAACAAACACAATTGGGTATTCTGTCGCTGCACGGCTAATTTCATGAAGTGTGACCGGCACGATATGTTGTTCAGACACATGCGAAAAATCACTTGGGTTCAGCTTTAAATCACCATGTTTGGTTTGTTCTAATAACGTAATTTGGTTTTGCATCTTGGCTCCCTGAGGCACTGATTATCTTCTTTGACATACGTACAGCATGATATCTATACGAGAGTTAACAACTCATTAATAACTGAAACTACCAAGATCAATCTTAAATTCAAGTACATTTAGATTAAATTGCACTTATCATCATTAAAAGCTGTTTTATTGTGCAATAAAAAGGCTTTATTCGTAATAAAGCCTTTAACGAGTTAAAACACTGCTAATGCAATTTAAGCTTAGGTCGCTGCCAACGCAGCAATTTTTGGGCGATGCGGTACACTGAAGCGGAGAACCAACCATATAAACTGGCTAAGTGACGTTGATATAATGAGATATACATTAAGCGTGCAACGTGACCCTCTACGAAAAAATCGCCTGAGCGTAAATTCCCCATTAGATTACCGACCGCAGAAAAGCGGCTTAATGAAACTAAAGAGCCATAATCCTTATACTCAAATGGCTTTTCAGGCTGTGATTTCATTTTTAAACACAAATTAGCATAAAGTCGGTCGGCCATTTGTGCTGCGGCTTGGGCGCGAGGTGGAACCGGTTTGCCTGATGGCAATATGAGTTGTGCGCAATCGCCTAACGCATAGATATCGCTGACACCTTTTACTCTCATGCAGTCATCGACATCTAATTGATTACGTGGTGTTACAGGAAGTTGAGTGAAGCTCTCGAATACTTTTGGTCCTTTAACACCTGCTGCCCATACTTTAATGTTAGCTTTAATGACATCGCCCGTTGCGGTAACAAACCCTTCTTTGGTCACTTCTTTAACCTGAACACCTAAGTGCAGTTTAACCCCAAGCTTTGATAATACCGTTTGTGCTCTTGCGCTTACTTGTTCTGGCAGTTGTGGCAAAATTTTGTTTGATGCTTCGATAAGGTTAATGTCTAAATGATCTTTGCTAATATTTTGATAACCGTATTCTTTAACAGACTCGATAACATGATGAAGCTCTGCCGATAGCTCTACACCTGTTGCGCCTGCACCAACAATTCCGATACCTAACTGATCTTGGGTTTCATTGAGTTGTAATAACGCATCCATCAACTTTTGATGGAATACATTTGCGCTATCAAGACTGTCTAAAAATATGCAGTGTTTTTCAGCACCAGGCGTATTAAAGCTATTGGAGACACCACCTAACGCTAACACTAAGGTGTCATATGCAATGTGGCGCTCAGCGATAATCTGTTCACCCTCATCATTATAAACAGGCGCTAATTGAATCGTTTTGGCTTGTGGGTCGCATTGTTCAATAGCACCTCTAATATAGCGGTAACCATTTTTAAGGCCATGATCGCGGTATTGTAACCCTTCAATCGATTGATCAATAACCCCAACCGCAACCTCATGTAATTTAGGTTTCCAAATATGCACGGTATTTTTATCAACTAAGCTGATATCAACCAAAGAATTGCTACCAAACTTACGCCCTAGTTTTGACGCTAATGCCAAACCAGCAGCCCCACCACCAACGATAACAATTCTTTGTTGCATAAATCCCCCAACCAAACGTTACTTCACTCATTAAGCACACATAAAAAAAGGCCCTTATGGGCCTTATACTGCTTCGTCGTTTTCTTCACCGGTACGAATACGGATTACTCGCTCTACATCGGTAACGAAAATCTTACCATCACCAATCTTTCCTGTCCTTGCTGTATCAACAATCACATCGATAGCACGTTCTAGCAGCTCATCTTGGATCACCAGCTCAATTTTCACTTTAGGTAAAAAATCGACCATATACTCTGCGCCACGATACAGTTCAGTATGACCTTTTTGACGTCCAAATCCCTTCACCTCAGACACTGTCATACCTGTGATACCAATCTCAGCGAGTGACTCACGCACATCATCAAGTTTAAACGGTTTAATAATGGCTTCGACTTTTTTCATTACATACTCCTGTCATCGGCTAAATTGTTGGTTAAATGCATGTCATCATTGACGTTTATAGCAACCAAACTTACTGCAAATATCTTACTTGAAACCGCAACAAAATGTCGCTGCTATTTTGCGTATTTAGAAAAAGATATTTCACAGCAAAAGCATTGTTCATTTTCTATACTATCTAACCCGTTGCAGGATGCTATCAACAATTTAGGGAAGAATAATGATGACTATCTCAACACTGACAAAAGGCTTTGGGCTTATCGAGCTCATCGTTACCACATTAATTATCATGTTGATGTCGCTTATCGCTATCCCCTCCTTCACTGAACTACACGAACATACTCGAGCACAGAGCAGCATTAAAGTCATACAACAGACAATCCAATTTGCCCGTAATATGGCGATAAGCTATGGAACAAGAGTCACTGTCTGCCCGATTGTAGATAATAAATGCACTTCTGACTGGCGAATAGGATTAAGCGTGTTTATTGATCGTGGTACCAAAAATCAAATCGATGCAAACGATCGATTACTACAGCAAACCTCAGCATTTAACGACAACGATTTTGTGGGTTACAACCGCGCGGCAGTTAGGTTTCAAGCAGATGGCCTTGCCTCTGGCACTAATGGCACCCTTACATATTGCCCTAGCACTATCGATAGCGAGTATTCAAAAGCCGTTATCGTTAACCAAGCGGGTCGAGCCAGAATGTCCAAGAAGAAAAATATCAAATGTAAACCGAATTAACTTTCTGTTTTGTCTTTAATTAATAGTGAGATAGATATTTGCCGAGACTGAACCACTAGACAATAAATAACCAATTAAACACTGTAATTCATGCTGTGCTTAGTTATACTCTTCTTTATATAGTTGAGGATACACACATGAAAAAATTACAGTCAGGTTTTACCTTAGTCGAGATGATGGTTACGGTTGCTGTAGCGGCTATCCTTCTTGCAGTTGCGGCTCCCTCGTTTAATTCATTATATGAAGGGGTTAGAGCCAGAAGTGCCATCAGTACAATTGAATCATCATTTGTATTTGCTCGCAGCCAAGCGGTTAGTTATGGCAGTAGAGTATCCATCTGCCCAATGACATCATCATCATGTGGCAGCGATTGGTCTCAAGGGTTCAGTATATTTATTGATAACGGTGTTGTAGGCACCATGGACACCACTAACGGTATAGCTGATACGGTATTGCGTAAAGTGGATGCGTTTAATAGTAACGACACAATTAAATCTGATCTAAATCGATACAGTTTTAACCCTGACGGTATGGTGACTAACGGCAATAGTGGCGTTTTTCGATATTGTCCGGGGGCTGCAGACAGCAGTGGTTCTGAAGCAATAAGCATGAACTCATCAGGAAGAATATCTCAAGTCACAACAACAGTAACGTGCAGTTAAAAGGCTTACCAATGGTAAGCCTGTATGTATTATTTATTAAATAACTATTGTTATCTTTTTACCTAGTAAGTACGCGCATCATCAAGCTCCCGGACCAAGGCGTCTTTAAACACCTTATCTTCAGTGAGGCATTCAACAATTCTTTTGACGATTAATCGTTCATTAGTGACTGTGGGTACATATTCAGCCAATAACGCACCTTGCTTCTCAATCAATAGCTTAGGATCCCATGAAAATACCGCAATATTTGGTCCATTGGGTGTTTCTATATGGCATTTATACGTGACGTATGTTGTTTTACCAGATGTAGATTCTTCAGCTATAGCATTCATTGATAACAGCAATGCCAATAAAGCAGTAATAGGGGTAATTATGTTCATTTCCAACACTCCGTAGGTGACTTGGTGCCTGTTGAAGTTAACGATATTGCAGCGCAAGCACTATCACGAGTAGCTTGAACACCCACAGCGGTAGCGGTAACAGTAAAATCATCACCGCTTAATGTGGTGTCGACTTTGTAATAAGTATTTTCTACAACCCAAGGGTCGGCCGAAAGCCCTAACTTAGTCATATCCGTGGTAAAGCTGCGATGGTCTAAATAATACTGCTCCTGCAAATTAGCGACATGCATCACTCCAGCTAAACCATCACCTCTAGCACCTTTTGCAACAAACTGTGTGTAGCTTGGGTAAGCAATAGAAGCGAGAATACCGACAATAACCACGGTAATCATCACTTCAATTAAGGTAAATCCTTGTTGCTTTATCATTAGTTTTACTCGTCTCTACTCATCAATATGGTAATAAATTCTGTTAACACCTAAACCACCACCAATACACTTATTATCACCATCAGCACAGCCATCATCCGGACCATCGACTTTAACCATGTCGTCAGTAGCTGAACCAACACCAATTAAGTACATATAGCTGTCAGATGAACCGTTATCAGGTATCACTAACTGCGGTGTATCAGGTACTCTTGCCCCCATGGTTAAATACTCTTCAGTATATGACCGCGTGCCTTTGTGTAAATCAAAGCCATATAATCGCCCTTCACCATAGGCTAAACATTGGTTTGCAGAAGTAATACTGCCTGGAATATAAGAGGTAAAATAAACACGCCCTTGAATAATGGTTGGAGCTGATAGGCTTTTTTCACCGCTAGACCCAAAGTTATAATACCAACCTCGCTTAGCGCCAAATGCAATATTTTGGGCTTCAGTTGTCGGCGCTGCTGACGACACATTATAAAGATTTGATAACTCGAGCGCTGCTGGGATTTCATGACCAGTTGCCCCAGTAAACGATTTTGTCACTACATTTCTATCTTGCAGCGTAAAAAACTTATCTGAGCGAGTTGTATCTAAAGGATGTGGTCTATTACCTGACCCCACAGTGACAGCATCATAAGGAATATTCTGATACGTTATACTGGTTGTCGTATTGTTTGAAGCATCCGTTACTGATACTTGAGATATATTAGTAAACACAGTCTGAGCAACCGCTGCTTCAGCAAAAAAGCGTCTATCCGTGCCTTGTGTTGAGCCGCCTAAGCTGGCGAATTTGAATGCTGTCCAAGGGTTAGTTGAATCAGTTGCAGAAGCACTGGGTAAATCCATACGCCACACATTGGCCCCAGTATCAGTAGCATATATTCTATCAGTTAAGTTATCATTATTACTGTCTAATATCGCAACGCTATTTGGAATACTGTCTACAATACCTGGCAATTGGGTTTTATTAGAACCAGATGCCGAGCCAAATTGATGAACTAAAGCGCCTGTAGCAGCATTTAAAATGTATACACTACGCGCTGTGGTGTCATTCGTACCGACACTGGCACCATCTTTATTTGAAGGATTGTAACCCCCACCGATAATCACTACTGGTGTAGCACTTGCCGATGAAGTATTACCGGCAGGAACCCCAGGAATAAGCGTCACTACAGGCTCAGCCCAAGACTGCCCCATATCACTCATTCCAGCAGAACTTGGATCCACTTTCCACATAAATTGGGGGGAGTCAGGGTTAGTAATATTTAGCGCATAATAAGATTTACCACCACGGCGCATGCCTACAAATAACCATGCTTTATCGACGGCTCCTGATGAATTACGTTCTACATAAGCCACTGGTGGACTGTCCATACCATAAACAGAGTGAATACCTGTTGGTACGTTAGCCCTGAGTTCACGAAGATTAGGTAATAGCTCTTGCGGCATAAAGGCCCAGGACTCCTCAACAGAATCACCGTTGTCTTTAAACATGTGTAAAAAGCCTGCATTAGTCCCTAATAAAATGCGAACATCAGGTGAGCCCTCAGTGCCATAATTGATTGCTAACGGTTTAGAGTGAAGCGGATCGCCCATAATATCAGCACGTTTGTCAAATGTTGAATTATCTTTATCCTCATCATCCACATCAATACCCTTTGCCCAATCGAATAATTTGGTTAATTCAGAAGAGTCGACTCCCATAAAAGTGGCTAATTCATTTTCACTCGTGATCCCAGGACTCGAAGCGGCATTTGATTTAGTAAAGGCAGTGATTGACCCATCACTACCAAAATTACCGTATAAGTTTCGGCTTGAAGTGTTTTGAAGTTGGGTTAATGCCCCACCGACCTCAACATTATTACCATCGCCGCCACCACTTGTTGAGCTACATACAGAATTTGATGTCCAAAACGAGCAAGCAGAAGAGGCTAAATTACCATCATCTCCAATGGCATCATTACCATTTTTATCGACAACATCTCCGCTGCCGGTCACTTTGAACTTTTTCAAGTTTCCCACCCAACGGGGGCCTTCATTAGGTAGAAACATCGCATAATAAACCGAATCTAGAGTTTGGGTTCTATCAAAGTTATTACTGGCAATTGAAGGAGAAGTAAACGTAGAGTTGGTCTCTAAAATATTAGAGAAAATCGTTTGCAATGCTTCTTGTAGTTTTTGAGCATCTCCAGCGGAGTAAGAATCACCACCACCACGGGCAGCCGTTTCTTGTAAAATATCTGCGATTGAATCTGCATCAGGGCCAAAACCGATAGTGTAAGTTGATACGGTTTGAGTACCATCAAGACCCGTATTGACATCATTAGTGTTCAACCAACCAGCAAGAGCAGGCAAGAAGCTGTCAGAGTATTTATCTGAATTAGACACTCCTGGAAGATCTTTAACTAAGTTATCTGCGCCACTATCTCTGGTTGGCAAACCATCAGTTATATAAATGACATAAGCTTTATCTTGACAGACCTTACCCACAAATGGAGAGATATAGCTACCACCAGATTCTATTGAAGTGTCTCGCAAAGGTGTTCTCGTTGGGTCATCGTTACCAAAATACACACCGCCACCAGAAAAATAACGATAAGCCTCATATAAGTTTTCGCATAATGGTGTCCAGGTTGTAGCGGTAAGTGAACTAATAGTAGACAGTAAATTCGGTTTATTTGTCTCATTATTAGTCGTAATGCCATAGACAATACGCCCGCCATCATCGAAGTTAAATACAGACAACCCAAAGTCAACACTTGGTGTTGTTACAATCGTGTCTTCCATAACACGCTTTGCAACTGCAATTTTCGAATAAGTGTGTTTATCTTTTGTACTATGATACCAATTTACATATTTTTCAGTAAAAAGCGTTACAGGTTGACCGATACCAAAATTAGTTAACAGGGCTTTTTCTATTGCATCGTCGACTTGAGCGGTAGTGGATGATCCGTTAATTGGCGTATGCCTTTGAGGATCTGCAGATGTTCCTAATCCATCTACTGGAAAACCATTAGTTGCAGCACGATTGATATAATCTCTTTCTGCAATATCTTCGTAGCAATCTGTATATTGAATACTTGTGCCATCGGTTAATGGTAGCTCAGACCACTCACCGTTTTCACCAATATACTTATGCTCACGTATATAACCGGTAAACATACCGTAGTCTTCTAAGTAACCTTCGGCGGTATTACAACCATTAATCTCATTTAAATAAAATTGGTTACTAGACGCTAGCGGCACATTACTACTACTGCGGGAAAAAAATAGTTTGGTATTCTTCCTCAATCGACCACTAGAATTGACATTTTCATTGCCACGCTCGTATGGGTCATCCGTATAAAAACCGTTTCCCATACTTCCTGAAACGTCAAAAATAATCAGAACTTGAGGTTTTGAGCCTGAACGCGCTGTAGACTCAAAAACATATAGCTCAGTATCATCGGCGAAGCTGATGGATGAGTAAGCCAATATTGCAAATAGCAATGTATAAGATAATTGTTTTATAAACATGACTAACTCCCTGTTAACACTTCTTGTTCAATTCCGGCAACTACGGTAACTAACCCCATATTGCTACGGCCAAATGTTGCAGCACTAGAAACTTCAACTCTACGGCAACTGATTAGGTTACCAGAACTTGCAGTAGCACTGCGTTTGCAACTTACATCGCCCGCATTCAACGGCGTCATGGTGTTTGAGACACCTAAATCGGCATCAACCGTGGTTGTGGCGACTGTCATTGTGGTCAACGTTGTCCCAGTATTGGCCGAAATAACTTTATCTTGAGCACCTTTTGCAGATGCCACAGCTTCAATCCGTTCAGAACCCGCGCCAGCCATTCTTAATGACTGCGTCGAGTTTACAGCTAATGCCACACCAATTAAGGTCATCAGCACTAAGACTATTAATGAAAAAAACAACACGATACCCTGCTGTTTTTTTTGCGATGTAATCATTGTTAACACCTTCTAAAAATTAACTGAGCAACTAAAACCTGTGCTGCCCAAATGAAACTAAAGGTTTATTAATATTGGGTTTTCCAAAATTATTGTGCTCGACACCACTTTACGACGATATTTGTCATTCAGTGGGCCTATTGTTTTGTCACCTAATGTATAAGTATTGTCGTTTTTATAGCTTTGATCTTCTTCATTAGCGCGAACCAATAAAAATACTCTTAGGGCGACTATACGTTGAAACAATTCGTTGTCCCACATGAGTGTGGTGACATTTTGTGCCGGCATATAGCTATCTGCAGTACCATCACCATCATTGTCAAATCCATACAAAATACGCATATTTTCTACGCCTTCGACAAGCTGTTCTTCGTTATTCATGCCGTTATTGATTGATAACGTGCGCCGCCTTAGTACAGGGGTGGTGCCATCATCGCGAATAAAATAAACATGATGTTGGTATTCCCACACCCGACTATTCAATAACACGGGGACAGCTCCACTGCCGTCAAAAAACACAATTTCAGTTGACTCTGTCGCGGCGTAGTATCGAGTAGCAGTTAACACTGTCGCTGGAGGACCAATTAAGCGTTTTATTTGGATCACATCAGTGTTGGTATTGGGAGAAATACAGGCCAATGTTTCAGCACTCACACCTTGCTCGTATCCCCATAAAAGACGAAAATGTGAAGGTTGGAGATTAGGAAAACTCGCATTATTCAAGCCTGCGCCAACACAATCTGCAGTAACAGCTGTGGCCGAGATAGTCGTATTGGTTCCAATAACAAAATCAGTACCGGTAATATCCCCCATAAAACCTAACTGGCTTAAATCACGCTCCATGATAGCCAATGCAATACGGCCGTTTTCTTGTAATTGATTGAACTGACTCGTTGTAGTGACATTACTCGATGACATACTGAACATCGTAAAAATACCAGCTGTTAAAAACAAACTGATCAACATCGCAACCATTAACTCAACGAGTGACATGCCTTGTTGCTGTTTTGATACTTTTATCATCTTATAATCGCCGTATTAACGGCTAATGCACGCCGTCTATCACTACTACTGCCACAACTTCTTATAAAAGTAGACTGGCCATCTGTACCGTCTGAGGTCGCTCGCACACCTTTCCAAGTCATCACAACAGTAACATCCGTCCCTACAATGCTGATACAAGCCGTAGCAGAGTCGAGTCCACCTACATTAGTGTTATCGGATGATTTTTCACTTTCACCAGCAAATGCTCGTTCCCATTGAAATAGATCCCAATTACGAGTTTCGGCATTTGTACATATAGTATTTACACCAACATCGACATCGCAGGCTTTGGCAGATGAAATAGATGAACCGGTATAGGTACCAGCATAATTAGCGAGTTCGCTGCTATTGATCCGCATGCGATTGATAATATCGTTAGCGTAATATGAGGCTTGGGTTTGTTGAAAGGACTCAAAACTGCCTTTTTTGGCGACGAGATGCAGGTTGAAAATGCCAATAAGGCCTATCACCAGAATAACTAGTGAAACCATTACTTCGATTAAGGAAAATCCATTCCTTTTTAATGACATTAGGCCAAACCTCCATGAAAAGATAATTAAATCTTGGTCTTACCTTAAAAATAACACACTTATAATTACTTTAAGCCATAGATAAGCATAGCTGAGCTAAAAGTAATCAGAAAGTAGTAACAATAAATATTTACACTGCTTTATAAAGTTACAATAAATTCACACAGTTATCTTACTTGTAACACTTAATCAGTATTATACTCGGTTTATCACGCAAGTACAAAAAACCCGCAACCTAAATTAGATTGCGGGCCAGTATACATAGATAATTGAATTTATTAACGTAATTCTGCCGGAACAGCAAAAACAGTATCTTCTTTTCGACCTTCAACTTCAGTAATAACACTCGGCGCTAATGTAGCAATTGCGTTAACAACCTGTTGAACCAAGACTTCAGGCGCTGAAGCTCCAGCAGTTACGGCCACTTTACTGACATTATCAAACCAAATTGCTTCAACATCTGCTGCCGTATCAACTAAATAAGATTGCGTACCGGTTTTTTCAGCAAGTTCGCGTAATCGATTAGAATTAGAGCTATTTTTTGAGCCAACAACAATCAATAAATCAACTTCAGCAGACATACTGCGCACAGCATCTTGACGGTTTTGAGTTGCGTAACAAATATCATCTTTACGTGGACCTTCAATTGAAGGGAAACGTTTTTGTAAGGCTTCGATAATATCTAAAGTGTCATCTACAGATAGCGTTGTTTGAGTGACAAAACATAAGTTTTCAGGGTCATTAACATGCAAACTCTCGACATCTTCAGGTGATTCAATAAGATAAACACCACCGTTAGAATTATCGTATTGGCCCATTGTGCCTTCAACTTCTGGATGGCCTTCATGGCCAATCAAAATACATTCAATGCCTTTACGGCTGGCACGAGTCACTTGTAAATGCACTTTTGTCACTAAAGGACAAGTTGCATCAAACACCTTCAGGCCACGCACTTTAGCTTCTTTTCTTACAGCTTGAGACACACCATGAGCACTAAATATGACAATACTGTTATCAGGTACCTGCTCAAGCTCATCGACAAAGATTGCACCGCGTTGTTTGAGATTTTCAACCACATACCGATTGTGCACCACTTCATGACGCACATAGATAGGGGGTTCAAATAGCTCTAATGCACGCTCAACAATGCTAATTGCACGGTCTACTCCTGCACAAAACCCTCGCGGGTTAGCCAGCAAAATACTCAGTTCAGGAGATGTAGGATCAACTTTCAACATATTTAGCCTTTTATTCCGTTATAACACTGACCACTTCAAGCTCAAATGTGATTGTGTGTCCTGCAAGCGGATGGTTTAAATCAACGGTAATAGAATCACCTGCAGTGTCACGCACAACACCCGGGATCTCACTACCTCCTGGCCCTGCAAAGCTAACAATCACACCGGTTTCAAGTTTCATGTCCGCAGGAAAACGACTTCGGTCCATATAATGGATAGCATCAGGATTTGATTCACCAAAGGCGTCTTGTGGTGCGAGTGTAAATTGATGCTTATCACCTTCTTTCAAGCCTTTAAGTTGAGCTTCAAATGCAGGACTTAAACTATTATCACCAATGTTTAAACGAGCTGGTTTACCCGAGGCTTTAGTGCTATCGGCTGTTGAGCCGTCTTCAAGCACGATATTCATATGGCATACAAGTGCATGGCCATCTTGTTTAGATAAATCAGTCACGGTGAGATTGCTCCTCTGACGCGTTAGCTTCTGGTTTAAACGATTCCCAAATGATTAATATCGCACCTATAAAAATGCCGGCATCGGCGATATTAAAGGCAGGGTAATGGCTGGTGTTCCAGTAAAAATCAATAAAATCCACGACAAAGCCATGCATTAAGCGATCAACTAAATTACCTAGCGCACCACCAATGACAAGGGTAAAAGCTAAATTACTGCGCCACATAGTGTGCGACTGTTTACGTAGCCAAATGGTTAATAAAGTACTAAACCCCACCGCAATAACGGTAAATAACCAACGTTGCCAGCCACCTGCATCACTTAAAAAGCTAAATGCTGCGCCGTAATTTCTTACGTAAGTGAAGTTAAAAAATGGCAGTAGATTAACCGAGTCATACAATTCGAAGTTGCTCAGTACCCATTGTTTAGATAGCTGATCGGCTAAAAACACCAATGCAGCCACCCAATACCAACGCAAGCCACTGTCTTTCCAAGTTAATGGCACAGAACTCATTATTAGTGCTTCCTTAAGCGAATTCGCGTTGTTCGCCTTCACCCTCAATATTGGTCACACAACGTTGACACAATGTTGGGTGAGCTTCGATGGTGCCAACCTCTTCACGGTAGTGCCAGCAGCGTTCACACTTCTGTGCTTCACTTTTGTTAACCACTAATTTAAGTGAGCTTAACTCGGTTTCAATTGCGTCATCGCCCGCTTGAGATAAATCAGCAACAGCAGCTTTAGAGGTCAATAATACAAAGCGAAGTTCATCGCCGACTTTTGCTAACTGCGCAGCTAAATCAGCATCAGCATATAGCGTAAGCTCAGCTTCTAATGAACCACCAATACGCTTATCACGACGTGCTTGCTCAAGCACTTTGTTCACTTCGTTACGTACATCTAATAAATTAGCCCAATAGTCATCACTTAAATCAGTATCTAAAGTGACAGCCTCAAGACCTTGATACCACTCTTGGGTGAACACGTACTTTTCACGTTTGCCAGGTAGTAATTGCCACACTTCGTCAGCGGTAAAGCTAAGGATAGGCGTCATCCAACGAACCATTGCTTCTGCAATATGGAACAGCGCCGACTGACAGCTACGACGCGCATGTCCTTCTTGCTTAGCGGTATATTGGCGATCTTTAATGATATCAAGATAAAAACTGCCTAACTCAACTGAACAGAACTGCATCAGCTTTTGAGTTACCAGGTGGAAGTTATATTGTTCATATGCTTCGATAATTTCTTTTTGTAACGCTGCTGCACGACGAACAACCCAGCGATCGAGTGCAACCATGTCTTCTGACGCAATCATGTCGGTTTCAGGGTTGAAGCCACTTAGGTTTGCTAACAAGAATCGCGCAGTGTTACGGATACGGCGATATGCATCAGCACTGCGATTTAGAATCTCGTCAGATACGGTCATTTCACCGCTGTAATCTGTTGCGGCAACCCACAAACGTAAAATGTCAGCGCCAAGTTTATTGGTCACTTGCAAAGGTGCAATCACGTTACCCACAGACTTTGACATCTTGCGGCCTTTACCATCTACGGTAAAACCATGGGTTAGTACTTGTTTATAAGGTGCTTTACCATTCATCGCGGTAGAAATCATTAGCGATGACATAAACCAACCACGGTGTTGATCGCTACCTTCTAGGTATAAATCAATTTCGTGACCATGGAATTCAGGGCGAGCAGCAACCACTGATGAGAAAGTTGAACCAGAGTCATACCATACATCTAATGTGTCAGTGACTTTGCGGTACTTATCGGCTTCATCACCGAGTAGCTCGCTTGCATCAAGGTCCCACCAAGCTTGGATACCTTGCTGCTCAATACGATGCGCAACACGCTCCATCAATGACACGCTGTTTGGGTGTAACTCTTCTGTTTCGCGATGTACAAATAAGGTAATTGGAACGCCCCAAGTACGCTGACGTGAGATACACCAGTCTGGGCGATTTTCTACCATTTTTTCGATACGGCTTTGGCCCCAATCTGGGATCCATTGCGTTTGTTCAATTTCTTTTAGTGCTTGAGAACGCAGACCGTGGTTGTCCATAGAGATAAACCATTGTGGCGTTGCACGGAAAATAATGGGTGTTTTGTGACGCCAGCAATGTGGGTAACTATGACGATAAGGCACATGTAATAATAACGCCCCCTTCTCTTCAAGTAACTCAACCACACTTGCATTGGCTTTAAATACATGCTGACCGGCAAAGAATTCTGTATCTGGCTTATAAACACCATTATCGCCAACAGGGTTTGCCACTTCTAGACCATATTTTTGACCAACCACAAAGTCGTCTTGACCATGGCCAGGTGCAGTATGAACAATACCGGTACCCGCATCAGTAGTAACATGGTCGCCTAAAATAGCTGGGACGTCGAATGCGTAGAATGGGTGATTAAAGCGCATAAGCTCAAGCTCAGCACCTTTTACTTCACCTAAAATAGTGTGTGACTCGGCGCTATAACGCTCAAGACAAGACTCAACCAACACTTGTGCTAAAACCAGTGTGGTTGTTTCACCTTCTTTGGTAAATTCAACCAAGCTGTAATCTAATTCAGGGCTAAGTGATAACGCGCGGTTAGCTGGCAGTGTCCATGGGGTTGTGGTCCAAATTGCCATTGAAACTGGCTTAGCATAGTTTTCAACACCAAACTTAGCAGCCACGGCTGCACTGTCTACTGCAACAAAAGCCACATCGATTGCAGGTGACGTTTTATCTTCGTATTCAACTTCTGCTTCAGCAAGAGCTGAACCACAGTCGGTACACCAATGTACTGGCTTAACACCTTTATGCAAATGGCCACTGTCGATGACTTTTGCAAGTGAACGAACGATATTCGCTTCTGTTGAAAAATCCATGGTTAAATACGGATTTTGCCAATCACCTAATACCCCAAGGCGGATAAAGTCGTCACGCTGACCTTCAACTTGAGTTGCAGCATATTTGCGACATTCTTCGCGAAATTCTGCGGCAGAGATTTTAACCCCAGGCTTACCCACTTTTTGCTCTACTTTGAGCTCAATAGGTAAACCATGACAATCCCAACCAGGAATATAAGGTGCGTCAAAACCTGACATGGTTTTAGACTTAATAATAATGTCTTTCAGAATTTTATTTACAGAGTGACCAATATGAATGCTGCCATTGGCGTATGGAGGGCCATCGTGCAAAATGAAAGGTTTACGGCCAGTACGGCTGTCACGGATCTGTTGGTACAGTCCGTCTTCCGTCCAACGATTTAACATTTCTGGCTCGCGATTTGCCAAATTACCGCGCATCGGAAACTCTGTTTCCGGCAAATTCAAAGTAAATTTATAGTCGCTCATTGATCCCATACCGTTATTAAAGCTGATTAGTTTCAGCTAGCATCGTTGCTAAACAAAGCTCGCGCTTCGTTTGCATCATTTAAAATTTGTTTTTTTAGCGCATCCAATGATTCAAAAGGTTGTTCATCACGGATTTTGGCTACTAACTCTACTTCCACTCGTTTACCGTATAAATCACCGGAAAAATCAAACAAGTGAACTTCTAATCTGCAGGTTTGCCCATTCACTGTCGGTCTAAAACCCACATTAGCAACACCTTCATAAATATCACTGTCATCCCAATATAAGCGAACGGCAAACACGCCGCGCACCGGAACCACATTTCTTTTTAACGCAATATTGGCAGTTGGAAATCCAATCGTGCGGCCAATTTTTTGCCCGTGAGCAACGCGACCGCTGAGTATGAAAGGATGCCCTAATAAGCGTCTAGCTTGCTCTAGGTTACCTAATGCAAGCTGCTCTCTCACTGCAGTAGAACTGACTCTAAGTGAGCCCACCATAAAACTTTGAGTGCTCACCACGGTAAAGCCAAACTTTTTGCCTGCAGCAACCAACATATTAAAATTACCGACACGACCTTTACCAAAGCAAAAATCGTCACCTACAACCAGATATTTCACACCCAGCTTTTTGACCAGCAAATCTTCAATAAAGACTTCGGCAGGTTGATTAGCAAAAGCGGCAGTAAAGTTAATACACAACAATTGTTCGATATTAAGCTCGTCTAGCAACCGAATTTTGTCACGTAAAAGGCTTAAGCGAGCTGGAGCATCTGCACCACGAAACCGTTCTTGTGGCTGCGGCTCAAAAGTCATTACAGTGGCTGGCAATTGAAAGTGATGCGCCTTATTCACTAAGTTGCTTATCACTTGCGCATGACCACGATGGACACCGTCAAAATTCCCGATGGTTAATACGCAACCATGATGAGAAGGTAAAATATTGTGTATACCGCGGATTAATTCCATTACGCTCAATAACTGCCAATTGTAAATCGGCAGATTATATACCCAAACCAATGTCAGATGCGAGTTTCCACCTCATATAATTCCACTCACTTTATGACTGACTCACCTTGCTGTTTATCAACGCCTATATCAGTTTGCCGTTGATTGACGTTTTATTTTCCAAGGTCGAACGCCCATCATAAGTAAACTCAATAAATACACTAAGGCGCCGCCCATTATCAATTCAAATAGCATCACCATACGTTCAAATGTGTGCCATTGAAGCCATTCACTTATTGGCGGCATAAAATAGATAATCACCAAAGTCATCATGACTGTGGCCACAATGACTTTTGCGGTAAAGAAAAGCGTTTGCCGGCTCATTTTATACACCCCCGCACGATGAAGACCACGGTACAGAAGGCTTGCGTTTAACAACGCCGACAATGATGTTGCCAGTGCTAAACCGACATAACCAAAGGGAATAGCAAATATCAAGTTAAACCCCATGTTACTCACCATGGCAATGATTCCGTATTTGACTGGAGTTTTGGTGTCTTGACGTGAGTAATAGCCCGGTGCGAGCACCTTAATCATCATAAAGCTAAGCAAGCCACAACCATAAGCAACCAGGCTGTACGAAGCCATTTCAACATCATTAATGCTAAATGCCCCGCGCATGAACAACACCATCAACATCGGTTTAGCCAATATGATTAACCCGAGCATGGCCGGCGTGCCTAACAACAAAAT
Source organism: Shewanella algicola (assembly GCF_014648035.1). Taxonomy (GTDB): domain Bacteria; phylum Pseudomonadota; class Gammaproteobacteria; order Enterobacterales; family Shewanellaceae; genus Shewanella; species Shewanella algicola. Next base: position 68,146 of record NZ_BMQI01000019.1, on the reverse strand, counting down.
GGCTTTAACGCCCCAATCCATTGTTTGATTGAATCCAGCGCCCTGAGCATTAACATGTTTTTGTGACAAAGCCGGTAAAATGACCGTTGCAATGGCAATACCGAACAGTCCCAATGGAAACTCCAACAGTCTATCTGAGTAATACAACCAGCTAATGGAGCCTGTCATTAAAAAGCTCGCGATAAACGTGTCGAACAATAAATTGATTTGCGATACCGACACTCCAAATAACGCCGGCACCATTAAGGTTCTAATTTTGACAACGCCCGGGTGACTCCATCCCCAAGAGGGTTTCACGAGTGCCTTTTCGCGAATTAAAAAAGGGATTTGGAATAAAAACTGAATCAAACCACCCGCAAACACACCCCAGGCTAAGCCAATTTCTGGGTTTTCTAGCGTATGTGCGTACCACATCGCTACCGCAATAATCGCCACGTTTAAGAACACGGGAGTAAAAGCCGACACAGCAAAACGTCCACGAGTATTTAAAATTGAGCCAGCAAGAGCGGTAAAAGTAATAAACCATAAATATGGGAAGGTAATTTTAAGCATTAATGATGCCAGCTCAAATTTTTCAGCATTTGGGCCATCATTTAACCAGTCTAAAAACCAGCCACCACCAAAAAGTGCAGCTAAAACTGGCGAACAAATCACGCCAAATAAAGTCACAATGGTTACCAATAAACCCAAGGTGCCAGCCACCTTACCGATTAACTCCCGCGTATCCTCTGGCGTCATTTTTTCTTGATATTCGGTTAAAACGGGTACAAAAGCTTGCGCAAAAGCACCTTCAGCAAACAAACGCCTTAAAAAGTTAGGAATTTTATTAGCAAAGAAAAATACATCTGCGCTGCTACCCGCACCCATTAAATTGGCAATGACTACGTCGCGAACTAAACCTAAGACTCGCGAAATCAGGGTCATAACACTCACAATTAGACCTGATTTAAATAATTTTTTGCTCAAACAGCCCCCAGAGACTCAGCCACTTCAAAGAAAATTAATGGGATTTATGACAAATATTCGATTCTAGCCCTGTCACACCGACTAAAGAGCTGGTAGAATTGCGCCACATATTACACGAGTTGGGTTGAAGATAGGCATGCTAGGTTGGATTAATTTATCTTTATGATGAATATTCAATCACAGTCGTTGACAAGACGATAAAAAGCAGGCATATTCCTCGGCCTTTAAAAGTATCAAATCCAGTTTTTAGGAGTTGCACCTTGGCTAATAGCAAGTCTGCAAAGAAGCGCGCGCTTCAGTCTGAAAAGCGTCGTCAGCATAACGCTAGCCGTCGCTCAATGTTACGTACATACGTTAAAAAAGTTATCGCTGCTATCAAAAGCGGTGACCATAAAGCGGCTACAGAAGCATTCGCTACTGCACAACCAATTGTTGACCGTATGGCGACTAAAGGTCTTATTCATAAGAATAAAGCCGCTCGTCAAAAGGCACGCTTAAACGCAAGAATCAAAGCATTAGTTGCTTAATTCTTACGATTTAAGATTTTAAAAAACCGGCTTAGGCCGGTTTTTTTATACCTGAAATTCAGTAAATCATAATCCTACGATAACATGACAACGCCAAACTTTACCTGCAAAGCCATCCCCATCCAGCAAGGCTTCACGATATGTAACCAAATGATTGGCTCTGTATAAATATAAGCGCCAGCCCAAAGGCAGGCCATAATGTTGATTATGAGTTTGGTATTTGAAAAAATAGATGAGATTTAAAGTAGGTTTGCAGACTCACAATTGATGCTCACGATGAGCTCAGTTTATTGTGCAGTAAAACCAATTGAAGTTATCACATTTACAGACAAGAAAACGCGAAACGTCTTAATGAACGATTCATTAAGACGTTCGTGAGATAGTATTAATGGCAATACATATTGTTTAGCACTTGGATCAGCTCTTTTACCTCATCACTCTTCAATGAATAGAAAACCGTTTGTGCTTCTTTTCTGGTACATACTAAATTATCTTTTCGAAGCCATGCTAGATGTTGAGATAAAGCCGATTGGCTTAGCCCTAATTTTTTATTCATCTCTCCGACACACATTTCACCTTCATTAAGAAGATGGCACAAAATAAACAATCTACGTTCATTTGCTAATGCTTTTAGCAACACTACTGCATGATCTGCCTGCTGCTGCATTTTTTCTATATTCATCACGAGTATGTTCTCCTAATCTAACCCCGCTCTAATATAGCGTTCCCTTACAAATAGAGTCGGGACATAAAGCACACTTTTTGGTAGATTGTTTTAAAAAATGAGACTTAGCTAAAATAATCAAAGGAAACTCATGAAACACTATCAAACAGCCAGCCTCGTAGGCGCCATTCTTGTCGCACTTGTTGGTTGCCAAAATATATTGCCAACTCAGACCTCAACGCCCAAATTAATAATTAATTCTTCAGATGATGCTCAAATTAGCCAACAACTGGCTAAACAAGCATTAGCATCTCGTTTGAGCTATGACATTGTTGAATCGCTAACCGTTGAAGTCGGCCCCAGACTCGCTGGCACAGAAAAAGACATCGTTGCAGTTGAATGGGCTATGGAAAAGTTGTGGTTGATGGGTTTTGATAAAGTGTACAAAGAGTCAGTTCAAGTACCAGCATGGTCACGCGGTACAGCTTACGCGAGTGTGGTATCCCCATATGAGCAACCTTTAATGGTTACCGCGCTAGGTGGAAGTATTGCAACACCCGTTAATGGCATTCAAGCCCCTATTGTGCGCTTTGAAAGTTTAGAAGAATTAACCCATGCCTCTCCTGCCCGCATTGAAGGAAAAATAGTCTTTATCGACCATAAAACCGAACGTCACATTACAGGCAAAGGCTACGGTGAGTCCGTTGGCGGCCGTTCTCGCGGGGCGATTGCCGCAGCAGAAAAAGGCGCTGTAGCGATTGTCATCCGCTCTATTGGTACAGATCATGACAGAATGGCGCACACCGGTATGATGCGTTACCAAGAAGACGTGCCTAAAATCCCTGCTGCTGCTATGTCTAATCCAGATGCTGATTTAATTAATGCCATGCTAAAGCGTGACCCTAAAGTGGTACTGTCATTAAACATGACATCAGAAAATCAAGGCATAGCCACATCATATAACGTGATTGCTGAAGTAACAGGCAGCAGCAAACCTGATGAGATAGTATTAATTGGTGCTCACTTAGACTCTTGGGATGAAGGCACGGGTGCAATTGATGATGGTGCGGGCGTCGCCATCGTAACCACAGCCGCTAAACTCATTCAAGATTTACCCCAAAAACCTGCTCGTACAATAAGGGTAGTATTATTTGCAGCAGAAGAAGTTGGCATCGTGGGTGCAAAAGCGTATGCAGAGCAACATGCAGACGAGCTAGATAAACACTATATTGCAGCTGAATCAGATTTTGGCGCCGGACCAGTTTACAAGATTGATTTTAATGTTAACCCTGCGACTTATGAGCAAGTTAAGCAAGAACACTCAGCAATGACCTTATTTGGCGTTGAAATGGGTAACAACGAAGCTTCAGGTGGTCCAGATGTATCAATCATGCCAGCCTTGGGCGTACCCGTTGCCTCGCTCAGACAAGATGGCACTGATTACTTTGATTATCACCACACGCCGAATGATACCTTAGATAAAATTGATCCTAAAAAACTGGCTCAAAGTGCAGCCGCTTATGCACAATTTGCTTACATGATGGCGCAGTCTGAAATTGATTTAAGACCTCTTAAACAAAAGGAACAGCAGCACTAAAATATAAGCGCCATAACACTTAAACAGTAAAAAGCCCTCAACTAGATATTTAGTTGAGGGCTTTATTTAAACTATCAGTAGAACTAAAAACGGCTCGCTATTTTTGCTCTGCACGTAAAAAGACTGGTTCTGTCGGTGTAGATTGCTCTTCGCTGTAATAGTAGCCTTCAAGATCAAACTGAATTAGCTGTTCGATACTCTTAGGTTGAGTATCAACTATATAGCGAGCCATCAAGCCCCGTGCTTTCTTAGCATAAAAACTAATCACCTTAAATTGACCATTCTTACAGTCTTTAAACACTGGCGTAATGAGTGTTCCATCAAGTTGCTTAACCTTGACCGATTTAAAGTATTCGTTGGATGCTAAGTTAACGATAATATCATCGCCCTGCTCTTTTAATGCTTTATTCACTTCCTCGGTAATGGTTTCGCCCCAAAAAGCATAAAGATTACTGCCTTTAGGATTAGCCAATTTTGTGCCCATTTCTAAGCGATAAGGCTGAATTAAATCAAGCGGTTTGAGCAAACCATACAAGCCTGACAAAATGCGCAAATGCTTTTGGCTAGCGTCAATTTGCGCTTTAGATAAGTTATCAGCATCAAAACCAGTATACACATCGCCTCTAAATGCAAAGATAGCTTGCTTGGCATTATCAAGAGTAAAAGGTGGCTGCCAATCGGCAAAACGTGCAGCGTTTAACCCTGCAATGTTATCGCTCACCTTCATTAAGCTGGCAATGTCCATTGGTGTTAACTCACGACAAACATCTATCAACTCCTGGCTTTGCTTTAATAAAGGAGCCTGAGTAAATGTATTGGTTATTGGAGGATTTTCAAAATCCAATGTTTTCGCAGGTGAAACTAAAACCAGCATAAGTTCGCTCCAAATAAAATCATAGCTTTATAATACTGAACTGATATAAAAAAACCATGCCGTAATGACATGGTTTTTTCGATTACCTTAATAGATAAATCTTACTTTTTGGTTGCTTCAGCAGAATTTGGCCAAATTTTCTCTTCTAACTGATCTGCCAACTCAGGAAATTTGCTAGTGTCGAATTTAGGGTCAATACCCGCATCGATTTGCTCACGGTAATCGTTAATGACTCGAACTGCTAAGCCAGATAGCAACACAAGCGCCACCAAGTTAACAATTGCCATCAATCCCATCGATACATCGGCTAAATCCCACACCAAACTGATTTTAGCCATTGAGCCAAACATCACCATGGCTAAAACCACTAAGCGGAAAATCGGTAACGCTTTTTTACTGTTACCAGACAAAAACATCACATTGGTTTCAGCATATGAATAGTTAGCAATAATAGAAGTAAAACAAAACAGCAAAATAGCAAAAGCAATAAAGGCACCGCCCCAATCACCAACATGGCTGGTTAAAGCGCTAATGGTTTTAGCAATACCGTCAGAACCGGCAGCGGCATCACCAGAGAGTAAAATAATGGCGGCAGTTGCAGTACAAATCACAATAGTGTCTACAAATACTCCCATCATTTGCACAAAGCCTTGTGATGCAGGGTGATTAGGATTAGGTGATGCACTTGCTGCAACGTTCGCCGCGCTGCCCATACCAGCTTCGTTTGAAAACAAACCACGTGCGATACCCGCTTGCATTGCTTGTGCAACACTATAAGCAATACCGCCGGCTGCCACTTCTTGCCAACCAAAGGCGCTGTTTATCACCAACATAAATACATCTGGAAGCTTTTCAATATTCATTACCACCACTACAAACGCAATGACGATATAGGCAACTGCCATAACAGGTACAATTAATTCAGAGGCTTTAGCGACTTTCTTTAAGCCACCAGTAATAACGAATGCGCTGCAAATTACAATGGCAATACCAATATATAACGGTTCAAAGCCAAAGACTTGAGTCATAGCACCGGTGATGGTATTAGCTTGAACAGCGTTAAAAACTAAACCAAAAGCTAAAATTAAGAAGAATGAAAACAGTACACCCATCCAACGTTGGCCTAAGCCTTTTTCCATATAATAAGCAGGACCGCCACGGTATTGTCCGTCAGAGTCTTTCACTTTATAAACTTGGGCTAAGGTTGATTCAATCATCGCGGTAGCCATACCTAGCACAGCAATTGCCCACATCCAGAACACAGCACCGGGGCCTGCGGTACCAATAGCGACGGCAACACCAGCCATATTACCAGCGCCAACACGGGCCGCCATACTGGTACAAAATACCTGAAATGATGACAAGCCATGCTTACCAGGGCGGCGACTGATAGATAATACTTTAATACCATGAACAAAGTGAGTTATCTGAATAAAGCCAAGACGTATGGTAAAAAACAGACCTGCACCAACCAAGCCGTATACCAATAACTTGCCCCATAGTAGGCTGTTCATGAAATTAATGATCGTTTCTAACATTGCCATATTGATTTATCTTCCCCGTTATAAGGTTATTTTTTTTGTTTCAGATTTATACCTGAATATTTATATCGACATAAACAGACTAAGCACGTCACTGTGCAAACTGTTTTGCGTGACACGTTGGGCGTCAATTTAATCAAACATTATAAAAGCTAAAGCATGTTGATTCATAGGTATTGTTTGCCGAATTACCTGAATGCTAAAACCATGTTACCTAATAGATGGATTGCCTAGGCAAATAAAACGTGAAGGCAACACAATTAAAACCAAAACCACAAGTGAGCCACATCACACTTTATCACTTCTATAATTAATGCTCTATTTATAAAAAACCAATGAATCGTTATTAAATTTCAAGCGATTAGCACCAAAACCTAAAAAAGTGCGATCAAGACTAAAAAATATTACTTAGAAATTAGATAAAGGCCACATTATTGTAACTAAATTACGAATACAGTACTTACCAAGAAAGTTAATTAAATATTTTCACTTTTAACCGAGGTCACTATGGCTAACTCAAATGAGATCACCGCGCTAAAGAAATATGTAAGAGCAACCAACTTCCTTGCTACTTCACAAATTTATTTAAAGCAAAACGTTCTATTCAAACGTCCTTTACAGCACACAGATATCAAACCACGTCTTCTTGGTCACTGGGGCACCTGCCCGGGTATCAACTTTGTCTATGCCAACGTTAACCGTTTAATTGTTAAACATAAGCGTGAATTTATTTATCTTGTCGGTCCTGGCCATGGTTTCCCAGCAGTACAAGCAAACTTATTTGTTGAAGGTTCATTAAGCCACTTCTACCCAGAAACGATCCCATTTACCGAAACGGGCATTGAAGATATTTGTAAAAAATTCTCTGCTGCATATGGCTACCCTTCACACGCTAACCCAGAAGCCCCTGGGCAGATTCTAGAAGGTGGTGAGCTAGGATATTCACTTTCTGTTGCTTGGGGTTCAGTACTTGATAATCCAAACCTTATTGCTGCCTGTTTAATTGGTGACGGTGAAGCAGAAACTGGTCCTTTAGCCGCGTCTTGGTATGCTAACCGTTTAGTCTCTCCAGCTAACAACGGTGCTGTATTGCCGATTGTTCATATCAATGGTTATAAGATTTCAGGCCCAACACGTATGGGTCGTATGAGCCATGAAGAGTTAGATCTCGAGTTCCGCGGCTTGGGTTACCACCCAATTATTGTTGATGACCAACTAGACACTGATATTTTTGAACAGATGACAGCAGCAATGGACTTATCATATGACATGATTAATGACATTCAACGTCGTGCACGTTCAGGTGAAGATGTAGTCAAACCTCGTTGGCCTGTAATTTTAATGCGCACAGCAAAAGGTTGGACAGGCACATCTGAATACGACGGTAAAAAACTAGAAGGTAACTGCGAATCACACCAAGTGATTGTCAACAACTGTGCTAAAGATAAAGGCCACCTTGCGGCACTTGACGCATGGTTAGCCAGCTACAAGTTTGAAGAGTTAGTAGAAACGACAGAAACAGGTGAGTTAGTATTTGATAAAGATATCATGTCTTTAATGCCACCAAAAGATCTGTGCTGTGGTCGTCAACGTTTAAGTTACGGCGGCGAAGTGGTGCGTGCACTGGCAAACCCTGATTTAACGAAATTAGGTTACGGTGCTGAAATCCCACGTGGTCAGCGCGGTTTCTCAATGTTGAAAATGGGTCAATGGATGCGTGATGCATTCAAATTAAACCGAGATCAACGTAACTTGCGTATTTTCAGCCCAGATGAAACCTATTCAAACCAGTTACAAGCAGTATTTGAAGAAACAGATCGCGCTTGGCAGTGGCCAATTGAAAGTTGGGATGAAGACATGTCACGTGATGGCCGTGTCATTGAGCTGTTATCAGAAAACTTACTTTTCGGTATGCTACACGGTTATACAGTAACGGGGCGTCACGGCATGTTCCCGACTTATGAGGCATTCTCACAAGTTGTATCTTCAATGGCTGACCAATACTGTAAATATGTACATGCGAGCCAAGGCATTCACTTCCGTAAGCCTATCCCTGCATGTAACGTAGTGTTGTCATCGCTTCTAGAGCGCCAAGATCACAATGGTTATTCTCACCAGAATCCATCGTTCCTTGGAGCCATGTTAGAAAAACACCCAGACATTATCTCTGCTTATTTACCTGCAGATGCCAACAGCACCTTGGTTTATACTGAACGCGCTTATGCAGACAGAGACAAGCTAAACATTATTGTTGCGGGTAAAAAATCGCTACCACAGTGGTTATCATTAGATGAAGCTCGTAAACAAGCAAAAGATGGTGTCATGGTGTGGGATTTTGCTTCTGACGAAAATCCTGATGTGGTATTAGCGGGTTGTGGTGATTATGCAACACAAGAATGTATGGCTTCATTAGTACTCATTCGTGAAATATTACCAAGAGTGCGTATCCGTTTTGTCAGTGTATCTGAACTACATAGTAGCGGTTTAGGTAGCCTTAAATTCCAAAGCAAGCCTTGGATGATGGACGAAGTCTTCACTCAAGATAAAGGTGTGGTATTTAACTATCACGGTTACCCAAATACCATCAAAAAATTGGTGTTTGATTATAAAGGCAACCGCCGTTTCCGTATTAAAGGTTATGAAGAAGAAGGTTCAACTACTACACCATTCGATATGGGCGTACGTAACGGAACATCTCGCTATCACCTTGTTATCGATATGGCATATAAATTGTTCCAACAAGGAGTGATTGATGAAACTCAACATGTTGCAATTACAACAGACATGTTACAACGCTTAGTTGATCACAAGAACTACATCAAAGCCAACGGTGTAGACCCTGAAGAAATTGAAAACTGGGTATGGACTCGTTAATTCAGTCAGTTAGCTAACAAAAATACGCCGTAAAGGCGTATTTTTTTGTCTACCGTTCCAGAAACACAACATTTTTGAGTGTATTAGATTAACTTATTAAAAATAAAGGTTATATTCGTAATTGATTTTCAATCATTCATACCTCAAAACAAGCTTTGTTAGTCACTGTTTTTAAAGGTTATTTTTATCATTAGTCAATTTAACAACAGTGCCTTTATATTGACCATTACAAAAAATTAATCCTTTTTACTATAGAAAAACATCTAATTACAGCCCATAATTGCGCCGCTGACTAAAATACAAAGAATCACCACGCTAAGTGTCAGCAATGCATGAATTTAACAACTCCGTTACATGCATGTATGGTGGAGTAAAATAACAATGGACTAAAAATTATGATGAAGAACACATTAAAAGTAGTATTACTCACCTCTATGTTACCTTTTGCAGCCTCTGCCGCTGACGAAATGACTCCTTGGTATATTGGTGGTGGTGTAGGCATTAACGATTACGAACAAAATTGCGACAACGCATTGACATGTGGTGACGATGACCCATATGCATGGGATGTGTTTGGTGGCTATTTATTTAACGAATTCATCGGTGTTGAAGTCGGCTACCGTGATCTAGGCAACGCTGAATGGACTGGTACTAACGGCAACATGTATGACGTTGGCGCAAGCGGTGTTAGCGTTGGTGTTGTTGGTTTTTACCCATTAGCTGACAAGTGGAGTCTTTCTTCTGAAGTTGGTACTTACAGCTACCTTCTTGAAAACGACAAAAAAATTAATGGCTCAAACTTAAGCGATTCAGGTGTTGGTTTATTTGTAGGTGCGGGTGTTGGTTATAACTTTACCGACAACTTAAAATTACAAGCTAAATACCGTCGCTACGAAAACATGGATGCTGACGTTTTAGATAACCTTAAAATGGAAAGCAACTACTGGGGTTTAGCACTTAGCTACCGTTTTGGTACTGCTAGCCCTGCACCTGTCGCTGCAGCACCTGTTGTTGCCGCTGTTGTTGCCGCACCTGGCGATGATGACAAAGATGGTGTAACAAACAACATCGACAAGTGTGCAGACACTCCAATGACTCACAAAGTTGATGCAACAGGTTGTACTGTTTATGAAAACATCACAACTAAGCATGATTTAGGCGGCATTTTATTCGCTAACGATTCTGCTGAAATCCGTACTGGTTCATTTGCTGATTTAGAAAAATTAGCTGACTATTTAACTAAGTACCCACAGCACACTGTATCTATCGAAGGCCACGCGTCTAACGTAGGTAAAGCAGAATACAACATGAAGCTTTCTGAGCGTCGTGCTGTAGCTGTAGCAAATGCATTAAACACTAAATATGGCATTAGCTCTAACCGTATCAGCTCTGTAGGTTATGGCGTAACTAAACCCGTTATGCAAGGTAGCTCTGCTGAAGCAAACCGTGTAAACCGTCGTATCGAAGCGATTATTACTGGTACTGAAAAACGTCCAGTAATGCGTTAATTGTCAAAATAATACGCTACACTTAAAAGTCGCTGCTTGCAGCGGCTTTTTTATTTTCAGAACAACCTAAAAATCAATACAACGGTGATTATCACTGACGTTGCGATTTCTGAATTGCCAATCAAGTTCAACTTGGTTAACCAATTCTGTCTGTTTAGCAACAATATCAATTAAATTTAAGTGAAAATAATGGGTTTTTTCGTAATTTTTTTACAAATTAAGTTGGAATAATCCCTAAAATCGCTTCTAATAAAGGTATAGATCTATATTAATTGCTTATCGAGAGGAAATTTCCATGGCCAACACACTCGCGCAACTCAAGTCATTCACTACCATCGTTGCTGATACTGGCGACATAGAGGCAATTAAGCGTTACCAGCCTGAAGATGCCACGACCAATCCATCATTGATTTTAAAAGCATCTCAAATTCCAGAATATACACCGCTTATTGATGACTCGATTGCTTGGGCTAAAACACAGAGCAGCAGCATTGAGCAACAAATCGAAGATGCTGGCGATAAACTGGCTGTCAACATCGGTGTTGAAATTTTAAAATTAGTACCTGGCCGCATTTCTACAGAAGTTGATGCACGCTTATCGTTCGACAAACAACGCTCAATTGATAAAGCTCACAAACTAATTAAACTTTACCAAGAAGCGGGTATTGATAAGTCACGCATTCTTATTAAGTTGGCTTCTACTTGGGAAGGCATTTGCGCTGCAAAAGAGCTCGAAAAAGAAGGCATCAACTGTAACTTAACCTTACTGTTTAGTTTTGCCCAAGCAAGAGCTTGTGCTGAAGCTGGCGTATATCTTATTTCGCCTTTTGTCGGCCGTATTTTAGATTGGTATAAAAAAGACACAGGTCAAGATTACACCGCAGAAACTGACCCAGGTGTGGTTTCTGTTACTGAAATTTACAACTACTACAAGCAACATGGCTACAACACAGTAGTGATGGGTGCGAGCTTCAGAAACATCGGTGAGATTATCGAATTAGCCGGTTGTGACCGTTTAACGATTGGCCCAGCCCTGCTTGAAGAATTAGCTAACACAGATGTAACCATTAGCCGTAAATTAGTGGCAACAACATCAACAGTTGCAGCGCCAACAGCACTCACTGAAGAGCAATTCCGCTGGGCCTTTAATGAAGATCCAATGGCCGTTGACAAGTTAGCAGAAGGTATTCGTAACTTTGCCATCGATCAGGGCAAACTAGAAGTTATGCTAAAAAGCAAATTAAGCTAAACAGTAGGAGACTTTACTCGTGACTAAACTCACTCAAAGTACTACCTGGAAAGCACTGCAGGCTCACACAAGCCAATTGCCTCATATGCGCGAATTGTTTGCTCAAAACCCACAACGTTTTGAACAAATGAGTGTTAAGTCTTGTGGGCTGTTTTTAGATTATTCTAAAAACCGCATCAACGATGACACGCTTGAGCTGCTTTTTTCACTGGCTAAAGAAGCCAACTTAACAGACAAAATCGCAGCCATGTTTAATGGCGATGTGATAAACAACACGGAACACCGTGCTGTGCTTCACACCGCTCTTCGCAGTAAAGCAGAGCAAGAAATCATTGCAGAAGGCGCCAACATCGTCCCTGAAGTACAACAAACACTGGCTAAAATGGCCGAATTTGTTGAGTCAGTTCAATCAGGACAATGGAAAGGCTATACAGGTAAAGCCATCACTGATGTTGTCAGCATTGGTATTGGCGGTTCATTTCTTGGACCTAAGATTGTCTCGCAAGCGTTAAGACCTTATTGGCATGCAGGGCTTAATTGCCACTTTGTCGCCAACGTTGACGCGACATCGATTTGTGAAAAGCTTAAAGGACTTAATGCCGAGACAACCTTGTTTGTCATGTCATCAAAGTCATTTGGCACCCAAGAAACACTCACAAATACCTTAAGCGCAAAAGAGTGGTTTTTAGCTCAAGGCGCGACACAACAAGATATTGCTAAGCACTTCGTTGCGGTGACATCTAATGTGACTAAAGCGACTGAATTTGGAATGGATGCTAACAACATTTTCCCAATGTGGGATTGGGTTGGTGGACGCTATTCTTTATGGTCGGCGATTGGTCTGCCAATCGCGCTATTAGTCGGTATGGATAACTTTAAAGCCTTACTTGACGGTGCTCACCAAATGGATGAGCATTTTGCCAATACGCCTTTACCACAAAATATGCCTGTTATTATGGCGATGCTGTCTGTGTTATATGGTAATTTCCATGGTTCACAGTCGCATGTCATTTTAACCTATGACCATTATTTGCGTGGTTTACCTGCTTATTTCCAACAGCTTGACATGGAAAGTAACGGCAAGTCAGTCACCTTAGATGGCACCGATGTAGATTACAGTACTGGCCCGGTGATTTGGGGTGGCGAAGGCACTAATGGTCAACATGCTTATCACCAATTACTGCATCAAGGCACAGCATTAATCCCTGCTGACTTTATCATGCCACTTCAAAGCCATAATCCTTTGGGTGAACACCATGACCAATTAGCCTCAAATTGCTTTGGGCAAACCCAAGCATTAATGCAAGGTCGTACGTTTGAAGAAGCATTGGCAGAACTCAGTAACAGTAAGCTTGATGAGCCACAAAAAGCGCTTATCGCCAAACATAAGGTGATGTCAGGTAATAAACCAAGCAATACTTTATTGATGGATAAATTAACCCCAACAACCCTAGGTGCATTAATTGCGCTATATGAACACCGCACATTTGTGCAAGGTGCAATATGGCAAATTAATTCATTTGATCAATGGGGTGTTGAGCTTGGTAAGCAGTTAGGTAATGATGTACTCGAGCGCATTGGTGCTGACCAAGATGCAACAGAACTAGACAGTTCAAGCAATGCTTTGGTCAACCTATATCGTCAAGGTAAGCTATAAAAGCCAACCTGATTGAACCAATTAAGCACAATTAAATAAAAAATGCCGTTCAACTTTTGAACGGCATTTTTGTTTTTAATTTCTATAAAATTCACTAAATCGTGATTTTTTAGTAACCTAAATGCAACACAAGTGTTGCACCCTATAGTTGAAATATGATACTTATCTGTTGAGAGACATCATAATAACAAGGGAGGTTACCATGGATCGATTAGACTATGGTGGTGCGCTAGACGAAGTTGTTGAAAGACCAAGCCGCTCAAAAAGCTCGTCCAAAAAACGCAAATGGCGTGAGATTGAAGCCATTAAAGATAAACAGCGTTTGCTCAAGGAATTACAAGATATCGATAATTCATTCGATTTTGATGCTAATACGTTAGTTTTATAACTATACTGCTCAATCTTTGATTGTAGCTAACATCACATAAAAAGAGCGCATTTAGCGCTCTTTTTGTTATCAAGAATAAGACCAACACTACATAGTCGTTTCTGCTTTTTCGATATAAGCTCGCAACTCTTCAAACATCGATTTATCATTGTCGTTGAACAAAGGATCATCAACTAATCGTTGCTGGCACAATACCGCTACCCTATCCCAATCATTATCATCGAAGGTTTGCGCAAACAGTGGAAAAACCTCACGCTCTTCATACTCCATATGCAGCTTTTGTAGTTGAATATAATCACGTAAATCGTTAATGAGCTTTTCACGGGAAATCACCACATCAGACAAAATCATATTAAGACTATAAATCAGCGAGCCTGAAGCTTGCGCTAAACGATGATGCTCGTTATATAATTGGCCACAATTAGCTAAACCCGCCTTATTGCTGTAGTAGTCAAAAATAATATCTTCCAGTGGATGATGGCTGTGTTCAGCATACCCTTGCATATACTCAACAATGTCTCTAACAAGATTAAAATTCACCCCGTTTCCATCAGCCAATCGAGTCAACTTATTCGAAAGAATATTCAACAAAATGGCAATACGCTTATGATCGCGCATTAAACGTTGCAACATAACTTTCTCCCATCATCTAGTTACAAGACACTTCACGTATAAATAATAGTCAAATTTGGTACTTTTACTAATTTACACTGAGATACACAAAATGAGGTATGACCAAGATCATAATATTTGAATATAAAAAAACACCTAACCACAACCCTGTTGCGTGTTAGGTGTTTGAACAAAGCTAAGGCTCTATTTTAAAACAGAAAACATATGAGCTTTTAATTGCTCAAAATTGGCGTCTAATTCTGCTGATAAGATTGGTTTCTCTACAACAGCAGCTAATTCTGGTGGTAAAGGCAAATCAATGGCTAATTGTTGATCGACCACATCTTTAAATTTAGCAGGATGTGCTGTACCTAAGAAAATACCACTTTCATCACCCGTTAACCCTAAGGTTAATGCCTGTGCAGCAATAGCTGCGTGAGGCTCAGACTGATAACCCCGTTGATAAAGCTCAGCTAATGCTGAAGCCGTTTCTGATTCAGATAAAGCAACGCCCGTCACTAACGATAACGGCCAGCCCATTTGCTCACAAATCGCTTCAACGCGCGGCCAATTGCTTGGCTCAGAAACATCCATGGCATTTGACATGGTTGCCACAGTTTTATGTGGTTGCCATGCTCCATCTTGCAAATAACGCGGCACGGTATCATTGCTGTTCGTTGCAGCAATAAAACGTTTAATCGGTAAGCCCATTGCTTTAGCGAATAAGCCCGCGGTCAAATTACCAAAATTACCGCTTGGTACTGACATCACAATTTCATCTTTACCCGCTTTTTTCGCTTGGGCAACGGCTTCAAAGTAATAGCAAATCTGCGCTAACAAACGACTGATATTGATTGAGTTAGCAGAGTTTAATGCTAAACCATCACGTACATCAGTATCGTCAAATGCTTGCTTAACAAGGTGTTGGCACGCATCAAAATCGGAGGTCACAGCTACGGTATGAATGTTTTTACCTAAAGTAGTAAACATCTTTTCTTGTAGCTCACTGATTTTACCTTTTGGATAAAGCACCATCACATTCACGTTATCTAAGCCATAAAATGCATCGGCTACCGCTGCACCGGTATCACCTGAAGTAGCCGTTAAAATAGTTAGCTTTTTGTCGCCTGCAAGTAAGTTGACACACTGAGCCATAAAGCGAGCGCCAAAGTCTTTAAAGGCTAATGTTGGCCCGTGGAACAGTTCTAAACATGCACGCTTATCATCAACATTGGCTAGGGGTACATCAAAGGTAAACGCACTATCTACCAGCTTATCAACACTTTCTTGCCCTAGCTCATCAGAAAGCCATGCACCCAATACTTTTTTGCTTCGCTCAGCAAAAGGTAACGCTAACAACGCATCGACATCTGCTAACACCGGAATGGTCTTTGGGAAAAACAACCCTCTGTCTTTACCTAATCCCAACTGTACTGCTTGGCTGAAATTTACTTCCTGTGACGGATGTTTTAAATTATATAATTCCATTACGACTGCCTTTTTCAAATTTCAAAATAATTAAAGCTAATAGGTGATACTTACACACAGCGAGTGCCTAACTGATCTAATTTACACACATGGGCAAAACCGCCAGACTGAGAAATATAGTTTTTGAGTAACCAGTCTTTTGCCTTTTCAGCAGTAGCGAGGTCATCGGTTACACTAAACAGTGTTGGGCCGCTACCCGATATACCGGTAGTTAACATGCCTAACTCAGCTAAAGCTGAACGCGCATCGGTATAACCCGGAATAGCCGCTGCACGATACGGTTCAGCTAATACATCTTTCAGCATTTCAATAGCTAAGGCGGCATCCTGCTGATAACTAGCATGCACAAATGCGCTTAAATTGCGGCCAAAATCAATGGCAACCGCTTTATCATATTGTGAGGGCAGTAATTCACGCATTTTTGCCGTAGACAATGAAATACCAGGATAAGCGACAACCCAATACCAATTGTCAAAACTTGGAATAGCAGCACATGCTTTATCTTGTGCATTAAGCATTAACTGCATACCGCCTAAATAACAAGGTGCAACATTATCATAATGCACGCTGCCTGAAATTTTACCTTCAAACTCGCCCATTAAGCCGAGCAGAGCTTGTTCATCAAAAGGTTTACCAAAATGTTCATTTAAGGCATATAGCGCTGCAACGACCGAGCTTGCACTAGAGCCTAGCCCACTGCCAACCGGAAGGTTTTTTTCTAAGCTAATGTTCACGCCATCTTTACGGTCAAGCTTATAGAGAAAAAACTCAGCACATTGATAAACGATATTATCCTTACCTTCTGCTGGTAACTTATGTGCCCATTCGCCGACCTGGCTAAAATTAACCCCAAAATCTGCCGCACTGATCATGACCCTGTCACCTAACAGTGAACCATCAATAGGGGATAAAGCGGCACCGAGTAAATCAAATCCTACACCGACATTACCCATTGACGCTGGAGCATACACGGTAAGCATCTCTTGGCTTACATTTACCGCTTGATTCATAACCCAACCTCACGCGTCCAATTTAAGGTTCTTAATACGTCAGCAAAAGCGCCTGCTGCGGTAACATCTGTACCGGCACCATATCCTCTAAGCACAAAAGGAATAGGTTGATAATAACGGCTGTAGAACGCAAGCGCATTCTCGCCACCTTTGACACTGTATAATGGATTAGTTGCATCGACCTCAACGATTCTGACATGACATTGACCTTCATCGATTTGACCTACATAGCGTAACACTTTGCCTTGTGCCTTAGCCGCAGCGACACGCTCTGAGATCTGTGCATCTAATGATGGAAGGTTAGCCATAAACTGATCGACGTCACCAGAATCATCAAATGATGCAGGCAGTACTGATTCAACATTAATATCAGACAGTTCTAACGGTAAGCCTACTTCACGGGCAAGAATTAACACCTTGCGTGCCACATCCATACCACTTAAATCTTCACGTGGGTCAGGTTCAGTAAAGCATTTTTCACGCGCAATACTGGTTGCTTGAGAAAGGCTCATCCCTTCATCTAACATGCCAAAAATATAAGACAATGAACCCGAAAGAATACCGTTAAATTTATGAAGTTTATCGCCTGCATACAAGAGTTTCTTCAAGTTATCGATAACAGGTAAGCCCGCACCAACGGTTGTTTCATATAAAAATTGACGACGCTGGTTTAATGCCGTTTGGCGCAGTGCTTGATAATAAGCATAATCGCGAGTATTCGATTTTTTATTTGGTGTCACCACATGGAACCCAGCATTCATGACATCGAGGTAACGGTCAGACACGAGTTCACTTGAGGTGCAATCTACCAATACAGGATTAAGCAATTGTTGCTCTTGTCCCCATTCAAGTAGTTTAGCTAGATCATAATCTTGGCCTTTTTGCTCCAGCGATGACTGCCACTCATTTAGAGCAATACCGTCGCTGTTTAGTAGCATTTGGCGTGAGTTAGCAATACCGCACACTCGGATACTGATATGCTGCTCTTTTAACATCGCAGCCTGTTGCTTTATTTGATCTAATAAACCCGCACCAACGTTACCACTGCCCACTAAAAACACATCAAGATATTGCTGAACATCGAAAAAGGCTTGATGACACGCACCAATGGCATGCTTGGTTTTTTTCTGTTGGATAACAGTCGAAATGGAGCGCTCTGACGACCCCTGCGCTATTGCAATGATATTGACACTGGCTTTGGCTAACGCACTGAAGAACTTGGCAGCAACGCCTTTATGAGTCTTCATACCGTCACCGATCAATGACACGATCGCCAGGTCTTGGCGTTGCTCAATAGATTCGAGTAACTCATTTTTTAGTTCTAGTTCAAATTCTTGCTCTAATGCCCATTTAGCTTTATTGGCCTCATGAGTGGCAACACAAAAACTGATGCTGTATTCAGATGAACTTTGGGTAATCAATGACACTGAAATACCGCTACGCGAAATTGCAGCAAGCGTGCGACTCGCCATTCCCACCATGCCTTTCATACCAGGGCCAGAAACGTTAAACATCGTTTGATGGTCTAAGTTAGAAATCGCTTTAACTTGTAAGCCGGTTTGATCAGCTTCATTTGACACTAAAGTGCCCGGCGCAGAAGGATTAAAGCTGTTTTTGATGTAACACGGGATATGGTATTGAGCAATCGGTGCAATCGTTTTTGGGTGCAGCACTTTAGCACCAAAATAAGACAGCTCCATCGCTTCTTGATAACTCAATTGCGACAATAATTTAGCATCAGCAACCACACGTGGGTCAGTATTGTATACGCCATCTACGTCGGTCCAAATTTCACAGCTTGATGCATCTAAACATGCCGCTAATACAGCAGCTGAATAATCTGAGCCATTGCGACCTAATGTCACCACATTGCCTTGGGCATCGGCCGCGGTAAAACCTGGCATAACCCATACGCGGTATTTGTCTAATGGTAATAATGCAAAACGAGGTTTGCTCACACTAATGTCGACAACGGACTCTAACGGTTGGCCGTGGGCCAGAAACAATGCCACAGGGTCTAGTTGCGCTGCAGTTAGGCCTTTCGCCAGCATTACTTGTTCCATTAATGCAGCCGATAATCGCTCACCAGTGACAACAACTTGAGCTCGGACACTATCAGGGCATTCTCCTAATAACTTGACGCCATGTAACTTATCTTGCCAAACCAACATTTGGGCTGCTAACTTTTCGACTAACAACTCAAATTGTTGAGCAGAAAGTAATGAGGCTGAAGCTTCAGTAAACAAGCTGGTGTACACCTGTTGAATATGATCTAAAACCGGTTGGTAATCTTGTTGGCTTACTGCTATATCAACCATTTCTAACAATGCATTGGTGACCGTAGCAGGAGCAGAAAGTACTGTAGCAACAGACTCTACAGATGATGAGTCAGCGATAATGTCTGCCGCCATCGAAAAACGTGACCAATTCGCTAGCGAAGTTCCGCCAAATTTCATTACCTTCATCTACATCTCCCTGTCACCACGTGATGACATATAAAATTAAAATCGTTGAATTAGAAATAAAAAAGCCCGCTTCTGTTGTGGGAAGCGGGCTTGTAGTACAAATCTTTTAGGGTGTAATCAGCCCGCCCCCACTCTGGTAATAGTGGTGGTTGTAATGGTGGTAATTACAACGAGCGTAAGGGTAAGCATCTAGTTAATCTCTTAATCAATTCTTGTAGCTTTACTGTTTTAATCCAGCAACCGAATTTGCTGATACACATTGGCTAACAGAATTGCTTTTTTTGCCCAACCTTGTCAACCCCTGCTTACAGTTTATTTTAAAGTTATTTTTATTTTTCAGTTGATTTATACCTTTTATAAATATAAGGCGTTTTAAATTACGGACAAAACAAGCAAAATCGATGATAACAACAACCATCCTCATCATCAAAACCACCTAGAAGTAGCAACAAAACCAATAAAATACAACACCTTAACCTTTAAGGCCAATCATTCTTAGGCTTATAGTTCATCACGTGTTCACTGTGGCATACATTGATTTGCCAGTGTTTACCTCAAGTTTGGTCAACGCCTTAATAAACGTGATTTATTTTCAGCATTAACCCTATAAAGGGTTAAACCGCAAACAGAAATAAAAAAGCTGTGATTGAATAAGCAAAAACTGATGTTTGTCATCGCAGCCAACTCATAAAATACGGTATGATGCGCTCAACACCAATTGGAGGCGATATGAAAATTTCAAAACATGCAGCGGTTACCATTCATTACCGCTTGTCTGATGAGCAAGGCGAATTAATTGAAAGTTCATTTGAAGGTGAACCAATGGTTTATCTACACGGAACCGAAAATTTAATTCCTGGTCTCGAATCAGTTTTAGAAGGTAAAACAGCAGGCGAAAAAGTCGATGCTAACATCCCTGCCGCTCAAGGCTATGGTGAATACCACCCAGGTTTAAAACAAGAAGTGCCAGTGAGTGCTTTTGGTGACATCGAAGACATTATTCCAGGTATGCGTTTTATTGCTGAAACTGAGCTTGGCCAGCGCCCAGTTCAAGTGACTGAAGTTAAAGATGACGTGATTGTTGTTGATGGAAATCATCCGCTAGCGGGTCAATCATTAAACTTTAGCGTTGAAGTGATTGCAGTACGTGAAGCAACTGCAGAAGAGCTTGCACACGGTCATATTCATGCAGAAGGCGGTTGTGGTAGCCACGGACATGATCACGACCATGAACACGGTTCTTGCGGTTCAGAAAAACCAGGATGTGATGGTAACGGCGGCTGTGGCTGTCACTAAAAACACATAGACTTAATAATGCTTTTTGCACTCATCAATCAGTAAAAAGCATTAAAATAATTGAAGGCGTTGTCTAAGTTCTAGGCAATGCCTTTTTTTTTGCGTTATAATTGAGAGGTAAATCACACTAACTAGTCAGACTTATTGTCGTTACTGTAAAGGACCACGGTGTAGCGAGAATCCTAACTAATTAGCTTTTCATATAAAAATTAATGCATAGCGACGGAGTGCTTATGTTAATTAAACCAGTATACGAGTTGTTACCTTTTAGCTACATGCTTGTTGGCTCTGTCAGTATTTTTTTACTGGAACCTAGCTATGCGCTTATCGCATCGATTGTGGTGTATTTGTACGGTGCTCATATTTATAACTTACGTTCTAAAAATCGCCGCACAGACCCTAAGAGAAAGCGTAAATCAGGTGGTATGCCAGATATGCTCTACGGGCTAATGCCTTTCTTGTATGTATTAACGGCGTTTAGCTTATATCGATTTTACCCAAGGGACTCTAGCACTTTGTTTGCATTGTGCTTAATCACTTATGGTGGTTATTTATTTTTACGTCGATCAAGTTACCGACACCATAAATACCCAAAAGGTATCCGCCAATAAAGCTATATCGCTATCACTTGCTGAGGCACTAGTCCAAAATTAACTTGCGGACTCTTGCTCTTTGGCTGGCGGGCATATTTTTTAAATAGTTAGAGCATCGAGTAATCGTCGCGATACTCACTTGGTGCTCTGCAGCTATCTGTCTCTGACTCAACTCACCTGCCAATAACGTTTGAAACACCTGCAAACGTCCCGATACTGCACTTCTTTCTTCTTCTGTCAGTAATAATTGAAACAACACTGACAAATCATCCTCATTATTATGAGTGAGTATTTTATCTACGACTAAATTCCAGTTGGCACGCATAATTTTTATTCTCTTTGTAGTAATGCCGAAACAGTACAAGTGTATCAACTTACCTTGGCACTTTGCAAAAAGACTCGCGTGATAAACATCGATAAAACATATCGCAATGTCTTAATAAAATTGTGTAGAATGAATGTGATTGATTGCACGTATACTCATAAAACGAGATGTACGTCGTGCTTATGGAACCAGTGCCACTACTGACAAAAAGAAGGATTACAATGAAAAAGTTACTATTGACCGTTGCGGCTACCGCAATACTTATTCCGGCTGCGTTTGCTAACAATTTTGAAAAGCCAGCTGATGCGATTGAATATCGTCAATCTGCGTTTGGGTTAATTGCATATAACTTTGGTGATATGGGTGCCATGCTCAAAGGTAAAAAGCCATTTGATGCAAGCGTATTTAGCTCACGTGCTGATAACGTTGCAGCACTATCTAAAATACCTCATGAAGGTTTTATTGATGGTACTGATACAGGCGACACCGAAGCATTAGCTAAAATTTGGCAAGATAAAGCAGATTTTGATAGCAAAATGACAGCATTTCAAGATAATGCCGCAGCATTAGCCGTTGCAGCTAAATCAAGTGACAAAAACCAAATCAAACAAGCTTTTGCCAACACAGGTAAAAGCTGTAAAGGTTGTCATGACGTTTACAAAAAAGATTAATACGCGATAAATTAATCTAAAAAATAAAGCCCATTTCGATGGGCTTTATTTTTATAGCCAAAGTCTACAGTCTACGTGTTATTCTATAAAAAACTCACCACGGGCTCTAACCATAGCCACCAAATACCAGCAAACAATAGCATCACTATCACCAAGGCTAGCCAAGGCGAACGTAAAACAGGGGCTGCCACTTGGCCACTCACGTACTTATAGCCACTAAACATCGCTTTTAAAATATTGTCGCCTTTAACCACATGCAAAATCACTGCAGCAACGTGTAGTACAACTAATCCTAAAATCACATTGAAATTGGTTTTATGTAACCAGGTTAGCCAACTTGCGGTGTCAGACGACACTAGGTGAATTAATGGCCCTTCAGTAAAAATCTCATCGGTTGCAAATAAACCGGTCGTTAATTGCAACACTAATAAACCAAGCAACGCAAACACCATATAACCACCTAAAGGGTTATGTCCTAATGAGGTTGGCTTTGGGTTAGTTAGCGCATAATTGATGACTTTTTTAGGCCCAACAAAGAACTGACTAAACTGAGACGTTTCACTCCCAATAACACCCCAAATCAATCTAAACAAAATGAGTGTCATTAACACGTAAGCCAATATTTGGTGCCATTGCATCTCACCAATGTCAGCGGTCCACCACAAGCCACCTAATAAGCCAACCATGGACCAATGAAATAAACGGGTTGGAAAATCCCATACCTTTATTTTGTGCTGTTCTATACTCATTTATAACTGCCTATATCCATCTACGTACGGAGATGATACCAAATGTCGACGAGATTTTACGCTTTTAGCAAAAAAGACTAAAGCAGTGTTAAGCATTGCCTAATCGCAATTCACGTAATGATGAAAAAATATGATTAACAAGAGAGAAACGACAAGAGGAGAGAGAAGAAACACAGCAACAACGTAGATGTTGATAACTTACCTAGTGTTATCAATAGGACAATAAACACACAAAACAGATAATTTAGAATCAACTTATTCATTCAAATATGATCTGTTCTGCAGCGTAATACAAGCACATTTTGACACTTTTCGGTTAAAAATGTCTAAGCGATCAAATAAGCGACGGTCAGTAATAAATGCCAGCAAAAATGTGATTTAGATCACAATTTTTATAGCTAACCTTGGTAATCTGAAGTTAAGCAAACAACAAGAAGGTTCTAAATATGCTGAAAATCACTAGCAAACAACTTGAAGTCACTGCCCTCATCCGCGAACGTATTGAAGGAAGATTAGAAAAATTATCTCGACATGATATTCAGTTAATTAATCCGCACGTTATTATTACCCAAGAAAAGCAACTGTTTAAAATTGAGGCTTCAGTTGGATTACCTAGTGGAGATTTATTTGCCCAGGCGAAAAGTGAAAACCTATACGCAGCGATTACTGCAATGGGACAAAAGCTGGAAAAACAGCTAAACCGCCTGACTCACAAACCCCAGGCTCAACGCCACGTTTCATTACCCAATGACACGGAAAGCGAGTTTGAGTATGTCTATAAGGAGGAAAACGCAGCTTGAAGTTAAATATCTTTCACCAGCGCACCTTCGGGTGCGCTTTCTTTTGTCTGTAATTAAGCCTTGATGAGTAGAATTACATTGACAGGTTAACTCTGTGGCTTTAGTTTTACTCTATGAACACAAAAATATTCCGCTTTTTTATTTTCTTTTTTATTCAGCCCACTCTCGGAGGCGGATTTTCTGTGTAAAAACGAAAATGAAAATTCTAAAGCCTCCCACTTGGGAGGCTTTTTTGTCTTATAAATACTGTTGTATTCACCATACGTCAGACTGTTGCGTTACATTGAGGTCAATATGCAAAAACCACCAGAGTTAAGTCAAACTCGTGAGCAGATCACAGCACTCGATAAATCATTATTAGAACTGTTATCTAAACGCCGTCAATTGAGCTTAAATGTCGCCCGCAGTAAAGAAGTTGATGTTAGACCGATACGTGATACCCAAAGAGAAAAAGAACTCCTCGAGCGCTTAGTACAACAAGGACGTGAACAGGGACTTGATGCACACTTTGTTATTTCGCTTTACCAAAGCATTATTGAAGACTCAGTACTGTTTCAACAAACCTACTTACATGGGCGTGCTAATCCTGATACGCAAAAACAACAATATACGGTGGCGTATTTAGGTGCTCGTGGTTCATATTCATATTTAGCCGCGACTCGCTACTGCTCTCGTCGCCAGGTTGCCATGATCGACTTTGGTTGCCAAAGTTTTGATGACATTGTCAATGCAGTTGAATCAGGTCATGCTGACTATGGTTTTTTACCGATTGAAAATACCTCTTCTGGGTCAATCAATGAAGTGTATGACGTACTGCAACACACGACCTTATCCATTGTGGGTGAAACGACCATTGAAGTCGGGCACTGTTTACTGACAAAGCCCGATAGCAAAATCAATGATATCAAAACAATTTACGCTCACCCGCAACCTATTAGCCAATGCAGCCGTTATTTAAGCCAATACCCTCACATCAAACTCGAGTATTGCTCAAGTAGTGCAGAAGCGATGACTAAGGTTATCGAATCGGATAATGACTCTGTAGCCGCAATTGGTAGCGCAGAAGGCGGTTCGTTGTATCAGCTAGTGGCTATCGAAAAAGGCTTAGCTAACCAAAAAATTAATCAAAGTCGCTTTATTGTGGTCGCACGAAAAGCCTCGGCGGTACCATCACAACTGCCCGCAAAAACCACATTAATTATGGCTACCGGCCAAAAACCAGGCGCTTTGGTTGAAGCGCTATTAGTGCTAAAAGCACATAACTTAAACATGAGTAAGCTTGAGTCGCGCCCCATTCCTGGTACGCCATGGGAAGAGATGTTTTACATCGACATCGACGGCAACTTAGCCACAACGCAAGTGCAGCAAGCGATTAAAGAGTTAGAGCGATTAACGAGATTTATTAAAGTCCTAGGTTGCTACCCTTGTGAGACAGTCAAACCAACTCAATTGTCTCAAGCTCAATTATTAATTGAACCAGACAGTTCAAAACATATCGCAGCAAAAGTCTCATCAAATAACCAGGACAAGCATTCGCGTGATTACAAGTCACAAGACACCCAATTAGTGTGTCAAAATTTGCATATTGGTGCTGGTCAATTTGGCGCGCTTCAGCAAATTAACTTACCGATTGATAATACAGAGTTAGCCACCCAAGCAAAGCATATCAAAGAGTCTGGATTTCAGGCCATTGTGCTAAATGATTTAAAAAATCAACTTAACGAGCAACAATTAAAATCACATGCACAAGTTATTGAACAAGCAGGTTTGCTGTGTGTGATGCAAATAGATCAAGAACAAGACTTTGCTTTAGCTAGCCCTATCGCTGATATGTTAATTTTAGCGGGCAAGCAAATGTATAACTCAGACTTATTAGCACTCATCGGCTCGGTTAACTTACCGGTATTACTCGAGCGGAATACCATGGCCAGTATTGATGATTGGTTACAGGCCGCTGACACGGTCCTTAGCCACGGCAATCAACAACTAGGCTTATGTGAGTCAGGAGTACGAAGTTTTACTCATCCTGAGCAGCTCAGCTTAGACTTAGCAGGTTTAGTTGAAGTTAAATCTCGCAGCCACTTACCTGTGATTGTTAATACCAGCTTTAGCATTGATCCTGCACGCTTAACAACCCATGCAAATGCAGTGAAGCAACTTAATGCGGATGGCATTATATTATTAAAACAAGATGGTGTATCTCAAGCAGACCTTATTCATAGCCTATATCAGGAATAGTATTTATACCATTTCCATTAATTATGTGACCAATCAGAGTCACTCAGATTGTTCAGTTTGAGGCGCATTGTTGAAATAATGGTTATTCCCTTCTAAGACAATGCAACAAAGAAATGGACAGTCTGAGTGCCTCCTACAAGGCGGGTTTCTGTGCCTTCTATGCTGCTTAATAGCATTTTGACGTACGACTGCATGGATGCAGGAGGTAGAGCAACGCAGGAGCAGTTGCCGAGAGCAACTATGCCTACAATTCTATTACTTGCCTAGAAGGCACAGAACTCCCGCTGAATGACCAGATAATTAGTGGAATTGGTATTACTAAGATTCAGTTTAAAGCATCATCAAAAATGCCGAGATAATTCTCGGCATTTTTATTGTTAAATTGTATTTTTACGTTATACCGCCAAGCCATCATTTAAACTAATCCAGCCTTTAAAGATTCGATAGCTAAACCAAGTCACGCCCATTAGATACATGGGTAAACTTAACCACAGTGGGCTAATCCAATAACCTGCAATAAAAAAGGGGCACAAACCAATAATACTTGTTCGCTGCCAGCGTAAATGGCTGCCTAACACAGACTCTGGATTGATATTTTTTTGGATTAAATTAAACCATAGGCTCAACAGTACAGGGACAAAAAATAGCGGAAACGCACTCATTAAACCGTAAAGAAAATGCCCAAGGGAATTGTCTTCAACCTGTTGTTGTACAGGTAGCGTATGCGATGGTGTCATCGACATGGTATTCCTCCAAAGGCAAGTGTTCGGGGTTTAATGAAGCATAAAATTAATCGGTCTCATTAATTAAACATAAGCCTTGCGCCACTATTTGGCAATCATTGAAACGATTAAATAAGATTAACCTGCTTTCATATCATTGACCGACTGCAACATTGCGCGGCTCTCATGTTGGAACTGAGGCGCAAAATCACCAAACCATTTAGCAACACGCTGAAACTGAGTCACAAACTCTTGACGATTACCGGCCTTAAGCATGGTAAGTGCATCACGATAGTTATCTAAATAATCACTAATCGCGTGCTGGCTCCCTTGTTGGGCAAATATAATATCGGCATAAAGCTCAGGATCTTGAGCAAATAACCTACCGACCATAGCCAGTTCTAAGCGATAAATAGGCGAGCTAAATTGCAATAGGCTTTCAATGTCGGCTTCTTCTTTACACAGATTTAAACCGTAAACAAACGTTGAAAAGTGACGCATCGCCTGTACCAATTGCATCGCTTTATCATGACGTTCAGCTTCTGCTTCAACAATGCGTGCCCCCCAAATCTCCATTTGTTGCAATAGCCATTGATAAGCTTGCGGTTCGCGCCCATGACACACCACCACGACTTGTTTAGCAAGACTCCCAACGTCTGGGCCAAACATTGGGTGTAACCCCACTACAGGCCCTTTGTGAGCGTCAAGCATTGCAGCCAAAGGCTTCTGCTTAATCGAGGTTAAGTCCGCTAAAATGCAGTGTTGTGGTAACTGAGTTAACTTGTCGGCAATAACTTCACAGGTTACATTAATCGGTACGGTCACAATCACTAAACCCGCACCATCAAAAATAACGTCGGCATTCTGCCAATCATTTTTATCAATGCTGTTAACCTTATAACCCGACAATGTCAGCATTTGAGTGAATAATTGCCCTAGCTTACCTTCACCACCCACGATAACAACATGACCTAAATCTTGTTTAACCTGCTTAAAACCAACATCTTTTTCATTAAGATAAGATTCACGCATTAATCGACGTAAAATATCTTCAATTAATTGCGGCGATACATTGATGTTTTCAGCTTCGGCGCGGCGCTTAGCGAGCATAGATGCTTCACGTTGAGGTGCATAAATGGGTACCCCAGCGGCATGCTTTACCGCCCCAACTTGCGCGACTAAATCAAGACGCTTGCGTAATAGATGTAACAGTTGCTGATCGACACCATCGATTAAATCACGAAGGTTCTCAAGATCAGCAGTGGTCTTTTCGTTCATTTTATTATTCATTAACCGTTAGCAACCTGCAGCAAATCAAACCGAGTCGGTAATACTGCAGACAATTGGTTAGCGCCTTGTCTTAAAATAGTTTCAGTCGTATCCCAATCAATGCAGGCATCTGTTACAGAAACCCCGTATTTAAGCTCTGCTAACGGCTTATCTGAACTTTGATTTCCTTCATTGAGGTTACTTTCAAGCATAACACCAATAATCGATTTATTGCCCGCTTCAATTTGGTTAAATACATCTTCACAAACATTTTTTTGACGCAAATGATCTTTAGACGAATTCCCGTGGCTACAATCAACCACTAAACGCGCACTGAGTTTGGCTTTATGAATTTGCGCTTCGCTTTCTGCCACACTGGCGGCGTCATAATTAGGCGCTGAACCACCTCGTAAAATGATGTGACCATCTGGATTACCTGCCGTTTGCAATAATGCCACCTGGCCTTCTTGGTTAATCCCCATAAAACGATGACTACTGGCAGCTGATTTTAATGCATTAATAGCCACTTCTAACTTGCCGTCTGTACCATTTTTAAAACCAACAGGCATCGATAAACCTGACGCCATTTCGCGGTGAGTTTGAGATTCAGTAGTACGCGCACCAATGGCAGACCAAGTCACTAACTCCGAGACATACTGTGGGCTAATAGGATCGAGCGCTTCAGTGGCAATGGGTAATTCAAGCTCTGCTAACCAAATCATGAGTTCACGTGCCATTCTTAAGCCTTTTTCGACATCAAATGACTCATCCATATCTGGGTCGTTAATCAAGCCTTTCCAGCCAACGGTTGTGCGTGGTTTTTCAAAGTAAACACGCATAAGGATGTAAAAATCATCACTGAGCTCATCATGAAGTTTTTTGAGCTTTAATGCGTATTCTTTCGCAGCATCAATATCGTGAATAGAACATGGACCGGTAACCACTAACACGCGGTTATCACGCTTATGAACAATATCGGCTACCTGTTTACGGGCATTGAGGATGTATTGGTAAGCATGAGTCGACAGCGGTAATTCTTGCTTTAATTCTGCAGGAGTCACTAATACTTGTTCTGAACTTATGTGGACATTATTGATGGTATCTTGCTGCATGCTTATCACTCTCTTATGACTTCAGGCCAAAGGCCACACGTAAATTGATATATTGTTAATCGAATGTATTTTTGTAACGCTACACCATTACACCTTGTAAGCAACTATGCCTGCGCTCGGGTTGGAGATCAAGGCTTATTTATGTAAAAGATTAAAATTCTATAAAATGCAGATGATTTAAAATATAAGCGGGATGAAATAAGACTAAATACATTCACTTTGTTAACTTTTATTGTGATTTGCAATAATGTTTTGTTGACTTAATATCGTTGAATACAGGAAGTTAATTTTGCTTTGTTAGGGATTTATACCCAGAAACAAAAACCCGCCTTTCGGCGGGTTGTTGTGCGAACACTGCATCTTTATTCTGTATCGGTAACTATTACTTAGTTGCCAATTTTTCACGGATACGTGCAGACTTACCTGAACGCTCACGTAAATAGTACAGTTTAGCACGACGTACACGACCGCGACGCTTAACTTCGATGCTAGCAATTAATGGGCTGTGCGTTTGGAAAGCACGCTCAACACCTTCGCCATTAGAGATTTTGCGAACGGTGAATGCAGAGTGCAAACCACGGTTACGCTTAGCGATAACTACACCTTCAAAAGCCTGAAGACGTTCTTTCTCACCTTCTTTAACACGAACTTGAACCACTACTGTATCACCAGCACCGAATTCAGGTACGTCTGTTTTCATTTGCTCATCGTTGAGCATTTTAATGATATTGTTCATAACTACTCCGTTCTAGAATTAACTGAGCATTGACTATGCGGACTTGTCCGTTTCATTCACGAACTGCGCTAATAAAGTCGTTTGTTCGTCAGTCAGAGCTAGATTTTCAAATAATTCTGGTCGTCTCAAAAAAGTTCTTCCGATACTTTGTTGCAAACGCCAGAGTCTAATTTTTTCGTGGTCACCGCTTAACAGCACCGCCGGTACATCCATACCATCCAATTGTTCAGGGCGAGTGTAATGAGGACAATCCAGTAAGCCATCAGAGAAAGAATCTTGCTCTGCTGACGCTTGCTTGCCTAATACACCGGGTACTAAACGCGCGACTGAATCGATTAATGTCATTGCCGGTAACTCGCCACCCGAAAGTACGTAATCACCAATAGACCATTCTTCATCCACTTCCGTTTGAATAATGCGTTCATCAACACCTTCGTATCGACCACACACTAAAATCATTCGGTCTGATTTAGCCAACTCAGTCACGCCACGCTGATCCAGCTTGCGTCCCTGAGGCGACAAATAAATCACTTTTGCCCCATCACCTGCAGCCACTTTGGCTGCATGGATGGCATCGCGTAAAGGTTGCACCATCATTAACATTCCTGGGCCACCACCGTAAGGGCGGTCATCCACAGTACTGTGTCGATCATGGGTGAAATCACGGGGATTCCACGTTTGCACCTCAAGCAGGCCGTTTTTCACGGCTCGACCCGTAACACCAAAGTCTGTAACGGCACGAAACATCTCTGGAAACAGGGTGATTACCCCTAACCACATATGCTGTACCTCGACTTAGAAGTCAGGATCCCAATCCACTAATATCTGTTTCCCTTGCACATCCACCTGTTTGACGAATTGCTCGGGGACAAAGGGGATCATACGTTCCGCTTTGCCGAAGGCATCTTTGGCGTTAGCTTTAACTAATAGTACGTCGTTTGATCCTGTTGCCACGATCTGATCAACAATACCCATGTTATAGCCGTTTATATTGGTCACTTCACAGCCGATAAGATCACGGTGATAAAATTCATCATCAGCGAGCTCTTTCATTTGTTCTGGCAAAATCGCAATTTCACAATTAGTGAGCATTTGCGCATGCTCTCGTGTAGTCACACCCTCAAGTTCAGCAACAAGTGCCTTACCCTGAAAACGCCACTGTGCAACCTTAACTTCACGCCACACGCCTTGCTCTTTAATCAACCAAGGCGAATAATCGAAAATACCTTCAACAGAATCGGCATAGGAAGTGATTTTAAGCCAACCTTTAATACCATGACTGGATCCTAATTTACCCAGTACGATTGGCTGTTGGTTATCGCTCATCTATCTATACCTTTTAAATACGCAATTAAGCAGCAGCTTTACGCGCGTCTTTGATCAGTTTTGCAACACGCTCAGATGTTGCAGCGCCAGTAGCAACCCAGTGCTCAACACGATCAAGATCTAAACGTAAAGTTTCTTCTTGGCCACGAGCCAATGGATTGAAAAAACCAACACGTTCGATGAAACGACCGTCACGAGCATTGCGGCTATCAGCAACAACGATATTGTAAAATGGACGCTTTTTTGCGCCGCCACGAGCTAAACGAATGGTAACCATGCGTTTTATTCCTCTAATGATTTGCTAGAAGCAAAAATAAAAACTGGAACTCCGTGTTCGCGAAGAGTCCCAGAAAGAAAGCCGGAAGATTTTACCTGACTTTTGAACTATTGCAACCAAATCTGATGTTTTTTAGCTCACCGACTTTGTTGCTCTAATGTCAAATATATAACCTAACCGACTGATGTATGAATTAATTAACTGCGTTTATGCTTAAAAGATGACTTAATTATCTTCCAGGAAATTTCATTCCAGGAGGTAACATTCCGCTCATTCCGCGCATCATCTTCTTCATGCCACCCTTTGCAGACATCTTTTTCATCATTTTCTGCATTTGGGTAAACTGCTTTAATAAACGGTTAACGTCTTGAATTTGAGTGCCAGAACCTAATGCGATTCGGCGTTTACGAGAGCCTTTGATTAAATCAGGATTTTTACGTTCTTTGGATGTCATCGAGTTAATGATGGCTTCCATTTGACCGGTCATTTTACCGTCTTGAACTTGAGCTAGGGCTTCTGGTGGTAATTGACCCACACCAGGTAATTTTTCCAGCATGTTCATCATGCCGCCCATGTTTTTCATTTGCTGTAATTGCTCACGAAAATCTTCAAGATCAAAACCGCCACCTGATTTAACTTTAGAAGCGAGCTTCATGGCTTTGTCTTTGTCGACGCCGCGCTCAACTTCTTCAATTAGTGACAATACGTCACCCATGCCTAGAATGCGTGATGCAATACGGTCTGGGTGGAATGGTTCTAGTGCGTCAGTTTTTTCACCGACACCTAAAAACTTAATAGGCTTGCCCGTGATGTTACGAATTGATAACGCAGCACCGCCACGAGCATCACCGTCAACCTTGGTTAAAATAACACCGGTTAAAGGTAGCGCTTCGTTAAACGCTTTAGCTGTATTAGCTGCATCTTGGCCCGTCATGGCATCAACAACAAACAAGGTTTCAACAGGGTTAACTGTTGCGTGCAGCGCCTTGATTTCATCCATCATGGCTTCATCAACGTGCAAACGACCTGCGGTATCGACAATCACTACATCAATAAATTTAAGCTTAGCATGGCTAATCGCCGCTTTAGCGATATCGACCGGCTTTTGACTTACGTCAGATGGGAAGAATTCAACGTCGACTTCTGTCGCGAGGGTTTCTAGCTGTTTAATTGCCGCAGGGCGGTATACGTCAGCACTAACCACTAACACCGATTTTTTATGGCGTGTACGCAGCAATTTACCGAGTTTAGCAACCGAGGTGGTTTTACCCGCACCTTGTAAACCGGCCATCATAATCACGGCTGGCGGTGTTGCAGCTAAATCTAAGGCTTCGTTTGCCTCGCCCATGGCTCTTTCAAGCTCACTTTGAACGATTTTGATAAAAGCTTGCCCAGGGCTTAAGCTTTTTGACACCTCTTGACCCACAGCGCGTTCTTTTACGCTGTTGACGAATTCTCTAACAACAGGTAAAGCGACATCCGCTTCAAGCAGCGCCATACGCACTTCACGCAGGGTTTCTTTAATGTTGTCTTCTGTTAAGCGACCACGGCCACTAATATTTTTTAGTGTGCGTGAAAGTCTGTCGGATAAATTCTCAAACATTGATCAGCTCTTTTAAGCATATCGATAATTGTGGCTATTATACCCAAGCCGCTCTAAATTACGATACTTGCGACCACAAGAACATCAACTCATATCGAGTTTAGGTAAATTATTTGCCGCTAAGGGTAAGATACTGTTAAATTTTGAGCCTCAGGTCACTGCCATAATAGGCACTGTTCATGTTAATCTAAGACAAACAATGGGATTACAGTATCTGAACGCTATTTTGTTACTTTTATTAACGTATATACTGTTTTCAACGACGCGTTCACCACTTTCGATAGGTTGATTTTAAAATGGTTATTTTTTCAGCTGCTGCGATGTTTTTTTATTGTATCGCATTAATTTTGGTTACCAGTAGGCTGTTTCATGCCCAAGGTCCAAACCGTAAAGCGGTCATGGTCGCGTCCAGCATTGCCGTCGTACTTCATGGCTTTGCACTGTCTAACGCTATTTTTACCCTTGATGGACAAAACTTCAGCTTAACGAATGTTATCTCATTGGTTAACTGGATTATCGCGCTTGCGTTTACCATCACCATGCCGCGGCTTAAAGTGATCGTTGTGGTACCAGTGGTCTATGCCTGCTCCATATTGGCGGTTGCCCTACTCTGGCTCTTGCCGCCACAGTTTATTACTCACTTTGATTTACACCCTGAATTACTCGCTCACGTCGTGTTGTCACTGATGGCTTATAGCGCCATGATGATAGCAGCGTTATATGCCATTCAGCTTTGGTTTATTCAAAACAAACTTAAAAAGAAACAAATGATGATGAGTCCTGCAATGCCACCGTTAATGACGGTAGAAAAGCAGCTTTATCATCTGATTATTATTGGCTTTGTATTATTAAGCCTGTCTTTAATCACTGGATTTGTGTTTTTGGAAGATATGTTTGTCGACGGTAAAGGCCACAAAGCTGTGCTATCAATGATAGCTTGGGTGGTGTATGCCATTATGTTGTGGCAACAATATACCGTAGGTTGTAGAATTCGAACTGCTGTTATCTATAGCTTATCTGGCGCGGGTTTACTGTCGCTAGCCTACTTTGGCGCAAGAATTGTTAAAGAGTTGATATTAAATTAGTTTTATAATTTAAACACTCAATAACAAGTCAACTCTGATTGAAACATCAATAAGATAACTTGACACTAACAGCCATTAATAAATAATGGCTGTTAAATTTTATATATTGGCGCAGTTTGCCAATTTTACTGTACTTAACGGGGCCCCCTTTTTGGACGCTATATCTACCAGCGCACTCCTTATTTTTCTTCTAGTGTTGATTGTCATTTCTGCTTACTTCTCTGGTTCAGAGACGGCGATGATGAGTCTAAACCGCTATCGCTTACGACACCTTGCAGGCAATGGACACCGAGGCGCTCAACGTGCGCTAAAGATGCTCGACCGTCCTGACAGACTGATTGGCTTAATTCTTATTGGTAATAACTTAGTCAACATTTTAGCCTCTGCCATTGCGACCATTGTAGGGATGCGTTTGTTTGGCGATATGGGGGTTGCAATTGCAACCGGTGTGCTTACCCTTGTGGTATTAGTATTTGCTGAAGTGACTCCAAAAACCTTTGCGGCATTGCATCCAGAACGCATCGCGTTTCCTTCTAGCATTTTATTAGGTTGGTTATTGGTTTTATTATCGCCTTTAGTTAAGGTTATCAATTTAATTACCTCAGGCTTTTTACGTTTAATGGGTATTAAAACAGTAAAAACCAGTGACGCACTTAGCCAGGAAGAGTTACGCACCGTTGTGCATGAAGCGGGCGCACTTATTCCGCAACGTCACCAAGAGATGCTGCTGTCCATTCTTGATTTAGAAAAAGTCACCGTTGAAGATATTATGATTTCGCGTGCTGACATCTACGCCATTAACGTTAGTGATGATTTTAAACTCATTAATAAAATGGTTATCCAAAGCCCACACACCCGCGTGTTGGTGTATCGTGACAATATTGACGATGCAGTAGGTTTTATTCATTTGCGTGATGCACTTAGGTTACAATCCAAAGAACAGTTCAGTAAATCATCTCTATTACGTGCAGTAAAAGAGCTCTACTTTATCCCTGAAGGTACGCCGCTAAACGTGCAATTATCTAATTTCCAGCATAATAAAGAGCGCATCGGTTTAGTGGTTGATGAATATGGTGATATTCAAGGCCTAGTGACCCTAGAAGATATTTTAGAAGAAATTGTTGGCGATTTTACCACCTCAATGATCACGACCCCAAGTGAAGACATCAATATACAACAAGACGGCAGCTTCTTGATTGATGCAACCATTAACATTCGTGACTTAAATAAAGAAATGAAATGGAACCTACCCATTGATGGTCCAAAAACATTAAATGGTTTAATCATTGAGTTCCTTGAAGACATTCCTGCTGCCAGTACCAGCTTACATATTGCTGGGTATTATATTGAAGTAGTAGAAGTCGCTGATAATATGATTAAAACGGTTAGAGTGTTACCCGGTAACCTCGACGTGATTGAAGAACGTGAAGATGAGTAATCATTTTGATATTCAAGGTTAACCCAGTAAAAAAGGCGCTTAATGCGCCTTTTTTGTTATTAAGGTCTAACTAACTGCGAAGTTTAGCTTCGAGTGCGCGACGCTTATCGCGTGCAATCGGTTTAATCTCGGCTTCTAAGTTTTTCTCCCAACCAAAAATAAAGTACAACTCAGCCATAAGAAAGAACGGACCAATTAATAACTGATTTAAGTCATCCATAAAGGCGGGTTTGGCTTTTTCATACTTATGGCCAACAAACTGAATACCCCAACCAATCACAAAAATACTAATCGCAATTAAAAAGGGATGTTCGCTATGCACTACCAGCTCAGTGGTATACAGAACCGGTAAAATAAATAGCACTAGGCCTAATGCGAGGCGAACATGTAATATCATATAGTAAGCGAGTACAACGACGGTAACGACCATTGCTAAACTGATCTGATAATCTTGCCACGCGACTCTTAGCGTACCTAACATTAAAAACGCTGACCAAATAATCATGGGAACCCCGACAAAATGGGTGCGAATATTGTTAGGATTTAAGTGGACACTTTTATAGGTTGATAATTGTTCTACGGCCGATTTCATCTTGAGTCTCGTTATAATTAATTGTTGTTATCTTGTTAATTTAACCTAGTTTACCTGCTTTTAAAAGGCACAAAAAAAGGCGCTAATGCGCCTTTAATCAAATAATCAAGATGGTGTGGTATCGCGGTTTAGCTTTCTAACACGACTGTAGCGACCGCATAATGTTGTTCGTCAGCAATGCTAATAAACCCTTTATTACCACCAAGTTGCGTTAATCGCGCCTGAGCACCATCAGTAAAACGAATCATCGGGGCGCCATTAGCATCATTATCAATATGAATATGCTGGAACGAAACCCCTCGCCCAATACCTGTGCCTAAAGCTTTAGCTGCAGCTTCTTTTGCGGCAAAGCGTTTTGCTAAAAAACGCGCTGCTTGTTTAGATTGCAGGTATATCGCCAATTCAGCCTCAGTCAGTACCCGCTTAGCTAATCTATCGCCTAAACGTTCACGCTGATCATGTATCCGCGCTATCTCAACGATATCTGTACCAATACCCACAATTGCCATTACTCGCCTCTGCGGCCTTCTAACATCAGTGTTTTCATATCACGCACGGCGGTTTCTAAGCCGTCAATCGCAGCTCGGGCTATTACAGCATGCCCGATATTCAGTTCGTACAATTCAGGAATAGCGGCTATCGCTTTAACATTATGATAATGCAGACCATGGCCAGCATTGACCACTAAGCCTTTACTGTGCGCATATTTAGCCATTGTCGTTATGCGTGCTAACTCCTCAGCTTGTACAGCATCGGTCTGTGCGTCTGCGTAACAGCCTGTGTGGATTTCGATGTAAGGAGCGCCAACAGCCACAGCGGCATCAATTTGGGCTTTATCTGCATCAATAAATAACGAGACTTTAATGCCTTTTGCGGCTAAACGAGTCACTGCAGAGGTGATTTTGTCTAATTGCCCCGCAACATCTAACCCACCTTCTGTGGTAAGTTCTTCGCGTTTTTCAGGAACTAAACAGGCATATGCGGGTTTAATTTCGCAAGCGATTGCAATCATTTCTTCGGTAACGGCAAATTCAAAATTCATGCGGGTTTTAAGGGTTTTCGCTAATAAGTAAACATCGCGGTCTTGAATATGACGACGATCTTCACGCAGATGAATCGTAATACCATCGGCACCGGCATGTTCAGCAACGGCTGCCGCATGGATTGGATCAGGGTAATTAGTGCCACGAGCCTGACGCAGTGTAGCAATGTGATCGATGTTAATACCTAATAGAATTCCGCTCACACCGAGCTCCTTAAAATTTATAAACGAAGAGATAAGCTTAGAGTTAACCTTGTACTAAATGAATTGTACTTGGTTAACGCCATAATACGAAAAGCTTATTACGCATTTTGGGTAAATAACTGCCGACTTAACAGCGGCTTGTTACCCAGTAAAGGGGTTAATAAATAACGCATTAAACCTTTTGCTTGATTAAGGTGCTCTGTCTGCAATTGCTGTGTGGCTAATGCCGTTAACATCGCACCGCTTAAGTGACCTTTGCCATATGTAAAACCTTCTTTATGTTGTACCACAGGTAAAAAGCCGCTTTCGGCGACAAAGCGATAGCTGCAATCCGCTGCCAATGCATTGCCGAGTGTGTCATAGCTTAGTGAGGGAAAAGCGCCTAATTCAAGCAGTAATGCCATTTCAAAATAACGTAAGTGACTGGAGCAAAAACCTTTGGCAAGTGACATCAGCGCACGGTGATAATCTATAAATAGCCCTTCAGCTTGATGCTCTACTGACAACAATCTCACTAATAATTCATTTAAATAAAAGCCAGAATACAAACTATTGCCTACTAACGGCATTGCAGGAGCTGCGGATTCGATTTGAGTAATATTTTTTAAACCAAGATTTTTGGCTTCAGATTGGGTGCTGAACTGAATAATGAGAGGTTGAAAAGGCTGTAAAATACTTTTGATTGAACGCTTGCCGGTGCCAACACGCGTTATAGCATCAACACGACCAACACCTTCAATTAATAAATTGACAATCACACTCGATTCGCGAAAAGGACGGTGATGTAACACATAGCCACGTTTCATGGTGGCCATGCCTACAACATAACACTAAATAGTAAGGTTGTCGGTTTAGTCTTCGCCATAACCTAAGCTTCTTAGGGCGCGCTCATCATCAGCCCAGCCAGACTTCACTTTTACCCATACTTCAAGAAACACTTTATTATCAAATAAGGTTTCCATATCAAGACGTGACTGGGTGGCGATCGTGCGAATACGCTCACCTTTATTACCAATCACCATACGTTTTTGGCCATCTCGTTCAACGAGAATCAACGCATTAATTTGATAAACGCCGTTGTCCATCATTTTAAACTGCTCAATCTCAACAGTAGCATCGTATGGCAGCTCGTCACCTAAAAAGCGCATAAGCTTTTCACGGACAATTTCAGAGGCCATAAAACGTTGTGAACGATCAGTAACATAGTCTTCAGGGAAGTAAAATGGCGCTTCAGGTAACGACTCGCGGGCCATATCTAAAATACGCTGAACGTTAGTGCCTTTGCTTGCTGATATTGGCAATATTTCGTCAAAGTCGAACTTTTTCGCTAATTCAGTTAAATACGGGAACAAAGACTCTTTATCTTTGATGTTATCAACTTTGTTGATGGCTAAGATAATTTTACGATCGTCATTACGGTGTTGAAGCTTTTGCAACACCATATCGTCGTCAACAGTCCAAGTCATACCGTCGACCACAAAGATAACCATGGCAACATCAGCTAACGAACTCGCTGCAGCGCGGTTCATTAAGCGGTTAATGGCACGTTTTTCTTCAATGTGTAAACCGGGTGTATCAATAAACACAATTTGTTGAGCGCCATCGGTATGGATCCCCATAATACGGTGACGCGTCGTTTGCGGTTTTTTAGAGGTGATACTGACTTTTTGACCAAGCAACTTGTTCAATAGTGTCGATTTACCCACATTTGGCCGACCGACAATCGCCACCATGCCACAATAAGTGACATCATATTGTGCGGCGGCGGTTGGCGCTGCTTGGTTCATCCTTGCCAGCAGTTCATCTAAGCTAGGTTCTTGTTCAGTACCCGCTGGCAAGTCTGTTTTTTTGGTCATTTATTCAGTAACTCCAATACCTGAGCAGCAGCAAGCTGTTCAGCTTTTCTTCTAGAACTTGCCACACCGGTGACAACCTCGTTTAATTCACTAATTTTACATTCAACGGTAAAGGTTTGATCATGCGCTTCACCTTCAACAGCCACCACTTGATAATCTGGTAACGGTTTTTTAAACCCTTGAAGATGTTCTTGTAATATCGTTTTAGGATCTTTTTGATTAATACCTGGTTTTATTTTAGCTAAACGTTCGGCATACCAAGTCAGTAATAACTTACGGCAGACCTCAAGATCGGCATCAAGGTATATGGCGCCAATAATGGCCTCTACGGCATCTGCTAAAATGGATTCACGTCTAAAACCACCACTTTTTAACTCACCAGGGCCTAAATATAAGTAATCACCTAACTTAAACTCTTTTGCAATTATGGTGAGCGTGTCACCTTTTACCAAGGTGGCGCGCATGCGACTTAAATCGCCTTCAGTGGCTTTAGGGAACTGGTGATATAACGCATCAGAAATGACTATCGATAAAATCGAATCACCTAAAAATTCTAAACGTTCATTATGCTTATTTGCAGCACTGCGATGTGTTAACGCCTGTGTCAACAACTCAATGTTGTTAAACTCATACCCTAAAGTGCGGCTCAAGCGCGGCAAATTTTTTATGGGTTCCATCAATGTATTCCACCTGCTCTTTCAAAACGCACACCAGTAGGGACCCAAGTGGGTAGCCAATCATTAGGGCTGCGTTCAAATTCAAAACTAATCCAAATAGCAACCGCTTTACCTACGAGGTTTTCTTCAGGTACAAATCCCCAAAAACGGCTGTCAGTACTATTATCTCGGTTATCGCCCATGGCAAAATACTTGCCTTGGGGAACCAAAAACTCACCGGCTTGCATGCCTGGTTGAGGATAAAAATGTTGTCTAAAATCAGGGCGTGATGGGTTAATTAAAATATCATGATTAACCTCACCTAATTGCTCATTTAAGCGGATCAATGGCACGTCATTTTGGCTAAACTCACCACGATTAAGCTCTGTATGTGCAATCAATTTGGGCTCGGCGCAATCTTTACCCGTATCACACGCTTCTTGAATCATTAACTGCTTATTACGGTAAATAATCTTGTCACCAGGCAGACCTACAACCCGCTTAATGTAGTCAATTTTTGGGTTTTCAGGGTATTTGAATACAAATACGTCACCGCGCTCAGGCTCTCCTGTTTCAACTAACTTACTGCGCCATACCGGATCGCGTAAACCGTAGCTGAATTTCTCAACCAAAATAAAGTCGCCTACTAACAGTGTAGGCATCATTGAGCCCGATGGGATCTGAAATGGCTCATAAATAAACGAACGCAATATCATCACAAACGCGATAACAGGGAAAATAGAATGGGCGGTTTCGACTAAAATGGGTTCACGAACGATTTTGTCGATGGCGTCTTCGCTTAGCTCACTTGCATTGGCTTGAGCTAACGCGAGTTTCTCACGGCGTTTAGGCGCAAAAAAGATCACATCAATTAACCAGATAAGACCACTACCTAAGGTTACGAGCACTAAAATAAGCGAAAAATAGGCTGCCATTACTGATTTATCTCCTGCAGGATGTTGGTGTTTGCATTGCTCGGGCTAAGTACCCAATGTTACTCAATCCAGTATGGTGATTCACTTGCAAACATTCACCCTGTTGAGTGTTACAAAATATATAGTAAAAATAACGATAACGCCGCAATACGCGGCGTTATTAGAAACACTAAATCAATTAATTATTATTAATCGTTTAGTTTAAGTACCGCTAAGAATGCCTCTTGTGGCACTTCAACGTTACCGACTTGTTTCATGCGTTTTTTACCTTCTTTCTGCTTATTAAGCAGCTTCTTCTTACGCGACACGTCGCCACCATAACATTTAGCGGTTACATCTTTACGTAATGCTTTAATGGTTGAGCGAGCAATAATCTGGCTACCTACAGCAGCCTGAATCGCGATATCGAACATTTGGCGCGGGATTAACTCTTTCATTTTTTCAACGAGCGCTAAACCACGATAACGAATGTTAGAGCGGTGAATAATCATCGCTAACGCATCAACACGATCACCGTTGATCAAAATATCTAAACGCACCATGTCGGCAGCGTCAAAACGAATAAAGTTGTACTCAAGTGATGCATAACCACGACTGGTTGATTTTAGACGGTCAAAGAAGTCCATAACCACTTCAGCCATTGGCAAGTGATACGTCACTGCCACCTGATTACCGTGATAGACCATATTGGTTTGCGAGCCACGTTTTTCAACACAAAGCGTGATCACATTACCTAAGTACTCTTTAGGCACTAAGATGTTGGCTTCAACGATTGGCTCACGCAGCTCTTCAATATTGTTCAATGCAGGTAAATCCGATGGATTATCAACATAAACGATATCGC
Organism: Shewanella algicola; assembly: GCF_014648035.1. Lineage (GTDB taxonomy): Bacteria > Pseudomonadota > Gammaproteobacteria > Enterobacterales > Shewanellaceae > Shewanella > Shewanella algicola. The sequence goes on along the minus strand of NZ_BMQI01000019.1, from coordinate 26,357 downwards.
CGTTAGTCATAACAACTTCATAAACTACGGTAGGAGCTGTGGTGATTAAATCAAGGTTATATTCACGCTCTAGACGCTCTTGAACAATCTCCATGTGGAGTAAGCCCAAGTAACCAATACGGAAACCAAAACCAAGTGCACTTGATGTTTCAGGTTCGAAAAACAGTGATGCATCATTTAAGCTTAACTTGTTTAGTGCATCGCGGAAGCTTTCGTACTCGTCGGTAGAGATAGGGAAAACACCAGCATAAACCTGTGGCGTTACCTTTTGGAAACCAGGTAACGGCTTTTCCGCGCCATTTTTAGCGTGGGTTAAGGTGTCACCTACTGGTGCACCATGGATTTCTTTAATGCCAGAAATCACAAAACCTACTTCACCAGCTCGTAGCTCAGGTTCATCTTGCTGTTTAGGCGTAAAAATACCTACACGGTCAGCATTGTAGTTTTGACCGGTCGACATCACTTTAAATTTGTCACCTTTCTTTAATACGCCGTGCTTAATGCGTACTAACGACACGACACCTAGGTAAGCGTCAAACCATGAATCGATAATCAAGGCTTGTAAAGGGGCGTTCTCATCGCCTTCAGGTGGCGGAATTTTAGCAATAATTTCTTCTAAAACTAAATCAACACCAATACCGGTTTTAGCAGAACAACGCACAGCATCCTTGGCATCAATACCAACAATGTCTTCAATTTCTGCGGCAACACGCTCAGGCTCGGCTTGCGGTAAGTCGATTTTGTTAAGGACTGGTACAACATCTAGATTCATGTCTAGTGCGGTGTAGCAGTTTGCTAATGTTTGAGCTTCAACACCTTGACCTGCATCAACAACTAATAATGCACCTTCACAAGCGGCAAGCGAACGTGATACTTCATAAGAGAAGTCAACGTGGCCAGGAGTGTCAATAAAGTTTAATTGATAGGTATTACCATCTTTTGCATGGTAATCAAGTGTTACGCTTTGGGCTTTAATCGTAATGCCACGCTCACGTTCTAGATCCATTGAATCTAAAACCTGTGCAGCCATTTCACGGTCAGTTAAGCCGCCACATACCTGGATCAGGCGATCGGATAAAGTTGATTTACCATGGTCGATATGGGCAATAATCGAGAAGTTTCTAATGTGTTTCATTATGCTGCAATGACTACTACTAAATTTGATTAAAATTAAGGTGGCAAATTGTACCTGATTAGGGGGGTAATACCAATCAGATTCAGCAATAGTCTTTATTTTGCTCCTAAGAAGGGTTAAAACGCTATGTTTATGGGGTTAATTATAGTGCGAATGGGGATCATATAAAGCTGGGTTTTATGATTATCTAGTCTAACTTAGGGTTGATTTAACCATGATTAGCACTAATAACACCCACTTCTTGGCCTAAATAGGCGATGATCACTGGCGATGCTTGAGCTTCTAGTTTTGTGGCTAAGCGCTTTCCTATCATCCACGCTATTGAAGCACCGATTACCGCAAACACCATAGCTGATGTATTGGTATCAATATCTAACCCTAGCGCAAGAATATGACCAAATGTCGCAAACACAAATAAGCCAAGTAAAGGTAATAAATACACTAATGCCGCCGCTTTGATGATAACGCTTTCAGGTAAGCCTACTTTAAGTAAATCACCTTGTTGGCAAGCTTTATCAGCCGGTAATGAAAAACGTTGAGTTTTTACAGAGAACGCTTTAGCAATGGTTGAAGTACCGCAATTTTCGCTACTCGCACAATGGTTACAGGCACTTTTTAATTCAACTTCGACGGTGGCCCAACCTTGTTGATAATCAACCACACGGGCAATTTCTTCCATCATTGATGATTGTGGCGCTGTTGATTGGCTCATAAATAAAACCTATTACTTGATATAATTCAATATTAACACAAAGTGAAATAACACCGTAGTACCTTTGAATATCCTGCACTCGGTATCTGGTAGACAAAAAAGGAAGTAAAAAAAGAAATAATAGGTTAAAGCATCATGTTAACCATCATGCTTTAACCATTTAGGTAGGTTATTTTAATACCAAACTATTGGCGATTCGCTCTAGTGTTTCAGAGGGAACTTTGCCAATGGCAACCACCTCAAGCGCTCCCACTTTCACCACAACCATTGATAGGCCATTGCGGGTTAGTAATTCATTAGGCATAGGGTTTTCACCCGAACGAGCAACATAGACTGAGATATTCGCTAAACCGTCAGTTAAGGCAATATATTCAACAGGCTCATGAATACCAATCAATCGATGATGGTCACGTACCACAACGTCAAACCCTTGCGGTAACCACGTAAACTGCCAATTTTTACCGTCAGTACGTTCAGCTTGATTGATTACTGCTGGCCAATCTTGTTTGGCAGCTTCGATTAAAATATTGGCCGGTTCAGACAATTCAAGTAACTCAACAACCATAGTTTGTTCAAGCAGTTGCTTTTCTTGGTTTAATGTATCAAATCGTAACGGTAAATATGTCTCCATATCGACCCATACTTGCGCATCATAACGATTTTCATCTTTTGCCAGTAAACGGATCATTTGTCCAGGACGCCCAGCAATACGACTGCGGCCACCAATAACAAACTGATAGCCTTGCTCAAGCTGACTAATATCGCCAGCCAAGGCCGCAGGCCACACACCTTGTATGCGCGGTGCACTCACACTGTACGCGGGTTGATCATGTTCAATAAAGGTCACTCTATTTCCTACACGAATGGCATTTTTAGGCGGACCATTCAGGTATTCAAGCAACGCAATTTCTTGATTATCGACAATGCCATGGATATATACCAGTGGGCGAATGTGATCGGCTTGGAGTTGAATAATAGAGACTTTGAATTGCTTATCTCGCATAGCCTGGCTCATATTTTTAAGCCAAGCTTTTGCAGATAAATCTTCTTCAGCGTGTGTAGAAAAGGTTAAAACTAACAGTGCTAGCAGGATAAGGCGCAAGCTAACTCCTAATTGATAAGCCAAGGTTTAGCTGCAGATTATGGATTAACCGCAGCATCTTGATTGCTATTTTCGTCGATAACGACACCAGGATTCAAGCGTTGTTGCAACATATGGTCCTGAATATAAGCATTAATACGACGACGTTGTTCAATGACTTGATCGTTTGAGTAATTCTGCTGATTCTGCACAGTGCCAGTTTGATAACTTACAGGAGACACGGTACCCACTAAAGGACGCGTGGTTAATACTGGTAATGGTGACTCAGCATCATTCGTTTGATTATAAGACTGCACACCCACAATCGCGACCATCGCAACAGTCGCAGCAATTGCATATTGGCCAAACTGTTTGAAAAATGGCACAACATTGCTGGTTTTAGCTGCTGGGGCAACGTGTTCCGCTGGCTCTGCTTGCTGAGCTTTAGGGGCAATAATTGTTGGTTCAAGGTCAATTGCTGCCATGATGTTAGCAGAAAGATCTAAGTCAATGGCCTCAGGCAATTCGCCACGCATCGTATCACCAATCATGTGATAACGTTGCCATTGTTCATGTGAATCAACGTCAGCAGAGAGTTGCGCTAATGTTTTATCATCGGCTTCACCATCAACTGCTGCAGATACCCACTCTTGACTTGATTTAAGCATTATTCACCTATTTAGCGTTAAGGCAGTTACTTTTCCAGCAAAGGCTGGAGCTGTTTGTCGATTGCTTCACGAGCTCGGAAGATACGTGATCTTACGGTCCCGACCGGACAATCCATGATATTGGCAATATCTTCGTAACTCATACCGTCTAGTTCTCTAAGCGATATCGCCATCTTTAATTCTTCAGGCAATGTATCGAGCGTATCAAAGATCACTTTACTCATTTGATCTTTCATTAATAAACGCTCTGGTGATGCGAATTCTTTTAGTGCATCACTACCTTCATAATATTCTGCATCTTCAACATCCACATCGTTTGCAGGTGCCCTGCGCCCTTGTGAAGTAAGATGGTTTTTTGCGGTGTTTACCGCAATGCGGTACAACCAAGTATAAAACGCACTCTCACCACGAAAATTTGCTAACGCTCTATATGCTTTAATAAAGGCTTCTTGTGTTACATCTTGCACATCCGCTTGGTTGCGGATATAACGAGAAATCAGACTCATCACTTTATTTTGATACTTCAGCACTAACAGGTTAAATGCGTTTTTATCGCCTTGCTGTACTCGCTCAACTAATTGTTGATCACTATATTGTCCACTCATCCGAGCCGACTACTCCTAAATCTGTAATACTGATTTCTCAGTCGCTCGAATCCTGTTCATATAAGTAGACCCACTGATATGAAAAAAGTTCGATGTTGAATTAAAAAAAGTTAATTAATTTGAGATAAAAATAAAATATCTCGTTAAAACCTCAATAAAACTCGCTGTAAAAGTACCCAGTTAAGGTGATTTGATTTACTATGATCAAACCACTTAGCTATACCATGATACCTGATGAAACAAGCAGTTGAACACCAATCTGACATTTTGGTCATCGGCAGCGGTGCTGCAGGACTGACTTTAGCATTACATTTAGCTGAAAAATCAAAAGTAATTCTTCTTTCTAAAGGGCCTTTATCAGAAGGTTCGACCTTATATGCACAAGGCGGAATCGCATCTGTGTTTGATGAAGGCGACACGATTGAGTCCCACGTCAATGACACACTGATTGCTGGCGCTGGATTATGCGACAAATCGGTTGTGACTTACACAGCTGAGAACGCCAAAGGTGCCATGCAATGGCTCATTAATTGCGGCGTCGCATTTGATAAAGAAGAAAATAACACTGCTGATAGCTCTGCTTCAATGCCTTACCACCTCACACGTGAGGGAGGCCACAGTCATCGACGTATTTTACATTCTGCCGATGCTACGGGTAAAGCGGTACAAACCACTTTGCAAGAATGTGCGTTAGCCCATCCCAATATCACCGTTTTAGAGCGTTATAACGCCATCGATTTAATCACCACACGAAAATTAAACCGGCCGGGTAACCGGGTGCTAGGTGCTTATGTCTGGAACCGAGATGAAGAACATGTCGAAACAGTTAAAGCAAAGTTTGTCGCTTTAGCGACAGGCGGCAGCTCAAAAGTATATCAATATACTTCAAATCCAGACATTGCCAGTGGTGATGGGATTGCCATGGCCTGGCGTGCAGGATGCCGTGTTGCCAACATGGAATTTAATCAATTTCATCCAACGTGCTTATTCCATCCAAATGCCAGAAACTTTCTCCTCACTGAAGCATTACGTGGAGAAGGTGCTTATTTACGTCGCCCTGATGGCAGCCGGTTTATGCCTGATTTTGATGAACGTGCAGAGCTGGCGCCTCGCGATATTGTGGCCCGTGCTATCGATTATGAAATGAAGCGTTTAGGTGCAGATTGTGTTTATTTAGACATTAGCCATAAACCTGCCGACTTTATTATTAAGCACTTCCCAACTATTTATCAGCGATGCCTTGAATTGGGTATCGATATGACTAAAGATCCGATCCCTGCCGTACCTGCAGCACATTACACCTGCGGTGGCGTAATGACCGATTTACATGGTCAAACCGACATCAACGGTTTATATGCTATTGGTGAAGTGGCCTACACTGGATTGCACGGTGCCAACCGCTTAGCCAGCAATTCATTATTAGAGTGCTTAGTGTTTGCACGTGCCGCCTCACACGACATTGAAAGTCTGCTGCATAAAGTTGCAGCCCCTTGCACATTGCCAGCATGGGATGAAAGTAAAGTGAGTAACTCAGACGAAGAAGTCGTCATTGCCCATAACTGGCACGAGTTACGCTTATTTATGTGGGATTATGTTGGTATTGTCAGAACAGATAAACGTTTAGAGCGCGCATTACGTCGTTGCTTAATGTTGCAGCAAGAAATTGAAGAGTATTATTCAAACTTCCGTGTCAGCAATAACTTATTAGAATTGCGTAATTTAGTTCAGGTAGCTGAGTTGATCATTCGCTGCGCGATGGATCGTAAAGAGAGCCGTGGGTTACATTATAACATCGACTACCCAGAGCAATTTGACAACCCTAAGCCAACCATTTTGCAGCCTGGACGCTAGGCGAGCTTAAGTTGTAATAATAACCGACACAGGGTGCGATATTCTGTGTCGGTTAACATATCATGCCATACCCACAGTATTCGCCGCTCTCCCGAATGAATATCTTGTAAAAATATCATGCAAAATAAAGGATTCACCAGCGCCCGACGGCAAAAATCGACAAGATAAGTTTGCGATGAATGCTCAACTATCTGAGCAAAACCACGTTTATCAAGACTAAAAATACACTGCCAGCGGGTTAATTTTCGCCAACAATAAACCATTAGGCATAAGGTCAATAGCGCGAGGAGTAATTGGGCATAAACTAACATTGATGATGCCAGGTTTGGCCACGCAAGAAAACTGCACAGTATCACGGCAAAAAAACACACAAGGGCTACGCGGGACAAAAACGACGCACTCAACCCAAATTGATGAAGATGAGTGCGGGGAGAAAAGTCAGAGGCTTGAACGGGCTTAAGGTTCGGCTCGACCACGGACTTTGACTACCATAGCGGCAAGCTGTGGATCTGGGCATTGTTCATGGCCCATAAACCAAGCAAATAACTCTGGATCTTCGCATTCTAACAAGCGAATAAATGTTTGCTTGTCGGCATCGGCTAACGCTTCATAGTGCGCTTCAACAAAGGGTTGAAACAAGACATCTAACTCTAACATTCCGCGACGGCATGCCCAGCGTACACGAGCAATATTCATTAATTCCAACACAAATCTCCTGATGTCTATATCACAAATATACCAATCATATTCACAGCCTAGAGCGTAAAAATGGCCAGAGAAGACCCGATAGGTATTAGTTTATACGGTGTCCAAAATCTTGTACTTGGCGATCTTTACCCGCAAACAAGTCATCAAAATCAGTCGCCAGTAATGATTTAACTGACGGATGTTGAATCATTCGTTCGGCAAACATCACATGATATTCTTCTTTAATATCGGTCGTTTCACCAAGTAAAACCATTCCTTGCGACAGTATATCATGACGATAAATAGACGGTGCGACAAAAATGCCTCGGTTGAAATACCCAAATGCTTTCATCATTTCAGCATCATCAAACTCACCTAAAATGTTCACATCGAGATTCTTTTCAGCAAACCAGCCATGCAATTGCTGCCCAAGTGAAGTACGTTTACCCGGAATAAGTAATTTATGCTCCTCTAAACATGCAGGAAATGGCAGTGTTGAGGGTTGCGCCGCAAAAAAACTGATGCCACATTCACCCAATTTTTTAGATAAAATCTCAGGAAACTTTAATGAGCCACCGGCGCAATCAGATAAAATCATATCTAATTTATGCCCTCTTAAGCGCTCAATTAAGCTTTCGTGTGTAGACTCATAACAGGCCAAGTGCACCGAGCCATCACTTGGGATCACCGTTAATAACACTCGACTCACGAGCGCTTTAGACAACGCATCCGCAATACCCACTTCAAACAACAAAGAGTTATTTTTTTGATAATTGAGTAAGTCGAGCATTTCATAACTCAAACTAAACATTTTATCGGCATAACGAAACACTAACTCACCCAACTCTGTCGCTTCTAAATTGCGCCCAACTCGTTTAAACAAGCTCCCTTTTAAACGCTCTTCTAAGGCACGTATTTGCCCTGTAATCGTTTGCGGAGCAAGACATAATGCTTCGGCGGCTTTGGTCACTGAGCCTTTTTTTTGTACCATCCAAAAATAATATAGGTGGTTATAATTTAAATGCTGCATATCATTCAGAAACCTAAAAAAATTATTAATCTACTATAGCAAATAACTCTCTGAACCCACGCTAAAATACTGACAAAAAAAACGCAGCCAAAAGGCTGCGTTTTGATAACTCGCTGGTTATTTGGGGCGCGGGCAATCCAATATTGTCGTAATGACGTTTTCTAGTTCATCACTGTTACTCACATTTTTCAACGCCACTTGCTCCGTTAGTGCCGATACCACCTCTGACTTAACCAGTATATGGCTAGAGCAGTAATTAACATTGGCAGTTTGGTAACGCTTACCGGCACGATATTTAAGGGCTCGCGACTCATAATTATTGGGATCGATACGCTTTTTAGCCTGATTGTCACGATACATCAATGCACCATCAACCACGCCCTCAAGATAACTTTGGCATGTTGCAGACTCTGCAGACTTCAAGCAAACATCAAACGAATTTGCCGACGCAGGAATAACAATAACACTCAGCAATAATCCTAGAGATAATTTAATTAGTTTCATGGCTTCCTCCTGAATTAGGCAGAACTTTGGCTAACCAAAAATAACCAATCAGTGCTGCAAATAACGAACCTGTTAAAATACCTAACCTTGCATAATCACCATACTCTGCAGGTGAATGTTCAAATGCTAATGATGAAATAAACACCGACATAGTAAACCCAATACCACACATCACTGCGACAGGGGTAATATGTCGCCAGCCAATACCAGGTGGTAATTCAGCTAACTTCAGTTTTACCGCCACATAGCTAAATAAAAATACTCCAATAGGCTTACCTAACATCAAGCCCATAATGATCCCTAGAGTAATCGGTTCTGCAAACGATTCAAATGACATATTGGTCAATGACAAACCTGCGTTAGCAAATGCGAATACCGGAAGAATTAAAAACGTACTCCACGGATGTAGCTTGTGTTCTAAATGTCCTGATGGTGATGTGCCATCTTTTGCTCGTAACGGGATACAAAATGCAATGATGACACCTGCTAAGGTAGCATGAACACCAGACTTTAATACTGCAACCCACAACATAAATCCAACTAAGGCATATGGCGTTATAGAGGTTACCCCTTTTCGATTCAGCGCCACCATCAACACAATAGACACCGCAGCAATGATTAAACTGGTCATTGATAAATCAGTGCTGTAAAACAGCGCAATAATCACAATAACACCTAAGTCATCAATAATGGCCAAGGCCAATAAAAATACCTTTAACGCCACAGGTACTCGATTACCCAGCAATGCCATAATACCCAAAGCAAACGCGATATCTGTTGCGGCAGGGATAGCCCAGCCTACTTGGGTTTCTGGGTTAGAATAATTAAATGCTAAGTAAAATAGCGCTGGGAATACCATCCCACCAATCGCCGCAAAAGTCGGTAAAGAAGCTTTAGCCACACTCGACAGTGCGCCCTCTAACAACTCACGTTTAACTTCTAGCCCAATCAATAAAAAGAATAGCGCCATTAAGCCATCATTAATCCATAACAATAATGGTTTATCGATATCCAATTCGCCGACACGCAATTGAACTCCTGTACTCAAGAAGCCCTGATACAAATCCGCTAAAGGCGAATTTGCCAATATCATTGCCAAGGCCACCGCGACCATTAACAAAATACCGCCTGCAGACTCTTGGCTTAAAAAGTTTCTAATTGCACGTTCCATATAACACTCCTTAATAAACAATAGATAGACTCTAGCGCATCCATTCGAACAACAATAATCGATTGTTTCTTACTCTAAGCTCGTAATTTCCGAGGTGTTAATCATTTTTAAGGTAACACACCTCACAATTAAACATTTCTTGTTTACAGATTTGAACGCCTTGATTAGGTATAATCACCTTAAGCAAAAAAAGGAATTGAAACAAATGAAACAGTATTTAGATCTGTGTAAACGCATCGTCGACGAAGGTCAATGGGTCAATAATGCCCGCACCAACAAAAAGTGTCTCACGGTAATCAATGCCGATTTAACTTATGATGTTGGCAACAATCAATTCCCACTGGTTACCACCCGCAAAAGTTTTTGGAAATCTGCCATTGCAGAAATTCTAGGTTATTTACGTGGCTACCAAAATGCAGCTGATTTTAGAGCGCTTGGCACCAAAACATGGGACGCCAACGCGAACGATAACCAAGCATGGTTAAATAATCCTAATCGCAAAGGTCAAGACGATATGGGGTTAATATATGGTGCCCTTGGACGCGCTTTTCCTAAACCCAGTGGCGGGCATGTCGATCTGCTTAAACAAATTGTAGAGGATTTGAGCAATGGTATTGATAACCGTGGCGAGATTTTAACCTTTTATCATCCTGGCGCATTCGATCTAGGTTGTTTACGTCCTTGTATGTACGAACATCATTTTTCGCTCCTAGGTGATACTTTATACCTAAACAGCACTCAACGCAGCTGTGATGTACCATTAGGGTTAAACTTTAATATGGTGCAAGTGTATGTACTTTTGGCATTAATGGCCCAAATAACTGGCCATAAGCCTGGTAAGGCTTATCATAAAATTGTTAATGCGCATATTTATGAAGATCAATTAGCACCCATGCGTGATATTCAATTAACCCGTGAGCCATTTGATTCACCAAAGTTAATCATTAACCCAGAGATAAAGAGCTTAAAAGACATTGAAACCTGGGTCACATTAGATGATTTTAGTGTCGAAGATTATCAACACCATGACGCCATTCAATACCCATTCGCGGTATAATTTGCAGTATAAATAGTCTTAAAATAAACGCCCTTGTTATAACCTAACAAGGGCGTTTATTACTCGTCATTTATTCATTGAATTAACTCAATAGCAGTTTCAAGCCAACCACCACGAGTAAACAGGCAAAAATCTTTCTCAATACCGGTGTCGGCCATGTGCTAGCCGCTTTTACACCAAGCGGGGCGCACAATATCGAGCTAATAATGATTCCACCAAGAGCAGGTAAATAAATAAAACCAAATGCCCCTGGTGGTAGATTAGGGGCGTCAAAGCCCGCAATCACGTAACCAATGGTGCCAGATATGGCAATAAACATTCCGGTTACCGACGAAAATCCAACAGCTTGGCGCATTTGCAAACCGCAATAACTTAAAAATGGCACCAACAATACCCCGCCGCCAATCCCCATCAGGCCTGCAATTAAGGCGATCAAAACAGAAACCATAAATAACATCGCAAACTTAGGCATATCGTCGCCCGTTTTAACTTTTAACGGAAACGCCATTTGTATTGCCATCAACACCACAAAAATCGCAAAGGTTTGCTGTAAGTTATCTGACGAAATTTGCTCTGACACAAACGCCGATGCCAATGACCCCACCACAATACCTGGCATAATGGGCTTAAATAAATGCCATGGCACATTGCCACGTTTATGGTGTGCAGTTGCTGAAGACATTGAGGTTAAAATGATTGATGCCAGCGAGGTCGCAATGGCGACATGAGTGAGTTGGGTAACACTAATGCCAACAGAAGGTAATATATACAATAGTGCAGGTACAATGATAAGTCCGCCACCAATGCCAAGTAGTCCGGCAAAAAAACCGACAACAGCCCCAAGAAATAAACAAATAATAAAAACCTGCAGCATACTGTCCATAACGATATCCTTATTTTTATTTTTTTAAACCATACGCTACATATTGGCTAAATGACTTGATCCATATTATGGATTAATCAAATCGGCTAGGTCATGTTGCTGTAAAAACTGCCCTAATAATGTTCGCACTTGTTGGCCATTAGATTGGCATAACACGCTATTTAATAACTCAGATAATTCTTGTTGCGATACCCGTCTAAGTAAATAGTTTATTCTGGCCAGGCTGGCTTGGTTCATACTGAGTTTATGGTAACCCATAGCCACTAACAACAAAGCACCATATGGCTCGCCAGCTAATTCGCCGCAGACACTGACATCTAAATCATATTGTTTACAGTCATCAACGGCCATTTTAAGAGCGCGTAAAATGCCGGGATGATAACTATCAAATAATGAACTCACACTGGGGTTGTTACGGTCAACCGCCAATAAATATTGGGTTAAATCGTTACTGCCTACAGAGACAAAATCGACCCGTTTTGCCACATCTTGTAATTGATACAATAATGCAGGTACTTCAAGCATCACACCCACTTTAGGTCTAACTAAAATGGTATTGAGTTCTTGGTTTAATTCAGTAAAGGCTTGCTCGAGATACGTTAAGGTTTGGTCTATCTCATCAAGATTGCTCACCATAGGCAGTAAAATTTGTAATTGATTGCCCTTTCTTGCTGCTTGCAACATTGCTCTGAGTTGGACTAAAAACAACTCAGGGTGATCAAGTGACAAACGAATACCGCGCCAACCTAAAAATGGGTTATCTTCTTTGATCGGAAAATAAGGTAAAGGTTTATCACCGCCAACATCCAAGGTACGCATCACCACAGGTCGCTCGCCCGCAGCACTTAGCACTTGTTTGTAAACATTGATTTGTTCGCTTTCACTCGGAAAGCGTTGATGTAACATAAACGGAATTTCAGTCCGGTATAAGCCTATCCCATCAGCACCTTCAGCAATTTCAGATGCGATACCACTCAGTAAACCGGCATTAAGGTAAAGCTGGATGCGTTGGCCATCTGTAGTCACCGATGGCAAACTTAATTCTGCAGAAAATTGCTTTTGTTTTTCAACATCAGCATCAAGCAGTAATTGATATTCTTCAATGACTGCCGGTGATGGCGACACGAGTAGCTGACCGCGTGTGGCATTAAGCACTAATAACTTTTGATCGATGTCGGTCGACAAGACATCGTCCATACCAACAATGGCAGGCACACCCAATGCGCGAGCTAAAATGGCAGCATGGGCGTTTACACCACCACGTTCGGTAACAATCCCCGCAAGCTTCTGCCGAGGGAACTCAGCCAACAATGTGGCATCGACTTCTTTAGCAACTAAAATAACCGGTTTGTCAGACTCAACTTCTAAGCGCCCTGGTTCAATTAATTGGCGTAATACTTTTTGACCCAGCTCGCGAATATCGCTTGCCCGTTCTTTTAAGTAGGGATCTTCCATCGCCAAAAATTGATCGATATAACGAAGTGACACGCGACTGACAGCGGATTCAGATTGCCAACCAAGTGCGACCTCTCGAGCATACTCTCCGCCTAAACTTGAATCTTCAAGCAATAGCAGGAAAGCTGTAAAGATAGAAGCAACATCAGCAGACTTTTCGCTCTCAAAACGCTGAGAAATAGCCGAAAGCATATCTTTACAACGTTGCATAGCTTGTTTAAGCCTAAGCAATTCAACGTCAACATCATCGCAATGACGCTCAGGTTGCTCTAGTGAAATAGCACCACCGAGCACTAAACCGTGGGCAATCGCAATACCACTTGAAGCAGTGATCCCATTAAACATCACTTGATGTTGCACATTAGTAATGGCAGCTTTGTGTTTAAGACTACGAACAACCACGGCAAGTTGTGCTGCTAGCGTCATTAAAAAAGCTTCTTCGCTTTCGCTAAACTGCCTTGCGTCGGGCTGCTGAACCACGATGACGCCAACAACTAACTTTTGAAAAATAATCGGTACAGCCAGAAAGGCCCGATAATCTTCTTCAACAGCCTCTGGGAATAATTTAAAGCGTGGGTGTATACGTGCATCAGCCAAGTTTACAGCTTCTTCACGCTGGGCAACTAAGCCAACAAGGCCTTCAGATAATGGCATGCTGACTCGGCCGACTGCAGACTTCTCAAGCCCTTCAGTGGCCGACAGCACAAGGTTTTGTTGCTCAAGGATATAAATGGAACAACAATGTGTCGCCATCGCGATGCGCGTTTGCGACACCAAAATATTTAATGCACTCTCCAAACTGTTGGCTCTTGCAACAGCTTGAGTGATATCCCTGAGCATGTTTAACACGGTTCCAATCCTCTTTGAAATCAGTTAACTCCGTTGTTTGCTTCGTTTTCTATTAAATTCGCGCGTTTGCAGCGCTAATGTCGTCGATGCGAACTCTTTCATTACTTTTCTATATACATCGCGCTTAAAAGACACTACCTGACGCACAGGGTACCAATAACTCACCCAACGCCAATCATCAAACTCTGGATGACCAGAAGAATTTAAATTAATGGTATTATCGTGACCTTTTAATTGTAGTAAAAACCATTTCTGCTTTTGGCCAATGCAAACAGGTTTGCTTTCTTGGCGCACCAAACGCTTGGGTAATCGATACCGTAACCAAGAACGAGTGGACGTTAAAATTTGTACATGCTCTGGTCTCAGCCCCACTTCTTCGTAGAGTTCGCGATACATGGCTTGCTCTGCATTCTCGCCATCATCTAACCCACCTTGTGGAAACTGCCATGAATGTTGGCCAAAACGTCTAGCCCACATAACTTGTCCAAATTTATTACAGATAATGATGCCCACATTTGCGCGAAAGCCGTCGCTATCAATCACATGGACTCCAAAATTAACCAATTTTATATCGTCTGATTGTTTCACAAAGCATGCCTATCGGCAAACCTCTATTTAATGTGGATAATTGAATAACAATGTTAACAAAGCTTATTTATCAACAGCTGTTATGCTTTACCCTGTAGATTATCCACAAAATCTGTGGATATCTCTGTTCGAAACTTTGGTAAAGCTCAATTAGTGGGTAAAAACCGACAAATATCGATTTAATAAACCCACCCGAACAACAACAACAAACCGTTTAAATACAATAATTTAAAACATAAACACATATTACTAATATCTGGATCTCTTAGATCGAACAAAAAAACAACGACTCTAAATAAGATCAACAACTCACTCTACTACGTCTTAAGTTATACACAAATAACAAGGCGTTTTTTAAAATAAACCAAAGAAAAAGCGGTTTTATTGCGTTGACTTGCCCTTTTTAATCAGTTAAAGACAATTGTTTTCACAGTTATCCATTAATTCTGTGGATAACTATGTGTGAAATACTAGGGCAAAACGAGAGTAACTTGGGACAATTCAATATTATAAACAATAAAGATTTATAAAACCAAATTAAAACATAGGGTTATGAACTTATTCAATCAAAAAGTTTTACCCACAAATAATGCGTTCATTTTTTGAACATTAGCACTAATATCAGTAAACTTGTTATTATTAATCAATACTTGCTAGCATACCGGCGAATATTTTCGCGTTTACCATATTGCCATTTACATACTCCACTCACCCAATCAGTCTGTAAGTGCAATCTAATATGGCTTCACAACATCGATTAAAGGTAATGAAAGTGACATGGCTAAATCCTCGCCTAAAGACATTAATGAATTAATGCTAAGAGCACATAACATGGCCGGGATCCGCCTTGCTGACATTGCAATGGACAACCAAATTGCCGTGCCGGAAAACTTAAGACGCGATAAAGGCTGGGTAGGCCAACTCATTGAGTCTGAATTAGGTGCGCTGGCAGGATCAAAACCACAACAAGACTTTATTCATTTAGGCGTTGAGTTAAAAACTATCCCTATCGATAGTAAAGGTAAGCCACTTGAAACCACTTATGTCACAGTCGCTCCGCTGGTCAACATTCAAGGATTAACCTGGCAAAACAGCGTGGTCTACCACAAGTTACAACAAGTATTGTGGGTTCCAGTGGAAGGTGAACGCGATATTCCTGTCGGCGAAAGACGTGTTGGCACTCCCATCTTATGGCAGCCAAATGTGCTACAAGCACAGCAGCTTCAGCAAGATTGGGAAGAAATAATGGAGTTAATCGCTTTAGGAAAAGTCGATAAAATTACAGCTCGACATGGAGAAGTATTACAACTGCGCCCAAAGGCGGCTAATAGCCAAGCATTAACTGAAAGCATTGCTGAAGACGGCAGTATCCAATTATCTAATCCGCGTGGTTTTTATTTAAAAATCGATTTTACTCAACAAATTTTAAATAATGCTTTTGGTTAAATTAACGTTTTAGCGTAAACACAATCAGTTCCATTGGCTGAGCAAAAGTTTGCACTAGGCCACATTTTTCTGCACTTCTCTTGATCTAAATCACAAATAAACTATCCCTATTGAGCAGAATTTCTATAAACTACACCGCTTATTACTCAGCCATTCGGACATCTTAATTCTCTTGAAAGCGCGCCGTCAGACTAAAAAACTATTGTTCGCTGTGTTTGCTTGGAGCGTCGCCATGGCGTCATTTGTGTTTTTCCGCTATTCACAATCCTCACAACTTCCAGATTGGGCTGTTGGTAACGCTGATTTAGCCACATTAGCAGTATTTATGGGGTTTATATTTGGTGGACTTCACTGGATGTCGAACCTCATTGCCGACTTTAGCGCCATTAGCCGCCTACCTTATTTGTTTTCAGTGGTTTTTAAAGGCTTGTTCTTATTACTTGGCGCAACAACACTGGCCTATGTGACTCAATTTTTAAACATGTGGGCTATAGACAACCACATGATCACCTTACGACAAATGCTCAGTGTGCATATTATTTACAGTCCGTCATTTCAGGCATTGATCGTTTATTTAGTTGTAGTGCGGGTTAGCTTAGCCTTTATTGAACAGATGGCACTGTTGGTAGGACCTAAGGTATTGTTTAATATTGGTTTAGGAAAATACCATAAACCAAGATATGAGCATCAACTATTTTTATTTATCGATATGGTATCGTCTACGGCACATGCAGAAACCCTTGGCGATTACCGTTTTAGCCGGCTCATCCAAGACAGCTTTAGTATGCTAGCCGATACGGTGACAGACAACGAGGCTGAGATATATCGTTATATGGGTGATGCGGTATTAATCCATTGGCCGTTAGATCAAGGTATTAAACACGACCGTTGCATGAACATTTACTTCGAATTTTGTAAGCAACTTAAGTGGCAAACTCAATACTTTGAACAACAATATGGCTTTGTGCCTAAATTTAAAGCCGCTGCACATTGTGGCCAGGTGGTCGCTGCTGTTGTGGGGGTTCACAAACAAGAGATTAGTTTCTTTAGTGATGTACTGAATACCTTGGCAAGGCTTCAAGACCAATGTAATCCATTAGGTCAAAGAATGCTGTTATCTGGGGATGTTGTTCATCGGCTTGAGCTGCAAAACAGCCAATATGACTTAATTAATTTAGGTCCAATTGTGTTAAAAGGTAAGCAGCACCCCATTGAAGTATTTGGTGCTGCACCTATCAAATCGACGCACTGATAACGCGTCTATTTTTTGCTTGGTAATTCTTGAGCCAGCAACTTTTTCTGTATCGCTAACCCTAAGGTTCTAAAGGTTGAAATACGACTAGTCGTTTGACGCCACACTAAACCAATATCACGATACGGCGCTTCACCCGGTGGATCCATCGCAATGAGATCGGTGTCATGTAAAATCCCGGTATCAATAGCCATTTGCGGTAAAAAGGTCGTGCCCAGTTTGCTATTCACCATTTGCACTAACGTATGCAAACTGGTTGCAGCAAACGGATTAACCTTGGAACTATCACCTAACTGACATGCTGTAATCGCATGGCCAGTAATACAGTGCTCAGCTTGCAGTAAAAAAATACTTTCGTCAGGCATTTTTTGATAATCAATAGGCTGTATAACATCTTGCGATAACTCTTTGTGCATTACCATCTTAAATGGGTCGATACCCACTTTCATACTATGAAAGCCATTCGTGTCCACTGGCAAAGCCAAAATCAATAAATCGAGCTCACCTTTAGCTAACGCATCAAGAAGCCTTTCTGTGGTGTCTTCTTTTAATAACAAGCTTAATTTGGGGTAATCTTGCTGACACAGTTTCACTACGCGGCTCAGTAAAAACGGCGCAATTGTCGGAATACAGCCTAAACGGATCTCGCCCGTCATTGGCTCCCCCTGATTTTTAACCAACTCCACTAAGTCATCAACGTTGGTTAAAATATTTCTCGCACGTTCAACGACTTCCTCACCAATTGCGGTAAACATAAATGACTTATGATCCCGTTCGATCAATTGATAACCGAGCTGTTCCTCAAGGTTTTGTATACCGCTGGACAAGGTTGATTGACTCACAAAGCACATTTTAGCGGCACGATTAAAGTTTTGCTCTTGATGTAAATGCACTAAATAGTAGAGATTTTTAAGGCTAGGAAGATTTTTCATTTTAACGATTACCCTTACCGATGTTGATTCAAATAATGAATTAAATAGGCCGAAATAACAAGTAACAGATAAGCATTAATGCGACATACATCCATAAAAAAAGCCTCATTAATAGAGGCTTTATTTAGGTTAGGCAAACTAAAGAGCGGTTAAGCTTTTGCCTCTAGGTACGCTTTAAGTTGTTGTAAATCTTTAGCGGCATGCTCAACGATTTCAGCTAACCAGGTTTTATGGTCGGCATCCCAATTTGCTTCTTCGCTATGTTGTAACAACTGAGCAAATTGTTGAATACGTTTTAAGCCAACAGAACCTGCTGCGCCTTTAAACTTATGTGCTTCTGCACATAAAGTATCTTTATCATCTGCATCTTCAGCTTTCACTAAACTGCTGACATATTCAGGCATTAGTTGCTCAAATAGCACTACGCTTTTTAATAACGTCCCAGCACCAATGGCGCTGATATATTGCTCAAGGGTGTTGAGATCCAATATTGAGTCTAACTGCGTTGTGGCCATTGTGGCACCTCTATAAGAATTCTAACTCTATAAAATTAAAAAACATAATACCGAGTAAAATAGCCTATGCAAGGTTTGAACACCAATAGCATCACTTTTAATTGAAATAATAACAAGTTATTAACACCACTTTTTCACTGGCATTACCAACGTTTAAAAAAAGCTAATTTTGAGTTTTTTTCAATCAAATAGAATGTTAAACAACCACAAGAGCACGTTAAGCCGTTTTGTAAGCGCTATTGAGCGCACTTCCTTGGCCTCCATATTCTCTTAGTTCATCTACAATGGCGACTAACCCATCCCAGCGAAATGCACACCAGTCAGGGGCAAGTAGCATCGGTTTTTTGGCATATGCGGTAACACGGTGGAAAATAATATGTTCGGGTGTATGGCGAATTAACATCGCTGCTGCTGAGGCATATTCATCTAATGTTAATAAAGGCATTGGCTTATAATGCCATTGCTTGGCCATGGTACTCCCTTCAACAATATGCAATGGATGAAGCTTAATCCCATCGACACCAATTCCTAATACCGTTTTTAAGCTATTTAAGTAGTCGGTAGTGGTCTCGCCGGGTAAACCTAAAATCAAATGGGTGCACACTTTAATACCGCGCGATCTCGCTGCTATAACAGTTTGACGATACTCAGCCAATTGGTGACCACGATTAATTTTTTTCAATGTGTGATTATTACTGGTTTGTAAGCCTAGTTCTAACCATACATCTAACCCACTTTGTTGATATTCAACCAGTAAATCGAGTACTTCATCTGGAACACAGTCAGGCCGAGTACCAATGTGTAATCCCACCACATGCTTATCTTCAACTGCAAGGTCGTATTTTTGTTTTAGGCGGTTAAATTCATCGTAAGTACTGGTATAGGCTTGAAAATAAGCAATGTATTTACTTGATGATACAGAGGCCGGTCGCGATTTATTAACGCCTTGATCTTTCAAATGGGCACGTACTTTTCCATCGGCAAGTTGCACAGGAATCGACAAGGTTTGCCCTTGTTGAGCATTAAAAGACGCTACATTACAAAATGTGCAGCCTCCAAGCCCTAGCGTGCCATCTCGATTAGGGCAGGTAAATTCAGCATCAATGGTCAGTTTTTTTATTCTTTCACCATATTGTCGCTTGCAATAAGAACCAAATGTATTAACGTAGTCATCCAAGCCCATCTGGCTCCCCTCTTAAACTAAAAGGGCGCTAGTTTATGGATCACTTAAACACCTGTCTCGGTGCTAAATCAATAAAAACTCCATTTAAGTCCAACAAACGTTAAATTCTGCGCTATGTCGCAAAAATGTTTAAAATATCCGCAACATGAATTAAATTAATAAAAATGAATATTTACTCATTTAGAATAATTTTTTACCCAAAAACTGTATTTGAAATAAAATTCACTATTTTTAATTCAAAAACAACTCTCTGCTTTTGTTGCTAAAAAGTAATCATTTGTTTGATTAAATTCTAAAATTGTTTTTATTCATAAGGTTATAGCAACAAAATCACAGTTTACGTTAACGTAAACTTAATGAACTTTACCCTTTTTTAAGTAATTACATTTAAGTTTGTTGCATTTTTTTGGTTTGACCTTTATGCATTCTCAGTTTAATTTGAATGGTTCGGGTGCATATCTATGGAATGTTTCACATTTACCCCGAGTCGTATCTAGTAGAGGTTTAGGGGGTTTTTTGTATGAGCTTGTATCATCCAAGTTTTGAGCGTGACAATTGCGGATTTGGATTAATCGCACAAATGGACGGTGACGCTAGTCATCGCATTGTGCGTACCGCAATTCATGGTCTCGATCGAATGAAGCATCGTGGTGGTATTGCAGCTGACGGACGCACAGGTGATGGCTGTGGTTTATTAATGCAAATGCCGACTGCTTTCTTTGAAGCTATCGCCGCAGAAAATGATTGGCATTTAAGCCGAAAGTTTGCCGTAGGTATGCTATTTCTCAGCCAAGACGAACAACGTGCTGATGAAGCTAAATTTATTTTAGAAAAAGAATTACAAAGAGAAACACTGAGTGTTGCAGGTTGGCGTAAGGTTCCGGTTAATCCAGATGTTCTGGGGGAGATTGGCCGAGCAAGTCTACCGCAAATTTATCAAGTTCTGATTAATGCGCCAGTGGGATGGCGAGAAAAAGATCTTGAACGCCGCTTATATATGGCACGTCGTCGCCTTGAGCAACAAATTACCGATGACAAAGATTTTTATGTGGCCAGTTTATCTGGCCAAGTGATGGTCTATAAAGGCTTAATGATGCCAGCAGATCTGCCATCATTTTACACTGACCTTGCAGACATCCGCTTAAAAAGTGCTATTTGCTTATTCCATCAGCGCTTTTCAACTAATACATCGCCAAAATGGCCATTAGCACAACCGTTCCGCTACTTAGCACACAACGGTGAAATCAATACTATTACGGGTAACCGTCAATGGGCGCGCGCACGTGCCTACAAGTTTAATTCACCCTTATTACCAGATTTACAACAAGCTGCGCCTTTTGTGAATGAAACAGGTTCTGATTCATCGTCACTAGATAACATGCTTGAGATGTTGTTATCAGGTGGCATGGACTTATACCGTGCAATGCGTTTGCTTATTCCACCTGCATGGCAGTCAAATCCAGAAATGGATGATGAACTAAAAGCCTTTTATGACTTTAACTCAATGCACATGGAGCCCTGGGATGGCCCAGCGGGTATTGTAATGACCAATGGCCGCCATGCTGCGTGTGCAGTTGACCGTAATGGTTTGCGCCCTTCGCGTTATGTCATCACTAAAGACCGGATTTTAACCTTAGCCTCAGAAGTCGGCATTTGGGATTACGCCGCGGATGAAGTGATTGAAAAAGGCCGTGTTGGCCCTGGTGAATTACTGGTACTCGACACTGTAAATGGTCGTTTATATCAATCATTTGAAATTGATAACGACTTAAAGCGTCGTCACCCATACAAAGAATGGATGTCGAAAAACAGCCAAACACTGGTACCTGCTGAAGATATTGCCCCTTCTCGTCAAGGTGAAAGTGGTTTTGATTCAAAAACCTTACTGCAATACCAAAAACAATTTGGTTTTACTCGTGAAGAGTTAGAGCAAGTGATTTGGGTTCTTGCCAGCAAAGGTGAAGAGGCCATCGGCTCAATGGGCGATGACACGCCAATGGCAGTATTGTCGAAAAAGTCACGTTCGTTATATGACTACTTCCGCCAAAAGTTTGCTCAGGTCACCAACCCGCCTATCGATCCACTACGTGAAAAACACGTCATGTCGTTAGCCACATGTGTTGGTCGTGAACAAAACTTATTTAGCGAAACCACAGGTAACGCTTATCGAGTGATGTTTAACTCACCGATTTTATTATTCAGTGACTTTAACCAATTACTCGGTTTAGACAGCACTAATTATCGTGCAAATACTGTTGATTTAAACTACGACGCACATGAAAGCTTAGAGCAAGCTATTCATCGTATTACCGATGAAGCAGAGCGTTTAGCGCGAAGTGGCACAACGCTATTAGTGCTATCGGATCGTGCTGTGGCACAAAATGCCCAGGTGATCCCTGCTGCTATGGCCGTCGGCGCCGTGCAAACCCGTTTAGTTGATAAGAGCTTGCGCTGTGACACCAACATTATTGTTGAAACCGCATCAGCACGCGACCCGCATCATTTTGCCGTGTTACTCGGTTTTGGCGCCACAGCAATCTACCCATACCTTGCGTATGAGTCGATTTCTGCAATGGCGAAATTACATCAGGTAGAAGACGTCACCCCATTAATGCTTAACTTCCGTTATGGTATTGAAAAGGGCTTACGCAAAATCATGTCTAAAATGGGCATCAGCACCGTGGGATCATACCGTTGTAGCCAACAGTTTGAAGCCGTTGGACTTGCGCGTGACGTCATTGATTTATGCTTTAAAGGTGTGATTAGCCGTATTGAAGGGGTTAATTTTGAACATATCGCTAACGATCAAAAAATACTGCACACCGCAGCTTACCGTGCTCATATACCATTACCGCAAGGTGGATTACTCAAATATGTTGAGGGCGGCGAATACCATGCCTTTAACCCTGACGTAGTCAACACATTGCAAAGCTCACTTAAAAACCAAGATTATGTCGAGTATAAGAAGTTTGCTCGCCTAGTTGATGATCGCCCTATTGCCACCTTGCGTGACTTAATTGGGATTAAAGGCCAGCTTGATGCCGTTGATGTAGACAAAGTTGAAGGTGCAGAAACCTTGTACCCACGCTTTGACAGTGCAGCAATGAGTATTGGCGCATTGAGCCCTGAAGCTCATGAGGCATTAGCGGTTGCCATGAACCGCTTAGGCGGTCGCTCAAACTCGGGTGAAGGTGGAGAAGACGCTAATCGCTTTAACAGCGAACGCAACTCAGCCATTAAACAAATCGCATCGGGCCGTTTTGGTGTAACAGCGCATTACCTCGTCAACGCTGATGTGTTGCAAATTAAAGTCGCACAGGGGGCAAAACCGGGTGAAGGTGGTCAGCTACCGGGACATAAAGTCAGTGTCGAAATTGCAGGCTTACGTCATGCTCGTCCTGGCGTCACCCTGATTTCACCGCCACCACATCACGACATCTACTCAATTGAAGATTTAGCCCAGCTGATTTTCGATTTAAAACAGATCAATCCAAAAGCACTTGTATCTGTAAAATTGGTTTCAGAACCCGGTGTTGGCACCATTGCGACCGGTGTGGCAAAAGCGTATGCAGATATGATTACCATTTCTGGTTACGATGGCGGCACAGGCGCAAGCCCAATTACCTCTGTTAAATATGCCGGCTCTCCTTGGGAGCTTGGTTTAGCTGAAGTGCATCAATCGCTAGTTGAAAATGGCCTACGTCATAAAATTCGCTTACAAGTAGATGGCGGCTTAAAAACCGGTACTGACGTAATTAAAGCGGCATTACTGGGCGCTGAAAGCTTTGGTTTTGGTACAGTGCCAATGATCGCTCTCGGGTGTAAATACTTACGTATTTGTCACCTCAATAACTGTGCGACAGGTGTAGCGACTCAAGATAAAAACTTACGTGAAAAACACTACCACGGTCTACCAGAACGCGTAATGACCTACTTTGAGTTTGTCGCTCAAGAAGTACGTGAATGGATGGCAGCATTAGGTGTAGTCAAGTTTGAAGATTTGGTCGGCCGCAGCGATTGGTTGCATGCTATTGAAGGCCAAACTGACAAACAACGTGGTTTAGACTTAGCACCAATTCTGTATCAACCAAAAGTACAGCCAAACTCAGCATTGACCTGGAAAGAAACCAATCCTCCGTCAGATGTCGGCAAGCTTAACCAAACACTGGTTGCCGATTGTGCAGCAGCAGTGGAAGCGGGCGAGCCATACTCGTATCAATACCTGATTAACAATACCGACCGTTCTGTCGGCGCAGCATTGTCTGGCTTTATTGCCACTAAGATTGGCGTACAAGGTACCAAAGAACCTATTAAACTTGGTTTTAACGGCAGTGCCGGTCAAAGCTTTGGAGTATGGAATAGCCCAGGGTTAGAGCTTAAGCTATGCGGCGATGCCAATGACTATGTTGGTAAAGGCATGTCTGGCGGCAAGATTGTCATTCACCCACCTATTGGCAGTCCGTTCCAAAGCGAACGCAGTGCCATTATGGGCAACACTTGTTTGTATGGTGCAACCGGCGGTAAATTATTTGCCGCAGGTCAAGCAGGCGAACGTTTTGGTGTGCGTAACTCAGGTGCTATCGCTGTGGTTGAAGGTGTTGGCGATAACGGTTGTGAATACATGACCGGCGGGATCGTGGTCATTCTTGGTAAAACTGGGGTGAACTTTGGTGCCGGCATGACAGGTGGCTTTGCTTACGTGTTCGACCAATTTGGTCGCTTTAATCGCCGTGTTAACACCGAAATGGTTGATACGCAAAAGTTAGAATCAACCATCCACCAGCAACACTTAAAAGGGTTAATTGAAACTCACTATGCTGAAACCAGCAGTGAGCATGCCCATATGATTTTAAGTGACTTTGAAAACTGGTTAGATTGTTTCGTACTCGTTAAACCAAAGAATATTGCCGTTGCTGACCTGCTTAAAATTGAGCAGAAGAGTCCGGAATTAGTTGTAAAGGCAGGATAATCATGAGCAATGACTTTCAATTTGTAGAAGTGGGTCGTGCTGACCCCGTAAAACATGAAGCCAAAAAACGTGCTACACAATTTATTGAAATTTATCAGCCGTTTACTCAGCCTGAAGTGAAAGAACAAGCCGATCGTTGTCTTGACTGTGGTAACCCGTATTGCGAATGGAAATGCCCACTGCATAACTACATTCCAAACTGGTTAAAACTGGCTGAACAAGGTCGCATTATGGAAGCAGCAGACTTGGTTCACGAAACCAACACCCTGCCAGAAATATGCGGCCGAGTATGCCCACAAGATCGTTTATGCGAAGGTGCGTGTACCCTAAATGACGACTTTGGTGCGGTCACCATTGGTAATGTTGAAAAATACATTACCGACACGGCTATCTCTCAAGGCTGGCGTCCAGACATGACCAAAGTAACACCGCGTAAAGAGCGTGTTGCGATTGTTGGTGCTGGCCCTGCAGGTTTAGGTTGCGCGGATATTTTAGCCCGCAATGGCGTACAAGCCGTGGTGTATGACAAATACCCGCAAATTGGTGGCTTGTTAACTTACGGCATTCCATCATTTAAGCTTGATAAAGATGTTATGGCGACGCGCCGCTCTGTACTTGAGGGCATGGGTATTCAATTTAAAATGGGCGTGACCGTTGGTAAAGATGTGAGCTTTCAAAGCTTGCTAGATGAATACGATTCCGTGTTCCTTGGCATGGGGACTTACACCGCCATGAAAGCCAAGTTACCCAACGAAGATGCCCAAGGCGTTATCCAGGCGCTACCTTACCTGATTGGTAACACTCATCACTTAATGGGTACACAAGACGATTCAACGCCCTATTTAAGCCTTGAAGGCAAAAACGTCGTTGTACTAGGCGGTGGTGACACGGCTATGGATTGCGTGCGTACAGCAGTGCGTCAAGGCGCTAAAAGCGTAACTTGTGCATACCGTCGTGACGAAGCCAACATGCCCGGTTCGCGCCGTGAAGTGCAAAATGCGCGTGAAGAAGGCGTTAACTTCTTATTTAATCGCCAACCCGTGGCCATTAAAGCTGAAAATGGCGTAGTGGTTGGTATTGAATGTGTGGAAACCCAAATGGGTGAAGCAGATGCGAGTGGCCGTCAACGTGCTGAAGTCATTGCTGGCAGCGAGCAAGTACTCGAAACAGATGCGCTGATTATCGCCTTTGGTTTCCAGGCAAGCCCTGCACCTTGGTTTAGCGATTTTGGTATCGAAACCAACGAGTGGGGCCTAGTTAAAGCCACTAAAGTTGACGATAACCCATTCCAAACCACTAACCCTAAAGTGTTTGCTGGTGGCGATATGGTGCGCGGTTCTGACCTAGTGGTCACCGCTATTGCTGAAGGTCGAGATGCCGCAATGGGGATTTTAAACTTTTTAGATTAACAAGATTGAAAAATCTAGCCTGTGATGGATTATAGGCTAGGCATAATAAACCGAGTTTGCTTGTGAATTTTAGCGCATCTATATGATGCGCATTTTTTTGCCCAAAGAGCAGTAATTATTTATTCGCGGTGTTCACTAGAAAGTGGCTAAACAGGTTATTTTTTAACTCGGGGTGCTCTTCCGAAAACTTCACTCCGACAGTCATTTCGCCATCAAGTTGCTGCACCTTCACCGCGGTTCCGGTTAATATGCCTGATAAGTTTTCATCAATAGAAATCGCCACATGCACTTCAGCATCTGCCTCAATATTCATTGATTTAACCTCAGATCTGGTTAAGCAAACACGATATTAGTGCTATCTAACAGCTCAAGTTC
>NZ_BMQI01000018.1 GCF_014648035.1 Shewanella algicola | reverse complement strand
ATTTTACGCTTTCCCGTGTTGGCGTCAAGTGTTTTTTCAAACTTTCTTTTCGCCGTTGAATTGTGTGTTTTGAAGCACTTAATTCAACCTAACTCGGTGGCCGCTTTCGCTGTCTGCCGTGTCAGTGGATGCGCATTATAGGCACCATGAGATTTAGTGCAACCCCTTTTTTAATAGTTTTATCTCAAAACAGCTCAAGCGAACACTATTCGAACAAAACACATTAAAAACGGTTAAAAACACAACATAAAAGCAACTTTTGGGAGCTTTCGGGATTAGGTTGACTGTCACTTTCGGTTTTTTACGATTTCTTAATGCAATTAACAAGCCTTGATAAGCAAGTACAGTTATGAATGATGTCGCTAAATGATTAACGAACATAAAAACGATTGATTACTGTGTAACTTCGATTAAGTACTGTCTAATAGTCACTGTAACCTTGTATACATAGTCACAATATTTTAACAATCTATGTAATAAAGCTATCTGGATAAAAAGCCCTAGATATAAAGCCTAAGGCCTAAGCAGACTGTAACTAATTTCAGGCAGACTTTAACTATAGTACAAATACAGTATCTGGGTTAGAAAAGTGGTGCTTTTTTAAAAAAAGAACGCCATCGAATTAATGACGCGATTTATGAGTGATACAACTCAACGTTATCTGGTTGATTTGGGAGCGATACTATTGTGGATTATCCTTTGTTGGCATTGCTTGGGTTTTGTCTTCGCCATGAGGTTCAGCCATGTCTTGCTCAGGTTCTGTTTCATTAGCATCTACTGGCTCATCCCCAACGATATGCTCAACCTTTAACTTTTTAATTGTCTTGATAGTGATGAATGGACCTGACAATGCATATATATAGAAACCTAAACATAAAATGATGGCCGGTTCGACTGAAACAACAACAAACACGCCGACCAATAATAACATAACGATGAAATTGACCTTACCGCGCCAATCGACTTCTTTAAATGAGTGATATCTGAAATTACTTACCATTAACAGCCCGGTTAAGGCGGTGACAAAGGCAACTATATAGCTAATGTTTGTTGGATCAATTTCATATTTGCTACCACTCCAGATGCTTCCGGCAATTAATGCAGCTGCAGCTGGGCTTGCAAGCCCTTGAAAAAATCGTTTATCAGCGACACCGACTTGGGTATTAAACCGTGCAAGCCTTAATGCCGCACATGCACAATAAATGAAAGCAGCCAGCCAACCTATCTTGCCTAAATCTTGTAATGCCCAGTTATATACTAATATTGCTGGGGCCATCCCAAACGACACCATGTCGGCCATGCTATCGTATTCGGCACCAAAGTCGCTTTGTGTATTAGTGAGTCTGGCGACTCTTCCATCGAGTCCATCACAGATCATTGCAATAAAGATTGCTATTGCAGCTGATTCAAAGTGACCATTCATGGATGAAATCACGGCATAGAACCCAGAAAAGAGTCCTGCTGTGGTAAATAAGTTAGGTAATAGGTAAATACCTTTATTTTTTACTGTTTGATTTGATGAATTTTGCATACACTTTAAACAATGTTGTTTTAGATGTTGGATTTATACTCAAGATAGCATATTTTGGAACAATCAAGCATAGCGTCATATTAGCCTTGGGAACTCACATGGGAACTTTTCGTTTAGTTATTAGTTTAATCGTTATTACCTTTAGCTGTTTTTTGTATGCTGAGCCCATTTATACCTGGGTAGACAATGCGGGCGTTGTGCATTACAGCCAGCAGCCGCCTAAAGGTGTAGATGCTACATTAATTTATAGTGAAGATATGGAACCAGCCAAAATTGGGACTCTTGCTCCGCAAAGAAAAACACCACCTACTAAAGAGATGACTGATTTAGAAAAATCGGCACAGATCATCAATGCACAAGACCAAAAACAAGCTGTAGAAATTTGCGAAAGTGCTAAGCACAGCCTTAATGTATTAACCACTCACACCCAGTTAAACCAGCAAAATAAAGAAACCGGCGAAACCGTTGCTATGACAGAAGAGCAGAGACAAGCTGCAATTGCCGAAAACACTGAACGGGTAAAGTTATTTTGTAAGTAATCTGAGCTCGGGATAATGATCTAGGCGGACTAAAATCTTGATTTTAAATAGCATAAGTTAATCTCTCATCCCTAATTAAAATTAAATAACAAACACTCAAACAAAAAAGGGAGCTTTCGCTCCCTTTTTGATTTTACACAGTTAGCTTATTGCTCAAACGTTAACACCCCATCAACCACATCGACATTAATCATCTTACCTGGCAATAATTGCCCGCGAAGTAGTTTCTGCGCCAATGGATTTTCAACTTCCTGCTGTAAGGCTCGTTTTAATGGACGCGCACCATAAACAGGGTCGAAACCGGCTTCGGCGATTAACGATAAAGCCGCATCCGTTAACTGAATATCAAATTCTTTTTCCACTAAACGTTTACGCAGTAACTCAAGCTGAATGCTGGCAATATGCTTAATGTTTTCCGCATCCAATGGATGGAACACGACAGATTCATCGACACGATTTAAAAACTCTGGACGGAAGTTTTGCATCACCACCTCCATCACGCTTTCTTTCATTTCGTCATAACTGGCACGACCAAAGCTTTCTTGAATTCGGTCAGACCCTAAGTTAGATGTCATGATGATAACGGTGTTTTTAAAATCAACCGTACGGCCTTGACCATCGGTTAATCTGCCGTCGTCTAGCACTTGCAGTAAAATGTTAAACACATCTGGATGCGCTTTTTCAACTTCATCAAGCAAGATAACCGAATATGGTTTACGACGAACCGCTTCTGTTAAATACCCGCCTTCTTCATAGCCAACATATCCGGGAGGTGCACCGACTAGGCGTGACACGGTATGTTTTTCCATAAATTCTGACATATCGATGCGCACCAGTGCCGATTCGGTATCAAATAAAAACTTAGCCAGTGATTTACATAATTCGGTTTTACCGACCCCGGTTGGCCCAAGGAACAAAAATGAACCAATAGGGCGCTGTGGATCAGCAAGACCAGCACGACTACGTCGAATGGCATTGGATACAGCATCAACGGCTTCATGTTGACCAATAACGCGTTCGTGTAATGCATCTTCCATGTGCAATAATTTTTCGCGCTCACCTTCAAGCATTTTTGACACCGGGATACCGGTTGCTTTTGACAATACTTCTGCAATTTCGATATCAGTGACTTTATTGCGCAGCAATGTCATATCTTGCATTTCAGCTTGCGAAGCTAAATCAAGCTGCTTTTCAAGCTCAGGGATCCGCCCATACTGTAACTCAGACATTCGGGTTAAATCCCCCGCACGTCTTGCCACCTCTAGATCTAGGCGGCCTTGTTCAAGATCCGCTTTTATATGCTGGGTTCCCGCTAATGCGGCTTTTTCAGTATGCCAAATCTCATTAAGCTCAGCTGCATGGCTTTCAACTTCTTTCAACTCTTGTTGTAAAAAGTCTAAACGTTTGCGGCTGGCATCATCGGTTTCTTTACTGAGCGCTTGCTCTTCTAGCTTTAACTGAATCGCACGACGCTCTAATTTGTCTAACGCCTCGGGTTTTGAATCGATTTGCATACGAATACTCGATGCCGCTTCGTCAATTAAGTCGATAGCTTTATCGGGTAACTTTCTGTCTGAAATATAACGATGTGACATAGTTGCAGCGGCAACAATGGCAGGATCGGTAATTTCAACATGATGATGCAACTCATAGCGTTCTTTTAAACCACGTAAGATTGCAATGGTGTCTTCTACACTTGGCTCATCAACAATTACTTTTTGGAAACGGCGTTCAAGTGCTGCATCTTTTTCAATGTATTGGCGATACTCATCTAACGTTGTGGCGCCAACACAATGTAAGTCACCACGGGCTAGAGCTGGCTTTAACATATTACCAGCATCCATGGCACCTTCGCCTTTACCTGCACCCACCATAGTATGCAATTCATCAATAAAGAGAATTACCTGCCCTTCTTCTTGTGACAACTCGTTAAGCACGGCTTTGAGACGTTCTTCAAACTCACCGCGATATTTTGCGCCCGCAATAAGCGAGCCCATGTCGAGTGATAACACCCGCTTGTTTTTAATGCCTTCTGGCACCTCACCATTAATGATCCGTTGAGCTAAACCTTCAACAATGGCCGTTTTACCTACCCCAGGTTCACCGATTAACACCGGATTATTTTTACTCCGGCGTTGCAAAACCTGAATGGTGCGGCGAATTTCATCGTCGCGACCAATCACGGGGTCCAGTTTGCCCTGCTCTGCGCGTTCGGTTAAATCAACAGTAAACTTTTTCAAGGCTTGGCGTTGGTCTTCTGCATTTGGGTCATCAACTTTTTGACCTCCACGCATGTCCTCAATGGTTTTTTCCATGAGTTCTTTGCTAGCACCAGAGTCTTTTAGCGCTTTTGACAACGCATCGTTACCTTCTAATGCAGCTAACACAAATAGCTCTGATGAAATGTATTTGTCTTTACGTTTTTGCGCCAGCTTGTCGCACAAGTTAAGTAAGCGGATTAATCCTTGAGATAATTGAACATCTCCGCCTGTGCCATCTACCTGAGGAAAACGCTCTAACTCCTGAGTAACGGCAGAACGAAGAGCGCTAACACGTATGCCAGCTTGGGTTAATAATGGATGAATAGAGCCAGAATCTTGATTTAATAGCGCCATCATTAAGTGAATGGGTTCGATAAATTGATGATCGCGCCCCAAGGCTAATGATTGGGCATCAGAAATAGCAATTTGAAACTTATTAGTCATACGATCGAGTCTCATATAACCTCCTAGGATCTGATACTTATTGAGTGGGAAATTAATTCAGAAATGAATAATTTGTTAACTTAAAGATGGGGGCAATTAATGTGATTTCAAGCTTAAAACTTAATCTAGATCAATAAATCGTCTATTTTTTGAACTTGAACGAATTATTATGATTTTAGCCAGATAAGCGACGCCATGCGACCTGTTTGTTGATCCCGACGATACGAAAAATAGTCAGGGTCAGTAAAAGTACACACATTAGCATTGAATACCTGTGACACTCCCATTTTCGCTAAACGTAACGAAGCAAGACCGGGTAAATCAGCAAGGTATTTATTGTGATGAGGAATAAAATATTGCGCTGCTTGAGGGTGTTTTTGCATAAAAGCATCGTGTACCTCAGCGCCGACCTCAAAAGCCTGCGGCCCAATTGCTGGACCTAAATAAGCCATGAGCTCAGTGGTAGCGGAGTCAAATAATTCTACCGCTTGTTCAATCACGCCAGCACACAACCCGCGCCAACCAGCATGTACTGCAGCCACTTCAGTACCTTGTTGATTGCATAACAATACAGGTAAACAGTCTGCCGTCATGACTGCGCACACATCACCAGCTTTATTGCTGTAACTTGCATCAGCTTTTATCGGTGAAAGGCTTGTAGAATCACTCAGTTTTAGATGCGCCATATTCACCACATCCACACCATGCACTTGTTCAAGCCACAATGGTTCCGCAGGTAAAGACAATCGTTGGCGCAAAGCGGCACGATTAGCCAAAACATGTTGTGGGTTATCACCTACATGTAACCCTAAATTTAAACTGTCAAATGGCGCTAAACTGCATCCGCCATGTCGATCAGTCAACGCTATTGCGACA
Organism: Shewanella algicola; assembly: GCF_014648035.1. Taxonomy (GTDB): domain Bacteria; phylum Pseudomonadota; class Gammaproteobacteria; order Enterobacterales; family Shewanellaceae; genus Shewanella; species Shewanella algicola. Next base: position 81,357 of record NZ_BMQI01000018.1, on the reverse strand, counting down.
TTATCAGGTAAAGGCCAATCGTGCTGGAGCACTATAAATACTCAATAGGGTTTAATTGAGTATCTTCACGTAATGCTTTGGTCAGCTCAACCATGTCATCAGGAATTGGCGCATGCCAAGTCATGATTTCACAGGTAAATGGATGGGCTAACTCTAAGCGCACAGCATGCAGCGCCTGGCGGGTAAAGCCTTTAAGTAATTCAAAAAACTCAGGGCTAGCGTTTTTAGGGGGTCTTGGACGACCGCCGTACACTGGATCGCCAACCAAAACATGGCCAATGTGTGCCATATGCACACGAATTTGGTGAGTACGACCGGTTTCAAGACGTAATCGTAAACGCGTATGTGCACGGAACTTTTCAGCGACTCGATAATGAGTTACAGATGGACGACCACCATGAATCACCGCCATTTGTGTCCGTCGTGTCGCATGACGTTCAATAGGCTCATCAACGGTGCCACCAGCAGTCATAGTACCAAGCACAATGGCCTCATATTCACGAACGATATCGCGCGCTTGCAATGCAGCAACCAAATGAGTTTGTGCTTCAACGGTTTTAGCCACAACCATCAAACCTGTTGTGTCTTTATCTAAGCGATGAACGATACCGGCTCGTGGCACATGTTCAATGTCAGGACAATGATGCAATAACGCATTCATTAGGGTGCCGTCGGCATTACCCGCACCAGGGTGAACAACTAAACCCGCTTGTTTATTTACAACAATAATATGTTCGTCTTCATAAATAATATTTAAGTCGATATCTTGCGCCTTAGCACGCACTTCTTCTTCAAGTGTTGCTGTAACTTCTATCAACTGAGACTCGAAAACCTTTTCCCGTGGCTTGTCGACTGTGATACCGTCAATAGTAACTGCACCAGATAGGATCCATTCCTTGATGCGTGTGCGCGAGTAGTCAGGGAACAAACCAGCTAATGCTTGGTCTAATCTCAGACCGGTTTGTGTTGCTGTTATCTCGCTTTTTAGATTAATCTCTTGTGTCATAGGAACCGTACCCCAGTTTAGGGGTCCAAAGTGAATGTGCTATCTGTTACAATCGGATGTTTTCTATTTTACCGTGAAATGGAAAAATTCTTAACAACAACTTAAAAAGAATTGAATTCAAGTATGTATAAATTTGCCCAAGGTGCCGCCCTAGTATTACTTTCACTGGCTTTAACAGCCTGTAGTAGCAGTCCTGAAGAAGATGAATTTACAAAAAAAGCATCTCCTGAACAGCTCTACACTCAAGCAAGAACATCAATGGAATTAGGTAATTACTCTAAAGCCGTGCGTTCACTTGAAGCTTTAGACTCTCGTTACCCATTTGGTCCGCACAAGACTCAAGTTCAATTAGATCTGATTTATGCGTATTACAAAATGGATGACGCTGCCTCTGGAATTGCTAACATTGATCGCTTTTTACGCCTCAATCCAACGCATCCAAATATTGATTACGTGTATTATATGCGCGGTTTAACCAATATGCAGGCAGATAATTATTTATTTCACGATTTAATGAATATCGATCGCACTGATCGCGATCCTAAAAATGCTCAAGATGCATTTAAAGATTTTGACCGCTTAATTAAATCATACCCAGATAGTAAATATGCTGCCGATGCGCAACACCGCATGCAGTTTTTGAAAAACCGTTTAGCGCAGTATTCTATTAAGGTAGCCGAGTATTATATCAAAATGAACGCCTGGAGTGCAGCAGCAATTCGTGCGCAAACGGTTATGGAGAAATTCCCAGGAACTCCTGCAACCGAACGCGCTTTAGAAATCATGTCTGAAGCATACGAAGAATTAGGCCAAGAAAAGCTACAAGCGCACATTAAAATGGTGATGCGAGCTAACTTTCCTAACAATGAAATACTCACTAACTAGAATGAGTGATCGTACATCATTGAATGAATAAAAGCGCTCTTCGGAGCGTTTTTTTATAGCTGGACAGCTACAAAACCATCTTTTTTGAATCGTTTAACCGACTTTTGGGCTTTAGCGCACAAAATGGATAAATTAACGCCGATACGGATAAAATACGTCCAAACGAATCAATTTTTGAGATAAATAGTAAAAACAAGTTGACTCAACAGGCCAAAACCCTTTAAATTGCGTCCGTCGCCCGAATAGCTCAGTCGGTAGAGCAGAGGATTGAAAATCCTCGTGTCCCTGGTTCGATTCCGGGTTCGGGCACCATATTTCCATTGGTGGCTAACGCGACTAATAAAGATTAACAAAAAGGCCTCGCATTGCGAGGCCTTTTTGTTTTCAGTAGTGATGAAGCTCAGTACATCCTTGTACTAATGCGGTTTCCCCCATCACAGCGGCTCGATGTAATCCACCATAAGCTGTACGGTTTGGTTGCCACGAAACTCATTCACATCTAGCTTATAAACGATCCTTGCTTGTTGAATCGTTGCGTCAGGCCAAATCGCTAAATCTATATTAAACGCGATACCATCGAGCATTAACGTACCACAAGGGGTTTCTAAGAGTAATTTAAGATGTTTCTCTCCAACAATACGTTGCTGGACAACCCTAAATACCCCGTCAAATAATGGCTCCTCAAACGACTGTCCCCAAGGCCCTGCATTGCGTAAAGTCAATGCGGTATCAAGACTGATTAACTCAGTAGGTAGCTCCCCATCTGAAAGCAACTCTCCGGTCAATTGCTCATACTCAAGAATATCCCGCACGGCGTTATCATAAGCGTGTTTAAACTGCTCAAATGTATCTGCTTTAAGCGATAATCCGGCCGCCATAGCATGGCCACCAAATTTAGTGATCATGCCAGGGTGTAGGCTATTAATACGCTCAAGCAAGTCACGCATATGCAAGCCTTTAATTGAACGTGCCGACCCTTTAATTTCGCCCTCACCCGCATAGGCAAACGCAATCACAGGTCGGTGGTAACGGTCTTTAATCCGTGAAGCCAAAATACCAATTACACCTTGATGCCAATCTTCTTGAAAAATGGCAATGCCCCAGGGCAAATCATCTTCATTGAGCGACAACTGCTGCAAACTTTTAAGCGCTTCTTGCTGCATACCTGTTTCAAGTTCACGACGCTCTTGATTTAAGCCGTCGAGCTCGGCAGCCATTCTTCTGGCCCGCATCATGTCATCACATAATAGCGTTTCCACCCCTAGGGCCATTTCATCTAAGCGCCCTGCGGCATTTAACCGTGGCCCAACAGCAAAGCCAAAGTCAGCAGCCACCATTTTTTCAGGGCTGCGTTTGGCCACCTCAAGTAAAGCGGTAATACCGACTCGACAACGGCCGCTTCTCACTCGCTTTAAACCCGCATTGACTAAAATACGATTATTGGCATCTAGCGACACCACATCAGCAACAGTGCCTAATGCAACAATATCCAATAAAGTGCCAAGGTTAGGCTCGTTAATGTGGTGTTGTTTATACCAATCTCGTTGGCGTAACTCAGCCCTCAAAGCTGACATTAAGTAAAAAGCCACGCCAACGCCTGCAATCGATTTACTGGCAAATTCACACGCAGGTTGATTTGGATTCACAATCACATCGGCATTGGGCAAAGATTGCCCTGGTAAATGATGGTCAGTGACTACAACTTGCATGCCTAATAACTTGGCAGCTGCGACCCCTTCAATAGATGAAATACCATTATCGACAGTAATCAATACATCTGCCGATTTAGAATAGGCAACCGCAACAATCTCAGGGCTGAGGCCATAGCCATAGTCAAAGCGATTAGGGATTAAGTAATCCACCTTGTGTGCGCCCATCATCTTTAATGCCAGCATACACACGCTGGTTGATGTCGCGCCATCGGCATCAAAGTCGCCAACGATTAATATCGACTTTTCAGCAGCCATTGCATCAGCGATTAACACTGCAGCTTCAGATAGGCCTTTCATGGTTTCAGGGCGAAGTAATTTGGTTAACACTAACTCGCAGTCTGTCTCGGTGACACCACGACGAGCGTAAAGCTGCTTTAAAAATGGTGGTAATGATGTCGGTAAGTGTGAATCATCGACTTGCGGACGACGGACTATTTTGTGTGACAAGAGACAACCTTATTCGAACAATGAGTAAACCTTTCAACTCAGGTATTAAATGATAATCAAATGACGGCTTAGTGTGTTTGACTCACTTGTATACGTGAATTGAGATGAAATAATACATAACAAAAAGGTGAGCCTGAGCTCACCTTAGATATTACGCAATAACGACTTACTTGACGACAATCAATTATAGGTTTGACTCAATCGTACGCAGTAAATCAGCTGGCGGTTGATAACCTGGTACCATAACGCCGTTTTCTAACACGATTGCAGGAGTTCCGTTTACGCCAAATGCTTGACCTAACTGAAACTGTTTCGCGATATCTATATCACAACTTGCCGATTTAACATTGCCACCCGTTTTAGCTTCTGTCATCGCTTTTAACGGATCTTTAGCACACCATACCGCTTGCATTTCATCGGCATTAGCAGAAGGTATACCGGCACGTGGATAAGCTAAATAGCGAATAGTAATGCCTAAATCGTTATAGCCCTGCATTTGGTTATGCAACTTACGACAAAATCCACAATCCACATCTGTAAAAATGGTCACAACGTGCTTTTCGTCTTTGGCTTTATAAACCAACATATCTTGCTCAAATGGCTTAAGCATTTCTAAACGAGGAGCAGCCAACGCAAGCTCAGTAAGATTCTTCATGCCCTGGTCTAAGTCATATAAATTACCATGAAATAATTTACTGCCATCTTGAGTGACATATAGTACCCCACGGTCAGTAAACACTTGGTACAAACCGTCAACAGGGGAAGGTTGGACCTGTGCAACATTAACGCCTAAAGTCTCTGTAAGTTTTTGTTTTAGAGCTGATTCATTTGACACATCCGTTGCAGTAGCTGCAGACACAATTGGCGCAATTACAAGGCTAGCAACAAGGGCAATGGCTTTAGTTAACTTCATGATAATTCCTAATTTACACGGGTTCAAAATGTATAGACCCGACTTCGTAAGCAAAACTTACAGATTTAATTAAATGAACGCAACAAATACTCAAACTCTTAAATGTAAGGATTTGATATCGATAACACTACCCTCGAGGATGATGCTGACTGTGAAGCTGTTGCAAGCGCACTTTTGCCACATGGGTGTAAATTTGGGTTGTCGATAAGTCACTGTGGCCGAGTAATAATTGTACCACACGCAAATCAGCCCCATGATTGAGTAGATGAGTCGCAAAAGCATGGCGTAAAGTATGTGGAGACAAATGACACTGGATCCCTGCTCTTGCCGCATACAACTTAATCCGATGCCAAAACGTTTGCCGTGTCATCATTTGTCCGCGTCTTGATGGAAACACCACATCAGATTGTTTCATATGTAATAATTCGCCACGAGCAAAGCGCATGTATTGCTCAACCTCGGCCACCGCTAACTCGCCCAAAGGCACTAAACGCTCTTTACCGCCTTTACCTACCACTCGCACAAGCCCCTGACGCAAGCTTATTTGCTCCATGGTTAAACTCACCAACTCAGTAACCCGCAGCCCAGTGGCATATAGCAATTCCAACATGGCTTTATCACGACATTCGATTGGGTCATCCTCATTGGGTTCAGCCAGTAAACTATCGATTTGTGCTTCAGACAATGAGTCGGGTAGTTGACGTGCTAGCTTTGGCGATTTAATTAAGGCGGTAGGATCTTCGCTAATCAGTTGCTCTACCAACAAGTAGCCATAAAAGCGTCGTAAACTACTTAATAACCGGGCGGTACTGCTTTTAGCAAACTGCTGCTCAAAACGGGCATTCAAATAATCACGCAGCAAGCCTTGATCGACACGCAATAAATCACAGCCTTGCGATAACACATAACGCTCTAAATGCTGCAAGTCAGTGCGATATGAAGCCAAGGTGTTATCACTTAATCCTTTTGTCGACCATAAATCATCCAAAAACTGGTTGATCAACGGGTTAGGCTGATATGCAGGTTTAACCAAAATAACATCTCTAATGGGGTAAAAAAAACGACGTTAGATAAAATATCATAACGTCGTCTTATTGTTTGCCTTTATTCACTTACAACGTGAATATTGGTCTCACACTCCGTTTGGCATTATGCGGTTGCAACACGGTTTTTGGGTAGAAACAAGCACACAATCGCGGTCAGTGCTGTCGGCAACAACCACGCCATGCCTTCAGCATGTAGTGGCATAAAGTCCAAGAAGCTCATGTCCATACCCGCGGTTTGCAGGCCATCAAAAATACCAAAGAATAACGCCACACTTAAAATCACTCGGTGTGAAAATGCTGGTCGAGCAAAACGCTCGGTTAAGAATGTCACTAACACTAAGGCAATCGCCACAGGGTAAATCGTCATCAATACCGGAATACTAACACTGATTAATTGCGACAATCCTACGTTAGCAACCGTGGCACAAATTATACTTAACAACACAACCAATAATTTATACGACAAACTTGGCATTAGCTCATTGAAAAACTCAGCACATGCCGTCACTAAACCAATCGCTGTCGTTAAACACGCTAGAGTTACCACGGTAGACAACATTAACATACCAATGCTGCCAAAATGATGGGTGACATAGTTTGTTAGAATTTGGCCGCCATTTTCAGCACCAATGGCAAAATCACCCGCCGATGCGCCAAGATAAAATAACGACACATAAACAAACGCTAATCCGCCTGCGGCGATAAAGGCAGCCCGCACCAAATACTTAGTTTGATCGGCTGTATCGTTAACGCCTTTTTTACGCAGCAAATCAATAATCAACATACCAAACATCAACGATGCTAGGGTATCCATGGTGTTGTAACCTTCAATAATCCCTTTCGTTAATGGGCTATTGATGTATTCACCAACCGGTTGATTAACTTCAAAACCCGGTAAAATAATCACTGAACTGGCTAAGCTGACTAATAACAAAATCAAAATAGGCGTTAACACCTTACCCACGTTATCCAGCAACTTGCCTGGGTATAAAGACAAAAACATCACAATAGAGAAAAACACTAAAGTGTAGATCAACTGAGCAATATTGAACTCTTTACCCGCTAACATCATCACAGCGTCTGGGTTGCTAATGAAGGGTCTTGCGCCAATTTCAAATGCCACTAACCCGGTTCTTGGTGCAGCAAATGCGGGGCCAATAATAATGTAAATAGCAATGGCCAATGCCGTAGCAGCAAACGCAGGTAATAGCGCCATAACTTTACCATTAGCTTTAGCAACGGCAATTAACCCAATCAATGGCATACCCACCGCGGTAATCAAAAATCCGAGCATCGCAAAAGACATATTTTCACCAGCCAACATGCCAGCAAAAGGAGGGAAAATTAAGTTCCCTGCGCCTAGAAAAAACGCAAAAGTCATAAAGCCTAACCCTAGCGTATCCGTCAAACTCATCTTGGTTGTTTGCACTACTTGCCTCTTTTTATTGTTATGTTTTTTAACAAACCTAATTGATTACGCCAAAATTAGCTACTGCTGAACTGAACGCGCCCACTTTTTGTAAAGTTAAAAATACACTTTTAAATACTAAATTCTGCTGTGAAACGACATAAAATAAACATCTAACCTGTTTTTATCAGCCACATCCTTGTCAAAATAGCTGAAGTTAGACTTTTTACTCCATTTCACTGAACTAAAACGGCCAAAACCAATACCAAACATCACTTATTGACACAAGCTTTGCTCAACAAAATAACTAAAATACCGTTTTTGTCATGCATTTCTGTCAATACTTGTGTACATAATCGCCAAGTTATCCTTTTTAGTTTAATTTTTGATAACAAAAACTCAACAATTTATCCTAGCGTCAATTAACTCACGACACGCTAGCTCAAAGCGATTATCATCAGCCGTAACATTTACATTAACCCAATCACCACAGTTTAATTATGCCTTTTACGTTTAAACAATTTCATATCGACGATGAGCAATGTGGCATGGCTGTCAGTACTGATGCCGTTATTCTCGGTGCATGGGCACAACTCACCCAATCAAGTCATATTCTTGATATTGGCGCAGGAAGCGGATTATTGAGTTTAATGGCCGCGCAGCGCAGCCTTGAGGACACAAAAATTACCGCTGTTGAATTAGACTCCGCAGCTGCTAATGCTTGTAGGCATAATATCGAGCAAAGCCCTTGGCCCAATAAAGTGCAATTATTTCATGGTGCCATTCAGGATTTTCAAAAACAATTTGATAAAAACATCGCACCTTTATTCGACCATATTATTTGCAACCCACCGTATTTCGAACAAGGGACTCAAGCTAAAAATAGTGCCCGAGCTGATGCAAGGCATACCAATACTTTATCGTTTGCAGAGTTACAAAAAGCCATCAGCCAACTGCTAGCCCCTCGAGGCAATGCCAGTATTATTTTACCGCAACAAAGTTTGGCCAGTTTTATTCAACAACTTAATGGGCACAAACTCTATGTTGCCAAGCATCTTGAAATCATTAGTGCCGAAGGAAAATCACCTAACCGCTCTATACTGGTGCTTAAACATGTCACAGACACAGCTGAACAAACTCAGTACCTGCAAATGGCGATCCGTAATAAACAATCGGGATACAGCCAAACAATGATAGATTTATGCCGCCCATTCTACTTAAAGCTTTAGCCTGCTCATTAGGTCAGCTATAATACTCAACTATTTTTCAGCGAGACCAGCGCATGCAATTTGAAGATTTCCAGCTCGACCCTAGCTTATTAGAGTCACTCAAGGCCATGGGACACAACACCCCTACCACTATTCAGCAACAAACCATTCCATTGGCCATGGATCAGCGGGATATTTTAGCGCGTGCGCCAACCGGCACCGGTAAAACAGCCAGTTTTTTACTGCCTGCTTTACAGCATCTTATCGACTTTCCTCGCCGATTTGAGGGTCAAGCACGTATTTTGGTATTAACGCCAACACGCGAACTTGCTAGCCAAATTCATCGCTATGCTTGCCACCTTGCTACCGATCTTGATCTTAATATCGCCATCATTACTGGCGGTGTGCCTTACGGCCCGCAAGAAGAAGCACTAGAAGATAATGTTGATTTATTAATCGCCACACCTGGTCGATTAATGGAATACCTAGACAAAGATAAGTTTGATGCGACTGAAGTTGAAATGTTAATCATCGATGAAGCAGACCGTATGCTTGATATGGGATTTTCATCAGTTGTGCAAACCATTGCGATTGAAGCCCAAGGTCGTAAGCAAAATATGTTATTTTCTGCAACGCTTGAAGGCAACGGGGTTAACCGTTTTGCGCGTGAGTTGTTAAACGATCCTGTCGTGGTCGATGTTGAATCACCGCGCAGCGAAAAAGCCAAAGTGCATCAGTGGATCCACCTTGCCGATGACAACGCTCATAAGTTTGCTTTGCTATGTCATATTTTGCGCCAAGAAAACGTTAAACGTGCCATTGTGTTTGTTAAAACACGTGAAATCGTTGCTAGCCTTGAAGGTTTACTGCTTAAAGCCAATATTCCATGCGCCTTTATGCGCGGCGATATGGAGCAGAAAAAACGTTTCCAGGCGTTAGGTAAGTTCTCAAAAGGCGAAGTCAATGTATTGCTAGCAACAGACGTTGCTGCCCGAGGCATTGATGTTGACGATATTACTCATGTTATCAACTTTGATATGCCACGCTCTGCTGATGCTTACGTGCACCGTATTGGTCGTACCGCCCGTGCTGGCGCAAAAGGAACGGCGATTTCGTTAGTTGAAGCACACGACATGCGTATTGTGTCTAAAATTGAACGTTATATTGAGCTGCCGCTTAAACGCCGTGTGATTGAAGAGCTTCGCCCTAAGCACAAAGAAGCAAAAGTGCCAGGCAAGAAAAAAGCCAACGCAAAAGATGCCAGAGTGAAGTCGAAAAAATACAAGAAAAAGTAATCTTTCGTACTAGGGCCTGTATATGGTCTACTCCAATAAAAAAGCGGATTATTTAATAATTCGCTTTTTTTATTGCCTAAGTGAGATATAACACAATTAACTAGACGCAATACGGCAAAAAGTGTCAAGAAATGTCAATTTCCGCGCAAAAAACACCCACCAACAAGACTATCACTAATACATTGATTAAATTGAATTAACTATGAGTTAATAAGATTTATTTTCATTTATTTGTGCCGTTTATAACGATTTATTCAGATTCAATCGCAAAATAGGCAACAAACTCAAAATTAGAAACATTTTATTTACATAAAACTATTTAGCTAAGCCCAAGACTCTGTTAATTTATAAGTTATGAGTAATAAAAATGAATCTGAATGAACAGCTTAGCCAACGTAGTTAACTGTCGTTAGTCTTATTTAAGCATGGATACGCAATAGAAATGATAAAAAAAATTCTAAGAAGACTGTCACCACTCTTTATTATCGCAGTGTTTGCTGCCGCAGCCTGGTTATTAATTAATACCCAAGAAGCCCCAGAGCAAAAAGATGAGCCCATAAACATTCCTATTGTCGATGTACAAACCGTGACGCCACAAACCTTGTCACTGAACTTACCGTCATATGGTGTGGTTAATCCCAAATACAAAACGCAATTAGTCACCGAAGTTCAAGGGCGTATGCTAAGTATTTCAGCAAACTTTGTTGCCGGTGGCGTGGTCAAAAAAGGCGAGCAATTGGCCATCATTGAACCCTCAGATTATGAAGCCGATTTAATCCAGGCTGAAGCGACACTAGCACAAGCAACCGCGGCTCTCAACGAAGAAAAAGCCCGTGGAGAAGTCGCAAAAGTAGAATTTAAAGATTTTACCCAAGGCTTACCACCAGAACTTGGGTTACGTATTCCGCAATTGAAAAAAGAGCAAGCAAACGTCAAGTATGCCCAGGCGGCATTAGCACGAGCCCAACGTAATTTAGAGCGTACTGTTATCCGTGCACCTTTTGACGGCATCATTAAAGCACGCAATGTCGATTTAGGCCAATATGTCACACTGGGCACTAATCTAGGCGAACTTTACGATACCAGTATTGCTGAAATTAGATTACCACTCACCAACGAAGAACTCGCCTACCTTGAGTCAGTTGAAAACCCAGACACCAGCGTCACACTCACAGCTCAACTTGCCGGTAAACCAGTCACCTGGCAAGGCACTATTGTGCGCAGCGAAAACGTGATTGATGAACAAACCCGCATGGTGTATTTGGTGGCCGAAATTCGCGACCCTTATCTTCGTAACACCAAAATCTCTGGCCAATTACCGCTTAAATACGGCAGCTTTGTTAACGCAGTAATCACTGGTCGCACCGTTAATGATATTGTCACATTGCCTCGCCATGTTGTCCGTAATGGCCAGGTGGCAGTGGTAAATCAAGACAACATCATCGAAATGCGCCAGGTCAATATTATCCGCTCCGACGTTGATACGCTTTATATCAAAGGCAGTTTTAAAGCCAACGAACGCGTGTCAACCACCAGTGTCAACAGCTTAAGCTCAGGGCAAACAGTCAAAATACTGGGAGAAGAATCCAGCAACACTGACACCCCCCCTGAAGCCGCTACGACGGCAGGTGAATAATCATGGATACCAATAAAGGAATTATTGCCTGGTTTGCCCGCAACAGTGTCGCGGCAAACTTACTCATGGCAGCACTGCTTATCGGCGGTTTATTTAGTACGTTTATCATTAATAAAGAAGTGTTTCCGACTTTTGAATTAAACCTAATTAATATCAATGTGGCCTATCCAGGTGCTGCGCCACAAGAAATTGAAGAAGGGATTAACATAAAAATCGAAGAAGCCATTCAAGACATCAGCGGCATTGACAAAGTCACCTCTGTTGCCAGTGACAGCGTTGGCTCTGTGACCATTGAAGTTGAAGACGGCTACGATGTTCAGCAAGTGCTCGACGAAGCAAAATTGCGGGTCGATGCGATTGCCACCTTCCCGGACAACATCGAAAAACCCAATATTTATCAAATAAAACCAGAAAATAGTGTGATTTGGGTGTCTGTCTATGGAGACATGAATCTACATGACATGAAAGAAATGGCTAAAGCCATTCGTGATGACATTACCGATCTACCTGCGGTCACACGTGCAACAGTCAATGGGGTGCGCGATTACGAAATTGGCATTGAATTGTCTGAAGATAAGCTGCGTGAATATGGCATCACCTTTACCCAAGTTGCGCTAGCCGTTCAAAACTCATCTATCGACTTACCCGGTGGGTCGATCCGCGCCAAAGATGGCGATATTTTATTGCGCACCAAAGGCCAGGCCTACAATGCCGATGACTTTGCCAAAATAGTGGTCACAACTCGGGCAGACGGTAGCCGTATTATGTTGCCACAAGTTGCGACCATTAATGATGACTTTGAAGAACGTTTAGAGTACACCCGCTTTAATGGCAAGCCGGCAGCGGTGATAGAAATAGCCAGTATTGATGACCAAAATGCTTTAGATATCGCCTCTCAAGTTAAAGACTATGTCGCCGAACGCAAGCTCACCTTACCAAGTAATATTGAACTGGATACCTGGGGCGACTTAACCCACTACCTGCAAGGCCGTTTAAACATGATGTTGTCGAACATGTTTTATGGCGCGCTGTTGGTATTTGTTATTTTGGCCTTATTTTTAGACCTTAAACTCGCATTTTGGGTCATGCTGGGGCTACCAGTGTGCTTTTTAGGCACCATGCTATTAATGCCTATTGAGCCTTTCAATATGTCTATCAACATGTTGACCTTATTCGCCTTTATCCTGGTACTGGGGATAGTGGTCGACGATGCCATTGTCATCGGCGAAAGTGCTTACACTGAGCTGGAAGAAAATGGCCACTCGTTAAACAATGTGATTAAAGGGGTACAAAATGTGGCAATGCCAGCCACCTTTGGGGTATTGACCACCATTGCCGCGTTTATTCCCATGATTATGGTATCGGGTCCCATGGGGGTTATTTGGAAATCCATCGGCATGGTGGTGATTTTATGTTTAGCATTTTCGTTAGTGGAATCAAAATTGATTTTACCCGCGCATTTAGCCCACATGAAAATTAAAAAGCGGACTGCCCCGACCCACTTATTTTCGAGAATAAAATTTGGATTAAACGAATGGCTACAGCACTTTATCCACAACAAATATCGTCATTTTTTAGAGCGTTGCATTAAAGTACGTTACAGCGTAGTCGCTGTGTTTATTGGAGTATTAATTTTATCGCTGGCGCTAGTGCAAAGTGGCAAAGTGCGTTGGGTATTTTTCCCTGATATTCCGTCAGACTTTATTCAAGTTCAACTTGAAATGGAAGAAGGCAGTTCAGAAGAAAACACCTTAAAAGTGCTACAACAAGTTGAAGATGCGTTATACAAAATGAACGCCAAACTTGAAGACCAATACGGTTATCCAATGGTAAAACACAGCTACATTGAGCTCAGTTCACGCAGCAGCGCCTTTGTCTTTACCGAGTTAACAAAAGGTGAAGACCGCGAAGTCGACGGCGTTGCCATTGCAGAAGAATGGCGTAAGCAGTTGCCTGAACTGTTATCGGTTAAAAAATTAAATATCAATGCCAGCACTAACGATGCCGGCGGAGATTTATCGTTCCGCTTAACCTCTAGTGACTTAGCCCAGCTGTCTGAGGCATCCAAAGCGCTTAAATCAAAATTAGCGACTTACGAAGGCGTGTTTGATATTACCGACAACTTCTCATCAGGCTCACATGAGATACGTTTAAACATCCGCCCAGAGGCTGAAGCACAAGGGCTAACACTGTCAGACTTAGCGCGCCAGGTACGTTATGGCTTTTATGGTTATGAAGCACAACGTATTTTACGCAATAAAGAAGAAGTTAAAGTGATGGTGCGTTATCCGCTTGAGCAGCGCCGCACTGTGGGCGACCTTGAAAACATGCTAATCCGCACACCTGCAGGTGTTGCGGTACCGTTTTCAACCGTGGCAGAAATCGAGCTAGGTGAGTCTTACGCCTCGATTACTCGTGTTGATGGCCGCAGAGCAATTACCATTAGCGCCAATGTGAATAAAAACAATGTTGAGCCGTCAAAAGTGGTGGCAGAAATTCAACAAGACTTTTTACCTGAACTAACCGCGCAGTACCCTAAAGTAGCCTCTGCTTTAGATGGCGGCAGCTTAGACGAGCAAAATGCAATGCTAGGCTTGGCGCAAGGCTTTTTCTTTGCCATGTTCACCATCTACGCTTTAATGGCCATTCCGCTTAAGTCTTACACCCAGCCATTAATCATTATGTCGGTGATTCCATTTGGTATGATTGGCGCCTTATTTGGTCACTTTATTCTTGGCTTATCAATGAGTATCTTGAGTTTATGCGGCATTGTGGCGTTAGCCGGGGTCGTGGTAAACGACTCACTGATTTTAGTCGACTTTGTTAACCGCGCCCGCGAGCAAGGCAAGTCGTTAATGCAATCGGCCATTGACTCGGGCTGTTACCGATTTAGAGCGATTATTTTAACCTCGTTAACCACCTTTGTTGGCTTAGTACCGATTATTATGGAGCGCAGTTTACAGGCTAAAATTGTTATCCCAATGGCTACATCGCTCGCGTTTGGTATTTTATTCTCAACTGTGGTCACCCTGATTTTAGTGCCGATTTTGTACATTATTTTAGATGATATAAAACGTGTATTAAGACGATTCTTCATCTGGTGGTGGCAACCTAAAACGACTGCAGAGCCATTAGATTCAATAGAACATCATTAACTTATTTTGAGTTAGTGAGTTAATAAAGCAGAGCAATATTCACTCTGCTTTTTTTATGCTTTATGCGAGCCAAACAACAAAGCCGCTGCAGTTATTTCGCTACAATATGTCAATGTTAATCTAATCATCGCAATCATTATGAGTACAACAAAACCCACATTAATTTACGATATCGGTAATCACCGCTATCTCAATATTACTGCTAGATGTACTTTACGTTGTCAATTTTGCCCCAAACACAATGGTTCAAAACAGGTGCATGAATACGACTTATCATTAAGTAAGCCCATCACAGCAGAAGATATCATTCCGTTACTTGGCGATGTCACACAAATTGAAGAGTACGTATTTTGTGGCTTTGGCGAATCAACATTGAACTTGAGCTGTTTATTGCAAGTCGCAAAAGAAATTAAAGCCCGGGGCGGTAAAGTCAGAGTCAATACAGATGGATTAGGAAATCATTTTCATCGTCGCAATATCCTACCTGAGCTAAGCCAGTGTGTAGACAGTTTATCGATTTCACTCAACGCCGACACCCCAGAAGGTTATTTGCAGCACTGCCAACCTAAGCTGGCGAACTCGTACGAAGCGCTGCTTAAGTTTATTGAGTTAGCTCCACAATATATTTCGCAAGTGCAGGTCACAGCCATAAATGGTTTAGACAACGTTAATATTGAGCGTTGCCGCGCTATCGCTGAACAATACGGTACGCAATTTAAGCAACGAGAATTAGATAAGATTGGCTAAACTAGACATTCTTCCTAGCGCACCTTCATGCTAATATTGCTGACAAGTGAATGCTAAAAAAGTAACTCAATGTTTAAACGCAAAGTAGTAAGCTCTTCTAATCCGTTATTAATTTCATCACAAGCAGCACGATGGTCACAGCAGCATATTTTATCGCTACTCAGCCAATTAATTATCTTGCTCATTGCGGTGTTTATTATCACCAACATGGTTGTAAATTTAGGCGAACGTCGTTTGCAAGAAGACTGGGCAGATCAACGCTACAGTGAGCTACAAACTGTCGCCTCGTTGGCGTCGGATAAAGTCGCGTTTCTACAATTTAGAACTCAAACTTTTGCTAAAGCTGAGTTACTTAGACAATATTTGCAACAGCCTTCAAAAGCGCAACAACGTAAAGTCACCGACAGCTGGAGTTCACTCACACAGAACATTCCTGAGCTGCTAGGGTTGTCTCTGTACGACCCGCAAGGAGATTTACGATTTTCAACCACTGACAGCTTTGACAACATGCAACTGCCTGCCGCGCTGTTAGGTTCTGGCCGCAATATGGGTGGCAGCGACATTTACACGTCACCAATGTCATTCACACCAATAGATGGCCGGCTTGAACCTTACTTTTATCAATTGTCTTGGATAGAAAACCCCGACCAAAGCGTTAAAGGTTATTTAGTCACTTATAACTCCATCACCAAATTACTTGAGTCAATCAAGCCGGCATTTTTTAATCAAAACTCGCCTATGTTATTACTCGACACTCAAGGCTTTTTATATGCTGGAGCAAATCAACCTGAACCTTTAAGCAATATGCCAGACTCCTTAGGGTCAAGTCTCAAGCAAACCTATCCCGATTTGTGGAAAGACATGGCAATGAATAATTTTGGCCAGTTTTATAGTAACGATGCCACATTTGTTTATTTAAAAGTTGAGCTCACCAGCCAATACGAAACCAAGAGAGAATACTTTTTATTATCGTATATCCGTCACGATGATATTGCCGCCCGTTACCTAGAATGGCGCATGGTGATTTTAATTGCTGGAGTGTTAATAGCGCTACTGGCATCGGCCTTAATTGTATTACGACACCTGTTTGTGCTTGAGCGCCGAGCTAAACTCAATAGTTTACAGTTAAGCCATGGGCTGTTTAACAGTGAGATAAGCTGTCTAATAGTTAATGATAGTGGCCGAATAAGCAGTGCAAATACTAAGGCAGCAAAAGCGCTAGCCTTGTCGGTTGACACGTTAACAGACCGTAATTTCCAGCGCGTATTACAGCTCGACAACGATCGATTTGAGCAAATAAAAGAAGCGTTAGCGCATCACCAACAATGGCGTGGCGAAGTGAGTATTGAAAGTGTTAATAGCACTTTACAAACCCACATAAGAAGGGAGCTGTGCCCCAATAGCAAAGAGTCTTATTGGCTGGTTACCTTTGAAGATATAACTATTTTATATGACAGCCAACGCCAAGCCTATTTGTATCAACTGTTGAGTGACAGTGCTGTCGCCACAGCATTAACCGATTCGAGCGGCAAGTTGATTAAATGTAATAGTCAGTTCGATCACCTCATGGTACTCAATGGGGAAACCGATATCCCTATAACCGATTTATTGGGGAGTGAGCTTAAAAACCAGTGGCAAAATATTTGTGCCCAAATTAGCTTACAAGGTGAATGGACAGCGCAAATCATGCCGTTTACGCAAAGCCGTTATAACCAATGTCTAAAAACGACTTTGGCCGGGCAACTTACATTTGATGGTGATATTGAATACTTAATTTGTACCTTTGAAGAAACAGTCCCCACGGTAGCCGTACACAATAGCAGTAACGTATTTGGCCATAGTAGCGCCATTGTTTTGCGACTAACCGAACTTGAGCATCACTTCAATAATCTCAATGAGCAAACCAAAATTCAATCGAGCTTGTTAGTAATGGACATTAACCCAGAAGGCATTTTCAGTAGTATGGGCAACATGAGTCAATTAGAAAAACGCCAAAAAGACATTGAATTACAATTGTTAATCGAATTACCACTTAACTATCAAATAGCCCAGTGGCAACTCGGTAAGTTAGTGATCTTATTGCCAGAGACCAATGCCACTAGTGCACATCAATACGCAATGAATGTAATGCACTGTTTAGCTGAAAACCAGTTGGCTGAAGGGATTAACATTGGTATTGCAGGGTATATGTCTCCGCAAAGTTTAGAGCAATACCTGGCTAATGCTGAAATTGCTCTAAAGCGGGCTAAGCAATCGGTTGACCAAAATATTTGCCAAGCGTTTACTCGCCCAACCTATGCCGACCACCTCAATTAACAATAAGCCGAACCTTGGCTTATTGTTAATTGGGTCAGGGTTCTACTTGGTGGTGATCAACTACCAGGGTCTCTTCGTGTAAGTTACTGTCAGCTTCAGACGTAAAAGGTTGAATGTTATCAGGCAATTTACTTTCGGTAATTTCAACAATACTTGAGCGATTCATCGTGACTTTGAAACGAGCATACTCTGGCTGTTGCTTACCATCCCGTAACACTGCAACAAGATTCACTTGATAGCGACGCTCAACGGATTCATTACTGATATTACCGTCAGACTCTTTATATATTTTGGCTTTACCGCGTTCTAAATGACGAGCAAACGGTACTAAGCTAAAGTTAACTTGTTCTTGAATTTCAGAATATCCGGCCTCAAATGGTTTATTCGCCACTTTAGTGGCAATACGATAATGCAACACTGTCGAGTCGACTTTGTTTTGGCTATTTCGGTGCTTCATGATTTCAGACACAGTATCTGGAATGTCTTGCGAGCGCATAAACTCAAGCCAAACTAGCTGCTTAGCAACAATAGCTTGAGTACTGGTGTCGCGCAAAATACGGCTCCAACGTGGACGACCGCGTTGAATAAAACGCCACATGGCATTGCGAAAATCTTCTTTAAAGATTTCCCTAAACCCGTAAATTACTGCAAGCGTAAGGACTAGGGTTAAGGTTAAGCCATTAAAAAAGCCCTGGGCTTTAATAATTAACGCCGACACGACTAACATCACCAAACCGGTTGCAAGGCCTGTTACAAACTTCTTTAACCCTATGCCAAGTGGTTTTAACTCTTCTTTTAATACCACGCCTTGCTGGATAAGACGTCGCAGCAACAGCATTTTATTCGATATCCGATTGGCATCTTGTTGGGTTTGCATCGAATTGTATTTACACACTTGTTCGCGATAATAGTTTTCGCTACGACATAAATCCAAAGCCTTATCTTTCACTTCGCTAAAGTCTGAACTACGAGGCGAATGAGCTAATATTTTAAGTAATTGCTGCTCACAAAACCACGAAAGGTAATTATCTGCGTGTTCAAAATATGATTTCCATTTGGGATCGCTCGGTTCATTACGACGAAACTTTTTGAGTAATTGAACCACCACATCACACAGCTCGTCTAATGCCAGATAGAACTCACTGGCATCACTTTTTTGGCGCAGTTCTTTACCGTCAGTTTCGATAGCGACAGCAAATTGATAGGCAAATAAATTAAGGTATAAACGAAACTCTTCCATAGTCCGCTTGTTTAAACTAATAAAACGAGACTGAACGAGCGGCAGGTGTAAACCTTTGGAGTAATATGAACGACGGCCTAAAATACCACTATGATAATATTCTTCTTCATCGAGAGTGTGTGAACCGATCCCCATCTCTGTAGGCAAATAGAAGTACAAATCAAATGTACGCTGATCCCCGGGAGCCATTTGATGGCTAAATTTGATTGATAACGCTTCTTCTTGTTTTACTTTAACTTTTGCCACTGTTTTAAATTACATACCATTTAAAGTTTCATCGATGTTATCGATATTAACCTAAAGATGAATTTATTCAATGTGGCTGAGGCAGAACTGCCGGCATTATCTCACAAGACCATATGCTATTACTGGGTATAAACGTTAAGGTTGCCCTCGATTGCTCATCATCAACATTGAAGACTTGCACCTGCAGTGGTAATGACTCACCATCAATGAACTGTGCTTCACCTACGGCTAACTCATTCAACAAATATCTAAGTAACATACTACCATCATTCAATTTTTTGTTTTTTAGTTGCATTTGTAATTGGTAATTTAAGGCGCCGAAATCGACCTTAACCACATCTCCTTGTAGCAAAATTAACTCCGCTGGCGATGATTCATTATCCAAATCGTAACGCAAAGCAGCATGTTGATATTCAAGTGTGAAGGTTAACAATAATTCACTGACTGCTGAGGGGGTGAGCTGGGGGGGTTGCGAGTCAAAATAGCCATCGGCACGGCAAGACAAATGCCATTGTTGATGCGAAGGAACCAAACGTTCAAGCTCATGAGTGAAGGCAAATAAGACAAACACCCACGTCAATACAAACAATAATTTGCCTCGCTTTGATTGCAATAATCGCCGTGCTCTTTTTCGCCACTTAAGTCCTATTCTGTTAACCACAAATAAGTACCTTATGCAGCCATTCTTGAGTGATAAATGGCGAATGCATATCATCTACGGCTAATTTAATGTTTTTAAACTGTAAAGATTGCGTTTCCGATTGGCTCAAAATAAAGCTCACATAATGACGATCAGTAGAAATCGCCGCGCTAATTGAGTCCCAACGAACCTCTTGACACTGTTTTAATTGAGTTGATAAACAATCTGCATGCAAAATAGCATCTTGTGGAGATTGATTATCAAATACTGATAATTGCACCACTTGACCATTTATTGTGAGCACTTGCCTGATGACATCTGCTTTAGAAAATAACGGCGGATTAAGATTCGACAATACAAACAGTAGCACAGCCAACAATGCCACGATAATAATCCCATACTGTCCCCAGCTCAGTAGCCGGTTAGGTAAGTCGAGTATTCGGGTATGTTTCCCTTGAGAGGCGGGATAAAGAATAACACCTTGCTCTGGGATATACTCTACAAGGTTAGAATGCTTGGCACATAAATAATCAATAACATGATAAATAATGCCGACGAGTTCATTATGAGGTAATTGGTGGGCACCGCTATCAAGCACTACGGTTTCGAGCATTGTTAACGGCACAACTTGACCCCGATGCTGAACTAATTGTTCGAGCACCCAATATTCATGATCGTTCAAATGCCACTGAGTCGATTTTACCTGATCAGTTAACAAACGTCGCTCTTTGTCAAACCAACAACATCCTATTTGCATGGTACTGTCTCAGCGTCGCTACTGATAAAAAAAGTATACTCCTAAATCAATGCTAATTTGAATAAATGCTATTAAAACAAATAATAAGATTGTTATTACGTGAACCGCCCCCCGAATATGACGGTTTTATGAGCTATGTATCACTGGGGGATAACAAAGCGAATAATGCCAACAACCTCCATGCTCTACGTTATGTCTGCAGGTAAAAATCCGCAATGACATCGCCCAACGTCCATACTCGCTCGAAACGCGGACATAAAAAAAGCTGGCTAAGCCAGCTTTTTCTCGATGACATTGGCTTAAAATGAATAAAGCAATGTCATGTTGGTTTCAGTATCAGTGCTTTTCTTGTCATCAAGCGGATCACTGTTATAACGAACAATGACAGCAAACTTCATCGCTAATGCGCCAATAATGTTCGCCGTTAACGAGGTTTCAGAGCGTCCATCTAATTTTTCACCCCAGTCAGCAACAAATTTTTGCTGAAACTTCGATGACTCACCGACTTTAGTTTGAAAGTCGACCACGGCGTGAAGCACGATACTGTCATCACTGTCATAACCTTCGGCTAGTGAAGTTTCATCGTCAAGCTGCTGATAAATATAACCAGGACCAGCCTCAGCTTTTAAAGACATTCTTTCTGTATCAATAAAGCGATAACCGTAACCCGCTGAGGTTGTAGAGGTAAAGTCGTAACCGGTGAATGGATCAACTTCATAGTTTGTGTTAGCAAACGCATAGCTAACATCATTTATTTGATAATCACCTTGTACGCCAAAAAAGTAACGTTTTGCGGTGACTTCTTCGGTATCTTCTTTATATAATCCTTCTAACACATACTGGTTTTCCCAGTTGCCTAGCTCTTGCTTTAAAGCTAAACGTGCTTTTAATGAAGAAGTATCAGTGTTACCAGTGGTTAATGTCGCACCTAATTCTGCTTCACCAGCAAAAGTGGCATCGCCTTCAACAAAATCACTTCCAGCGTGTGCTGCAAATGGCATGGTCAGTGTAATAGCTGCGGTAAGTAGCAGTTTATTCATGTCATTACGTCCTTTATTTACAATTTACAAATCGTTTAGATGGCTATCTAGTCTAAATTTGCAGGCATGTTACCACTTTCAATACTAGATTGACAAAAATGTGACCGCAATCAACATGAAACAACTTACATTAACATCAAGCAATTAAGCTTTTAGACTGCCAGCGACCACTGCGCCAACGCCATAGCATCGCTAACCCTCTGACCCACTCATCTAATGCTAGTGCCGCCCAAATGCCTATCAAGCCAAATTCATAGTGAATCCCTAATACGTACGCGCCCGGCACGGCAATACACCACATAGAAAACAAGCCCATCAAAAATGGAAACTTAGCATCACCACTCGCACGCAGTGCATTAATCACAATAAGATTAAATGTGCGGCCAGGCTCCATCAGCAAAGTTAAAATAAATAACTGGCCGACTAACAGGGCAATCTCGGTTTCATCTGTAAACAATGCAACTAAGTTTGGTCCCCAAATTGCGACAAATAAAGCCACGACAGTGGTCACAATTAGGCCTAGCTTTAGCGCGCGGTACATTTGATGTTCTGCCGCTTTAAGCTTTTTAGCGCCCACCATGTGGCCGATAATAATCTCGTTTCCAATACCGATAGATAAGCCAAACAATAAGATAAACATGCAAATTTGAAAATATAATGACTGCGCAGCCAGCGCTTTATCGCCCATTAACCCCACAAATGACGTGACCACCATAAATTGCAGCATCCATGACACATTTTCACCTGCCGCGGGTAAGCCAATATGAAACACTTTTTTAAGCATCTTCGTTTCTGGACGCAATATGCTTGGAATATGTAATTTAATGCCGGTGTAGCGCACAAACAGCACTGCCATAATAGTCATGCCTACGAGACGCCCTGCAACCGTACTAATCGCCACCCCAGCGACGCCCATTTGCGGTATGCCAAACCAGCCATAAAGCAGCAATAAATTACCCATAAAGGTAATAATATTCATCGACAAAGTGACCCACATGGCTTGTTGAGTAAAGCCATGGGCACGCATGCCAGCCGCCAAGCACATTGCCATGGCTTCAGGTATAAGACACAAGCCGACAATGTGCAGGTACAGTTCTCCATCTACCATTAATTCTGCGGGCAGATTCATTAAATTCAACATCATTGTGGAGCCGGTTAAAATACCAACGGCAGCGACCAATCCCACTAAAAAGTTAAACCCAATAGATGAGTACACCACCGCACTGGCCGCGACCTTATTTTGTGAACCTAAATATTGGGTAATGACCACACTTGCACCAACACTGACGAAACTAAATAACGTAATAGACAGCTCAAACACCATATTACCGACAGATAACGCCGCTACGCCTTGGTAAGACACATGGCTGATCATAAAGGTGTTAATGGCCGCCGTTAAAAAGTGCAAAGCAAAGTCAACGAACAAGCGCCAAGCTAATGAAAATAAAGATAAAGGCTTATCTGATTTGGAATGCATGAGCGGTTCTACTGTGAGTATAAAATGAAATCTTGATGGGGTTATAGCAATTAACTATGACATTTTAAGGGCGCAGATCATGCGTGATAACGTTTAAAAAAACAACATTTTTCCGTAATTTATTTACAAAAAAATGGCCCACTGGATTCAGTGGGCCATTTCATAACAATATCGGCTAACTTGGTTTACATGATTTTTGGATCAAGTTCACCAGATTGATACGCTTTATACATAGCTTGTAAAGACTTAGGCTTAATTTTAGACGCCATACCCGCACAACCAAATGCGTCATAACGAGTAGTACAAATGTCTGCCATTGCTTCCATCGATGCTTTTAAGAATTTACGTGGATCAAATTCAGCAGGATGTTCAGCTAAAAACTTACGGATAGCACCTGTTGAGGCTAAACGTAAATCGGTATCGATGTTCACTTTACGCACACCGTGCTTAATGCCTTCAACAATTTCTTCTAATGGTACACCGTAAGTTTCTGGGATCTCACCACCGTATTGGTTAATGATTTGCAGCCACTCTTGCGGTACCGATGAAGAACCGTGCATAACCAAATGAGTATTTGGAATACGTGCATGAATTTCTTTAATGCGGTCAATACGTAGCACATCACCAGTAGGCTTACGGCTAAATTTGTAAGCACCATGGCTAGTACCAATTGCAATAGCTAATGCATCTACATGAGTGTCAGCAACAAAACGTGCCGCTTCTTCTGGTGTTGTAAGCATTTGATCCATGCTTAAAATACCTGCAGCACCCACGCCATCTTCTTCGCCTGCCTGGCCAGTTTCTAAACTGCCTAAGCAACCGATTTCACCTTCAACAGACACACCACACGCATGCGCAAATGCAACCGTACGACGAGTAACGTCTACGTTGTATTCATAAGATGCAGGTGTTTTACCATCAGCCATTAACGAGCCGTCCATCATTACAGATGACATGCCTAACTGAATTGAACGCTGACAAATATCAGGATCGGTACCGTGGTCCTGGTGAATACACACTGGAACATCAGGATACTGCTCAAGCGCAGCAGCCATAAGGTACTTTAAAAACTGTGGGCGAGCATATTTACGCGCACCAGCAGATGCTTGCACAATCACAGGACTGTCTGTTGCTTCAGCCGCTTGCATAATGGCACGCATTTGCTCAAGGTTGTTTACGTTAAATGCAGGGACGCCATAATCATGCTCAGCAGCATGATCAAGTAGTTGTCGTAGAGAGATAAGAGCCATTTTGTTCTCCATTAATAGGGTGATTGCTCACCTAGGTCGCTATCGTTTGGACGGATTTTTAACGCTGCTACAACCTCATTCCTTTAGACAGTAACAGCGCATTTTTTATAATAATTATATTTTTACTTACAATAACTTAAGACGTGAACTTATGCGCCACGTTTTTCAAGCATTGCCACTGCAGGTAATTCTTTGCCTTCTAAAAACTCAAGGAAAGCACCACCACCAGTGGAGATATAAGACACTTTGTCAGCAATATTATATTTATCGACTGCCGCTAGCGTATCGCCACCGCCTGCAATAGAAAATGCTTTTGACTCTGCAATCGCTTCTGCGATGCGTTTAGTGCCTTCACCAAATTGATCAAACTCGAATACGCCCACAGGGCCATTCCAGACTATCGTACCGGCTTGTTCAATTATTTTTGCCAGCGCTTCTGCACTGTCAGGGCCGATATCAAAAATCATATCGCCGTCGGTTACATCCGCAACTGATTTAAGCGTTGCCGCGGCTGTTGGGCTAAACTCACTGGCGACAACCACATCGGTTGGCACAGGAATATCACCACCACGGCTTTGCGCGTTAGCCACAAGGCGCTTAGCTTCTTCAACTAAATCGGCTTCATATAGTGACTTGCCCACTTTATAACCGGCAGCTGCGATAAAGGTATTAGCAATACCACCGCCCACTACAAGCTGGTCAACTTTGGTTGATAGGCTTTCAAGTACCGTTAACTTAGTTGATACTTTTGAACCACCCACAATGGCCACCATCGGACGAGCTGGATTATGAAGCGCTTTGCCTAATGCATCGAGCTCTTGTGCTAATAGCGGGCCAGCACACGCCACCGGGGCATAGACACCAACACCATGGGTAGATGCTTGAGCACGATGCGCGGTACCAAATGCATCCATAACGTAAACATCACACAATGCGGCCATTTTCTTGGCCAATGTGTCATCGTTTTTGCCTTCACCTACATTAAAACGGACGTTTTCAAAAACCATCACTTCGCCGACGTTTACATCAACTCCATCGAGGTAATCGCTAACTAGACGCACTGGGCAATCTAGGGCTTTTACTAGATAATCGACAACGGGTTGCATTGAGTATTCAGCATTAAATTCACCCTCTGTTGGGCGACCTAAATGCGACATCACCATCACGGCGGCGCCTTTTTGCAATGCGAGTTGAATGGTTGGTATTGATGCACGTAAACGCGCATCACTGGTCACCACACCGTCACTGACAGGTACATTTAAATCTTCACGAATAAGCACGCGCTTATTTTGTAGATCTAAATCTGTCATATTAATAATTGCCATAATTAGCCTTTCCTTTTTAAGTTAAAAACAAAATTGGACGTAACCGGTTTAACACCCATTACTGATTAATCGGTTGGTATTTACTGCACTTGTTTAGCTTGGATCATTGCTAAACTCGTATCGAGCATGCGATTAGCAAAACCCCATTCGTTGTCGCACCATAATAATAATTTGACCAGGTGGCCGGCGCTGACACGGGTTTGAGTGCCATCGACAATACTTGAGCGAGGATCGTGGTTAAAGTCACACGACACTAACGGCTCGTCAGTATAGCCTAAAATACCATTAAAACTGCCGTTTGACGCAAGTTCTAACACTTTGTTGATTTGTTCAATATCGACTTTTTTATCGAGGGTGACCGATAAGTCGATCGCGGTCACATTAATGGTGGGAACCCTTACCGAGATCGCTTCAAATTTATCTTTCATGTGAGGCAAAATACGTTCGATACCACGGGCTAACTTGGTGTCGACAGGAATAATAGATTGCCCAGCAGCGCGAGTTCGGCGCAAGTCATCATGGTAGGCATCAATCACCTGTTGATCATTCATGGCCGAATGAATAGTAGTAATAGCGCCACTTTTGACTTCAAAATGCCTGTCTAACACATCGATAACCGGCACAATACAGTTTGTTGTGCATGATGCATTAGAGATAATAGTGTGTTCAGGGCGCAATAAATCATGATTAACACCATAAACAATAGTGCCATCAACATCGGCAGATGACGGATGACTAATCAACACTTGTTTAGCGCCCGCTTGAATGTGCGCCCCGCAAGCTTGACGGTCGATTAAGCTACCTGTGGCTTCATATACAATATCAATATCAAGCTCGCGCCAGGGCAGTAAACTCGCATCAGCTTGATTAAATAATTGAATATTGTCATCGCCAATCAACAGCTTGTCGCCATCGAGGCGGACTGTGTGCTTAAAACGCCCGTGGGTGGTGTCGTATTGCGTAAGGTGACAAATGGCTTCAGGTTTTGCGAGTTCATTAATCGCGACTATCTGAATTTGCTGGCGTTTACCCGACTCGTACAATGCACGAAGAATTGAGCGGCCAATTCGACCATATCCATTAATTGCAACTCGAATCATTTAGGGTCCAAAGTAATTAACCTAAGCACATGTTATTGAGTCAGCGATATAAAAAGCTTAAACATGAGTGGCTTAGTATATTATTTTTGTGAAATTGTAGGCATAAAAAAACGACCTACAATTGCATTGCAGGTCGTTATTATACAGATTAAACACTTAATAGATAAGTGTTTAATGGCAAGCGATTATCCTAAAGACTGGACAGTTTTTACGACATTATCAACAGTGAAGCCGAAATGCTTAAGTAAGTCACCGCCTGGAGCAGATTCACCAAAGGTGGTCATGCCCACTACGCCGCCTTCAAAACCAACATACTTGTACCAAAAATCAGTATGAGCAGCTTCAATGGCTACACGCTTAGTCACAGCTTTTGGTAGTACTGACTCTTTATATGCTGCATCTTGCTTATCAAATTCAGTGGTTGATGGCATAGAAACCACACGCACTTTTTGACCTAGCTTAGTTAACTCAGCAGCAGAATCCATGGCTAATTGCACTTCACTGCCGGTAGCAATCAAAATAACTTCTGCAGTGCCTTCGCAATCAGACAATATATAGCCACCTTTAGCCACGTTAGCTAATTGCTCAGCAGTACGTGCTTGAGCTTTAAGACCTTGACGGCTAAAGATTAATGATGTTGGTGCATTACGACGCTCAATAGCGGCTTTCCAAGATACTGCGGTTTCAGCCGCATCACATGGACGCCATACCGCCATATTTGGCGTTAAGCGTAAGTTTGCAAGTTGTTCAACCGGTTGGTGAGTTGGGCCATCTTCACCTTGACCGATAGAGTCATGGGTATAAACAAAAATATTTTGAATGCCCATTAATGCAGACATACGGACAGCATTACGCGCGTATTCCATAAACATCATAAACGTTGCGCCGTAGTTGATAAAACCACCGTGTAATGATGCGCCGTTCATAATGCCGCTCATACCGAACTCACGTACACCGTAATAGATGTAGTTACCGGCTGGGTCGTCTTGAATGCCTTTTGAACCTGACCAAAGCGTTAGGTTTGAACCCGCTAAGTCGGCGCTACCGCCTAATAGCTCTGGCAACATTGCACCAAAGAAACCAATGGCATTTTGCGATGCTTTACGGCTGGCAATGCCTTCCGCTTTATCTTGACACTCTTGGATATAAGCTTGTGCTTTGGCTTCAAAATCAGCAGGTAAATCGCCGTTAAGTACACGACGGTCGTATTCAGCAGCTAATTCAGGGAATGCAGCTTGGTATGCAGCAAACTTGTCATTCCATAATGCTTCGTTAGCCACACCTTTTTGCTTGGCATCCCAACCTGAATATACATCAGCTGGAATATCAAACGGCGCATGTGGCCAATTTAAGAATTCACGTGCTGCCGCAATCTCTGCATCACCTAATGGTGCGCCGTGACAGTCGTGGCTGCCAGATTTGTTTGGCGAGCCAAAACCAATAATAGTTTTGCAGCAAATCATAGATGGCTTATCAGTTACCGACTTAGCTTCTTCAATTGCTGCACGGATTGCATCAGGGTTATGACCGTCAACACCAGCAATCACATGCCAGCCGTATGATTCAAAACGCTTAGGTGTGTCGTCTGTAAACCAACCTTCAACATGGCCATCGATAGAAATACCGTTGTCATCCCAAAATGCCACTAACTTACCTAGGCCTAAGGTTCCTGCTAATGAACTGGCTTCGTGAGAAATACCTTCCATTAAGCAGCCATCACCTAAGAAACAATAAGTGTAGTGGTCAACAATATCAAAGCCAGGGCGGTTGAACTGGGCTGCTAAAGTTTTTTCAGCAATTGCCATACCCACAGCGTTACTGATACCAGCGCCTAAAGGACCGGTAGTCGTTTCAACACCAGGCGTATAACCAAACTCTGGGTGACCCGGCGTTTTAGAGTGTAACTGACGGAATTGCTTTAGCTCTTCAATAGGTAATTCATAACCCGATAAATGCAGTAAAGAGTAAATAAGCATTGAACCGTGACCGTTTGATAAAATGAAACGATCGCGATCAGCCCAGTTTGGGTTAGTCGGGTTATGCTTTAGAAAATCGTTCCATAGCACTTCTGCGATATCAGCCATCCCCATTGGTGCACCTGGGTGACCAGAGTTAGCTTTTTGAACCGCGTCCATACTTAGGGCGCGAATGGCATTAGCGAGTACTTTACGAGAAGACATGCTCTCTCCTGCTTGTTTGTGAGATCTAACGGCAATTGTGGATAGGCATTTTCCCCTACTAGGCGGTGGGACGCAAATTAAAATTTTTCGGGTTGTTTTTATGAGTCCTAACGACGATGCTTGTTGCATTTGGCTGTGCATGTCTATACAGATTTAACTTAAGTTTGCAATAAAGCCGCTTTCGACATCTTGTGCAATTAGCAGTAATGATTTGTTGACACTGACACGATTAATTGAGGACATTTGATAAATTAGGTCGTTTATTTTCACTACTAAAATCACATTATGAGCAAAAAAATTGCCTAATACTGACCATTCCACAGACATCAAAAATGATAAATAGTATCATTAAGTCACTATAATTCAATAAATTAACCTATATTTATTCAAACCATAAATCCCAAAAGTAAAATAGATTGCTGATGTAATGCACAATTCTTAGGTTAAATTCGTATTAGGGGGGTGTTATCAATTTCGATTTCGATTAAAATAGACGTCTAGACGTATATTCAAATGCAACCAACGAGATTTTCCAATTATGGCAAAGCACTTGTTTACCTCTGAGTCGGTCTCAGAAGGTCATCCAGATAAAATCGCCGATCAGATTTCTGATGCGGTATTAGACGCAATCCTTGAGCAAGATCCAAAAGCTCGTGTTGCGTGCGAAACATATGTCAAAACAGGCATGGTATTAGTGGGCGGCGAAGTCACCACTTCTGCTTGGGTCGATATTGAAGAAATTACCCGTAAAACTGTACGTGAAATTGGTTACACCCATTCAGATATGGGTTTTGATGCTGATTCATGTGCCGTATTAAACGCCATTGGTAAGCAGTCTCCGGACATTAACCAAGGCGTTGATCGCAGTGATCCTGCAGAACAAGGCGCTGGCGATCAGGGCTTAATGTTTGGTTATGCCAGCAATGAAACTGACGTATTAATGCCAGCACCGATTACTTATGCGCACAAATTAGTGAAGCGTCAGTCAGAAGTGCGTAAAGACGGCACATTACCTTGGTTACGCCCAGATGCAAAAAGCCAAGTTACTTTTGCATACGATGAAGGCAAAATTATCGGTATTGATGCCATTGTGTTATCGACTCAACACCGTGAAGACGTCACTCAAGCTGATTTGATTGAAGCCGTAATGGAAACCATCATCAAGCCAGTATTACCTGCGCAGTGGTTAAATAAAGACACTAAATACTTTATTAATCCAACTGGACGTTTTGTTATTGGCGGACCCGTTGGCGACTGCGGACTAACTGGACGTAAAATTATCGTTGATACATACGGTGGTATGGCACGTCATGGTGGTGGCGCTTTCTCTGGTAAAGACCCATCAAAAGTTGACCGTAGTGCAGCTTATGCAGCACGTTATGTCGCTAAAAATATTGTCGCTGCCGGTCTTGCTGATCGTTGCGAGTTACAAGTGTCTTACGCTATTGGTGTTGCTGAGCCAACCTCTATCAGTATCGAAACTTTCGGTACCGGTAAAGTGCCTCAAGAAGTGTTAATCAAATTAGTTCGTCAACATTTTGAATTACGCCCATATGGCTTAACAGCAATGTTAGATTTAGCACGTCCTATCTATCAACAAACGGCTGCTTATGGTCACTTTGGCCGCGATATCTTCCCTTGGGAAGCGACAGACAAAGCTGAAATATTACGTGCAGATGCCGGTTTATAATTAATCTTGCATGGCTATAAAAAAACCGCCTTATGGCGGTTTTTTGTTACTATAAATAAAGTCAAAACTAATGATTAAAACAGACTGGATAAATACTGACCTACTGAGTGGAAGTCATGATTGTGCTGATAGCCTAGCTCAAATAAAACAATGGTCAGCGCTAAAGCTTTTTTACCGCCAGTATATGCCCTATGCCAGGGTATCCGCGAAAGAGTCTGTTGCAGTAATTTGCCAACATCACACCCCTGCTCTGGCTGATGATAAACCTCCTTCAATGGCGCAAGCTATCACGACACAAACCTTAACGGGTTCAAACAAAGCATTCAGCTCACCAGCCAAAATTATTGCGGCTGTCAGAATAAAACCCGTGGGGCCGTTTCAACTAATTAACGGCGTATTAGTTGAACCCGACTCCCGCGGCAAAGGTGTCGCGAGCGATTTGCTCAACTTTATAAACCCGCATTTAATCGATAAAAAATGCTTTTTATTTACTGAGGCAATACTGCAACCTTTGTATCAAAAACAACAATTTAATTTAGTGACACCACAACAAACCAATCAAATTCCCGCAGATATTCTCCAGCTGTATCTGCGTTACCATAGCGATAAGCGCCCCCTCGTCATAATGCAATTATGCCGCACTCTCTAAATATACTTAGCAGTGATCAAAGTGGGCACTTTCAATACACATAAAACCCACTTGCTGCATAGACATCACAGGCACCGTAATCAAGGTCACCGATGCCACATCAATCTGCTCAAGTTCAATTTTCGTCATTAATACAATCGGATCGGCATAAGAGTTACAAAGCCCGCAATATAACCAGCGATCACCCCATTGCACAAAATAGCCACGATTAACCTGCTCATTGGCAGCAGATACTAATAGATTGGCCTCTACACATTGATACGCCTCACCGGCCTCAGTTAGCACGGCGGCAATTAACTTCATATTATCAAAAGCCGCCAACCGCAATGCTGAATAGGGGCTAAACAGTGTTTCAAAATTCGTCGTCATTAGTTTGCCTCAGTCGATTGATGATTGTCAGTGGCCAGCAACTGATAGTCACGTTGCTCAAATGTAAAATATTCAAGCACATGCATAGCGGCTTTGTTTTTATGCGCTGCAAGCGAACGTTTATTATCACCAGAAATAAACGTCACCATAAACGGATAAGTGGCTTTTACCTGATGCTTAAGCTCATTCGCTAAAGCTTCAAATATTCCCTGGCCTCGATAAGATGGGTCAATCCAAACAGGCCCGTATTGGCAAGTGTTTGTGGTTGATAATGCACAGCCGTCTACATCAGCAAATTTAATACGTTGAATAATGTAACGATACAGTGGTTGAGATGAAAAAAACGCCCACTTAGCCGCTACAACATAAGCAATAATTTTGCCTTGTACCTCAGCAACCACCAGCCAGTGGTGATTGATTAACGTTTTAACCTCATTAAGAGTAAAAGAGTGCGCGTGCAATGCGGCAACAGGCCTGATTAGTTCGTCGTTAATATGCTCGCGTTCTAATTGCACAATGGCTGCGGCGTCAGTTAGTACGCCTTTACGGATAGTGAATAACAATGATTATTCCTTTGGGTTGTCTGACGTCGGTTGATTTCGTGCCCACTCAAACACTAGCGCCACAGGTAATGGTGACATCATTAATGTGCCAACGCCTATCAGTGATGCAACGACTAACATGCCACTCACTTGTTGGACTACATCTGTCTGCCAATACAAGAAAATGCCAACTAATAACATAACGATGCCAATAAAATGCAGTGCTTTTAGCAGTTTGATCATATACGTACTCATTACAGGTTAAATTGTGTTAATTAAACCAACAAAAGATGACCATTATCAGCCTAAATGTATTCTCGCAATAGCAGAATAACCGCTACTTTTTATTATAGGAGCATTCGTCGCATGATAAAGCCTACTCTTTGTGCCATAGGATTACTTTTTGGCCTTAGCGCTTGTCAAACTCAACCGCAAATGGCCACACCACAACAATGACTTGGCACATGGAATGTTGAGGTTGTAGTCAATACACCTGCCATTGACTACAGTCCCGCTAATATTGCCTTTTCTCGAGATGGCCAATTAAGCGGCCATAATAGCTGTAATCAATTTTTTGGGCATTATATTCAACAAGGCCATCAATTACAGATTGCCACGCAAGGTGCCACCATGAAAGCTTGTATTGATGCTCTTGTGGCGCAAGAAGCAAAATTAATGCAGGCGATATCATTGGTAAAACACGTCAATATTTCAAATGGTAAGCTTAACTTAATGGCTGCCAATGGTGACACTTTACTGGTATTAACGAAACACTCTGGCTAACAATACACATCATCTAAATCATGAGGCATACCTGCCAATCAGCTTTGCCTTACGCTCAAGGCTCGGCGTAAAGTGTCAGCATAAAGTTCCACTTTACAAATGAATTTTTATTCAGCAAATCTGATTCGTTCTTGACTTAATCAAGCAATCTATTCAAAATGAGCTAGTTTTTTTGAATAACAATTATAAAATTTTTTATATAACAACTATAAGATGAATTTTCACTATGCCAGCGACAAAAAATCAGGATGAGCTCGTAAAAACCTTTAAAGCGATTCTAAAAGAAGAGCGCTTTGGAAGCCAAAGCGAGATTGTTAATGCGCTACAAACCGAAGGATTCGGTAATATTAATCAATCTAAAGTGTCGCGCATGCTTAGTAAATTTGGCGCGGTTCGTACCCGCAATGCCAAACAAGAGATGGTATATTGCCTTCCAGCTGAACTCGGGGTGCCCACTGCTGGTAGCCCATTGAAAAACCTCGTGCTAGACGTAGATCATAACCAAGCTATGATTGTGGTACGCACCAGCCCAGGAGCAGCACAATTGATTGCCCGTTTACTCGACTCAATAGGTAAACCAGAAGGTATTTTAGGTACGATTGCAGGTGACGATACTATCTTTATCTGCCCAGCCAGCATCAAAACAATTGATGACACGCTTGAGACCGTTAAATCACTGTTTAATTACACCGAATAAAAATATGATTTAAGCGACTAAATATTCAACGTTGTATTTTGCAACGTGATCGTTATCCAAAATACAAAAAGCAATGCTATCGCATTGCTTTTTTTATTCTTTTATCAAGCGCTAAGCATCATCAAATTGAGTTAAAAAATCAAGTGATGGTACAAAGAATGAAGAGCCTGTAAGTGCTTTTGTGAATAGCATTAAATGGTCGTGATTACCGTGAGCATCACCATGCACCATACTGCGTAACATTTTCTCAAAATGCTCAGGTGTACGACACACAGAAATAAACACTAATCCCTGCTCTTTTACCGAACCATAAGGCATGCTTTGGCGTAAAATTTCAAGCGACTTACCTTGATCATCTTTTAAATTAACCCGCTTAGTATGACTGGTTAGAGGCTTATCTTCCGATTCATATTCAATATCGTCAACCTTGGTACGCCCGTAAATATCTTCTTGCTTTTTAAGGGGTAAACGATGCCACTTACTTAAATTATGCTTGTACTTTTGTACGTGGACATAACTACCTGAAGTAAATTCTGCGTCTTCATTACCCACTAATGCCACTTCTTGGCGATGACGACCTTTAGGGTTTTCGGTGCCATCAACAAAACCGGTTAAATCGCGGCTGTCCATAAAACGGAAACCACGCTCTTCATCAACAAGTTCGACTAAATCTTCAAACATTTGGTTAATTTCGTTAGCCACTAGGTGCAAAATATCATAACGATCACAACGAATGTGGACAAAAAGGTCGTATTCCATTGCAGGTGCATCGCGGTTGCCTTCATTCATTGAGGGAAACGGTTTTAGTAATGCAGGGCGAGCTTGTGGATAAAAGGTGTCCCAAAAATTTGCGCCAATTCCTACAAAGCCATTAAAAGCACTGTCGGCATATTGGTCCGTGAGTTCATAAATGTATTGCGCCACATTGGCAATTGAAGGACGTAATTGTTCTTCTACGCCGTCGATGGCGTTAAACATTAAATACACACTGTGTAAATTACCTTCAGCGCAAATCCCTAATTGTTCACGAGGCATAACTTGGTTACCCATATTTACTCATCCACCTTAATACTTTATGTCGGCCTAAATGCTTATAACTTAACAATTTGATCATATTTGATTTGATATCATTAAGCCAAAACACTTTAGCTTAAATACAAACAAATTACTTGATGTACTCTCACATTTAAATCAATAACTGTTTTGGCTGGATAATTTTCATCAGTAAAAACTAATAAGCTTTAGCATTATTCACTAAACACCACTAACTGATGCTCTGGAATAACTAATTGCACTCGCTGTCCAATGCTAAAATTCATCATTGGGCTGTTAATTTCTAAAAACACCCCATTTTGCACAACATGATAATGGCAAACTGAGCCCAAAAAACGCCTTTCGATAATTTCAGCGCTTCCTTTGTCATTGGCTTGTAGCAAGATTTGCTGCGGTCTTAATAATAGCTTCCCTTTAGAACCGATAGTATGAGGTAGAGTTGTCGTGCTGAAGACAGTCCCTAGAGGTGAATCAACTTGTTTTTCAGCGGTTACCGTCACATCGAGATAATTTGTGGTTCCTAAAAAGTCGGCAACGTATTGACTGTTTGGATTTGAATACAAGGTTTCTGCAGCGCCATGTTGCACTATCCGGCCTTGTTCAAATAACGCTAATTGATCTGCAAATACAAAAGCTTCGTCTTTACTGTGAGTAACAAACACGGCACTGACATTACGTTGTTTTAAAATTGCGCGGATTTCTAGCATCATCTCATGGCGTACCTGTGCATCGATATTAGAAAAAGGCTCATCAAGTAGCATGAGCTCTGGTTCATATGCCAGAGCTCGCGCAATGGAGACTCGTTGCTGCTGCCCCCCAGAAAGCTCATGAGGATAACGATCACCAAGCCCGGTTAATTTAACCAGTTCAAGCATGTCTTCTAATCTTGTTTGGCGCTCAAGCTTATTTAAGCCTTTTACCCCAAATAAAATATTGTCAGCAACCGATAAATGAGGGAATAAGGCATAATCTTGAAAAATCATCCCCACGCCTCGTTGCTCACTGGCAACGAAAATCCCATTACCACTGAGCACCTGACCATTAATGCTAATGCTGCCTTCACTGATGGCCTGTAACCCCGCTATCGCTTTTAACAATGTGGTTTTGCCACAGCCACTGGGGCCCAATAACGCAACGATTTCGCCTTGTTGTAGGGTTAAATCTAACTGCTTTAATATCACCCGCCCCTGGTAATCACTAGTGACATTATGAATAGATAAAGTAGACATATTAGCGTGATTGCTCCAACGAACGGTTCAAATAAATCAATGGTACTAGCCCAACCAACACAATTACAATTGCGGCTAAAGCCCCATGCTCTAACTTCTCATCTGAGACAAATTGAAAGACATACGTGGCTAGGTTTTCAAACCCAATAGGGCGAAGTAACAATGCTGCAGGTAATTCTTTCATGCTTTCTATAAACACTAATAATGCACCCGCAAACATGCCTTTACGTAATAACGGAAGGTGAACACTGCACAATAATTGCCGAGGTGATTGGCCTAACGTGATGCTCGCCATATCAAGCGAGGGGGAAATACGCTTATAACTGCTCTCTAGACTGCCAATCGCAATCGCAACAAAACGCACGCAAAATGCAAAAATTAACGCAAATACGCTACCCGTAAATAACAGTCCAGGGCCTTTGGCGCCAAACCATGCCATTAAGTCATTAATGGCAAAGTCAGCATAGGTCAACGGAACCAATACACCAATCGCTAATACCGTGCCGGGTAAGGCATAGCCAGTACTGCTCAAGCGTGAGGCAAGCTTATCGCTTGGGCGCGGGCTCACGCGCCTAACAAACATTAACACCACCGCAAAAGCCACACAGATAAAGCTCACAATAGCCGCTATATACAAACTATTAATGCTGTACTGCCAAAAACGGTCATCCCAACTTTCGCTAAAGTAGTCAACAGCGTATGCGCACAACACAACAAAAGGCAGTAAAAATGATACTACCAATAGGCCCATACAATAGCTCCATGCTGCCCATGCTTTGGCTGGCGCTAAATGGTATCTATCGGCTTCATTTAATCTTGACTGCTTTTGAAATAATTGCTGTTTGCGCCGAGCAAAACGCTCAACGCCCACCATGCTAAATACCACCAGTAACATAATTGCCGACAGTTTAGCTGCTGCGGTTAAACTGCCATAACCTAGCCATGTATCGTAAACAGCAGTGGTTAATGTTGGCACCGCAAAATAACTTACTGTGGCAAAGTCGGCGGCGGTTTCCATTGCCACTAGTGCAACCCCCACCGCTAGAGCAGGACGCGCCATGGGTAACGCTAACCGCCAAAAGCTACGCCAAGGCCCACATCCCATCACTCTAGACGCGTGTAAAAAGTGAGACGATTGTTCCATAAATGCAGTGCGAGCCAACAAGTAAATATAAGGAAACAATACCAACGACAACATAACCGCGGCACCACCAATACTGCGAATAGCGGGGAAGTAATAATCATGAGGTGTTTGCCATTCAAACCATGCCCGCATTGCGCGCTGCACAGGGCCTGCATAGTCGAGCATATCGGTATAAACATAAGCGACAATATAAGCAGGCATGGCCAGAGGTAATAACAATAGCCATTGAAAATAACGTCGTCCAGGAAACTCACAACGAGCCACAAACCAAGCGGCAGGTATAGCGATGACGAGTGAGCCAAATCCAACAAGTAACATTAGCAGTAAGCTATTGGAAATATAGGTAGGCAATACCGTGTCAAACAGATGGGTGAATACCGCTTCGTCTGGTTGAGTAGCCTGGACAATAAGCGCAAGTAGCGGTAACAATAATACTGCAGTAATCAAATAACCAATAAGCGACCAGCTTCTGGTTAACCCTAAGATCATAAAGTCTACCGAATTAATTCAGCGCGTTATTATTTTTTAACAACGCGCTGATACTGAAAAAACCGCACTTAATTACAGATCAAATTTTACTTCATCTAATAACTTAATTGCTGCTTGATGATTTTCTGCTAATTTATAAATAGGCAGTGAATCCGCTTTAAAGTCGCCCCACGATGCAACCAGTTCAGATGGCGCAACATCCGCCTTTACGGGATATTCCATATTCACTTCAGCATACATGCCTTGAGCAACATTTGAAGTTAAAAACTCCATCAATTTGATCGCATTATCTTTGTTAGGTGAATGTTTTGCTAAAGCCATACCTGATACGTTGATATGTGCGCCACGGTTTTGTTGATTTGGAAAGTTAATATAAACCGCTTCAGCCCAGCTTT
Source organism: Shewanella algicola (assembly GCF_014648035.1). Taxonomy (GTDB): domain Bacteria; phylum Pseudomonadota; class Gammaproteobacteria; order Enterobacterales; family Shewanellaceae; genus Shewanella; species Shewanella algicola. The sequence goes on along the minus strand of NZ_BMQI01000018.1, from coordinate 43,288 downwards.
TTTGGTTTTTATCCATCATCATTTTACCGTAATAGTAGCTATTACCAATGGCGATATCACATAAGCCTTCTTTAATTGCTAACACTTGGGCGCGGTCATTACCTTGTGGCTTACGAGCTAAATTCGCTTTAACACCTTCAAGCCATGCTTTGGTTGAAGCTTCACCGTCGTGAGCAATCATTGAGGCAACAAGGGCCACATTATAAGGATGTTTACCACTGCGGGTACAAATTTTGCCTTTGTATTGCTCTGACGCTAAATCTTGATAATCAATGTCAATTTTGCCAGTACGTTCTTTTGAAGAGTATACGTTGCGCACGCGCATAGTTAATGCGAACCAATCGTGATTAGGTGAGCGATATTGCGCGGGGATATTTTCATCAATAGCAGAACTATTAACTGGGCTAACCAACTCTTTTTCAACTAACTCCATTAAACGCGAAAAATCAGAGGTTAAAACCACATCTGCAGGGGATAAACGACCTTCACGAGCTATACGCTCTGCAATGCCGTCTTTAGCAAACACCACATTGACGCCAACGCCGGTTTGTTCTGTAAATTTTTCTAGGATTGGCTCAACTAAAAATGCTTGGCGATAAGAATAAACGGTCAGAGGATCTGCCGCTGTGGCAGAAAATGTCATACCAGCTAATCCTAACAATACGACGTTATTGAGCAATTTCATTGTGGCACTCTCCTGTGATCAAGCTTTAAAAAAGCCTTTCAAAATGTAAGTGATAATAGTTATCAATTGCATACATGATAGATAAACGTCACATATTGAGCAAGCACTGTTTAATTTTTTCGTACTTTAAGTCAACAGAATGTAAACACCCTCTCCTCTAAAAAAATTCAATTAGCTAAAAATGCAAGTTACCAATATTTTTCAACGGTAATTTGTCCAGGGGCACGGCGTAAGTTTTTATTGAGTCCTTTTTCGATTAACGCAGTTTGCGCGTCACTAATCATCCCTGGGTTACCACAAATCATCACTTGTGAATATTCTGCATTAATGCCAATACCAGCTTTTTGCTCAATTAAACCACTGCTTATTCCATCAGGGATCCGACAAGATAACGCATCGGGAAACGCTTCGCGGGTTACGATAGGGATAAAAATAAATTGTTGGGGGTATTTTTGTTGTAACAGCTTAATGGTATCAAGATACGCTAAATCTTCAGCCAGCCTGACACCATAAACCAGCACTACTTTTTCAAACCGTTGCCAAGGTTCTTCGGTTGCCAACATAGAAATAAACGGCCCAACAGCGGTTCCGGTCGCTAAAAACCACAAATGTTTACCTTGTAAAGCACCTTGAGGGATCTCATCTAAGGTCATAAACCCGGTAGCTTTAGGGGTAATTTCGATTGTGTCACCTGGGGTTAGGCTTTGCAGATCGGGAGAGAGTTGCCCCTCTTCTACCGCCACAGCAAGAACTTCAACATAATCAGTGCCGGGCGGGTTAACAAGTGAATAAGCTCGGGCTACGCGCTTATCGTCGCGTTTTTGGCTCAACTTAATAAATTGCCCGGCAATAAAGGGCTCAATATCAGCTTTAATACGCAAAGAAAATAATTTGTCATTCCAGTCAATGCGTTTGAGTACAGTACCGTTAATCCACATGGCGAGTATCCTTTTAGATTGGCGATAAATAATAATACCAATCTATACAGATATTTGCTTAATTAACAGTCTAAGTTTATTTATGATATTTATCGCAACCTCTACATGATCTCGTCAATGTTATTGCATAAGACTAAGCCTCTTTGATTTCTGTATTAACCTCATTAGCATCTAACCTGTCTTGTGCAAACTGAGCCAGTTTTTGCTGTATCAATTCATAGGTTTGGTCTACTCCGTCGGCAATGTCGCCTTGCAATACTTTCAATCCTGACAAAATATCACTGGCTTCTTTAAAACCTTGGTCAATTGCATCACCAATCTTAACCATAAAGCTACTGACCAGCTCATCAAAACCCATCGATTGATTTTGCTGCTGATGAACCGAAAAAAAGTTGGTGGCAAAGCTCACAATACGGTCGGCTGTTGCTTCAGGCGAGTAATCAATGCCCTCCTCAGCATTTTTTTGTACCGCATTCTCGCCCATGGTGGGGGCAAGCTCCTCATTGATGGCTTCAATGGCTGCACGATAAAGCAGCGCCATCGATTTATCGCCAGCAGCAATACTCACTTCTTCTTGGGCAGCTAAAATCGAGTTATTCATCATTTGACGACTGAGTTGATTGTTAGTCAATTTAGGCTCTGTATCATTGGTTTTTGTTGCTTGTTGATTGGCCGTGTTTTGAGTACTGTTCTGCGTGTTTACACTGGCACTATTAGTTGACTTAATATCCATAATCTTGGCTCACATACAATGACCGATAGCTTAATTATCGACCAACACACCGATTTCTAAAGTGCTGTAGCGATCTTTTTAAGCTATGTAGTGGCAAGCTGCTTTAGTCTACTGATTAATATCATCAATTTAACTTGCCCTAATTCATTGCGGCTAATATGGTAATCAATATACGCAATCATTAAGGACTGCAGCATGGAACAACAACATTGGTTTATGTGGGGAATAGACTTGTTCTCAGGTTTATTTTTGGTGCTGTTTTGGCTACTGCTTATCGCGGTGGTTTACATGTATATCGCTGACAAATTGCAAACTAAGCAGGCCGTACGCCACAATTACCCTGTAATTGGCCGCTTTCGATATTTATTTGAAAAACAAGGCGAGTTTTTTAGACAATATTTTTTCTCCCAAGACCGCGAAGAGCTGCCTTTCAACCGTGCAGAGCGAAGCTGGGTATATCGTGCTGCCAAAAATGTTGATCGCACTATCGCTTTTGGCTCAACCCAGGTTTTAGACAAACCTGGCACAGTCATGTTTATGAACTCGGCCTTTCCTATTAGTGATCATGAGCAACATCAACCTATTGCGGTAACCGTGGGCACCAACTGCAAGCAACCCTATAGCACTGATAAAATTTGCCATATTTCTGCCATGAGCTTTGGTGCATTATCTCGCCCTGCAATAACGGCATTGTCTCATGGCGCCGCGAAAGCAGGCTGTTGGTTAAATACAGGAGAAGGTGGTCTGAGCCCACACCATTTGAAAGGGCAATGTGATTTAGTGTTTCAAATCGGCACAGCAAAATACGGGGTGCGCAACGAACAAGGACATCTAGACCCGCAAAAGTTAACTGATATAGCCGCACACCCTGAAGTCAAAATGTTCGAAATAAAATTAAGCCAAGGCGCAAAACCCGGCAAAGGTGGGATTTTACCTGCGATTAAAGTGACTGAAGAAATTGCCACCATTAGGGGTATCCCTATCGGCCAGGACTCCATAAGCCCGAATGGTCATGCTGAATTTAAAGGTGTGAGTGACATCCTCGATATGATTAACCAAGTGCGCGATATCACAGGCAAACCCACTGGCATTAAAGCTGTATTAGGCGATATAACCTGGGTAAGCGATCTATGTGACGAAATAGAACGACGTGGTGTCGACTCTTCTCCAGACTTTTTTACCCTCGACAGCTCAGACGGTGGAACAGGTGCTGCACCACAGGCTTTAATGGATAATGTGGGCTTACCATTAAGACAAAGCTTGCCATTATTAGTTGATCTATTAAACGAGCGCGGCTTAAAACAGCGAATCAAAATCATCGCAACCGGTAAGTTAGTCATGCCATCTTATGTTGCTTGGGCATTAGCTACTGGCGCAGATTTTATTGCTTCGGCCAGAGGTAATATGTTCGCGTTAGGTTGTATTCAATCATTACAGTGCAACAAAGATACTTGCCCAACAGGCATAACGACCCACAACACTCGCTTGCAGCAAGGCCTAGACCCAAAAGACAAATCGGCCCGAGTGGCTAACTATAATCATTTTCTTCATTATGATTTAACTATGATTGCGCATTCATGTGGCGTCACAGACCCAAGGTATCTGACCCGTCACCATGCTCGCATTGTACAAACAGCAGGGATAGCAGTAACACTTGATAAGCATTATCGACACATGCAATAAGTCTACTAACCTAGACTAATTAGGTAGTACTGATATTTCTTTTTTTATACAGCATGGCTTTGCTGAAAATAACAATAAGGTGTAGAATAGAACTTGATATTGATCACAGTAACCATGGTTGATGTGATTTAGGAACACTTGTAAGCCAAGGATCATATGTTAAAAGTAGCAGCGGAAAATATACCTGTTAACGAAAAAAGTTTAAGTGCTAGCTGTAAAAACTGCGATCGCATGATTGAGATCGAAGGTGAGATGGTGTGCTTTGAACACGGTAAGATTAAGCGCTTAATCCCAGATACCTCACCACAATCATTGATCAAAATGGTCTGTATTGGTTGGCGCAAAAAATAACCATAAACACCTACTTTCGTTTCTGCTTGCTGTTTAATAAGCATAAAGCATTTATCCAATCATTTTTTAGCCACTGCATCATATTGCTATTGATATCTATTCCTAAATAAGTAGGACCGTTCTAGAGTTATTTTAGAGGAAACAGTATCTGAGTTGTACATGTAGGGGATTAAAATCGATGTAAAAAGTCATTTATATCATCGGTATTTTTACTTTACGATATTCTCATTCTGTTGCTTTTCAACAGCCTTGGCTAACGTTAGTCCACGAGTTGTAACCCGTAACCCTGCACACAAATCATTATATACAATTTCAATAGCATCATCAGACATATTGCGCTGTTTTAACATAGCCATAATAGCTAACCAATCTGTCGTTACCTGATGTCGGGTGCCTTCTAACGCCGCTATTAACGCAATATTATTCATAAGTCACCTCCATACATCATTTAGTACATTAAAGATTAATAAAAAGATTAAAATTAGATGTTTAATAAACAACTACAATAACCTCAGCTTGGATTTAAGCGGTGGGACAACCAACTAGATGAGATTTAAGCCTAGATGTTGAGTAGAAATATCATATCAATGTACATGTTCTACTCAACTGCTCGCAGCGCTATAGATTAGCGACCTTATTGTAGATGGTCAAAATAATCATTCATTATAATTGTAACAATAAACATATAAAACACATCAAAAACGAACTAAATAGGTTGGAGCTCATTAGCTCATTGGCTCACCCTGCTCATGCTGAATATGCCATAAGCGTGCATATAAGCCTTGTTGGGCCAATAAACTACTGTGAGTGCCATGCTCAACAATACAGCCTTTACTGAGTACCACAATTTGGTCTGCATCGATAATGGTCGATAACCTATGTGCAACCACCAAACTTGTATGGCCTTTTGCGGCGTCGCGCAAAGCACTTAAAATTGCTTGCTCAGAGCGAGAATCTAATGAAGATGTAGCTTCATCGAACACTAAAATCGGCGCACCTTTTAACACTGCACGGGCAATAGCGACTCGTTGTTTTTCACCACCCGAAAGTTTGAGTCCGCGTTCACCGACTTTAGTATTGCCTTTATCAGGTAAAGAATTAATAAAGTCACTCAAATGTGCCAGTTGAGTGGCTTGTTTTATTTCATCTTCTGTCGCACCAGGACGACCATAACGAATATTTTCATAAATCGAATCATTAAATAACACTGTATCTTGTGGTACCACAGCAATCGCTTGGCGTAACGCTAATTGGGTCAGATCTCGAATATCGATATCATCAATGGTAATTGAGCCACTTTTTACATCATAAAAACGAAACAGTAGTTTAATGATGGTCGATTTACCAGCACCGCTGTCGCCCACCACGGCTATTTTTTTACCTGCAGGAACGTCAAAACTTACCTGCTTTAAAATCGATCGTTGATCATATTGAAAACTGACATTATTAAACTTTATTGCTCCTATAGTTGGGCGAATGGTTGAAGCGCCTTCTTGATCTTCAACTTGTGGCACGTTCGCCATAATGTCGAACATGCGTTCAATGTTGGCCAAGGCACCTCGAATTTCACGGTAGACAAAACCTAAAAAATTGAGCGGAATAAATAACTGCATCATAAAGGCGTTAATTAATACAAAATCACCAATGGTCATCATGCCTAATGATACTTGGTGAGCGGCTAATGCCATCATCGCAGTCATGGCGATAGCAATGATAAACGCCTGCCCTCCATTAAGGGCTAGAAGTGACAAACGGTTTTTACGTTTAGCGACTTCCCACTGAGCCAACGCGTTATCGTAACGGAGTGACTCATAAGATTCGTTATTAAAGTATTTAACGGTTTCATAATTTAATAGGCTGTCTATTGCCCGAGTATTGGCTAATGAATCAGCTTTTGCCGCATCACGTACATACCCTGTGCGCCATTCAGTTGCTCTGATTGAATAACCGATATAAGCAACCACTGAGACAAGCGTAATCAATGCAAATTGAATACCGTAGTTAAAAAAGAAAATCCCAATAACCAGTGTAATTTCAAGGAGCGTCGGCACAATATTAAACACCATAAAACGCATTAAAAAGCTTACGCCACTAGTGCCACGTTCAATATCTCGCGACAAACCGCCGGTTCTGCGATCAAGATGAAAATCAAGATCTAAACGATGCAAATGCTCAAACACGGCCAAACCAAGACGGCGAATTGCACGTTCAGTTACACGGCCAAATAACGTGTCGCGTACTTCACCGATGATGACATTGAGAAAGCGTATTGCACCATAAGCAATCACCAGCCCAAATGGCACTGCGAGAGCTTGTTCAACACTTAAGGTGTCTAAGGTATCAACGAGATCTTTTAAAATAAAGGGTAAGCCGACGCTGGCTAATTTAGCGATAACTAAACACAACATAGCCAATAACACTCGCCCTTTAAACTCAATTAAATAAGGCCACAATAATCGTAAAACATGCCAATTCAGTTTCCCTATTGGGCCTTCAAAATACGCAGAAGGTCTCATTGTTACTCCAATGTTAGGCCGCTTAACGTGGCAATGTGATCAAGTTCGATCATGAGGTTTATCAGTATTGTCTTATTATAAAGCATTTTCTTATCAGACTTACGTCACAATCTACTGTAAAAACCCCTGAATTATCTCAATATTTTTATTATTAAGGCTTAACAAGTGTAAAACTTTAGACTTACAAGCTTACGGCTTGCATCACACTTTAATACTACTTTTAATTTTTTTTTAGTCATTTTTCGCTTTTTAAGCCCAAATAGAGTTATTTCTACAGATATTATTTGATACTCTTCAGAAATAAATAAACGATTGTTTGGGTAATTCACAAACAAAGATTTACCCGTTTAAAGGATGCTTTATGTTGGATAGCACGAAAGTTCAATACCCACCATTACAACTAATACAAACTTGGGTATGGATGATGATTGAATCAGGGAACCCTGAATTACAAGACAAAGGCCGCAACAACCTCATATCTGCATTTGGCAGCTTAGCAAAAGCAAACGAATATTTAGTACAGCAAGAAAAAAAATAAGGCGCATTTAGCGCCTTATTTTTTGTCCGTCGGCTCAATTAACCTTGGCGACGATTCACCACACTTTGATTTAACGTGGTCAGTAATTGTTCTGTATCACCCCAGCCAATACAGGCATCGGTGATACTTTGACCGTAACATAATTCAACACCATCAACTAGGTCTTGACGACCTTCAGCCAAATGACTTTCAACCATCACACCAAAAATGGCTTGGTTGCCTGCTGAAATTTGTTCGGCAACGTCTTTGGCCACTAACATCTGTTTTTTATAGTCCTTGCTGCTATTAGCATGGCTAAAATCAATCATAATGTTATCTGCAAGGCCTGACTTTTTCAGTTGCGCTGAAATCTCTTCAACATGTGCGGCACTGTAATTTGGTTCACGGCCACCGCGTAAAATGATATGGCAATCTGGATTACCTTTGGTTGACACAATCGCTGAATGACCAAACTTAGTGACCGACAGAAAATGATGTGGAGCATTAGCCGCACCAATCGCATCAATCGCCACTTTAATGGTGCCATCAGTGCCATTTTTAAAACCGACTGGGCAAGAAAGTCCTGATGACAGTTCACGATGCACCTGAGATTCTGTTGTACGCGCACCAATGGCGCCCCAGCACATCATATCGGCAACATATTGGGGTGTGATCATATCTAAAAACTCACCCGCCGTTGGCATGCCGCACTCATTTAAATCGACCAATAATTTACGTGCAGTTCGTAAACCATCATTTAATTTATAGCTATTGTCCATGTAAGGGTCGTTAATTAGGCCTTTCCAACCCACCGTTGTCCGCGGCTTTTCAAAATAGACACGCATAACAATTTCAAGCTGGTCTTTATATTGCTCACGTAAAACGCTTAAACGCTCACCATACTCTAATGCAGCAACAGGGTCATGAATTGAACAAGGACCGATAATCACTAATAAACGGTCATCTTTACCCGCTAAAATATTATGGATGTTATTACGCGCGTTATATACGGTCGCAGATGCATTTTCGCTAGCCGGAAATCGCTCAAGAATCGCAATAGGTGGTAGCAATTCTTTTATTTCATCGATACGAATATCGTCGTTTTGATAATACATAATGGTTACAACTCCGGCAAAATCTATAATATCTCTTATTCAATAGATTGAAAGAAATGGGTTAATTCATAAAAGTGATATAAAAATGAGTAGAGTACATCAGGAAAATGAACGCGAAAGTTCAATTTAACCAGTATCAACCGACAAATCAATCAAGTATTACTCAACTATGCCGATATTAAATGGAAGGATATCACCTAAAGTAAAAGTGAACTTGATGCAAGACATTTGATGGACCATACTGATGTTAACAATAATGTGTTTCGTACTAAATAATGAACAAATTTTTGCACCATTTCAAACGTAGGCATGACCTTTACAAACAACCATTATTTACCTGACTAACATCGACGATAATAGACAAGGACAACACAATAGGAAGTTTAACGTTTGAAATACTGCATCATTTTTTTGCTAGTTACGCTTAACTTATTTAACTGTCTAACCGCTACGGCAGATGACATCGTTAGCGATCCGTCTGAATTGCCTCACATCTTAGTCGAACATCACGTCCAAACCATACAGCAAGCCTTACTGCCCGATATCACCCAAATCAGCTTTTCTACCAGCAATAGTATTGCACCGTATTTTTTTGCTAATAAACCTCAAGGCGTACAATATGATTTATTAGTCACCGCACTTGAGCTTAGTGGTATCTCTATGACTGACCTTGTGCACGCACCGAACCTGCGTGCTCAACGCCTGGTCGATACCAAGAGAATAGATTGCATGATTAATACGCCAGATCATATTGAGGGAATGTTTTACACTCAAAGTTTAATTGAATATCAAAATAGCGTGTTTTACCTAAGCAAAAACAAGTTGAATATTAATACAATTGAAGATCTTAAACCCATTTCGATTTTAGGGTTTCAAAATGCAGAAAAATACCTTGGTGAAGCCTTTAGTGAGATTACAAAACAAAACCCACTTTACAGTGAAATATCAAATCAAAAAAGCCAGGTTGTGATGCTATTTAATGGCCATATTCAATCTGTTGTACTCGAGCGACGTATTTTTGAGTATTACCGTCACCAGCTAAGACATAAACTTGACACTAGCTTAGCGGTGACCGAAGTAGCCTTATTTGCGCCAGCCGAAAGAAAGATTGCCTGTCACAACAAAGACACTGCAGCAGTGTTAGACAATGCCATAACTACCCTAAAGCAATCATACCAGTATCAAGAAATTCTCAGTTTAGCTGAACAAAACAGCTATCAGCCTGCGCAACAAGCCAACCGCTTAACCAAATAACACCTCGCCTAAACACAACAATTACTCAAGGGAATACCCTTTCTGCAGTAATGTAAGTGTCTGTTTGTCATGTTAATCAAGCGTCACACATCAGGTTTATAGTTTGGGAGCTAGGTAAGGATAATTAGCGTACACATTATACTCAACGTAAAAAAGCCACCGATTGTGTACTTACACATAGAGCATGCTTAAGCCAGTGATAGCCTTAATTAGTATTGACGCATGGCTTGTAACTTACTTTGATATCGTTGTTTGTTATCCACATCGCTCAATGCTAACGCTCGCTTAAGGTTTTTTTCTGCAAGCCTTTGCTCACCCGTTGCCCAATACGCTCTCGATAAACCAAAGTAAAACTCATGGCGGTAATCTGCTTTTTCAACGGCACGCTTATACCACACCAGCGCGTCTTGATACTGTCGATCAAAATACGCTTGCTGCGCCATATCAAAGTAATAAAAAGGGTTATTAATTCTGGCTAGTTCTAATACTTTGTGTACTTCAGCCCACTCAATTAACCGATCTTGCTCACCTAAAATTAATGCTAAATTATACAAGGTTGATAAATCTTGCGGGTTCACCTGTAATGCTGTTCGATAGACTTGTTCAGCTTCAGCTTGATAACCTTTATGGCGATAAATCACTGCCAAAGTGTTTATAGCAGCAACAAATTGAGGATTTAACAATATCGCTTTTTTAACTAAAGCATAAGCTTGATCATAGTCGTTTTTAACCAAGGCCTCAGCGGCAACATTATTGTAATACATTGCTGATAATTGCCGTTTATTGACTCGCTTACTTTGGTAAGCCCTCAATGAACGTTCGGGTAAAAAGTCAACGAGCATTTTTGAGCCCCTAAACAATACCGTTATATTATCTTCAGGCGGCATCAAGTTTAAATTGACATGACCATTGACCAAGAAAAAACCACCACGGCGATCCCAAATGGGCTCTACGTCAATATCATGAAACTCCACTGGCACATCTAATGCCTCAGCTAACGCTGCTGACAGCACCACTAAAGACATGCAATTACCCTGACGATTAAGTACTGTTTCAGCCGCGGGTCGAGTGTAATGATCACGATATTCAAACCCACCATTGGTAGCACCTATGTATTGCGCCAACCATTCATTGGCCAATATATTGTTGCTTCGTAGTGTATTCTCAGCCAGATATTGGCGTCTAAACTTGGCAACAAATGCTTCTGGAAGTTGATATATATCATCGGTATCAATGGTGGATACAGGGGTAAAGTAATCGTCGTAAAACAAGGTGTTAATATCAGTATTTTGCACATTAGACTGTGTAGATTGGCAGCCAACAAGGCAGGTTAATACGATGATAAATAATAACTTAACCGTTAATTGAAGTACTTTTGGGGATAGGCATAATGCCTTAGTTGCGTTCCTGTTTGGGTGATAAGCCGACATGATTCAACCCTCAGATAGAAATAAGCTACCTTAAAGCGTAGTCAATAGACTGGCATTCAGCCACAAATGAACATCTTGGAGAGTGACTAGACACGGCAAATAGCGCCTAACACATACCTATTGTTCTTGAGCTAGGTTGATCTCAATAAATAACTGCTGGTCTTGATATTGATAAGGGCGATAATAATGCTGACCGCAATTGAAATACAAAAAAGCCCCTTTAACTGCAATACAGGTTAGGGGTAAAGATTGCAAAATGGATAATTGTTGTTGCTGACGCAAAAGCTCTTGCCATTCATGCTGTTGCTGCAGTTCGTCGCGCACAGCAAACGCATCAAACGGTTGCGATGATTTACGCACAATAACGGTGCCAGCTTCAGCTATACAGCTCATTAATAGCCCTATAATCAAAACGCTCAATCCTAAACGATGTGCCATACTCCCTCCAAACGCCGAATAACCCCATGTCACATTATACCCATCCACACTGAAATGCGCGTTTTGCCAACATAGTATTCAAACTGCATAGGCTTTGCTTGAGATGACTACTGCGGATTTATACCCCCAGTACTTAACACAAACGATGAGAGTTAACTTAAACAGAGTACAGTTTCAAAACAGCAAAAAAAACAGAACCCAAAGGTTCTGTTTTTAAGCGTATCGCAAGGGTAAGATTATCCAGCAGATTTAACACTCACAAATTCAGGATAGGCATCAACACCACAATCAGACACATCCATACCGTTGTATTCTTCTTCTTCTGTTACACGAATACCCATGGTCATTTTCAATACAAACCATACAAGTAATGATGCAGCAAATACCCAAATAAAGATAACCGCAGCACCATATAACTGGCTACCAAAGCTAGCGTCTGCATTTGATAAAGGCACTAACATTAACCCAAGGAACCCCGCGACACCATGCACTGAAATCGCACCCACTGGGTCATCAATTTTAACACGGTCAAAGGCAATAATTGAGAAGATAACCACGCCACCAGCAACTAAGCCAATCACAGCAGCCATTAAGAATGAAGGTGATAATGGGTCTGCAGTAATCGCAACAAGACCTGCTAATGCACCGTTTAAAATCATGGTTAAGTCAGCTTTACCCCATACAACCTTACATACGATGAGTGCAGAGATAGCACCAAAGGCCGCTGCAGAGTTAGTGTTTACAAAGATTTTAGCCACTGCTGTTGCATTTTCAGCATCTGACACTAATAACTGAGAACCACCGTTAAAGCCGAACCAACCCATCCATAAAATGAACATACCTAGCGTTGCCATTGGTAAGTTTGAACCTGGAATTGGTTGTACTTGACCGTTAGCGCCATATTTACCTTTACGAGCACCTAACAGTAGTACACCTGAGATTGCTGCTGCTGCACCCGCCATGTGTACAATACCGCTACCAGCAAAGTCAAAGAAACCTGCTTCTGATAAGAATCCACCACCCCAAGTCCAGTAACCTTCAACGGGATAAATTACCGCAGTCATTACAACTGAGAATGCTAAGAATGCCCAAAGTTTCATTCGCTCAGCTACCGCACCCGAAACAATTGACATCGCCGTTGCAACAAACACAACCTGGAAGAAGAAGTCAGATTCTAATGCATGATCTGCACCATCAGCTTGTGAGCCAATTAACGAACCAAACGAAGGAATGAAGCCGCCTTCAGCATTGTCTACATACATAATGTTGTAGCCGACTAATAAAAACATCGCACAAGCGATTGAATATAAACACACGTTTTTAGTTAAAATTTCTGTCGTATTTTTTGAACGCACAAGTCCTGCTTCTAACATTGCAAAACCTGCAGCCATCCACATCACTAATGCGCCTGAAATTAGAAAGTAAAATGTATCTAATGCAAAGCGTAATTCAGTTACTGTAAGCCCTAATTTTGTTAACTCTTCCATAATCGCCCCCTTATAATGCTTCGTTATCAAGCTCACCCGTACGGATGCGGACTGCTTGTTCTAAATCTGTGACAAAGATTTTGCCATCACCAATTTTGCCGGTGTGCGCGGCTTTGGTAATCGCTTCAAGAAGCATTTCCAAGTTTTCTGCTTTGGTAGCAATTTCAAGTTTTACTTTCGGTAAAAAGTCGACCTGGTACTCTGCACCACGATAAAGCTCTGTGTGTCCTTTTTGACGACCAAAGCCTTTAACTTCAGTAACAGTCATACCTTCAATGCCCATGCCTGCTATGGCTTCACGGACATCATCCAATTTAAATGGCTTGATGATAGCGCTGACGAGTTTCATCTCGACCTCCAAAAGTGTGAAAAAATGTAATTGTTATTGATTTGTTGAACTAACTAATTCAATCATCAGGCCAGATTTTTAACTTGTTGTTTAATATGACTTTTAAATAATTACTGCACTGTCCACTGCTTACAAAAGCACCAACAAAGTGCAGCCAAAAAATCGCAGCGCCCCTTTTTGGTGCGCAGGCTCAACAAAGGGAAATAGCAGTTATAGATACTTTAAGAAGGGTTCGCAGAAGAAGGCTTGCGCAAAATAGAATAAAAAAACCGCCCTTAAAAAAGGACGGTTTACTGGAGATAACAGCTTATGGTTAATGCATAAGCTGTTTAATGTAGCAAGTTACTTAGTAAGTCGCTTCACGCTTTTTAGCTTCTTCTTTCCACTGAGGAACCAGTGTTTTCTTGAATTCAGCTTTTTCAGCATTCATTTTTTTCATATCCATGCCTAATGCCGCTTGCGCTTTAGCTTTAGTTGAAATGTCTGGGTAAGCAATTGGTTGCTTAACACCTTTAACAGCTAATAACTGAGCTAATTTAATGCGAGCATCAGCAGCTTTATCCACTGCAGTACCTAAAATACGTAGAACTTCAGCTGGAGCATGAGTTGATGCGCCATGTGAAGCAGTCGCAAAATCCCAACGCCATTGTGAATGACGAATATCCATAAGGATAGGCTTCATTTCAGCTTCAGTTGCACCCGCATCCCAAGCAGCTTTTGCTTCGAAGTGAGCTTTAACTAATTGCGCTTCAGCACGTGCTTTTAAATCTGCTGCTTTGTGTTTGCTTTCTTCAACTTGCTTAACCATAAATTCTTTGCTTTGAGTGTGACAAGTTGCACAGGTTTCTTCAAAGCGATCAAGTGGGTTACCCACTTTATGATCTGTAAATTTACGACCTTTGTCATTTGTCACTTTAGGCATATGACAATCAACACAACTTACATTGTTTTGACCGTGAGTACCCATTTTCCAAGTTTCATAACCAGGATGTTGTGCTTTTAACATAGGTGTTTTAGACACTGCGTGAGTCCAATCAGAGAACTCCATGCTGTCATAGTACACTTCCATTTGTTCAACAGTGGTACCCATATCCCAAGGGAACTTCACAAAACCTTTACGGTCAGCTGTTTTCTCGAAGTAGTATTCAACGTGACACTGAGCACATACCATTGATTGTTTATCTTTACGAGAAGCTTTATCAAACGGAGTATCTAACGTGTTCATTGCGCGTTCAACATACGGACGTGAAACACGTAACTTTGATGAACCTTTCACATGACAATCGCCACAGCCAAGAACATTAACGATTTCTGGACCGCCTTTAGACCATTTACCACTGAAATAACCATCTTCACCTTGCTCTTCAATCATGCGAGGTACATCAGGGCTTTTACAGCTCCAACATGCCATTGGCATAGGGCCGTCTTCAGCGTTTTTTGGTGCTCCGGTACGTAATGTATTAGTTACATCTGTAATCGCATACATATGACCACGTGGTGCATTATAATCTTTAGCAAAGCCGTAACCAGCCCACAATACAACTAGACTTGGTACTTTTTCCAACATATCAACAATGTCTTTACTTTCATCAGTAGCATGCCAGCTGTCATACTGCTTTGAAAACTTATCTTTATAAACCTCATTACGAGGTTCAGTTTTATCACTCGCCATTGCGCCTGCAGCCATAAAGCTTGCAGCGATAACAGCACTGAGTGCAATTGATTTTGCGTTCATCTTCATCACCCTTTATCTCCGTGTTACATTATATTTAATTTATTAACCACGACATCTCCAATATCAAAAGTAGCCATTAACCTAACATTTAGACATACCTCCAATGGGGTATAGCGAGAAAAGTTTGCGCCAGATCAACATGTAAACAGGATGTATCTCACAGTTCCGTTAACTCGTTAATGTAATGCAGATACACCTAATGTAGAACACACTATTGGATAAGAAGTGAAACCATACTTTTGTCTTATCCAAATTCTTTTATTAAATGTCATTCAAAGTAGGGTTTTATGTTTACTCGAGGCAGTCTTACCTCAACGATTTTAGGCTTAATGTTGTTTCTCATTTTGTTATCATCAAGCTTAGCCGTTTTTTCTATCGTCAATTTAACTTTTAGCCTCGATGATGCTAAAGGCATTAATGCTTCAGGCTCAATGCGTATGCAAAGTTATCGCTTACTGTTATTTACCAATGCAGGCAGTATTAATGCTCAAGAAAAAATCACCGAATTTGAAAATACCCTTAATTCTGAACCGTTAAAGCGAACGTTGGCCTGGTACAGCCCTCAAGAATTGACAGACCAATACCTGCAGGTAATCGATAAGTGGCAAGTGATGAGAGCCTATGTCGAAGCGGGTGATGCTCGCCTGTATTCGGCGTCATTAAAAGACTTTGTTGATACCATTGACACCCTAGTATTGAAAATGGAGCTTTTCGCAGCATATAAACTTAAGCTGTTGGTTATAGGACAAATTATAGGTTTAGTGATTTTATTAGCAGTTGCCATTATGGCCGTTGTGTTTACCCGAAAACGCGTTGTAAGACCGCTGCAATTATTAATGGACAGCGCATCAACTATTTCTAAAGGTAACTTTAAAGTTAAGATGCCTAAAACGGAATATATTGAGCTCACCTCTCTGGGCAACGCATTACAAAAAACTGCCTCAGAATTGGCCGATTTATATGAAGATTTAGAAGGCCAAGTTAACGATAAAACCCTTGCATTAACGCGCGCAAATAATGAGCTTAAGTTTTTATACGATAACCTTGTGATGCTGCATGCAGACAAACTGGATTACAAAGCGCTGCAGTCTGCTATAAATCAATTGAAATACTATGAGGGCTTAGACTTTATCAGGCTTGTTATCAAGCATGAAGATGACTCATGCGATGTCATCAAAGCCGAAGGCGGTTGGCCTGAAGAAAACAATATCAGCTCTGTCCAGTTCCCATTAAACATTGAAGAAACTCAATTAGGTTATTTGGATGTGATTTCCGCTAAGCACCTGAATCAGCAATTATTTGAAAACTTTGCCATGATGCTTACTCGTTCAATTACGATTCATAATGCCACAGAGCAGCGTCAACAAATGGCATTAATGGAAGAACGCGCAGTCATCGCCCGAGAATTACATGATTCGATAGGTCAATTATTATCATTTTTAAAAATCCAGGTCAGTTTACTCAAAAAAAGTTTACACGAAAGTTGTCGTAGCCCTGAGGTGGAAGGACAATTACTCGAGATTAATGAAGGGGTAAGTACTGCCTACGTGCAATTACGCGAATTATTGTCCACATTCAGATTAACCATTAAAGAACCCAATTTAAATCAAGCGATTGAAGTCATGCTTGATCAACTTCGTCAGCAAAGTGATGTTGATATTAAACTCAATTACAAGTTGTCAGCACACTTGTTAGAAGCTAAACAGCATATTCATATTTTACAATTGATCCGCGAAGCAACACTAAACGCAATCAAACACGCTAAGCCTGCCCATATAGTGGTAGATTGCCAATTAACAAATAGTGCTATGATAACAATAGCAATATGTGATGACGGTATTGGTGTGTCACACTTACAAGAGCGCGATCAACATTTTGGCATCGGCATCATGCATGAACGAGCCAATAAATTACATGGCGTTGTGACGTTTGAGAGTAATCTGCATGGCGGCACCACCGTTACACTTAGTTTTCCACCTCAACAGGAGCCTTTAAATGGGTAAGCCGTACTCCGTACTTGTTGTAGATGATCACCCCTTGTTACGTCGAGGTATTTGCCAGCTGATCACCTCTGACAGTGATTTTTTACTTTTTGGTGAAACTGGAACAGGACTAGAAGCCCTCACTGCCGTAGCTGATGACGAACCTGACATCATCCTGCTCGATTTAAATATGAAAGGCATGTCAGGCTTAGATACGCTTAATGCGATGCGCCAAGAAGGCGTCACTGCGAGAATTGTTATTTTAACCGTATCCGATGCCAAGCAAGATGTCGTTAGGTTATTGCGTGCTGGCGCTGACGGTTATTTACTCAAAGACACTGAGCCAGATTTGTTACTCGAACAGCTAAAAAAAGCCATGTTAGGTCACCGCGTCATCAGCAACGAAGTTGAGGCCTATCTTTACGAGTTAAAAAATGCCACTGATGACAACACTTGGATAGAAAACCTCACGCCTCGTGAGTTACAAATATTACAGGAGCTGGCTGAAGGTAAAAGTAATCGAATGATTTCAGAAGACCTGCACATCAGTGAAGGCACTGTTAAAGTACACGTTAAAAACTTACTGCGTAAAGCCAATGCGAAGTCGCGTACCGAAATGGCGGTTCGTTATTTAAACCAATAACGCTTACAAGATGCATTTAACGTGAATTGATGCCCCACACCAATCAGTGTGGGGTAATATTATTTCTGATTAATAAAGGCAAGCCAGCTTTGTAATACCGCTTCAAAATCTTCTAAACCGCAATACGACTCAGATTCTGCATCATACAAATTCATGGCATCATCTAATTCATGCTCTTCTTCAAAATCGATAACGTTGGCGAAAACTCGCACCTGCTCGGTGTCGATATCGATGGTTAAATCAGCACCAATATGACGCCAGTGATTTTTACTACCGCTTTTGATTAAGATGATTTGCGTCAGGATATGGTTAGCACGGCTGTTATCATCGCCAAGCTCTTCAGCAAACCAACGGCCGAGTACTTCATGATCCATACTAAACTCTGCAAATACCGTCCCTTCTAGACGATTACGACGAAATTGGTATTCCATAATATTGCTCTTTAATTAGCGTTATCACTATTTTAACCGAAGAAATCAAAACCTGCTGCCTGTAATGTCGTCTGATCAGTGCGCATCAGATTAAATGTTAGATAAATATAAGGTTTCATTCGCTATAATCAATACACTTGGATCACACTTAATGGCTGTGATAGCGAACACTTGGAATGATAAACAATGAATACTGGTTTTATTTATAGCTTACTGCTAAATGGGCCAAATGCCGGTCAGTCGCTCAGCGAGGAGCAAGTTACGCAATGGCAGCCACAAGACGGTTTATTATGGCTACACCTTCGTTATCGTGAACCTAAAGCGCGTAAATGGATCCTTAACTCAGGGCTCGATCGTGTTGAAACAGATACTTTGTTAGCCACAGACACTCGTCCACGCGTCGTCAACTCAAGTAAAGGGATGTTATTAGCCTTGCGTGGCGTCAATCTCAACCCTAACTCAGATCCTGAAGACATGGTTGCGGTGCGCATATACGCCGAAGAAGATAAAATCATTTCAACCTGTGAGCGCCAATTACAGTCAGTCATCGATCTCGCAGAGTCCATTAGCCAAGGCAAAGGGCCAATTGATACCGCGGCATTTATCATGGCCATTTGTGAGCGCTTAACCCAACGTAAAGTTGAATTTATTGGCAAGCTAGAAGAACAACTCGATGAGTTAGAAGAGCGTGTAGTTACCCAAGTGAACAAAAGCTTACGCACTGAGATTGCCGAGCTACGCAGGAAAACCGTAGTATTGCGTCGTTACCTCGCGCCGCAACGCGAAGCTTTTTCACGGATGTTGCATGAAAGTAGCGAACTATTTGATGATAACGATAAACTGCGTTTACGCGAAATTCATGAAACCTTAATTCGCATCATTGAAGATTTAGATGCCATTCGCGATCGCGCCAGTGTCACCCAAGAAGAGCTGCAATCTCAACAGTCTGAACAGGTGAACCAAAGGCTGTATTTTTTATCATTAATCTCAGCGGTATTTTTACCGCTTGGTTTTTTAACAGGGTTACTTGGCGTCAATATTGGCGGTATTCCCGGTGCAGAAACCAACTGGGCATTTGCAGCATTCTGTGGTGGTCTTATTGCCCTTATCGCATTGCAGATGTATCTATTTTATCGCTTAAAGTGGTTGTAATGAGTTGATATTGATTGACTACCGTTAAAAGCGCTTTGTTTAACGGTATCTACAGCCTCAAATGAGCAATAAAAAAGGACGCGATGCGTCCTTTTTTGCCATTAACTCTGCATCTCGGGCGTTAACACCGAAATCAAGCTAGTTAATTATTTTGTTTCAGTTTCAGCTGTCGCAGCGGCTTTTTCAACAGACACAAGCTCTACTTCAAAAACCAATGTTGAATTAGCAGGAATAGTCCCTGTATCACGCTCGCCATATGCAAGTTCTGAAGGGATAACAAACTTGTACTTAGCACCTACAGGCATAAGCTGTACGCCTTCAGTCCAACCAGGAATAACGCGATTTAGTGGAAACTTAGCCGTTTCGCCACGAGCATATGAGCTGTCAAACTCGGTACCGTCGATTAATGTGCCACGGTAGTGAACTTCAACAGTATCTTCTGCAGCGGGCTTTTCACCTTCACCGGCTTCAAGTACTTCGTACTGTAGGCCAGACTCAGTCGTGGTTACACCTTCTTTGGCTTTGTTTTCTTCTAAGAATTTTTTACCTTCTTCAACCGATTTAGCCGCTAACACTTCTGCTTGCTCTAAACGCTTGTCGTTTAATTTTTTATCTAGGTTTTGTAATACAGTTTGCATTTCTTCTTCGGTCAACTGCATTTCTTCGCCTAAGCCATCGCTAAAGCCTTTGATAACCATAGTACGGTCAACAGCAAAACCTAACTCTTCTTGCTCTTTAATGTGACCAGACATGTACTTACCAATTGAACCACCCACGCTGTATGCTTCTTTTTGAGCGTCTGTTGTTAGCTCGACTTTCTTTGGTGCTACGTCTTGTTCTTGGTTACATGCAGTCAATCCAACAACAGCTAATGCAACTAACGATAATTTGTAAATAGATTTCATTAAAGCTTCCTCAGCATCCTTTAGTGGTTACAATAACCTAATACATTCAAACTATGAGATGTTTTAGTGGTCATGTTCGCTTGCCACTTTATACTAGTTAATGGGGTTATACCATTGGGTCGACCTTATATCACAAGGTTTACGACAATAATTCAAGGGGCAAGTTCATGACACGGGTTCCAATGCTGCTTTTTTGCTCAACTTGGCTTTGTGTTGCGCTATTATCTGCATGTCAGCCGAGCGCTGATAAGATGATGGTGCTCACCACCGATGCCAGTTACAGCGCCAGCTTGTCTAACGATGGCAACATCGCTCTGGTCAGCACTGCCAACAATGGTGTGCAAGTGTGGGATTTAACCGGTCCGAGCATCTCCTACCAATGGCTTCAAGGTAAACAAGATAACACCAGTAATGTTATTGATACGGCTATATCGGCTAACAATACTTTTGCCGCGACGATGAGCAGTGACTCATTAGCGATCTGGCGCTTAGATGACGGCAGCTCTGTAGGTTGGTGGTCTCTGCCCTCTTATGCTCAAAGTGTTGCTATCGCCAATAATGGCCAAACCTTGGTAGGCCTTGTTGATGGTTCGGTGATGTCATTATCGCCACAAAAAAATCGCTTAATTCAATTTTTAGGTCATCAAGAAAAGGTCAATAGCGTGTCGATTAGCGCCGACGGTGAAACCGCTCTCAGTGGGGGGAATGATGGCAAAGTCATATTATGGAATAGCCAAACGGGTCAGCCAATGCAACAGTGGCAAATGGACTCAAGGCTCACCAAAGTATTAATTAACGACAGCGGTAGCTTAAGTTTTGCCGCTGACATTACCGGTAATGCTAACCTATGGCACTCAAACTCGGGCGACTCGCTTAGCCAACTCGATATTAAGCGTCGTCAAATGAACTTTTCTGCGGCTCGTTTTGTCAAAAATGATACACAGCTACTCACAGGGACGCCGTCAAAAGAGATCTTTTTATGGCAAGTCGACTCAGGCCAACAAACAGGACACTGGCAAGTTCAACTCAGTAAAAACACCCAAAACAGGGGCGCTGTAGTATACTCTGCCGCAATGACAACCCAAGGCTCTATCGTCAGTATAAGTAGCCAGGGGTTAATTGAATATTGGCAGTAATAACAGAGACAAATAGAGGCCCCAATGGAGCAGGTGTTGCAAAAGCTAGACGACCTTGAAATGAAGCTTTCGTTCCAAGAAATCACTATTGAAGAACTTAACCAAGAAGTGATAAAGCTCAATGCTTTAGTTGCCAGACAACAACAGCAAATGATATTAATGGTCAATAAATTACAGGCGATGGAGCCAAGTAATATGGCTTCGCAAGCAGAAGAAACACCACCTCCGCACTACTAGGCCCTACTTAGGCTGTGTTGCAATACAGGTTGATTAAAAAAATGGGTTTGCAATATTGGCCATTACTTTATTTTTAACATAGCAGGTGCACATGCAATCGACTCAACACCTTACAATAGCCACAACAGGCGATGATATTCTCACGCTGACAGCTGAACCTGTGACGGTGTTTGACGATAAATTGCGTGCATTGGCCGATAGCATGCTTAGCACAATGCTCAATGCTAACGGTGTCGGCATTGCTGCAACACAAGTGTTTAGCCGTGCAGCCATGTTTATTATGGCTTCTAACCCAAATGAGCGATACCCAGACGCCCCAACAATGGCGCCAACGGCAGTTATTAACCCCCAAATTTTGTCAATATCTAGCGCAACAGAAGCCGGGATTGAAGGTTGCTTATCGATTCCGGGACAACGCTTATCGATTTTGCGCCATCAGCAAATTGAAGTGCAATACCAATCACTAAATGGCGAACTGCAGCAGCACACCTTAACAGGTTTCGTGGCGCGGATATTTCAGCATGAATATGACCACCTTCAGGGTATTACCTTACTTGAACGGGTTAAGCTTATGGCGCCACAGGTTGAGGCGATGCCATGTTAAAAACACTTGGGTTGTTGCTACTGTTCATGGCCGGTTTAAGCGGTTGCGCTTACAACAGTGTATTCGTTAATTATCCATCGCAAATAGCGCCTTATAAACAGCAATTAGCCAGCAACTCGCCTACGACTAATATTACTGCATTAGCCGACAACATCAGTGGTAATGACGGCTTACTCTACGCCCAAGAGTCTGGACGTATTATGCAAGTGGCGGGTAATTTTGAGCAAAGCAAAACCTACTATCAACAAGCAATAGCCGCATACCAAGCCTTTGACGACAAAGCTACCGTCAGTGCCAGTCAGCTTGGCGCAGGTGCATCCAGCATACTGCTTAACGACAATGCCATTCCATATCGTGGCCCGGGTTATGAGCGCATTATGTTGCACCAATACCAGGCGTTGAATTATTTATTTAGTGGTGACGCGCAGGGAGCCCTAGTTGAAGTGCGCCGCAGTAATGAGCTGCAAAGTATGGAACAAGCGCGTTATCAACAATCACAAGAATCGGTTCAGGCAATGGCTAATGGCAAAATTGATGCCCAAATGGCGCAGCTAGGACAAGCCGCAGGTAGCGTAACCAGTTCATTTTTAAATGCATACAGTTACTACATAACAGGCTTACTGCACGAACTGGCTAACGAACCTAATGATGCTTTTATCGATTACCGTAAAGCGGCGCAAATCACTCCCGACAACCGCTATTTACAACAAGACTTAGTCCGTTTAGCCAAACAATTAGCTATGCCACAATATGATGAGTTTGCCAAACGATGGGGCGATGCTGTGTTAGCAACGGCAAATCAAGGCCAGGTTGTATTTATTGTTGAACGAAGCTTTGTTCCCGAAAAACAAAGCATTACCGTCCCTTTTTCAATAGATGGTAACTGGCAAACCGCGTCATTAGCCACTTACCAGAGACAAATGCCATTAGCTGAACAGAGTCAAATAGGCGGCTTAGGCCAAACACTCTACGCCGACAGTATTGCCCATATCGACGCCCTAGCCATTAATGCATTAAAAGAAGACCTACCTGCTGCGCTCATTCGCCAAGCTGCACGTATTTATGCCAAGTACGAACTTAATCAAAGCGTTCAGAGCAGCAGTCGCCGCGCCAATAATCAAGTTGATGCCGCGGCCATGGTGATGCAAATTTTTAACGTCATAAGCGAACAAGCAGATCGTCGCAGCTGGTTAACCTTGCCGCGTCAGGCTCAAATAGCCAAACAATTTATTGATGCAGGTGACTACGACATTCGTTTAAATAACAGCCAAAATGTAAAAATTGAAGTAAAACCAAACCGTACAACATTAATTTGGGCAATAGAGACTGGCAATCGTACCCGTTTTTATTCGATAATCATCTGATAGACGATAACCCCTTATCAACTGTCACTCATCACCAATGGAATTTATTATGAAAAATTTAAAACTGATATTTGTGTTAGCTGCAGTAATGGGGCTGAGCGCCTGTCAATCTAAAGTTGAATACGGCGATGCCACCGAAGTTGAAACCGTTAACGAAAACTTTGGCTCAACTGATCTGCAAGATATTGCCGCCAAAATGGTCGACAGCATGATGACCTTCCCGCCTGTGGTGGTAATGACACAAACCAATCGTCCGATTATATTTGTTGATAAAATTAAAAATAAGACCTCAGAGCATATCGATACTGAGTCAGTTACCGACACGATTAGCAACAAGTTACTCCGTTCTGGTAAGTTCCGTTTTATCGACATGACCAAAGTGGATGCCGTACGTAAGCAGCTAGATTATCAAAACAATGCCGGCATGGTAGACCCAACAACCGCCATTAAGTTTGGTCGTCAAATTGGCGCGCAGTACATGTTATACGGCAACCTATCGAGCATTGTTAAGCAAGATGGCAGCACCAAAGATGTGTACTACAAAATGACCATGCGTTTAATGGATCTTGAAACCGGTTTAATTGAATGGTCTGATGAAAAAGAAATTCGTAAGGTTAAATCTAAGTCATTCTTAGGCTTGTAATACGCAAGCATATAGTAATAAAGCCGACATTGATGTCGGCTTTTTCATACACCCAATAATAAGTTAGGAACACTAACGTGAAATTGTTATCTACTGAATTGTTTAGTCCACAGGTTATCAAAACCAGTTTTGTTGCATTATGTTGTGCCAGCGTCATAAGTTGCAGTAGCTCAGTATCAACCTCAACGTTACAACGTGATGGGTCGGCTTACATTAGCCAACAGCAAGCACAAGCACGCGCTAATGTAGTATCAAATGTACAATACGATCTTACTTTCTTTTTAAGTGAAAATAGTCAATTCAGTGCCAAGTCGACCGTCAACTTTGACCTTAGCAGTGTGCCTAAATCACTGACACTTGACTTAAACAAAGCCAATATTAAACAATTTATCATTAACGGTACCAAGGTTTATCCTAACTACAACGACGCATATATCGTAATTAACCAAAGCCTATTAGCGAGTGGAAGCAACACCATTACAGTTGAGTTTACCCGCGAACACAGTACTAACGGTGAAGGCTTACATCGCTTTGTTGACCCAGTAGACAATAAAGTTTACTTGTACTCGCATTTTGAGCCTGCTGCCGCGCAGCAAATGTTCGCCGTGTTTGATCAACCCGACTTAAAAGCCACCTACCAGATTAATGTTCACGCCCCCAAAGACTGGCAAGTAATCAGCGCGATGCGTGAAACTAACGTGGTAGACCAAGGCGAAACTAACCTGTGGACCTTCCCTACTACGCCAAAATTAAGCCCTTATAACTTCTCGATGCATGCTGGCCCCTATAAAGTCTGGGAAGACAATTCAGGCCGCTATCCGATGCGCTTATTCTCGCGCCAATCGGTTGCCGAGCAAGTGACACCACAAGATTGGTTTACCTATACCAAGCAAGGTTTAGACTTTTTCGACCGCTACTTTGGGATTGATTACCCATTTAAAAAGTACGACCAGGTGTTAGTGCCAGACTTTTTATACGGCGCCATGGAAAACGCCGCTGCGATTACTTTTTCAGAAGATCGCTTCTTATTTAATGCCAAAATGACCGCCGAGCAAAAACAGCGTTTAGCCGGCGTTATCATGCATGAAATGGCTCACCAATGGTTTGGTGATTTAGTCACTATGAAATGGTGGAACGGCTTATGGTTAAACGAAAGCTTTGCCTCATTTATGGGGACATTGGCCACCAGCGAAGCCACTGAGTTTAGCCATGCCTGGCGCACCTTCTACGCCTCTGGTAAGCAAGCTGCTTATCATCAAGACAGTTTAGTCACCACTCACCCTATTGAAGTGCCGGTAGCCACCAGCCAAAATGCATTTGATAATATTGACGCCATCACCTATCAAAAAGGGGCATCAACCATTAAACAACTGCGCCATCTGTTAGGTGAAGAAACTTTTCGTCGTGGTGTTAGCCAATATTTAACACAATACAGCTATCAAAATGCCGAGCTCGATGATTTTATTGATAGTTTAGCCAAAGCCAGTGGCCGTGATTTGTCACAATGGACTCAAGAATGGTTATATGCCGCTGGCGTCAATACCATTAAGGCACAATACACTTGCCAGGGTAACCAAATCGACTCTTTTGCATTAGTGCAAACCGCTGAAGATAGCCAACACCCAACACTGCGTGAACAGCGTGTGAAAATAGGCTTATTCGACCATCAACGACACGGGCTCGATAAGCTGCAAGCAATTGCTGTTACCTACAAAGGCGCTTATACCGAAGTGAACCAACTGGTTGGCGAGATCTGTCCTGATTTAGTGTATCCAAACTATGATGATTGGGGATTTGTGAAAGTTGAATTAGACCAAAAGTCATTCGATACGGCCAAACAGCAACTCAGCCACGTGAGCGACCCATTATTGCGCTCTATGTTGTGGCAAAGTATGTGGGACAGTGTGGTTGATGGTAACGCGTCGTTAGAGCAGTTCTTAAATATTGCCTTAATCAATGCGCCGCAGGAAAAAGACTACACCATTTTAGGCCAAGTACTTAATAACTTGCAGCGAGCCAAAAACTACCTCGACTTAATGGCACCAACTCATGCCAGTTATAACAGCAAAATATCAAAAGCATTAAGCCAAATGAGCCTACGCATGAGCATGGAAAGCTACCGTAACCGAGATTTCCAACGTCGTTGGTTCGATGCCTACATTAGCTTATCAAGCCATGGTGATGCGCTTGAACATATTCAGTCGTTACTGCAAAGCAAAAGCCATATTAAAGGGTTAACCATAGATCAAGACCTGCGCTGGAACATGATCCGTCAACTAAACCGTTATGACTACGGCGATGCACATGCATTATTGGTTAAAGAAAAGCATCTTGATCAATCTGACTCTGGTGAAAAAGCCGCTATCGCGGCTGAAGTTATCCGTCCAGAATCAGCACTTAAACGCCAATGGCTAAATACCATTGAACATAACGACAGCATGGCATTTTCAAAAATTCGTGTGGCGATAAACAACCTCTACCCTGCAGAACAAAAATTACTTAGCGCAGCAACCGCCGAGCAACGCTTTGAAAACTTGCAACTCATGGACGATAAAGGGCCGGTGTTTATGCGCAGCTTTGCTTCGCAATTAATCCCTACCGATTGCAGCGCAGCCAATATCGACGCCATCAGTCAGGTGTTAAATAGCGAAACCGGTTTATCAAAACTGGCCAGACGCGCCCTGTTAGAAACTCGCCAACAAGAACAACGTTGTGTCAGCATTAAGCAAAAGCTGAACTACTAACAATGGTGTTGTGAAATGCAAAAGCCGGAGTAATCCGGCTTTTTTATCGGTAAAGATCAGTCATTAGCCTGTGCGTAATGCTAATATTTTACCGATGTCCAATGGTGGCTTAAATTGACTAAAAGTGCTGTGCTGTTGATCAATGGCATAGATTGACATTCTGTCGGCGAGTTCATTACCTTCAATGCCGATATGAGCAGCAACATGCTGAATGGTGAGTTTATCTTTTATCGCATCATAAAGTTCATGCGCTTGTTTAATAATGTCTAGGTTAGCGATTTCCCCCCCTTTGCGGGTCCAGCCTTTTGATTTCCAACCGTAAGCCCACTCGCTAATACACTTAATTGAATATTGCGAGTCACTCATAATCTGCACGCTATGTCCGGCATCTAATGCCGTTTTAGCCATCAATAAGGCTTGATGTAACGCATTAAGCTCAGCGGTATTGTTGGTGCCATTAGGGTTAAATAAGCCATACCATAACTCGGCAAGTTGAGCTTGACGATATACCGCAATCCCTGAACCCGCTTTACCCGGATTGGGCTCGCAACCGCCATCGGTGTAAATCACTACATCAAACTGCGACAGTACCGCATTGTTAGACGCCTCGGTTGCAGTACTGCTGCTCACTTTCGTCTTAGTGCTTGTCGTTTTTGTGCCCGATGCTTTAGCGGAAGCCTTGCCAATACTGCTGTGCGGCGACTTGGCAAAAGCGGCTTTTGCTTCAGCTTCAGTGGCAAATGATTTGTATTTAGCTTGCGGAAACTTATCAACGGATCGTTTAGTCACATCCCAGCTGGTAAAAATACCCGTTTCACGCCCTGCCCAAACTACATAATACTTTTTTGCCATTGTGGTTTATCCTTGCTAAATCAATATCGCATCATGCCACGATTAATTTAGGCTTTAAAACAAAACCTGCAAGATAGGCAGGTTTTGTTGTAGATGAGGGATAAAAGATTAATTAACGATTACAGGGCCATCGATATCCTGATGATTCACGCCACCCGAGCCTGCGCTGACAATCTCAAGCCCTTTAGTATTGCTGACATTAATGCCACCAGAACCATCACTAATGGTGACTTTACCGTTAACTTGGTCGATATTAATCGAGCCCGAACCATCGCTCACCTCAATATCACCGGTCACTTGTGAAATGTTGATAGAACCTGAGCCATCTTGCAAAGTCACATCACCATTGACATCTTTCATGTTAATCGAACCTGATCCATCAGCTAACTTCACCGCGCCAACATGGTCCATCACAATGCTACCAGAGCCATCTTTGAGTGTAATGGCGGCCGCTACATCAGATATCTTAATCGAACCAGAACCGTCGGTAATATCTAGCGCTAGAGCCGCTGGTACAGTAATTAACACATCGATAAAAGGCGATTGCTCCATAAAACCATCAGACTCAATATCGGCCACAAACTTGGCATTGTCGCCTTGTTTGTTTAAGGTTAATTCAATCTCAACATCTTCACTGTCTTTATCGGTATAAATATCGGCCGTGACTTCAATATGTGTTTGCCCCTCTACCCCTTTAACGGTTAATTTACCCGCGCCAGTATTAGCCACTAATTGGTTTAGTGATTGACTGTCTAAGGTCATTTTTTGTTGAGTATGTGTTAGCTCCGCATTCACGTCGGCAGAATCTGTTAACGAGAATATCGATTCAGCTTCAGTGTATGACGCGCCAAAAATTGTCGCACCTAATACTAAACCTACAGTTAGGCTAATGGTCGCAATACGAATAGACATAGGTTAAATTCCTTTTAAAAGAGGTTCGAAATAGAATAGGCTGATACGTAAGCTTAGTCGCAAACTGACTAATACATATCTTCACCTGATAGCTATCACTAAGCAGATTTCATACCAAAATCGTAAGACATTGTTTTATAGCTGTTTATAATGATTATGTAAAAATATTATGTGAGCTAAAAAATTAAAACATCACCTAAAACAGCACAAAGTGGTGAATATCACTAACCGATAAATTCAATATTGAATAACGAATATTGAATAACGAATAACGACAACTTATGACAACAACTCAACACGATAACCTTCACTGCATCGATATTATTGTCGGCTCTAACAATCCGGTAAAAATTAATGCTGCTAAAAACGCCATTGCGCAGTATTACCCTAATAGCACTGTGCGCTGCCAAGGTATGCATGCTCCCTCGCAAGTGGCAGAACAACCGATGACCGAAGCCGAAACTAAACTAGGCGCCATTAATCGTGCTCGTTATTGTCAACAACAGGCACAAGTTGCAGACTTTTATGTGGCAATGGAAGGCGGCGTTGACCAATTCGATCATGGCCCTGCCACGTTTGCTTATATGGCGATTATTAGTAATGACACTTTATCGGTCGGCCGTAGCGCCAACTTACCCTTACCGCCGACCGTATATGATGCTCTAGCCGCTGGCGAAGAACTCGGCCATGTGATGGACCGAATGTTTAGCACCCAAAATATTAAACAAAAAGGCGGCGCGATTGGCTTGCTGACCCAAGGTTTAGCCACTCGAGAAAGCATTTATACTCAGGCGCTGTTACTGGCCATGACTCCCTTTATTAATGCGGAATTATTTAATGACTCAACACTCTAGCACTTTAAGCCACAGCGTCGATGCCATAATCCGTCCACTCACAGCACAAGATGATGCCGCGATAGCTGCTGTTATCCGTGAAGTGTCGGCAGAATACGGCCTAACCCCAGACAAAGGCTTTAGCGTGGCAGATAAAACCCTAGACTGCTTAAGTGAGGTGTATCAAGCACAAGGCTCACAATATTGGGTGATTGAATACCAAGGTAAAGTCGTTGGCGGCGCTGGCGTTGCAGCCCTTGCGGGGAATATCGGTGTGTGCGAACTGCAAAAGATGTATTTTAACCGCACCATCCGTGGTCAGGGCATGGCCAAAAAACTCACCCAACAATGCATTGCATTTGCTAAAAACCAGCAATATCAATCGATGTATTTAGAAACCACAGCAGTGTTAGTTGAAGCCTTAGCGCTCTACGAAAAACTGGGCTTTAACCACTGTCAGCATTTAGGTGAAACCGGTCACGATGCCTGCGAAATCGCCATGATAATGGACTTATAGCTTAAAAAGCATTCCATTAATCTCCCGCACGCGTTGCTTTAGAGCATTTTTTAAGCAGTCTTCTCCTAACAGTTTGATAGCGCTTTGCAAGGATGCAAAAGCTTGGTAGCCTCAAATTAAGTACATTCCATAGGAGGAAGATAATGGAATATCAACGTATTGGACATTCAACCCTTGAGGTCAGTAAAATTTGCCTCGGGACAATGACTTGGGGTGAACAAAATACCCAAGCACAAGCTTTCGCTCAACTTGACTATGCCATTGGCCAGGGCGTTAACTTTATTGATACCGCCGAAATGTATCCTGTGCCACCTCAAGCCAGCACCCAGGGTGAAACCGAACGTATTTTAGGTCGCTACCTAAAAGCCCAGGGTAATCGTGACGAACTCGTTATCGCCAGCAAAATTGCCGCCCCAGGCATTAAAGGTGACTATATTCGCGACAATATGGCCCTGGACTGGCGCAATGTGCATCAAGCCGTAGATGACTCGCTAAGCCGCTTGCAAATCGACACTATCGATTTATACCAGGTGCATTGGCCAGACCGAAATACTAATTTCTTTGGCGAGATGATGTATGAGCACGATGAAGACGAACATTACACACCTATTTTAGACACCCTTGAAGCCCTCGCTGAAGTGATTAAACAAGGTAAAGTTCGCTATATCGGTATTTCGAACGAAACCCCTTGGGGCTTTATGAAATACCTCAAGCTGGCTGAAAAACACGATTTACCGCGAATTGTGAGTGTGCAAAATCCCTATAATTTGCTCAATCGCAGTTACGAGATTGCCATGTCTGAAATCAGTCACCGCGAAGACGTACCATTACTGGCTTATTCGCCACTGGCATTTGGTATGTTGACGGGTAAATATGAAAATGATCAATGGCCGGAAGGCGCACGCTTAACGGTATACAAGCGTTTTGCTCGTTACAACAGCACACCAGTTGCATTACAGGCGACTCAGGCCTATATCGACCTGGCGCGCGAGTTTAACTTAACCCCTACAGAAATGGCCTTAGCATTTGTTAATAGTCGCAAATTTGTGGCCTCTAACATTATCGGCGCAACAGGTCTGCACCAGCTCAAGCAAAATATCGACAGCCATAAAGTGACTTTGTCGACTGAGTTGATGGTTAGGATTAATGAACTATCAACACTGTATCGTTTTCCTTGTCCGTAAACTCGCGGCATTAAGCTAATTGCCGACAAAACCTTGCATTAGGCATCAAGATCACTGAAGATCTTGATGCCTTTTATTTTGATAAAGTACCCCATATTCATGAAGTCGATATCCCCATTGCCGTCGCAAGCGCCATTTGATCACCCAGCCATTCGCGATCAATTTCCGGCACTCAAACAGACCCTAGGCGATCATCCTTTATGTTATTTAGACACCGCCGCAACCAGTCAAAAACCTCAGGCTGTGATTGATGCAATGAATGAGTATTATCAGCTCAACAATGCCAATGTTCATCGTGCCGCGCACCAGTTATCGGCTCGGGCCACCAGTCAATATGAAGCGGTAAGGCACCAGGTTGGCCACTTTATTAATGCCGCAAAGCCGCAAGAAATTATCTTTACTCACGGCACGACTGAAGCAATCAATATGGTGGCATACGGCTTAACTGCGCAGCTACAAGCCAATGATATTATTTTAATTGATACAGCAGCCCATCACGCCAATATTGTACCTTGGCAAGAACTTGCTAAACGCACTGGCGCCATCATTAAACCTATCTCATTAACAGCCAATGCGCAGCTTGATATCACTGCATATGAGCAATTACTGCAAAGCAAACCAAAGCTCGTTGCCTTATGCCACGTGTCTAATGCGTTAGGCACTGTAAACCCCATTAACGACTTAATAGCCAAGGCAAAAAATGCCGGGGCATTAACTTTAGTTGATGGCGCCCAAGCTATTGCTCACCTTGATATTGATGTACAACACATAGATTGCGACTTTTATGTGTTTTCAGGTCACAAAATGTATGGCCCTACTGGTGTAGGTATTTTATATGGTCGCTTTGAACAACTAGATGCATTAACACCCATGCTCACTGGCGGCGAGATGATCAAAACCGTTAGCTTTGATCGTACTGAATATGGTGAGTTGCCAAACAGGCTTGAAGCGGGCACACCCGCCATTGCCGAAGTCATAGGCTTAGGTGCTGCAATCACATTTTTACAGGGCCTACCGCGCCAAGAAATAGCAGCCCACGAGCAACAGTTAATGGCTTATTTACAACAGCAGCTGCTTAGTTTGGGTGACATAACTCTGTACGGTATTGCAGATAATCCACTGCAGAGTAATATTGGCTCTGTGGCGTTTAACGTAGCTAATGAGCATCACCAAGATGTTGGTATATTACTAGACCAACAAGCAGTTGCCGTTCGCTGCGGCCATCATTGTGCCATGCCACTGATGAGCGATCTTAATTTAGCCGGCTGCTGCCGTGCTTCAATTGGCATCTATACTAATAAGCAAGATATTGATCAATTTATTCATGCGTTAATTACGGTAAAAGAGTTATTGTTATAACTTGGCAACTTACACGCTTTATGAGACAACACAGTTAATGACCCAAATCAGTGCAACTAATACACCAGAAAGTCAGTTATTTATCTCGTTACCTGCTGAGCTATCAACGGCAGTCACCCTGATAGAGCAAGCTAAAAACTGGCAAGACAAATATCGTCACATCATGCTACTCGGTAAACAATTACCCACATTAGCCGATGAGTTCAAGCAAGCTGATGCTCAGGTAAAAGGTTGTGAAAGCCAAGCCTGGTTATATCATCATCAACACAACGGCCAACACTTTTACCTCGCTGACAGCGATGCGCGGATAGTCAAAGGATTAATCGCCATTTTACTTGTGGCAACCCAGGGCAAAACCACGGAACAAATCAGTCAATTTGAGGTGAAGCAGTACTTCGATACATTAGGCCTCAGTGGTCAGTTAAGTCCGTCACGAACCAATGGCCTCAATGCATTAGCCGAAGCAATAAAACGTTACGCCAAAGAGAGTGTCACCTAAAAAAGTGCCGCTAATATCGGCCTCAACTAAGGAATAATAATGACCTTAAAAGTCTGCAACCCAACACGCCGCCACATCATAAAAGGCCTTGGAGCAGCCACATTATTAAGCCCACTCTATTCAATGCCAACCTGGGCTGCCAAACCCCCACGCTTATATGTCGACGGTTTATCGTTTTTACCCAATGACATTAATGATGTTAAAGCATCGAAACTTGATGCCTTTATCGCCGATATTTCTGCCATAGAAACTATTGAGCAAAGCGATGGCACTAAAAACTATAAACGCACCTATCAAGCCTGTATTAACAGCATTAAACAAGCAGCCAAAACCGTTAACGAAAATCCAGAGATATACTTGCAAGGTCTCACGGGCGCCGATATTGACAAGGCTCGCGCGCAACAACGCACTGCCGTGTACTTTCAAATCCAAGGTGCTGATTGTGTCGAAGCCGATGGCATTTCAGCCAATGGTAATCCTCCACTTTGGCCGCAACTAGAGTCACTGCATCAGCAGGGCTTACGTGTATTACAGCTTACCCATCACTACGGCAATCGTTTTGCGGGTGGCGCATTAGACAATAATGGCAAACAGGGCCTTAATAAGCCTCTTACGACCGCAGGTCATACGCTAATTACCGAGCTTAACAAAAGAAACATGCTTATCGATGTTAGCCACTCAAGTGAACAAACCGCACTTGATACCGCCAAGGCGAGCCAATTGCCCATCGTGCTCAGTCATGGCGCAGCAAAACGCTTTGTCAATCATGCACGCTGCTCATCTGATAAAGTCATCCGAGCGGTAGCCGACACGGGTGGGGTGTTTGGAGTGTTTATGATGAGTTTTTGGCTAACAAACAACCCCACTCCAACCATAGAAGACTACATCGACCAGCTTGAATATGTCGCCAAGATCGGTGGTGTTGATTGTGTGGCAATAGCCAACGATTTTCCGCTGCGGGGCCAAGAGAATTTATTAGCGTTAAATAACAATAACAGCGAAGGGGTAAAAGAGTATCTCGACTGGTGGCACAGCTTACAGAGTAGAAACGTACTCGGTTTTGACGTAGAGCCTAAACACGTAGTGATCCCCGAGTTTAATCATATCGATCGCATGAGCCGCATTGATGACGCGCTGAAAAAAGCCCGTTTTAAATCATCTGATCGCGATCGTTTTATGGGCGGTAACTGGCAACGAGTGTTAAAAAAGGTGTTAATTTAACCTCTGCTAAAAGTAAAAAAGGGCTGAATATTACTATTCTGCCCTTTTTTAATTATTTGCTCACAGCTAGTTAAATTCCCGCTCCGGCTATTTGTCTCGGTGGATTTAACACTTCGATTGCTTTTAAATAAGCTAATAAACCATTCACCTGCGTGCCAAGATCGCCTTTGCTGGTGTCTATGGTTAACTCAGCAGATTCAGGCACCTCATATGGTGATGAAATACCGGTAAAGTTAGCAATTTCGCCTTTACGCGCTTTAGCATATAACCCTTTAGGATCTCGCGATTCACACACACTCAATGGCGTTGAAACATGCACTTCAACAAATTGACCTTGAGGAAATAATGCGCGGACGCGATCACGCTCTTCACGCGTAGGAGAGATAAACGCCGACAGTACCACTAAGCCTGAATCAACCATCAATTTAGCCACTTCGCCTACACGACGTAAGTTTTCATCACGGTCTTCAAGGCTAAAGCCCAAATCTTTACATAAGCCGTGACGAACATTATCACCGTCTAACAAATAGGTATGAAAACCATGCTCAAATAACGCTCGCTCTAATGCGCCAGCAAGCGTTGACTTGCCTGAGCCAGACAAACCAGTAAACCATAACAACACCGGATTTTGGCCCTTTTGCGCCCCTCGGGCGGCTTGGTCTATCGAATGTTGATGCCAAACAATATTGCTCATAACAGCTCCTGATCTACGGCAATATACACCGCACGAAAACTCATACTAAAACGGGAAAAAATACGGTACAGCCATTAACACTATGGCGGAATACAAAATCGATAACGGCAAACCTAAACGCACAAAATCACTCAACCTATAGTTACCCGCGTTGTACACCATTAGATTAGTTTGATAACCGTAAGGAGAAATAAAACTCGCGCTAGCGCCAAACACTACCGCCATAATAAACGGGCGAGGATCAACACCAAAGCTTATGGCTATCGCATAAGCGACCGGGAATGCTAACGCCGCAGCAGCATTGTTGGTGATCAGTTCAGTGACAATCAAAGTGATAAAATACACCCCAACAAAAGCAGCAAACACACCATAACCACTAAACACATTGAGTAAACCCTGAGCCATTTGATCTGCGAGGCCTGTGGTGACCATTAGGTTGGCTAAACCCAAAGCACTGCCGACAATAACCACCAACTCGAGCGGAAAACGTCGTTTAAGTTCTGTTAGGGTAACCGCGCCAATCGCCACATAACTAAGTAGCAATAACACTAACCCTTTGGCTAAAGGGAGTACTTCAAAAATGCTCGCTAAGATGGTTAAGGCAAAACCGGCTAACACCCAGTTGCCACGCTTTTCATCTAATCGAACACTGAGATCTAAACCACTAATGGCCGCAAAATCTGTGGTCAAATTGGGGCATTTTGAAAAACGATCGCCTGGGGTTAGTAGCAATACATCTCCAGGTTGTAATACGATGTCACCCAGGCCACCCTTTAACGGCATATTGCCACGACGAATTGCCATGACCGCAGCGTCAAACACTTCACGAAATCGAGAGTCTTTTAAGCTCGTACCCACTAAACTTGATGATGGTGCTAACACCGCTTCTACCAAATTTTGGCCTTTAGCATGTTGCTTACCAAACCATTCTAAGCCATCAAATTGATGCAATAATTCAACCGACTCAACTGCGCCACTGAATCGCAATACATCATCTGCTTGCAACACCATTTGTGGTGGCACAGGACAAATGCGAATACCACTGCGCTCTAACTCAACTAGGTAAAGCTTTTTAAGTGCACGTAAGCGGTTATCGATAACACTATTGCCCACCAAAGTGGAAGTTTTAGCTACGTGAGCTTCAAGTAAATAAGGCAATGCCTCATCTTCTGACTCTTCGCGTCTGTCGGGTAAAAAGTTAGCGAGAATGGTCAGTAAAGTTAATCCACCCACCACCAACAGTGCACCCACTTGTGAAAACTCGAAAAAACCTAACGGTTCTAAACCCGCGTTTTCAACAAATGAGTTAACAATTAAGTTAGTTGAGGTACCAATTAAGGTTAATGTACCGCCAAGAATGGCAGCATAATTGAGCGGAAGTAATAACTTAGCAGGAGCATGAGCCTGATTACGACGCACAACACCAATTAGCGAGGCTACAACAGCAGTATTATTAGTAAATGATGACAATAACGCCGTTGAAACACCGAGTTTAGCCAAGGTTGAAAACAAAGAGCCTTTACCTATAACCTGACTTAACTTACCAAGCAAAGAGGTTTTCTCGAGTGCTGTGGCGGCAAGCACCAACAACACTAAAACAATTAAACCATTGTTGGTAAAACTACTCAGGCTGACACTTAAATCCACCAACCCGAGCATGTAACACAATAATGAAGCGAAAAAAAACATGGCGGCCGGAGTGGCAAGCCCAGCAAGGAGCCCGCCGACCAGTGCTAACAAGATAATCGCTAACAACCATATTTCGCTCATTAATTATTTTCCAAGTACGCTAATATCGCGGGCATTCCAGTGTGGATAATGCTTTCGAACTAACGCATTAAACTCAATTTCAAATGCACTAAATTCAGTGTTGGTTTGCTTATCACCTTGATGACCACTCACTACCATTACAGCTGCAACAGTGGCATTTGATAAACGGTCGATTAAGATCATTCCGCCCGTGTCGCGCACTAAGCTGTATGCATCTAATACAATCGATTCAGTTAAATCTAACTTAACTCTTGCGATAGTATTTAAGCTCAACGTAGTCGCAGCACTGCGCTCAAGAGTATTTACATCAGTAACGTATTCGATTTCACTGACAACTGCTTGAGTCTTTTTACCCGCGACTTTTACATCGTATAACTGACCGATTTGTAATGGCTTTTCATCCATCCACACTAAGTCTGCCACGATATGGTTAGCCATTTCTGGTGCGCTGTCTGGTTTAGCTAACAAATCACCACGAGAGATGTCAATTTCATCTTCTAGGGTAATAGTCACAGCTTGACCGGCTACCGCATCTTGCAAATCACCATCAAAGGTCACTATGCGTTCAATCTTGCTGCGCTTGCCTGAAGGTAGCGCGACAACTTCATCACCAACGTTGAGTACACCAGATGCTAAGGTGCCTGAAAACCCACGGAAATCAAGGTTTGGACGCAAAACATATTGCACAGGAAAACGCACCGGTAATTCACTAAGTTCACGTTGAGTGTCGATGGTTTCTAGTAACTCGAGCAATGTACCACCTTGATACCAATCGCACTGCGTGCTGCGGTTAACCACGTTATCGCCATTTAACGCTGATAACGGCACATAATGAATATCCAAATTACCGAAGTCTTTTACGAAGTCCGCAAAATCAGCCTGTATTTTATCAAACACCGTTTGATCAAACCCGACGAGATCCATCTTGTTAACCGCGACAACAAAGTGGCGCAAACCAAGAAGAGATGCAATAAACGCGTGACGTTTAGTTTGCGTTTGAACGCCGTAACGCGCATCAACCAAAATAACGGCTAGGTCACATGTCGATGCGCCGGTTGCCATGTTACGGGTATATTGTTCATGGCCAGGCGTATCAGAAATAATAAACTTACGCTTTTCACTGGAAAAGTAACGATAAGCTACATCAATCGTAATGCCTTGCTCGCGCTCTGCTTGCAGGCCGTCAACTAATAACGCTAAATCGATCGCTTCACCTGTGGTACCCATTTTAGCACTGTCATTTTTTAAACTGGCTAGCTGGTCTTCGTAAATCTGGGCGCTGTCATGTAGTAAACGTCCAATTAAGGTACTTTTACCATCATCAACACTGCCACACGTTAAAAAACGTAATAAGCCTTTATTTTGTTGTAAGGCCAGGTATTCTTTTACGCCGTGCAGCTGGATCTCTGCTGCCATGCGGTCGGTATTTGCTGTTGCTTTATCCATTATCTCTCTCACTCAAATTAGGTCTATTGGCGTTGCCCGCTGGGTTAATTAGAAATAACCTTGGCGTTTCTTGTGTTCCATCGACGCACTTTGGTCCGAGTCGATTAAACGGCCTTGTCGTTCACTTGAGCGAGTAAGCAACATCTCTTCAATAATTTTCTCTAACGTATCGGCTTCAGATGGCATAGCCGCGGTTAACGGATAGCAACCTAAGGTTCTAAAACGCACACGCTCAACAGACTCAACATCACCAGTTTCTACAGGCATACGGTCATCATCTTTCATGATGAGCTGTCCGCCTTTATTCACTACCGTGCGAGGTGCGGCAAAATATAACGGTACAATTTCAATGTTTTCTTGGTAGATATACTGCCAAATATCCAGCTCAGTCCAGTTAGACAATGGGAATACACGAATGCTTTCGCCTTTGTTTACCGCGCCGTTATAAGTGCGCCATAATTCTGGACGTTGGCTTTTAGGGTCCCAGCGATGGTGTTTATCACGGAATGAATACACACGTTCTTTAGCACGAGACTTTTCTTCATCGCGTCGGGCACCACCAAAAGCGGCATCAAAACCGTATTTGTTTAAAGCTTGCTTTAAAGACTGGGTTTTCATGATGTCAGTGTGTTTGGCACTACCATGGGTAAAGGGTCCAACACCTTGCTCAACACCCTCTTGGTTGGTATGAGTTAATAATTCAAACCCAAACGCTTTTGCCTGAGCATCTCGAAAATGAATCATCTCTTTAAATTTCCAACCGGTATCGACATGTAATAGCGGGAATGGAATTTTGCCTGGATAAAACGCTTTACGCGCAAGATGCAGCATCACCGATGAGTCTTTCCCTATCGAATACATCATGACAGGGTTATCAAACTCGGCGGCAACTTCACGGATGATCTGGATGCTTTCTGCTTCCAGTTGTTGTAAATGGCTTAATGAACGGCCTGCCATGATAATTCTCCATTACCTATTATGCTGCTTACACAGCGGGGTTATATTGTGTGACTACAGCGCGTGGGCAGTAGTATCTAAATCGATTGCTGGCGTTTCTTTGTTAGGTTCAAACCAGTTTAAGCTGTCGGCAAGCTCAACCACTTCGCCAATAACCATTAATGCTGGCATTTGTAATGCAGGGTCAGCCGCTAACTGGGCAAGTTCGCCTAATTTACCAATAAAGCGCTGTTGCGATGATGAGGTGGCTTTTGACACGATAGCCACGGGGGTGTCAGCGCTTCTACCTGCACCAATAAGCCCTTCGCTAATAATGTTGGCATTTAAAATCCCCATATAAACCACTAGCGTATTGTTAGGATTGGCATAACCTTGCCAATCCATTGGGCGGCTGGCTAACTGACAATGTCCGGTAATAAACGTGACACCTTGTGCATAATCACGGTGCGTAAGCGGAATACCGGCATAAGCAGAAGTGCCACTGGCAGCGGTAATGCCCGGTACAACTTCAAAGGCAATGCCTGATGCCACTAATGTTTGTAGCTCTTCGCCGCCACGGCCAAAAATAAACGGGTCGCCACCTTTTAAACGCACCACATTTTTGCGGGTAAACGCTTTAGTGACAAGCAGCTGATTAATTTCGTCTTGAGCGGCGCTGTGTTTGCCCGCACGTTTGCCTACGGCAATCTTTTCAGCACTCGATGGAATCAGATCTAAAATATCCTGGCTCACTAATGCGTCATATAACACTGCATCAGCATTTTTAAGAATGCGATAGGCTTTTAGGGTTAATAGCTCAACGTCACCAGGACCTGCGCCAACTAACCATACTTTGCCTTTGGCTTTTTGCCCTGGCATCGATACTAATTCCATCACACTCACCTCAAGATAATTTACTATGTTCGAATATAGCGTTTTACATATTCCATATACAATAGTAAAAAGTTAGTTTTTATAACCAAAAGATATATAAGATGATTTACTCTTGTTATCACTCAACCCCGTATCAATAGATTAAAACTGGAACTTAATTCGACAAAAGCAACACAATTGATAACAATGTGTATCAAATAATTACAATTACAACTTTGCTAATGGATAATGCAATGATAAAAAACACATACTACCTAGCGATACCACTGTTGTTACTCGGCAGTATCAGTTCAAGCTTTGCTGAAGATTCATTAGTAGAAGAACGTGTTAAAGATGAATTAGCAACCTCAGAAAAACCTTTTGTGATCACCCCACATAAAGCGAACTATTTACTCCCAGTAACCTACCAAACTAGCACCAACCCGTCATCGTTCGAAGCGAAATATCCCGACGATGACATTAATATTGATAAGCTCGAGGCTAAGTTTCAAATTAGTTTTAAGTTTCCGGTGTGGTACAACGTGTTTGGCGATAACGGCCATTTATTTTTTGCATATACCAACCAATCGTACTGGCAAGTCTACAATCAAGACGCTTCGTCGCCGTTTCGTGAAACCAACCACGAACCTGAAGTCTTTATGCTATTTAACAACAACTGGAAAATTGGCGGTTTTACTAACTCATTTTTAGGCTTTGGTCTTGTACATCAATCTAATGGGCAATCCACAGATTTATCCCGTAGTTGGAACCGCATTTATGGTAGTGCTGTATTCGATAAAGGCCCTTTTGCATTAGGATTAAAAGCGTGGTGGCGCATTCCTGAAGATGAAAAAGAAAACCCCACCGCTGCTGATGGCGACGATAATCCAGATATTGACGAGTACATGGGTAACTTTGAGTTAACCGGTGTATATGGTCTTGATGAACATCGCTTTACGGTGCTATGGCGTAATAACTTACAGTCACCTAATCGCGGCGCTGTTGAGTTCACCTGGAGCTATCCTGTTATTGGTAACTTGCGGATCTATACTCAATATTTTAATGGTTACGGTGAAAGCCTTATTGATTACAACCACCACAATCAACGTTTTGGTATTGGTATTGCGTTAAACGATATTTTGTAACTCGTGCGTATTAATCCAGGATAAAGACAAAAAAGGTGACCTAATTAGGTCACCTTTTTATTAGCTATTAAGACTAGATGGGCACTACTCAGCGCTGGCTCTACTATTCACTTTAGAGCCAATCACAATACCTTTGTCGGTAAAGTCGACAGACATTTTTAACCGCATATTGTAATCTTTTAATGCTTCGAGCTCTTCTGGCATTGGCTCGCCGCTCATTTCAATCACATCCACTAATGGCATAAACATTTTTTGATAATCCACTGCAAAATCAAAAAAACCATTGGCTGATAATGTTTGTTTAAATAAGCCATCAGCAAGTTCTGTACCTCTGTCACCGGTATAAACCACTAAATGATTTCCTTTGACAGCCATTTTAGCACTCACACCATATTCAGGTGGCAGCATCAATAAAGGCGTAATATCAACTGGGTCGCCATTATCTTTCAAATCGATGTTGGCTAAAGGCGGGAAGAATGGTTTCACCATATCAATTAACATGATTGGGTTTTCAGCCGACACCGTTACTAACGCGTCTAACTTTTCAAAGCTTGGCTCGCCATTAACCTCGGTTAATTTATAATCGGCTAACGTCACGCTCATGCCTTTAACACCATTGGCCATGCCAGTCATCATCCCTAACATTGCAGGGTTTAATTCATCTAGCTCGCCTTGCATTTGGGCTAATGCTTCACACTGGTAACTTGGGGTTTGCAGATCTTTCCACACTTCGGTTAACGCTGGAGCAAGTTGGTTTACATCCATCCCTAGGGCCATCGATAGAATATTATCGTGGTCACTGTTATCGAACGCAGGAATAAAGCCACGCATTTTAGCCAGTGCAGACAAAATTACTTGGTTATTACTTTCTACAACCACGGCTGCATCGATGTCACTTTCTTCACGACTAATAGAATAACTATTTAACCCCATCACGGTACGAGGCCAATTAGCCGCAATTGCCGCAAACTCGGTTTGGCAAGTCGATATTTTAAGCTCAGCAAAAGGATCTTCACCCTGAGTTTCGGCCATTTTGCTAATTTGTTTCGCAAGCATATTGCCATCAGTTGTGGTTAAGCCTTTAACCAATTCAACGTGGTTAACAAAGCTAATGTTGTCTTGCATAAAGCCATGGCTTTTAGCAATG
Source organism: Shewanella algicola (assembly GCF_014648035.1). GTDB lineage: Bacteria > Pseudomonadota > Gammaproteobacteria > Enterobacterales > Shewanellaceae > Shewanella > Shewanella algicola. The sequence continues at coordinate 828 of NZ_BMQI01000018.1, read as the reverse complement.
TCTTGCAGCATTGTTGTGTCGCTTAATGGCTTTTCAACAGGCTTTTCGCCAAGCGCCATTTCAAGTAATTCAACCTGGTTAAATGAGGTATTTAACGTCACAGTTAACCAGCCTTGCTTTTCAGCAAACACAAGATTTATTTGTTCTTGCTCATTGGCGTCGGTTAATGCATAAGCACGGTATTCTGTTTCACCAACGCTACCTGTTGTATGGGCTAAACCACTGTCTTGCTCAGCACGGTCAAGCTCAGCCCAAAACGCATCTGGGTTACTTAACTGTATTTTCATTACTGGCAGCGCGCCCAGAGTATAGAAATAACTCTTAATCGAGTCAGGTAGCCCGTAGGTCGCTAATAACACATCAGGGGTTGGTAATACATTCATGTACTGCTTGTACAGGCTAACAAAGAATCGCTCTTGTTCAGATGAACTGGCATCAAGCTGAAGAATTTCATCTAGGCCGTTAGTTTGGTAATTACCTGCAATACTGTACAAATAATCTTTTAATGGAAAGGGTGCCAGCTGGCCAGAAAACATCACGGTATCAGCAGGGATAAAATCTAGCATAGGATCATTTTTAACAACCGATGCGCCTTGTTGTGACAGGAAATATCCACCTGCACCGACAGCCAATACCACAGCCGCAATTGCCATTTTGTTCATCTATAAACTCCAATTTATATTGTTGTTAACTCTTCCATGACATGAGTTAGCGTTAAAATTATGTTGTACATCTAAAACTAATTATCGATTGCACCGATAAACTGTAAGCGTCTAGGCAAAGGCACATACCTTTCACTAAGCGGCTGATTTATGTTGTTCCCATATT
>NZ_BMQI01000017.1 GCF_014648035.1 Shewanella algicola | reverse complement strand
ATCAAGGAACGAGCATTTAGTTCCTTTGGGGAGCTAATTTCTTATCCGAAGCTCAGGTTAACTTAATAAAGGTGGTTAACCATTGCTGATTTAACATGCCAAACTCCAACGCTAAACGATGTCGATAGCATAACAGCTTTGATAATTTTAGATTATCGATAAGTCTTTTATTGATAATTCTTTTATTGATAAGAATGTTGAAAAACGAGTTTTATGTTGATGTTAGCTAAGAGCCGATCAATCAACGCGATTTGCCGAGTAAAAAGAGCTGATCTCCTCTGCGGTTAAATAGCGCCACTGACCTTCAGGCACATCGAGTTCTACTGCCCCAATACGTTGCCGATGCAGCTTAACCACTTTATTGCCCACGGCGGCAAACATGCGTTTAACCTGATGAAACTTACCTTCAGTGAGTGTAAGCAACACCTGGTGTGCTGAGATAACCTCTAACTTTGCGGGTAAGGTCAGGCCCTTTTCGCCCTGTAATGCGATCCCATTAGCAAAGCGCTCGGCGACATCCTCTTTTATCGGTTTTGCCAAATCGACTCGATAAGTTTTGTAACACGCGTATTTGGGCGAGGTGATATTAAATGTCCAACGACCATCGTCGGTTATTAACACCAATCCTGTAGTATCAGCATCTAAGCGCCCGGCAATATGAAGCTCTGATGGCCGCTCAATATCCAGTAACGAGAATACCGATGGATGAACCCCATCGACGTTTGAACACAAGGTTTGCTGCGGCTTATGTAATAACAGATAACGAAAAGGGCGCGGTACTAATGTTTGCCCATTGAATTGCACCAGATTATTTTCATGCACTTGAGTGGCTTCATCAGTAACGGCAACGCCATTAACCGACACATTGGCTTGAGCAATACAGTCGCTCACTTGCTGTTGCGTTAATTCGGTACTTTTACTGACAAAACGGTCAAGACGCATGTGATAGTGATACCCAGAATAATGATTTAAACCATCGTTAAACTATTTATAAACACGCTATAAACTAAGTCAGGCTGTTTAACGTATGTATTGGCAAACCCAATAACGACATCATACGCAATGCTTTCAGTGCAAGATACCTCAAGAATTATTGAAATGGCCTGGGAAGACCGCACGCCATTTGAAGCCATTGAACACCTATATGGCTTAAACGAATCTGCCGTTATCAAATTGATGCGCAGTAACATGAAACCAGGTAGCTTTAAATTATGGCGAGCACGCGTTACAGGCCGAAAAACCAAACACCTTAAGTTACGACCTGAGGGAGTCGACCGAGGTTACTGCCCTACTCAATATAAGCCGCGATCTAAATAGCCTGAGCTTGAGGTCGATGAAGTAAAAAACAAAAGGGAGATGACAATGCATCTCCCTTTTCGCTCATTTAGCGGTTATTGAGGTCAGTGTGTGCTAACCCGCTTTTAACATATCACTGCACGACTTGTTTAATAGCTGCCTGCAACGCCACACGCCGAGTGTTGAAACTATGGCGGCGCCAGCCACAGGTGCGATACCCCACCATGGCCAATGCATGTACACAACCAACTCAAACACCTGCGTTTTTAGCATGTACAAGGCAAACTCAGCCACGATGACCGCTAACAAGCCGGCAATGGCACCCAGCAAGGCAAACTCAAACCCAGTTGATGCCCGCAATAACCAACCCGATGCGCCAAAGGTGCGTAATACCGCTAACTCACGTTGACGAGTCGCCATACCGGCCTCGGTTTGGGCAATCAGCACTAGCGCACTGGCCAACAACACCAATGCTAAGACTAACGATAAAGACAAAGACACTTGCTCAATAATTTGCCTTAACTGCCCTACCATGGCGCCAACATCAATAATCGACACCGTCGGGAATTGCCTAATTAATTGCAACACCACTTGGTCTGCCGTTAATAGGCTGCCGTCTGCGGCCAATAGTTGATCATTAAGATGAAAACTGGCCATAGAGGTATACGCAAAAGGCTCAAGTGCTTTTGGCGTAAAAATCATATAAAAGTTTGGCTGCAAGGTTTCCCACTGCACCTGTCTAATACTGGCAACAGTGACCGACAAATCCTGGTTATCAATGCGATAAGTCAGTTTGTCGCCCAGTTTAAGCTCCAAACGCTCAGCCACACCAGATTCAACAGACACCTCATCGTCAGTTTGATTAAACTGACCCTCAAGCAATTTGTTATTGGGCGGCAAGGTATCGCGATAGGTTAAGTTTAACTCACGAGAGATCCCCACTCGACCTTCTTCGCCATCTTCTGATTGGCGACGAGAAATTAACTCTTCATCATTAATGTGGGTTAAACGTCCGCGCACAACCGGATATATATCGGTGGCTTTTATATGATTGAGGGTTAAAAAGTCATCGAGCGGTTTGCTGTCTTCAGGGGCAATGTTCACCAAAAAGTAATTCGGCGCATTTTCTGGTAACTGCTTTTGCCACTCGTTAAGCAAATCTTGTCTTAGTGCCAAAATAGTCAACAACAACACCAAAGCACTGCTAAAACCGACTAATTGCACCGCATTTTGACGAGCACGACGACGCAGCCCAGCCAAAGCAAGTTGCAATGGATTGGTGGTTCTCATGCCAATGCCGTGGCCGAGTCGGATCATCACAAATCCTAATAGGCTCAGTAACACGCCAAGCAGCATGACCGCTAACACTACCGTCATGGTGAGTGCGAGGCTTCTTGAATACAAATAGCCCAAAAGCGCCATCGCCGCTAAGCTGAGGAGCAAATGCAACCACATGCCGAGCTGTAAACCCTCAAGCTGACGCTGCAGCACCCGCAGTGGCGGAATCGCCAATAAACGCATTAACGGATAAGCCGAAAACATAAACGCACTGATTAACCCGGTACTGACACCGAGTAATACAGGACGCAAGTAAGGCGGTGAATACGCAGCGATTTCGGGCGGTAAAAACGCCGTGATACCAAGGTCGAGTAACAAGCCACCGATTAAACCAAGCGCGATACCGAGTAATGTCACTAATGAAAGGTGCAAACCAAATAATACACGAATTTGTTTACCCGACGCACCAAAGGTTTTCAGCATTGCGACCACATCATAATGGCGTTGACAATAACGCTGCGCCGCAATACCAATAGCAGCACATGCCAATGCAATACCTAATAAACTGGCTAGTAATAAAAAGCGCTCTGCACGCTGTACTGCGGAGGCAATCGGTGAATCGCCCGACTGCACATCAACCCAACGTTGGCTGTTATTGAGTAGCGGTTTAGCTTGTTGCTCAAATGCGCTTAATTGCTCAGCATTACCGGTAAACTGGTACAAGTAAGTTACGCGGCTGCCCGGCTGAATAATCCCTGTTGCAGCAACATCATTTAGGTGAATAAGCAACACTGGTGATGAGGCAAACGGATTAAAACCGGCGTCAGGTAAGCGACTGATTTCTTCAGTTAGTGATAACTCACTGTTACCTAATTCAATGCTTTTAGGGTAATTAAGTAATCCGCCTAAACGATTTTCATACCAGGCCTGGCCTGTCTGCGGTAACGCCTGTGTGATACCTGTGCTGAGCTCAATATCGCCTTTAAGTGGGTAACCATCCCCTACCGCTTTTACTGTGACTAATTGAAATTTATCGCCAGAATACACCATAGAGTTAAATTGCATATTGGTGACATGGGCAAGGCCAATGTCGTCTGCAATGGTTAACACTTTAGGGTCTAACTCAACAGGTGAATCGATAATTCGATCGGCAGCAATAAAGTTAGCGGCTTCACCATTAATGGCCACTTGTAAACGCTCGCTAACCCGAGCAAGCCCAGTGACCGACAATACGGCTAGCGTTATCGCTAACACAATTAAAACTAATTGGCCTTGTGCAAGCTCACGCTTAAACAAACGCCAAGCGATGCGCCATTCCATTAGTTTGCCTCCACTAATTGTGGATCAGATTCACTTTCGCGCTGGGTAGCTTCTGCTGCAGGCTCTGATAAATGACCGCTTTCCATCACTAACTGTCTTGCACAGCGCTGGGCAAGATGTAAATCATGAGTAACCAGTACCAAAGTGGTGTCGCTTTCTTGGTTGAGGGCAAATAACATGTCGGCAATTTTGTCGCCATTTACACTGTCTAAGTTACCGGTCGGCTCATCGGCAAACAGCACTTTAGGTTCACAAATAAATGCTCTGGCAATTGCTACACGTTGCTGCTCACCGCCCGATAATTGTTTCGGTAAGTGATTTAAGCGATGCGACAAGCCAACACGTTCAAGCATGGCTTGCGCTTTTTGTTTCGCATCGGTAACGCCAGCAAGTTCAGCAGGCAGCATGACGTTTTCTAACGCGGTTAAGGTGTCGACCAACATAAAGGATTGAAAAATAAAACTGACTTTTTGTTTACGCAGCGCTGCTTTTTGTTCTTCATTGAGTCCTGATAATGCCACCCCATCAAGGACAATTTCCCCTGAGGTTGGTGTGTCTAATGCCGCTAATAATCCAAGTAAGGTTGATTTACCCGAACCCGACGGTCCAAGAATAGCAATACTGTCGCCCTGCTTGACTTCTATATTAATGCCGTTGAGGATAGTCAACTCTCCCTCTTGGGTCACCACAGTTTTATTAAGGTTAGTTACCGTTATGGCACTGGTATTTAGAACGCTATTATTAGACATACAATCCTTCTTATTTTTGTCGCTTAAACGCATGTTAGCAGCTGCATTTACGTTAATGTTGATGTGCGCGCCTACCTATGCTGCCACGGTTTTGATACTAGGCGATAGCCTAAGTGCAGGCTATGGCATGCCAGAAAACCAAGGTTGGGTGCAATTGCTGCGCGATGAACTGCCACAACACACTATTGTTAACGGCTCTGTTAGTGGTGAAACAACCGCTGGAGGATTGCGCAGACTCCCGAATTTACTGGCCTCCAGCCAGCCTGACCTAGTGGTTGTTGAGCTAGGCGGAAATGATGGCCTACGTGGTTTCCCACCAAACCAGCTGAAATCAAATCTTACAAAAATCATTACGCTAGCAGAAGATCAAGGCGCCAAAGTGTTATTAACTGAAATCATGGTGCCACCTAATTATGGCCCCCGTTATAGCAAAATGTTCACTGAGGCCTATCATCAATTAGCTGACGAGTTCGCTATCAACTTAGCGCCCTTCTTTATGCAAGAGATTGCCGCAGATAAAAGCCTAATGCAACGCGATGGTATTCACCCTAATGAGCAGGCTCAAAGTAAAATTACGCAATGGATGCTCCCTTGGATCACTGAAGCGCTAGATAAGTAACTATTTAAATTTTATGACTTTCACAGCAAATGTTAAAAAGATTTTAATAAAATCAATAAAAGTCATATTAATTTCAGTTTCAATGTTTAAAATGGATGCCAGCAAGCAATTAAATAACGATAAACTTTAGACAACACTAGACAATTTAAGGAAATAATATGTCCGTCAGTCGTCAAAAAAAAGTATATTTACCTAGTGCGACCCGTAAAAACCAATACATCACGATCGGATTCCCATTAACCGACGAATACCTAAGCAAATACAGTAGTTTAGAAAATTGTTACGATGAATTCAGTAAATTAGTATACCAACTCGCTGAAAAACAAGAATTGTATAACGTTCATGTTGTGACGACCGATAAATTGCCTATGGTTCGCTTTCACAGTGAAGCTTACTCTTTAAGTTCAAACGAACAACTGCGTTTCTTTTATAACCCGGCCTATCATGAGGCAAACAGTTTGCACAGCACACCAGGTTTTAGGGCGCGTAAATTACGTATTGTCTTTTTAGCCACAGGTGCAGATTTACGCAGTAATGCGGCCGGTTTTCATAATAAAGTGAAGCAATTTATTACTGAACTTGCGCCGCTGTTACCTGTTCAAGATGTACCAATTAAAATTCGTGACCATCAGCATATTTCTTATGACTTTTTTGCCAAAGCAAAGGGCTTAAAAGAAACATACGGTTATAAACTGCGCGCGGTAGACAGCCGTTATCAGCGTCGTCACTGCGAGCTGCCAGAAAACGTCAGTACCTTAAACTACGTCACCATCAACATTCCTGTTGACCGCCGGATTAAAAAGCAATTACTGGCCAATGACAACGTCGATTTTGATTCGATTTATCAAAATGTGTATGACAAATTTGTCGACGCAACCAAAAGTAAGCAATTAAAACGTGTTGCAATGGTCGCTAATGGTAAGTTGCCGCTGGTGCGTAACAGTAAATACGAACAGCTCACCAGCACAGATGAGTTTCAGATGATTGGTTTTGATCCTCACGCTCAATCTCCAGATCCTATTGGCCACTGGGATAGCAGTAAATTAGTCGATGTGTTCCGTTTTGTGATTGTTGCGGGCAAGAGTGATGAAACAGATGAAGGTTACGGACGCTTTATGAACCAGGTAGAAGATGCACTGCGAGTTTTCACTCAAGCATTTGATATCGATAAAGAACATGTCGATGTGACTTTACGCTTCCACCAGCACATCAGTTATAAAGCTCAATAATAATGTCATCATTATGATGCTGACCTAAAACAAAAACGACAGCCTAGGCTGTCGTTTTTATGAGTACCAATATTACACCGATTGATTACGCTCAATGAGCTTGTTCATCACTGCATTAACAGATAACGATGCACCATGGGCTATTTTATCTGCCAGCTTCTTCTTCATTTGATATCTGATTTTGATCACTTGATGGCTGCTAGCTAGATTTAAAATCACATCATCGCTAGTCGAAATTTCATCAATCAACCCTAAATCAATGGCTTGTTGGCCATACCAATGTTCGCCTGTTGCCACTTTACTAATGTCCATTTCAGGACGGTAGCGGCCAACAAACTCTTTAAACAACACATGTGTCTCTTCAAGTTCTTGCTGAAACTTAGCACGGCCTTCATCGGTATTTTCACCAAAAATGGTTAATGTGCGCTTAAAGTCGCCCGCAGTATGTTGCTCATAATCAATATCGTGCTTTTTGAGCAAACGGTTAAAGTTTGGCACTTGTGCCACAACCCCAATAGAGCCAACAATAGCAAACGGCGCGGCATACACTTTATTTGCCACACAGGCCATCATATAGCCACCACTGGCAGCGACTTTATCAATACATATAGACAACGGAATATTCGCTTGGCGAAGACGGTCTAATTGGCTTGAAGCTAAACCATAGCCATGCACCATGCCGCCGCCACTTTCTACATTTACCAATACTTGGTCATCTTTATCGGCAATGGTTAAAATCGCCGTGACTTCTTCACGAAGCGATGCCACTTCACTGGCATCAATACTGCCTTTAAAGTCGATAACAAAGACTTTACCCTTGGTGATATCTGATTTTTCAGCCGCTTTCTCATCTGCCTTAACTTGCTTTTCATAGGCTTTAAATTGCTTTTTTGATAGCAACTCTTCTTTTAAGTGATGCTTTAGCTGAATGAGTTCATCTGAAATATCAGTGAGTCGTAATTCACCTTTGTCAGCTTTATTTTTTATGTTACTGGCAAGTACCAATACCACGACGGCCAATATCGCGACTACGATTGTTACGGCTTTTGCTAAAAATAAACCGTATTCATATAAAAATTCCAAATTTAGCTCCATATAGGAAAAACTGTCTCGCGCTATTTTATCAGTAATTATCGATAAATAGAGAATAAAAAACCCAGCAATTGCTGGGTTTTGAATCAAAATGACGACTAATTAGTAAGGATTAGTTACAGCCTTGAATAACGTCACTGTTTGATACTGCTATCGTTGCCTGCCCTGCACCGGCGGTCATTGCAAAACCCGCTACTTGAGATTGCATTTCTGCTGTTGCAGCTGCAGCCATACCATCGGTAACGCCTTCAACTTCACTTGGGCTCACAATAGAGCTGTGATGACCTTTAGAGAAGCGCACCGCACCAGAACCCGGCATTGTTGCATCGACACAATCTAAACCGATAGCGGCAATTAATGGCTCAGTACCTGATAGTGGGAAACCAGCCACACTGTTAGGTAAAGTTTGGTCAGGTAAGTTACCTGCACCATCACCTGCAATTTCAATTAAATGCACAGGTACTTCTGTCGCAGCTAACATACTGGCATGGTTAAGTGGGTCGGCTGAATCAACCGCGGTTTGCACTGCCAGCGCAAACGATGGAATAAACCCAGCATAAACCGCTTGCACTAATGCTTCATATTCAGCGCTGCCAACTTCATAACCTGCAGTATTCGCCTCAGCAACTAACTCAGCAAATGCGTCAGATGCTGTTACGTTTGCAAACAGTTGTGGACCAAATGCCGCAGAACCTGCAAATGCACCCGCTAAACCACCCGCTGGAGCCACTAACGAGCTTGCGTTAATTGCATAGGCATTTGGTAAGTTTTCGCCTGATGTTGGGTCAACTAAGCCTGTGCTTGCATAAGTTGAGAACGTGGTACCCACAATCGCACCTAAACTCAAGCCTTGAGCACTGATTTTAGAGACATCAAATACTTGAGGTTGCTCTGCAGCCGCTAATTGCCCTGCCATACCCTGTAACAATAAGCGCAATGCTAAATGATCAAGTGTTGCTTGGCGGAAGTTATCACGCACCGTTAATGAACTGGCAATGTTTACAAACACAAGAGGATTACCATTAGCGTAAGCTTCTGGTTGCCCCACTAAAGCACCATAGCTTGGCGCTGTAGCAGAAATCTCATAAGCACCGCCATTACCGATTTCAAATGAACGCTCACCATGCAGTGGCATATCCATTGAAATAGTGGCAACGCCTGCCGCGGCATAAGTGCCCGCGTAAGCTAGGTTCATTTCTTTACCGCCACCAAGACCATGCATGGTAATGGTCGTTGGCCAACCATTGGTAGGAGGAACAAACGTGCCCCCTTGAGCAGTCGTAAATGCCGCTAACTTAGCTGCATTAGGCAAGGTAATTTGCACAGGGATTGTTTCATAACTCTGAATCGCAGGAATTGGATTTAAACGAGTTAAATGCTTGGAGATATCAGCCGATGTGCCATCGTCAAGCAACCATTGCTTACCCGCAAGTAATGCTGGATTGGCCAACGCTGCTTGTGGGTCAACGCCTTGCTCAGTAGCCTGAGCAAAGAAGTTCTCCTGACTTAATGTGCCAGCCTGCAGAGCTAATAACACAGATACAGGGCTGTCACCTTGAGCAAACCAACGACCGTTAGGTGCTGTTGGTACACCGTCAACCACAGGAATAACACAACTACTTGATGAGCAGTCACCATAAAATGGCAGTTTAATTTCGGCTGTATACACATCGGCCATATCAGCCAAGGTATAAGCTAAACCGCTGTCAGACGTTAATCCTAAAGCTTGCGCTGCGGTATAACCTGCTGGCGTTGGCGTTTGTACAAATGAAGGCATATACGCTTCATTTGATGCCATAAGTAATTTAGCAGTCTCATATACGTTTGCTACTGATTGCGTGGTAAATAGACCAGAAAAAATAATACCTTCAGCGTCAACACCGTGCTCTGCAGCCACGCCTTTCTCGTAACTATTCACTAGGCCTTGCAACTGTAATTGTGCTGCTGTTTCTAGTGGTTTAGTTTCAATATCTAACTTAAGTAAGTTATAGGTAGTCGATGCTGCAACACTGCGACCTAAAGAGTCTTGAATTAAGTCGGTGGCAACGTATAGATAAGATTGAATAGGTTTTAACGGTTTTAGCGGCACAATAACCACGTTATCACCCGATACTGTGGTGACAAAATCAACACCAAAGGTTAACTCTTCGCCCACTTTACATGCCGATACAGATGCCATTGAAGTACATTCAGGATCGGTAGACAGTGATCCACCCACGGTAGCTTCAAACACGCGGATTGCACCGGGTTGGGATACAGATGCTGTATCAAGTGTTAATGCATTACCCTGAAGGTCAGTTGCTAGCTCCATTGTTATTGAAATTGGTGAGCTAGTTGACCAACCGTCTAAACCGCCAAGTGCGATTGAAGGGTCGGTGTAATCGATGCCGGTTTCACCGGGCATCTCAAGGGTGCCATCAAGGGTACCACTAAACAGTAAATCGTTTGGTACAGGAAGCAATCCGTTTGCTGGATCAAATTGAACATGCGATACAGGCACCAAAGGTTCGGCTTTTTCTTTTGCTTCGTTAAAACTATCGCCACCACATGCCGTTAAACCGAGAGCAGATGTTATTGCAACACCCAAAATGAGTCTTTTCATCTTTTTTCCCCAAATCTTGTTTTAATAATTTTGTTTTCCCCAAGAATTGGTCACAATAGTCCTATCATGCGACCAAAAGGACTTATGTTAGTCCTTAACTATTCTCAAGTTAACGCAAAATTATAGAGTTAGCTACAAGTTTGTTACATACAAATGACGTATTCGCATACAATTATCAATCATTTGTTTCAAACGGTCGTTTAAATTATAGTCGGTTCTAGATTTGACGGGCGATTGCGCTCAGAGGAAATAATCAATCATGTTGGAATATCAAGCGGTAAAAGATTCACTCAATAACAAAACTATCTTGGTAACAGGTGCGGGTGCTGGCATTGGTCGCACCGCCGCAATTGAATATGCTAAGCATGGCGCTACGGTCATTTTGTTAGGCAAAACGGTTAAAAAACTTGAGACAGTATATGATGAAATCGTTAATGCCGGTTACCCAACACCTGCCATTGTGCCGCTTGACCTAAAAGGCGCGACTGAACAGAACTATATTGATATGGCTGAAACCATTGCAGAACAGTTTGGCCACCTTGACGGTCTTTTGCATAATGCATCAGAACTTGGTGCCCTAGGACCATTTGAGCACATTGATCTTGCTTCATTAGACGCCATCATGAAAGTCAACGTCACCGCTCAAGCTATTATGACTAAAGCCTTGTTGCCGATTATGCGCAAAGCACCCTGTGCCTCAATCATCTTTACCTCTAGTAGCGTTGGCCGTAAAGGTCGTGCATATTGGGGACCTTATGCATTTTCTAAATTTGCTACCGAAGGCATGATGCAAGTACTTGCCGATGAGTGCGATGGTACTTCTGTGAGAGTCAATACCATTAATCCGGGCGCAACCCGTACTGAAATGCGTGCAAAAGCTTACCCAGGTGAAGATCCACAGACATTAAAAACGGCACAACAAATTATGCCAACGTACCTGTTTTTAATGAGTGATGAATCCATTAATACCAATGGTCAGGCACTAAACGCACAATAATTTAATTATGCTAATAAAAAACGGAAGCCAAGGCTTCCGTTTTTTATTACTGATTAGCGCAGGCTAAAATTTGATGGTTTTGGCATTTTGACTCACCAGTTTTTCTCCCACACCTTTAACCATGGTCAATTGTTGTAAGTTTTTAAACTTACCATTTTTAGCACGGTAATCGACAATCGCTTGTGCTTTGGCTTTACCAATCCCCTTGAGCGACTGCAACTCAGTCACACTCGCCTTATTCACGTTAATGTTTTGTACTTTGGTGGATTTTTTCTCAACGGCTTTGGTTGTTTTTTTGGATACTTCGGCAACCGATTTGGTTTTAGTTGAGTCTGCAGCAAAAGATGAGGTGCTAAAAAAACAACATAAGCACATAAATACTGCAGTTAATGTTAATGATGACTTCATTAGAGTCTCCTTGTTTCGTATTTTGCTGGTGTCGGTCCTATTTTTTACGACATAGTCCATAATCCAGCCCGAAGATTCAGAACGCTATTCCGTTTCCGAATCGGAGACTAACTTTAGTCAACAACCCTCAATTGTACATAAAAAACACAATTCGCTAATATTAACGCTTCACTTTGTCCTCAGACTTTACTTTTTTACTGGCCATTATTGATGAGGTAAACTGAGTCAATTCACCCAATAAGTGTTGATGCACCTGAGTTAATTTGGGTTTGTTGTTTGAAGTAAACGCAATGGGACGGCATAAATTCATGGCCTGATACCCTAGCCTAGCGGTTAATAAGCCGCCACCAAGACCTTGAGCGATGCGGGTTGATAGTTTGCCGGTCATTTCTACTGACAATAACTGGGTTCCCAAATCGGTAATTACTTCAGTGCTACCTGCATAGATGACATTAACAATGATACTGCGAATAAGTTTAATCCGGCTCCAATAACCTAACTCAATGCCATAAATAGCAGCCACTTCATTGATCATTTTTTGATTGCGCCACAAAATAATCGCCATATCCAGCGCAGCCAAAGGACTTGCAGCCAAGAGTAATGCCGATTCAGCAGCAAATCGATTTACCCTTTTTTTCGCTAATAAATCACGTTCACTCAAAACAATCTTGTCGAACAACATAACCATTTCTGCATCATTGTGTTCTTTATTGCTGGCCTGAATATACTGTTGTTTTGCTTCTGAATTGGGATATTTCGCCAAAATTGGCGAAATAAACTTATTGGCTTCGCCCATTTGCATACTTTGCGACAAACGCTCTGCTCTTGCCTGATGATCAGCGACTTTTTTTAGATTGGCTAACTTGCGCCATTCTTTAATCACACCGACCCCAGCCCATAGACTCACAATGCCCAAGACTGTGGCATAAAAACCAAATAACCAGGGGCTTTGATTAAATGATTCCATTAACCCTAATGCTGTTTGTACCACAGCTAAAAGCCCTACACTGATTAGCGATAACACCGCTAGTTTTGACCAACGTTTAGGTTTGCTGGGCGCAATACTGTCGCTAATAGACTCGGGTAATTCCGCTAAGGTTTGCTCACACACAAACTCAACCTCACTGAAAGATTGAGTGGGTTTGATTGTCTCTGCTGATTGATTGGCTTGTGGCTCATCGATAAGATCGGTGTCATTAAAGACTTGCGATTTTTTTAGCCCTGAAGCGTTATTTGCCTGATTCATAAAAGATACTCACACTCATGCCACTAGGTTAATTTGTCGCCTAATAAAAACTCTAAAAGATGGTCAAGACGTATATGCTCAAACTTAGGATGAGCTTCATTTAAATGACTGATATTAGGTGGTAAAAATGAATTAAAATTAAATCCCTGTTGCTGCCAAAATGCGGTATCTGGCAAGGTTGTCGGCACATCTCCCGGATAAACGGTAATTTGCTTACCTTCTAAGCCCGTACCTTTAACCACCTCTTGCTGACCATTGTCGGTATTGACCATGCCATGCTGCGTCGCCTTAATCGCACTGATGGCCATAGTTTCAACTTCACTGCCTTCAAAATTAGCGTAATGCTGACTTTGCTGCAGCATGGCCGTTAATAAACTCAACACATGGCTTTGCTGATCTCGTGTCACCCGGTCTACCTGGCTCGCGGCAAATAATACTTTGTCGATACGGGGTGAAAACAACCGCTTAATCAAGCTCGACTGACCAAACTGAAAGCTTTCCATAATGCTATTTAATGCACGCCCCATATCATTAAATTGTGCTTGGCCATGATTTAACGCATTTAAGCAATCCACCAGCACTAACTGACGGTCAAAACGTGAAAAATAATCGCGATAAAATGGCTTAACCACCTGAGAGACATACTGCTCATAACGGCGCTTTAATACGTGATAATGAGAGTCATTAGGGCTTGCTGCCAACTCTGAATGGTTTAATGGGCTCAGTGACAATAACGGAAAAAAAGCCAGTAATGGCGTGTTTTCATACTCGCCGGGTAATAGCATACGCCCTGGCTGAGCATGATAAAATCCTTGCTTTCGAACTAAGTCAACGAGCAAATTTTGGTAAAGATCGGCGACATATTTGAGTTGCTGCTCATCTGCGACTTCAGCTAAGTTTAATTTGTTCACTGCCTGGGTAAATTCGTCATAACAAGGAGAACAACTCAAGCACGCCACATTTTGCTGCTGTGAAAGACACCAGTGAGTAAAGTCATGTTTTAGCATCGGCAAATCGAGTAGCCACTCACCTGGATAATCAACAATATCCACATACAAGGTGGCGGTGTCAGTTAATTTGGCCAATATGCCTTGTTGAGGTTGGTACTTTATGGCCAAACGTAATTCAGTAATCGTTCGCGTCGATGCTGGCCATTTAGGCGGTGAGGAATTTAATGCATTCATTGAACCCTGATAGTCAAAACTGGCGATATCTAGGTCAGGCTGCATAGCCCGCTGCACGCCAATTAATCGACCTTCTCTGGCAACTTGCCATAATGGTAATGGATTGTGTTTATTGCCTTTACCAGCATGCAATAGTTGATTCACTAGACCACTGATGAATGCAGTTTTTCCTGCACCAGATAAACCAGTAACCGCCAATCTAACATGGCGATCGGTACTACGGTGTACAAGAGATTGTGCAGTTTGGCTGACTTTGAACAAGGAACGATCTAAAAAGTTCATGGTAGCTGACAGCTCCTAAATCTAGGTTAATCATAAAACTAGGGCGGTAAACCGCCCATTTAGAATCATTAAAGACTATTGATTTCCCGTTTTAAGTCAAAGCTATCTGACGTAACGTGTTTCTCTAGTCGCTGTAATCGAGTTTCAAGTCCATTAAACTGGCGACTGACATCAAATAAGGCACGTTTTGCTGGCTCACCGGCTTGCCATACCTTCTTTTTAACTTCGATGTCTTTGTGTTGTTCGTCATATTCTAATGCCTGTGGTTTGACATCTAGTATCATCCACAGCGCAATATAAATCACAAACACCACACCGGTACCACCAAGGAGAAATATCGATACCGCTAACACGCGCACTAACCAGGTTTCAAAGTTAAAATAGTCAGCAATACCCGAACATACTCCCGCTATTTTACCACTCTTAGGATTGCGGTATAACGTACGACCGTTAGTTGTGCCCATGTTTCGCCCTCCACTCTGGTGAATCAGTATCTAAAATTGCTTCTAAGGTTTCTATGCGATGGCTCATTTTTTCAGCTTTCGCAATTAAATCATTCAACTGGCCAAATTCTTCCTCTGTGAGTCCTTGGCTCACTTGTCGCTTACTGCGGTAGTGAAGAATCAACCAAATGGGCGCCACAATTACTAAAAATATGATAATTGGTGCAATAAGAAGATCCATGTCCATAACTCACCTCTGAAAAAATTATTATGCTTTTGATTTAGGTTGTTTTTTTGCGTTTACTTTGGCTTTAAGTGCAGCTAATTCATCATTAACAGCATCTTCAGCTTCAAGGGCGGCAAATTCATCTGCAAGTGAATCTTTTTTACCTAAGTCATATGATTCTACTTGAGCTTCTAGGCCTTCTACACGGCGCTCGTATTGCTCAAACTTCATCATTGCATCATCAATTTTACTTGAATCAAGCTGCTTTTTAACTTCTAAACGCGAAGTGGCAGTTTGCTTACGCATAATAATGGTCTTTTGACGAGCACGGGCATCATTCAATTTTTCTTGAAGTTGTGCCACTTCATCTTTTAAACGCGTGATATGTTCTTCAACGACTTGCAATTCCATTTCAAGTGTTTCAAGCAAACCAACGGTTTTTTGCTTTTCAATTAAGGCCGCTTTAGCTAAGTCTTCACGATCTTTCGATAATGCTAACTCTGCTTTGTTTTGCCAATCTTGAACTTGTTCTTGTACTCGACCGATACGACGAAGTAATTCTTTTTTCTCGGCCAACACTCGGGCTGAGGTTGAACGAACTTCGACTAACGTGTCTTCCATTTCTTGAATGATCAGACGTACCATTTTTTCTGGATCTTCTGCTTTATCAAGTATTGCACTGATATTTGAATTAACGATATCTGCAAAGCGAGAGAAAATTCCCATAATATATTCCTCAAAAATTAACGTGGATGTCGCAATAGGTACTACACATTGCGTGCCAACTTTTAAAAACTAAACAATATTAACGAGTTATACAAATATTTAACTTTTACTTTCATTTATTAACTAAGCCATCTATTATGATTTTCACCAATTATTAGTCTAATTCACTAACAATTTTGCGAGTAAGCTACTGTGAGCAAACAATACCAACAAGATAATCTCATCGGCCAGTCTAATGCATTACTCGAAGTATTAGAGCATGTGTCTAAAATTGCGCCCCTCTCAAAGCCCGTACTTATCATTGGTGAGCGCGGCACAGGTAAAGAGTTAATTGCCGAGCGGCTACATTATTTGTCAGCGCGTTGGGATCAAAGCTTTATTAAGCTTAATTGCTCATCGTTAAGTGAAAACTTACTCGAAAGTGAACTGTTTGGCCATGAGTCTGGTGCATTTACAGGTGCAAAAGGTAAACATGAAGGCCGCTTTGAGCGAGCCGATGGTGGCACATTGTTTTTAGATGAGCTGGCCAATACCTCAGGGCTTATTCAAGAAAAACTATTACGGGTCATTGAATACGGCGAATTTGAACGTGTCGGTGGCAGTAAAACAGTACAGTCTGATGTACGACTCATTTGCGCAGCCAACGAAGACTTACCGTCATTAGCCGACAGCGGCGAGTTTAGAGCCGATTTATTAGACCGCTTAGCGTTTGATGTAATTACCTTACCGCCACTGCGTTGCCGTACTGAAGATATTATGCCTTTAGCACAACACTTTGCTGTGAGTATGGCCAGACAACTCGGACTTGAATATTTTGGCGGATTTGGCGCCATCGCCATTGAGCAACTAATGATGCACAATTGGCCCGGTAATATCCGCGAATTAAAAAACGTGGTTGAGCGCAGTGTGTACCGCGAAGGTTCTGAAGGCCAAGAAATTGACCAGATTACTTTAGACCCTTTTGCATCACCTTATCGCCCAACGGGTCGAATTAAAACCCGCGAACGCCAAGTGCAACCAGTAGAATTGCCTGCAGCGCCTGTCGATACAGACGAAGAAACTCTGCCAGTTCCTCTCACTCACAGCAATATTGAGTTTCCGATAAACTTTAAAGAATACACTGAAAATGCAGAAATAGACTTACTGCAACGCGCGCTAGCTGAAGGGCAATACAACCAGAAAAAAACCGCAGATTTATTAGGGTTAAGCTACCATCAGCTCAGGGGCATTTTGAAAAAGTACAACTTGCTAGACAAGTCGTAAATGAACTCATGCATCTACGATTGCTCAGCTCGTATGAACACTGTTAAAATGCCCCCTCAAAGTCGAAAAAAAATGATCACACCATGCCTGTTATAGTAAAACGCTGGTATCAGCTGATTTCCTTATGTATTTCTAGCACCTTGCTGGCAGCATGCGGACAAGCACAATTGCCTTCTGGGTTGGTATATTGCAGCGAAGGTAACCCTGAGACCTTTAATCCCCAGCTAGTCACCTCTGGCACCACTATCGATGCGACTTCACACCAAATCTATAGCCAGCTAGTGAATTACAGCCAGGCCAAAACGGAGATTATCCCAGGACTGGCCACGCAATGGTCAATCTCAGAAGATGGTCTCAGTTACCAATTTACCTTACGTGAGCATGTGAGTTTTCATAAAACGAGTCGCTTTGCCCCATCAAGGGACTTTAATGCTGACGATGTGTTGTTTTCGTTTAATCGTATTATTGACCCATTACACCCTTACCATTTAGTCAGCAGAACTGGTTATCCGTTTTTTCAAAGCATTGGTTTTGATAACCTTATCGAGTCGATAGAGAAGGTAAATGATTATCAGGTAATCTTTCATTTAACGCGCAAAGATGCCTCGTTCTTAGCCAACTTGGCCACCGACTTTGCGGTCATTTTATCGGCCGAATACGGTTATCAATTACTGACCCAAGGCACACCAGAAGACATAGATTATTTTGCGGTAGGCACTGGGCCATTTCAGCTTACTCAATATGTTAAAAATGAATATATCCGCTTTAAAAAGCACCCTGTATATTGGGGCCCTACGGTCGAACTTGACCAATTAGTGTTTGATATCACGCCAAGAAGCACATCGCGAATAGCTAAGCTCATTACTGGAGATTGCAGCGTATCGGCGTTGCCTAAAGCGGCTGAATTAACGGTTGTCGCTGAACATCCTGATGTAGTGGTTGATGCGAAACCGGGCTTAAATGTGTCATTTTGGGCATTCAACACTCAAAAGCCACCATTAGATGATGTCCGTGTAAGACGTGCACTAGCCCATGCAATTGATAAGAAAAATATTCTCGAAGCGGTATACAACGACACAGCCGTTGAAGCCACAGGCGTATTACCTCCGGCGTCGTGGGCCTATTCTAAAAACTTATCACCGAATGAATATAACCCTCAAAAAGCCATTGAGTTACTCAAGCAAGCTGGGATTAATAAGTTATCCATTAATGTGTGGGCAATGCCGGTTGCACGAATTTATAACCCAAGCGCGCTGAAAACCGCTGAACTTATCCAAGCAGATTTAGCTCGAATAGGCGTAAAGCTTAATATCATTAGCTATGATTGGAGTGTATTTGTACAAAAGTTATCAGCATCTAACTACGACTCAGTATTAATTGGTTGGAATGCTGATAACAGCGACCCAGATAACTTTTTTACACCGTTATTAAGTTGTGCGGCATTAGCCTCAAACAATAACCGTTCTCGTTGGTGCCAAAAGGATTTCAAACATTTACTCACCCAGGCACAAAGTGTTACCTCACAGCCAGAACGCAAAGCATTTTATCAGTCTGCTGAAGCCATTATTAACGATCAAGTTCCCATGGTTACGTTAGCCCATGCCAAAAAAGTGGTGTTGAAAAAGAACAATATTACTGCAATGCAAATTCGCCCTTATGGTGGAATTTCATTTGCCAAAGCCATACAAACAACAGAGGAAGGCGAATAAATGTGGCGTTATTTTTTTAGACGCATCACCCTGTTTTTGGCGACCTCTTTGGTGATGATAGCGGTCTTGTTTATTGCTACTGGGTTATTTCCAGCCAATAAAGCCTATTCGTTGTCGGGCATTCAATACCCTACCGCTGAGCAGCAACGCCAAATAGTAACCGACTATCAACTTAATGATAATCAACTATTGCAGTTTACCGCTTATCTTCGTCAGCGTTTATCGGGTAATCTAGGCATCTCCAGTAATTCGCAGCAAGCTGTTGCAGGCGAATTAGCGTCAGTGTTGCCCGCATCACTTGAACTGTCGCTTTTTTCAGGCTTCATTGCGGTGGTTTTTGGTGTACCTCTTGGTGTAATTGCTGCGTTAAGCCGAAATAAAGCGCTGCAACGTAGTATTTTAGCCTTTACGCTCACTGGTTATTCTATCCCAGTATTTTGGTTGGGGCTCACGCTCGCCATGTGGTTTGGGGTTGATTTAGGTTGGTTACCGATTTCTGGGCAAATTAACTTATTATACGAAATCGAGCCGGTCACCGGCTTTATGTTAATTGATACATTAATGTCTGAATCAACGTATCGCATTCCTGCTTTTCATGACGCGTTATTACACTTAATTTTGCCTGCTGTCACACTCGCTGTATTGCCATTTACACTCGTAGTTCGTATTACTCGCCAGGCTGTTATTAATGTCATGAATCAAACTTACATTCGCGCAGCAGAAGCTCGCGGATTACACACGTTTAAAATTTTAGTCCGCCATGTTATGCCTAATGCTTTAATTCCTGTATTAAAAAGCATTGGCTTAATGCTGGGTTCATTTGCCAGCTATGGCATCGTAGTTGAAGTGATATTTTCATGGCCAGGTGTCGGCAGCTGGTTAGTGTCAGGTATTTATCAACGCGACTATACTGTGATTCAAGCAGGTATCTTATCTGTGTCGTTATTGATTATCTTTTTAAGTATTTTAATTGACTTAATGCACACCTTAATCAATCCGATAAGTAGAAAGGACTTATATGCCGCGCATTAAAATCTACCACGAAGACCATATAGACTCGCCAATGTGGCGCTTATGGAACAGCTTCTCGGCAAATCCATTTGCGGTGATTGGCTTATGGGCTGTAATTTTTTTATTGGTCCTGACCATTTTTGCACCGCTTATTGCCCCATACTCTGCAGAAACACAAGACCAACAAGTGTTGTTATTACCGCCGTCTTGGGATCCTGCTGGCAGTGTTGAACACTTTTTAGGCACCGATGATTTAGGTCGTGATATTTTTAGCCGTATTTTGCATGGAGTACAACTGACTTTTGGCATGTCATTATTGATTGTGGCGGTGTCGTTGTTTTTCGGGTTTATCATTGGTTCTCTATCAGGCATGATGCACGGCATAAAATCGAGTGTATTAAGTCACTTGCTTGATGCACTACTTTCTATCCCCTCACTACTGATGGCTATTTTGGTGGTTGCGGTGATGGGACCTGGACTGAACAATGTATTTTGGGGTGTCGGTATTGCGATGATCCCGCAATTTGTTCGCGCTATTCATCAAGCGGTTCACGAAGAATTACAAAAAGAATACGTTACCGCGGCTAAATTAGATGGTGCCAATTCGTTCCAGGTTTTTTTGTATGTCATTATGCCTAACGTTTGGGACGTAGTGATTATTCAGGTCACAATGGCAATCTCTGCAGCCATACTCGACATCGCGGCACTGGGTTTTTTAAATTTAGGAGCACAGGCACCCAGCCCTGAATGGGGCGCCATGGTGGCACAAGGGCTGGATAACTTATTACTTGCCCCCTGGACAGTCACCATACCTGGAGTGGCCATTTTATTTACGGTGTTGTCGGTAAATTTAGTCGGTGACGGTTTACGCTCAGCTCTTGCGCCAATAAGAAATTAACTATGCCATTACTCGACGTGCGTAACCTTACCATCGAACTTGATACCCCACAGGGTAGAGTCAAAGTACTCGAAAAAGTCAGTTTAACCATCAACCCAGGTGAGATTCATGGTTTGCTTGGTGAATCGGGCTCGGGGCGTAGCTTATTTGCAAAAGCCATTTTAGGGGTACTTGGCCCTAATTGGCACATTTTTGCAGACCGAATGATGTGGGACGGCCGCAACTTACTTGAAATGACAGCCAAAGAACGACGTTGTTTAATGGGCTGCGACATCGCAATGATATTTCAAGATCCTTCAGGCAGTTTAGACCCAGTTAAAACCATTGGCAGCCAACTTATTGAAGCCATGATGCCCAATAAGAACGTGCCCTTTTGGCGACGTAACCGCGATACCTATTTAAATGCACAAAAGTGGTTGCATAAAGTAGGCATTAAAACCCCTAAAAAATTAATGACGTGTTATCCATGGGAGCTTTCTGAAGGCGAATGCCAAAAAGTCATGATTGCCATGGCGGTGGCTAACCATCCAAAATTGTTAATTGCCGACGAGCCAACCAACTCAATGGAGTTAAACACTCAGGCACAGATTTTTAGGTTGCTATCACAGTTAAATCAATTGCAAAATGTGTCGATATTGCTGGTAAGCCACGAACTTGAAATTATGGTGAATTGGTGTGATAACCTAACCATTCTATACAGCGGTCAGGTAATGGAGTCGGGCCCTGCTGCGGCGATGGCCAAGAAGCCTTTTCATCCTTATACCCGGGCATTGTTGAAAAACTTACCCGACCATACCCAAAAAATGCGCCACAAAGCAGATTTACCCACATTGCAAGGGTCGTCACCATCAATGCAGCATTTACCTGCAGGATGTCGTCTCGGTCCACGCTGTCCTGAAGCACAACGTAAGTGTGTAAAACAGCCACATCTTGAACACATAAAAGATCGCTATTTTGCCTGCCATTTCCCTTATCAAAGTGAGCAAGAAGATGACGACGCCATTGCTTAAAGTCACCGATTTAAGTAAACAATACTTAACCGGTTATAAACGTTTCAAACCACAATACTATCAAGCTTTATCGCCAATATCATTTGAGCTTGGTCGCGGTGAAACGATGGCAATTGTCGGCTCAGTTGGCTCTGGTAAAAGTACCTTAGCTCGCATTCTAGTGGGTGCGGAACGACGCAGCGGTGGTGACATTTTCTTTGAAGGTGAAGCATTAGAAACCCGTAACCAGAAACAACGTTGTCGCTTAATTAGGATGATCTTCCAAGATCCAACCACCTCGTTAAATCCACGTTTATCGATTGGTAACTTATTAAAAGAACCTCTGCGCTTTAATACCCAGCTGAGCTCAAATGAACGTAAAACGCTGGTTTTTGAAACACTGCGTAAAGTAGGACTGTTGCCAGAACATGCCGATTTTTATCCGCATATGGTGTCTGAAGGTCAAAAACAACGTGTTGCGGTCGCGCGAGCATTAATGCTCAACCCTAAAATTATTATTGCTGACGAAGCATTAACAGCATTGGATATGTCGGTACGTTCTCAAATCATTAACCTACTGTTGAAGCTACAAAAAGAGTTGGGCTTGTCGTATATTTTTGTGTCGCACAATCTGAATATCATCCGCCATGTCAGTGATAAGATTATGGTGCTACAAAATGGTCAAATGGTGGAAAAAACCACCACTGAAGCACTGTTTAATTCCCCTCAGCATGAGTACACACAACGCCTAATCCAAGAGCAAAGTCAATTTATGCAACGACGCTAAACTGCTCCAACCACTGCGGTTTTGCCCTGTTTTTTGCAAAAATCAGTGCCATTTAGGCGTCGAACTAATTATCCTAGAGCCAATGTTAAAGGAAGAAACCAAAATATGATTATTAAACCTAAGATCCGTGGCTTTATTTGTACAACAACTCACCCTGTTGGCTGTGAAGCGAATGTCAAAGAGCAAATTGAACTCACTAAAGCCAAAGGCAAAATAACCAATGGCCCTAAAAAAGTCCTCGTTGTAGGCTCTTCTAGTGGTTATGGGTTGTCATCACGTATTGCCTCAGCATTTGGTAGTGACGCAGCGACTATCGGAGTGTTTTTTGAAAAACCAAGCTCAGAAACCAAACCTGGAACGGCTGGTTGGTACAATACAGCTGCATTCGATAAATTTGCCAAAGCTGAAGGCTTATACTCTAAAAGCATTAACTGTGACGCCTTTAGTCATGAAGCTAAGCAACAAGTCATTGAGCTTATTAAGCAAGATTTAGGTCAAATCGACATGGTGGTGTATTCATTAGCTTCACCTGTTCGTAAATTACCAGACACTGGCGAAGTCATTCGTTCATCACTAAAACCAATTGGTCAAACCTACTCTGCAACAGCAGTTGATACCAATAAAAATGCCATTATCGAAACCTCGGTAGAGCCAGCAACTGAGCAAGAGATTGCCGACACTGTAACCGTAATGGGTGGACAGGATTGGGAATTATGGATGAGCGCATTAAGTGATGCTGGCGTTTTAGCTGACGGTTGCAAAACCGTGGCTTACAGCTACATTGGTACTGAGTTAACCTGGCCAATTTACTGGCATGGTGCGTTAGGTCAAGCCAAGATGGATTTAGACCGTGCAGCACATGCGTTAAATAACCAATTAGCTGCAAAAGGTGGTTCTGCTAACGTGGCGGTACTAAAAAGTGTCGTAACCCAAGCCAGCTCAGCCATTCCTGTGATGCCACTGTACATTGCCATGGTATTTAAAAAGATGCGTCAAGAAGGCCTACACGAAGGCTGCATGGAGCAAATCTACCGTTTATTTACTGAACGTTTATACCGTGAAGATGGTCAAGCCCCTGTGGTTGATAGCGAAAACCGCCTGCGTTTAGACGATTGGGAATTACGTGAAGATATTCAGCAACATTGCCGCGATTTATGGCCACAAGTAACTACTGAAAACTTGAGCGAATTGACCGATTACAATGAATACAAAGAAGAGTTTTTAAAACTGTTTGGTTTTGGTATTGATGGTATCGATTACGAAGCAGATGTTGATCCTAACGTTAAATTTGATGTTATTGAGCTGTAATTATCAACTAGCCTCTCGTTAATTCAAGCCAGTTAACAAAAGCCGCAATGCACTGCATAGCGGCTTTTTTCATACTTAACACTCCGCCCTTGCGAATATTCTTCCTTCTTTCATATTTTTTTACCGTCGTATACCCAATCAACTTGAAGATCCGTGTTTCAGATCTTCACCGTGTTTTCAATACAGGCGCGGTAATGTAGGTACCTTATAAATTAGCGCAACAACGCTCTTGATTTAACAATAAGGGGAACACGCTGAAACGCCCAAAGGGCAAGTTTTACACGTGTTTAAGCTGCGGCTTTTGTTAATTTAGCTGATTTTGGAAAGGGAACAACCATTACTCGCAATCAATGCCTTGCTTAAACGCGTGTCAATTCTTGCTGAAATAGAGCATCTTCAGGTTGTTTTGGTATAGACGTTGCTACTCTGCTCACGAAGGTTGATCTCAACGCTCTGCCGCATAAGTCAGACATAAAAAAAGGGTTAAGCCAGATGGCTTAACCCAAAGTAACGCAAGGGATAAAGATGGAGTGTTACGGTTTACTATTTTTTCTCTAAAGCATGCTTAGCAGCATTTTCACCTGCAATACGACCAAACACAACTGTGTCAGCAATCGCATTACCACCTAGGCGGTTAAAGCCATGTAAACCACCAGTCACTTCGCCTGCAGCAAATAGACCAGACATTTTCCAGCTTTGTAGGTTTAATACGTTCGCATCAGTATCTACTGCTACACCACCCATAGTGTGGTGAATACCAGGAGCGACTTTTACAGCGTAGAAAGGAGGCTTAGTTAAGTTAAGTGGCATATCGTCACGACCAAACGCGTCGTCTTTACCCGCTGCTTGATACTTATTGTAGTCACTTGCAGTTTTAGATAATTTGCTCATACCAGTGATTTTAGCTAGCTCTTCGATAGTGTTACCTTTACTTAGCATGCCTAAGTGATCATAACCACGTACCATTTTCTTCTTAGCAACAAGTTGCTCGTCAAATACTAACCAAGCATATTGATCTTTTTGCTTTAAGATGGCATCAGATGCACGGTCACGAGTGGTTAATTCATCGATGAAACGCTCACCATCAGTGTTTACCATGATCGCACCAACACCACGTACGGTTTCAGAGATTAAGATACGGCTGTCTTTACCGATGGTAGGATGCGCTTGAACCCAGTCAATATCAGTCATTGACGCACCAATTTCTTTAGCCAGTAATATACCGTCACCAGTTGCGGTTACGTTGTTAGAGCTGGTCATGTCTTTCATTGTTGGACGGTAGTAAGCAATCATTTCTTTGTTCATGCCGTAACCACCGGTTGCTAATACGACAGAATCTGCAGCAACCATGTTGTAACCTGAATGACGACCGTGAACCACAACACCTGCAACTGACTTATCGTCATTTAATACGATTTTTTCAATTCTAGAGTTCAAACGTACATCAACATCACGTTCTTTTGCTGCTTTACGTAATGTATCAACGATGTGTGGTCCTACTGAAGCACCACCTGATGGGCGGTGAGTACGTTCAACACGAGCACCACCAGAACGTTTTAAATCGTTTAGGTTTGCACCCAATGACTCAAGCCATTTTACTGCATCAGCAGATTGTTCTGCTAAAATGTGAACTAATTTAGGATCATTTTGATAACGACCACCTTTCATGGCATCTTCGTAGTACCATTCAACTTTATCTTCAATGCCTTTTTTCTTCTGCTGTGGTGTACCAACGGCGTTAATACCACCAGCAGCTAGCATTGAGTTACCACCTGTGTATGCTGCTTTTTCAAATAAAACCACTTTTGCACCGGCCATTTTGGCAGAGATAGCAGCGTTAAAACCAGCAGAACCCGCACCGACAACAATCACATCAACTGTTTCGACAGGGCCTTTATCAATGGCTTTTTGGATTTTTTCTTGATCCCAAGCACCGTCCCACTTTTTCTTCGCTTTGGTTTCTGCAAAAGGCATTTCCATATCGAAGTTGTGACAGTTGTTACAAGTTAACTGAGGCTTATCGTGACCAGAGTGACAAGACGTACAATTAATATCACCTAGGTGAGATGTGTGTGGATCAAAATGTAATTTGTCATTTGCGAGTTCAGCATAATCACCATGGCATGATTTACACTGGGCATTTTCATGAGTTTCGCTGTCGCTCACTTTTAGCGGTTTAGTGTGGCATGACTGACAGCTGTCCATTTCGGCATGAAATGACGCTAAGTTGTCAGACTTCGCCACTGCAGCACCAGAAGATAGCATCATCACCGCCATCGCTGAGACTAAGTATTTTAGTTTCATTGTTCGTTCCTTTTCTAATTTAGATTTTTACTTGCTGTTGTTGAGTGCAAGGTTACTCACAAAGAGATATCAAAACTTAGACACACATCAAACTTGGAATTTGGTTAACTTATTGTGAAACCCTGTTCAGAGTTTCTTAAAATGCACTTAAAACTTGAGTGCTGTGACCCATGTTAGTTTTCACTCGTTAATAACTCTTTAACATTAATTCATGCTTTCACGCCAATATAGAAAGCGAATAATTTAATAACATTAATTAAAGAGAAGAGATGAACATGAATACAAAAAGACATTTAGTTTCAATAGCATTACTTTCTGCATTATCGGTAACATCACTTAATGCATTAGCTGATTCACCTAAGGCATACGGTCGCTTAGATATTGCATTAACGAATTCAGACCATGGTTTTACCACTCAAAATAAAAAAGAAGGCACGGTACTGGAAAACAACTTAAGTCGCCTTGGTGTTAAAGGTAGTGAGAAAATCAATGACGATTTTAAATTAGTTTATCAAATGGAAGTACAGGTAAATGGTGCTACCAATGAAGGCAGCGATAAAACATTTAGTGCCAGAAGTACTTATTTAGGTGTAGTGTCTGATGCCGGTACATTATTAGTCGGTCGTAACGATACAGTAATGAAATCATCTAAAGGCACTGTAGAAGCTTTTGCACTTACCAACGCGGCTTATAGCCGTATGATTGCTGGCCAAGACAGAAAAGCAGACGGCATGACCTATTACTCACCTACCATTGCCGGCTTATTTACTATCAATGGTACTTACCTAATGGATGACAACTATGAAGGTAGTGATGAAACACAATATGCCTTATCTGTTGTAGCTGGTGATAAGAAGCTGAAAAAGAGTCGTTATTACTTAGCCGCTGCCTATAATACTATTGGTGGTGTCGATGCCTATCGTGGTGTAGGCCATATCAAAATGGGCAAGTTTAAACTGGGTGGTCTATATCAACATTCAGAAAGCCAAAGTTTTGAACAAAAAGAAGGTGATTCGTATTTTGTGGCACTTGCTTACAACTTAAATGGTGTTAATTTAAAAGTAGAATACGGCAAAGATAAAGCGGGTTTTGGTAAATACTTCAAATATAATTCAGCCGTCGCGTCATCAACAGATTATAAGCAAGCAACTGATGTAGACATTAACCGATTGGTTGTTGGTGCAGATTACAAATTATCAAAATCAACCATGCTACAAGCACATTACGCTATGTATGACGGTGAATACCAAATCGATAATGCTGGTACTACCATCGACTTAGAAGACGATAACGTTGCCACTGTTGGGGTAAGATTTAACTTCTAATCCCAAACATTATATACCGCTCCCCGCAAATCCAGGTTAAACAATTGATTACTGTTTAACCTGGCTTTTTATAACGCAAATACGTTGGGAACTTGCTCTTGTTAACGTTTCTAACATTTTCACTAACCTTTCTGTGCGAGTGCATAATGTGCGAGGTATACTTTGTATATCAGCCATTATCAATATGCTTATGCGAATTACTTTAAAACAACTAGCTATTTTTAAAGCCATCCATAATTGTGGACAAATTTCTAGAGCCGCCAAAGAGTTGCACATGTCAGTGCCCGCCGTCAGTATGGCGCTGCGAGATTTAGAAGACTCATTGGGTAGCCGCTTGTTTGAACGCAGCAGTACTGGACTCACCATTAATGACAATGGTGCAGTTATTTTACCCTACGCCAATGAAATGCTGTCTAAAGGCAAAGAATTAGAACATGTATTCGCGCAAGGTGCGGCCATTAGAGGCACGATTAAAGTCGGTTGCAGTAAAACCGCGGGTAATTACGTACTATCACGCAAGATCCCCTTATTTAAGCAACAGCATCCTTCTGTTGATGTGAAGCTAGTCATCAATAACAGCTTAACCATTGAACAAATGGTCGCCGAAAAAGAACTCGACCTTGGCTTTGTTGACGCCAAACCTGTGCATAAAAATTTATCCCATGAGGCTTGGTTAAAAGACCGATTGTGTATCGTCACAGGCGCTAACAATCCACTCGTGTCAGAGCTCATCAGCAGTGAATTACTATCACAGCAGTTATGGGTCATGGATGAAACCATCTCGGTTTCACGGCTCAGAAATACTCAATTACTCCAAAGTGCCAATATTACCATTAACCAAGAGCTGTCCATGAATACCATGGGGGCGATAAAACGCGCTATCGGCACCGGAGTTGGCGTAAGTGTGTTACCGCTTTTAGCCGTTGAAGAAGAAATCATTCGAGGTGACTTAGTCGAGCTGCCCCTAAACTGTTGGGACTATTCTCGCCATTATTGGTCAATTTATCGCTCTGAAGCACCATTAGACCGCTTAACCCGAGAGTTTTTAGACTTTAGCCTACCAAAATGAATTTTTACGCCCAATGATTAATCAAGACCCGGTTATTTTAGGCCTACTTGCCATTACATTAGGGCTTATTTTCTACACCAGCGCCAGTACTCATCGTTACTGGCAAACCTTTTATCGTTATGTGCCTGTCATGGTGGCATGCTATGTGGTGCCATCACTGTTTAACACCTTCGGGTTGGTTGATACCTCAACAAGTCAACTGAGCAGTATTGCCTCGCGCTATATCATGCCAGCGTGTCTCACCTTGCTTATTATTAGCGTCGATATTAAGTCGATGTTAATGCTTGGCCCTAAAATAATTGTGCTGTTTATTGTCGGCAGTATTGGGATTATTCTAGGTGGGCCTTTTTCACTGTATGTCTTTTCAATGCTGTCACCTGAGTTAATAAACTGGCATGGTACGGAAGCTGCCTGGCGTGCGATGGCAACGCTAGCAGGAAACTGGGTGGGAGGTACAGCTAATCAACTGGCCATGAAAGAAGTGTATACCGTTGATGACAATATGTTTGCCATCATGATTTCTGTGAACGTGGTGTTTTCAGCGCTTTGGATGTCATTTTTACTCTTTTGTGCCAATCACGCTAATGCCATTGATAGCAAACTCAAAGCTGACAATAATGGCATAAACAAGCTGGTTGAAAGTATTAACTTGCGCGATAAAGCATTTTCGAAATTTAAGTTACCCATACCCACCCTATCGAGTTATATGGCTATTTTTACGGTGGCATTTGGTGTTACTGGTTTGGCCCATTTGGGCGCAGATCTCTTCGTGCCATTTTTTAGTCATCACTACCCTCAATCGGAAAAACTCAGCTTTACATCGCACTTTTTTTGGATTGTCATCATTGTCACCAGCGTCAGTATTATATTGTCTTACACCAAAGTTAGACGACTTGAGCGCCAGGGCGCATCGAAAATATCAACCGTATTACTGTACCTATTAATCGCCACCATGGGATTAAAAATGGACTTAACCATGATCAATGACTTTCCTATTTATTTTGCAATTGGCTTTGTCTGGCTTGCCTTTCACGCCTTACTGATTTTAATTGCAGGATTAATCATAAAAGCGCCATTAGCGTATATGGCCATTAGCAGCCAATGTTGTATTGGCGGCGCGGCATCATCGCCAATAGTGGCTATGGCGTTTAATCGCCACCTAGCACCAGTCGCAGTGATGTTCTCGGTATTTGGCTATGCTTGGGCCAATTACATGGTGTGGATTTGTGCCGAGTTAATGCGCATGATCAATCAATAATTCAATCATAAATGACCGCCAATCATTAACGACGGCTCATTGACTAAAAACGCTAAAGCTATTGTAAAGGTAAGTAGATATCGACTGCTTGTTGCAGTTCGGTGCCGGGCTCAGCAACTTGGACAACGTTAAGGCGTTCAAACATCAATGGGCTATTGCGTAATGAATATAACTGCTCGTTTAACCAAATACGGTAAAGGTAATCAACTCCAGCATGCAACAGCGCATTGATATTGCTATTTTGCTTATCGGTTGTTACCGATAACTTTGCATAACGACCAGCAACAATAATGTTGGTCTCAATACCCTCTTGTGTTAAGCCCGTTGACGCTAACCTCGAATATGTTGCTTCATCAAGTGAGACGCCAATATCCATATGATATGGCTGCGCTTGTGGCAGACTGTGCACTAGATTAAACGTTCGACCAACGTTAGGCCCCACTGCGTATTTTTGCCGCCATTGAATAAAACGTTCGATCGTCTTAGGCATTGCCTTGCCAGGGCCATTGTGCGTAACGCTAGCCAGCGTTAAGGCATCCATTGACACTATTTCAACATCAGCAGTGAGCATTCCATCCTGAGGTGACTGAAACGATTTAAGCGGTTGTTGTTTGGCAAAGAAATTGTTCCAATCGGGCGCTTGCCTGAATGACTGTGGGCTTTGACCAATACTATGAGTGAACGAGTCAACAAAGTCTGCTTCATTGTTATAACCTAAATTGGTCGCGATAGCCTCAAGTGAAATTTGTTCGCCAAACCCCAATTGATGAGCTGCCTGCAAACTTTTAAGTAACTCGACGTATTCCTCAATCGACAAACGGTATAGCGAGTAAAACAAGTGTTGAAAATGACACGATGGCAGGTCTGCAACCGTTGCCAGGGTATCAATATTCAGTGGAGCTGCAATATTAGAATCGATATAGGCGAGTGCTTTTTCAAATGCTTGATCGAGTTTATGGCTCACTTGTTTTCCTTATGACCTAAAATAAAAAGACCTAGACAGTATGCCTAGGTCTTTTCTATTTCACTAATTTAACTGACTAAAACGAATTGACGTTAATGAGATTAACGCAATTCATTGTCATTTAATTATTCAACTACTGGATACTCAATTTCAGCATCAGCTTTAAGTGTAGCAATCACAGCACGGTAATCTGCTTCGCTGTTTTGTGGTGCTAAGCGTTGCTTAAGGGTATTAATTAAATTGTCGTTAATGCCTTGAGCTTCATTCACTTTATCAACCACAATCACTGCGTACCCTGTTGCTAGTGCAGCAGTATCAATTGATACACTGTTTGCAGCTGGCGCGGCAATCTTGAAAGCTTTGTTAGTGATGGCTTGGTCAATATCTTGATTGAAACGGCCAAGACCTGGTAACGATGTTAATGTTGCACCTGTTAATGTGTCGTTCCCCGCTTTTAACTGAGCCATAAACTCTGCTGCATTTTCGCGTGCAGTTTCGTTAGCTTTATCTTGTTTTAAGCGATCTACGATAGCCGTTTTAACGTCAGCAAATGGTTGCGTTCCTGCCATGTTATGTTGTTTTACACGAATAACAACCACATGGTTAGGCGCTAACTCAATCACGTCACTGTTCATGCCACTGGCCAATACTTGGTCAGAGAATGCCGCTTTAATAAACTCAGGGTTATTGAATTTAGCTGGCACGTTATCACGCGAGAACAACGCTGTAGTTTGCACTTTAGCATCTACTGCTTGCGCAGTATCAATTAAGGTATCTGGGATCTCATAGCTGGTATCAGCCAGTTTGCTTTGTAGACCATAAAACACATCTAATGCTGCATTCTCTTGCAGCTGAGCCACAATTTTAGCTTTTACATCATCAAATGCAGTCGCTTGGCTTGCTTGCACGTCAAGTAACTTGATGATGTGGTAACCAAACTCACTCTTAACCACTGGCGATACCTGGTCTTGTTGTAGCGCAAATAATGCCTCATCAAATGCAGGATCCATCACGCCTTGCTCAAACCAATCTAATTGACCGCCTTGTTCAGCACTTAACTGGTCATCAGAGTCAGTTTTAGCCACTTCTGCGTAATCTTCGCCTTGGTTTAACTTCGCAACAATCGCATCAGCTTTTGCTTGGTCAGCACTTTCATCGTCAGTTGCCGCAACAAAAATGTGTGCAGCTAAGCGTTTTTCAGCTGTTTGGTATTGTGATTGGTTCTCGTCATAATAGGCTTTAACTTCTTCGTCTGTTATTTGGCTATTTTGAGCCATATCCACAGCGTTAAGTTCAACGTACTCTACGCTGACTTGTTCAGGGCTCATAAATTGAGCTAAGTTAGCGTCATAATAAGTTTTAGCTTCTTCATCTGACACTGAAACACTTGATAAGTACGGTGTAGAGTCAACAACTAAATAACGAATATCACGAGTTTGACCTTGTACTTGGGCAAGCTGTTTAGCTTCGCCGTCTAATACAAACTCACTGCCAACAATTGCATTTAATAACTGACGACGTGTCATATCGACACGCATCATATTCCTGAAACTGGTGGTTTGATAACCTAATTGACGCAGTACCGCTAAGTAGCGCTCATTATCAAATTTACCATCAGTTTGAAATGCAGGTTCTTCAATGATGGCTTTTTTAATTTGATCATCAGAAACACGCAAACCTAATTTGCTTGCAGCTTGATCAATTAGCTTGTCGGCCACTAAACGGTCTAATACACCTTGTTTAATACCATTCATGTAATTGTCATCAGCGGCTAATGCATTAAACATTTCACCTAACTGCTGCTCAATGCGTGAGCGTTCATTTTGGAAAGCATTTTCCAATTCGCTAGCGCTAACTTCTTCACCATTAACGATTGCGGCTGGAACACCAGTATTAGAGCCTAAATAGCTACTCACACCGGCAAAAGCAAAAGAAAGTATCACAAGGACAAGAATTGTTTTAGCAACAACTCCTTGTGAGCCTTCACGGATTTTTTCTAACATCTGAATTCTCGCTTGTTGCGATTAATAAAATAAAAAGGCGCATCACCTTGTGGATGCGCCTTAATGTAAATTATATGGAGTTATCAGACGCTACCACGGGTATGACCCAATACTCCCAATATTCATTATGCTTTGCATAACAATATTGCTTTTCGTAAAAAGCACTGCATAAGCAGTGCTTGTATTTACGAATGCCTTACAAAGGCTACGTTGCTAATGATTAGTTAACAGCGTCTTTTAGCGCTTTGCCAGCTTTGAACGCAGGAATGTTCGCAGCAGCAATTTTAATTTCTTTACCCGTTTGTGGGTTACGGCCAGTACGCTCAGCACGTTGACGTACTTCAAATGTACCAAAACCAACTAGAGAAATCTTATCGCCTTCTTTAAGACCTTCAGTAACAGCAGCGATAAAAGAATCTAGTGCGCGGCCAGCAGCAGCTTTAGAAATATCAGCACCAGATGCGATTTTCTCGATTAGTTCAGATTTGTTCATGTCATCCCCTTGAATGTTATTGTCGCGCCGCAACCAAATCCGTGTTTAGAGCGGTCTGCGGAGGCTTTATTGTAATAAGTTTGATAACACATCAAACTTAGTATGAAAACCAAAAAAATGAAATTGGATACAGCTCAAAGTCAGATGCCCCAAGGGCTTGGTGCGCCTGACTCTCCACAGACCTAGGCTACCACAGGTCAGCGTTTTGTTAAGCCCCTTTTTTCATTTTTTTTATGCTCTACAGCAATTTTTTAACTAACAAGCTATTTTTTAACCACTTCGAAGCCTTCAACCGGTCGCTCAAGCGCCAATTTCAAGACTTCATCAACCCAACGCACAGGATGAATGGTTAAATCAGCAATTACATTTGCTGGAATTTCTTCCAAATCGCGCTCATTTTCTTTAGGAATCAACACGTGTTTAATGCCACCGCGATGTGCTGCCAGTAACTTTTCTTTCAATCCACCAATCGGTAACACTTCACCACGTAGGGTTATTTCACCTGTCATGGCGACATCACTGCGCACAGGATTACCGGTTAAGCTAGAAACTAACGCAGTACACATTGCCGCGCCAGCTGATGGGCCATCTTTTGGTGTCGCGCCTTCAGGTACATGCACGTGAATATCACGTTTTTCATAAAAGTCGCCGTTAATACCTAAGTTTTCAGCGCGAGCACGCACAACCGTCATTGCAGCTTGAATCGACTCTTTCATAACATCGCCAAGCGAACCGGTATAGGTTAGCTTACCTTTACCCGCTACCGAGGTGGCTTCGATTGTTAATAAATCACCGCCAACCTGTGTCCAAGCAAGCCCAGTTACCTGGCCAATTTGGTTGCTTGATTCCGCTTTACCAAAGTCGAAACGTTGCACGCCTAGGAATGACTTAAGGTTATCTTGATTGACCTCAACCACTTTAACGGTTTTGTCTAACAAAATTTGCTTAACCACTTTTCGGCATATCTTAGAGAGTTCACGCTCTAATGAACGCACACCGGCTTCACGGGTGTAATAGCGAATGATGCCTAAAATGGCACTGTCATCAACATTGATCTCTTTAGCTTTAAGACCATTACGCTCAACTTGCTTTGGCAATAAATGTTGCTTAGCAATGTTCAGCTTTTCATCTTCGGTGTAACCCGCTAAACGGATGACTTCCATACGGTCAAGTAACGGACCTGGAATATCCATTGAGTTAGACGTTGCCACGAACATGACATCAGATAAATCGTAATCGACTTCTAAGTAATGGTCGTTAAAGGTCGCGTTTTGCTCAGGATCGAGTACTTCTAATAATGCCGACGATGGATCGCCACGCATGTCAGAACTCATCTTGTCGATTTCATCAAGTAAGAATAATGGGTTTTTAACGCCCACTTTAGCCATTTTTTGAATAACTTTACCTGGCATTGAACCAATATAAGTACGGCGATGACCACGAATTTCAGCTTCATCACGCACGCCGCCTAATGCTACGCGTACATACTTACGACCCGTCGCTTTCGCAATGGATTGGCCTAGTGAGGTTTTACCGACACCTGGTGGTCCGACTAAACACAAGATTGGACCTTTAAGTTGCTTAACTCGGCTTTGTACCGCTAAATATTCAAGAATGCGCTCTTTGACTTTTTCAAGACCGTGATGGTCAGTGTCGAGCACTTCTTGCGCTTTGGCTAAGTCACGCTTAATTTTAGAGCGTTGCTTCCAAGGCACTGACGTCATCCAATCAACATAACTGCGAACAACCGTCGCTTCTGCTGACATCGGTGACATCATTTTCAGTTTATTGAGTTCAGCACTGGCTTTTTCTTTGGCATCGCTTGGCATGCCAGCTTCTTCAATTTTACGCGCTAATACTTCAAATTCGTCGTGGCTTTCGTCAATGTCGCCTAACTCTTTTTGAATGGCTTTCATTTGCTCATTCAAATAGTATTCGCGCTGACTTTTTTCCATCTGCTTTTTAACGCGGGTACGGATTCGTTTTTCAACTTGCAATAAGTCGATTTCCGATTCCATCATCGCCATTAAATATTCAAGACGTTCGCCGACATTGATCATTTCTAATACCGATTGCTTGTCTTCAAGCTTTAACGGCATGTGCGCAGCCATGGTATCGGCTAAACGCGCAGCTTCATCAATACCCGATAATGAAGTAAGCACTTCAGGTGGGATCTTTTTATTGAGTTTGATGTAGCCTTCAAATTGACCGATAGCACTGCGGACCAGTACTTCTTCTTCCTTGTCGCTTAATGCTTGCGATTCAAGGTATTCGGCTGTAGCTGCGAAGAATTCTTCTTCTTGAGTGTAACGGGTAATTTTAGCACGCTGACCGCCTTCAACGAGCACTTTAACTGTGCCATCAGGAAGTTTTAATAGCTGCAAAATAGACGCTACAGTACCGATATCAAAAATATCGTCTTTGCCTGGCTCGTCTAAATCAGCATCACGCTGAGCGACCAGTAAAATTTGTTTGTCTTGTTCCATTGCCGATTCTAGGCAACGAATGGATTTTTCCCGTCCTACGAATAGCGGAATTACCATGTGTGGATAAACCACCACATCTCGCAGTGGTAATACGGGGAGTTCGATATGCGCTTCACGCTCTTGGGTCATGGCTCGATTCCGTTTAATGAAATAGACTAATACTGAGTATATTGGGGTGTTGTTGTCAGTTTCAATGGCCAATACGAAAAAAGGAGCCCAATGGACTCCTTATTTTTCAGTTTATTAGCCTTTAGAACAATTATTGTTCGCCTGAAGCCGCCTGAGTATCGGTGTTTTCGTAAATTAAAATAGGTGCAGATTCGCCTTTAACCACAGACTCATCAATGACCGCTTTAATGACACCCTCTGTTGATGGAATGTCGTACATGGTATCAAGCAAGATGCTTTCAACAATTGAACGCAATCCACGCGCACCGGTTTTACGTGACATGGCTTTATGAGCAATGGCTTGTAATGCATCTTCGCGGAACTCAAGTTCCACGTTTTCCATTTCAAACAACGCGCCATACTGCTTAGTCAACGCATTTTTAGGCTCAGATAAAATCTGTACAAGTGCAGCTTCATCTAACTCTGTTAGTGTTGCTAGAACAGGTAAACGACCAATAAATTCAGGAATTAAACCAAATTTAACTAAATCGCCAGGTTCTACTTTGCCTAAAACCTGTGAAATCGTTGCTTTGTCAGCTTCGCCTTTCACTTCTGCACCAAAACCGATACCAGTGCCAGTGTGAGCACGTTGCTCAATCACTTTTTCAAGTCCTGCGAATGCACCACCACAAATAAACAGAATTTTAGAGGTATCAACCTGTAAAAACTCTTGCTGTGGGTGTTTACGGCCGCCTTGTGGCGGCACAGAAGCAACAGTGCCTTCAATGAGCTTAAGCAAGGCTTGCTGCACACCTTCACCAGATACATCACGGGTGATCGATGGGTTGTCTGATTTGCGGCTAATTTTGTCGATTTCATCGATATAAACGATGCCACGCTCAGCTTTCTCAACGTCGTAATCACATTTTTGCAGTAGCTTCTGAATGATGTTTTCTACATCTTCCCCCACATAACCGGCTTCGGTTAATGTGGTTGCATCTGCCATGGTAAACGGCACGTTAAGTGACCGAGCTAAAGTTTCAGCCAGCAAGGTTTTACCACTACCGGTAGGACCAATAAGCAAAATGTTACTTTTACCAAGCTCTACACCATCTTTGACCGTGCCATTACGTAAGCGTTTGTAGTGATTGTATACCGCAACAGCCAATACTTTTTTAGCCTGGTCCTGGCCAATGACGTAGTCGTCTAAATGCTGGCGCAGCTCATGTGGTGTCGGTAATTTATCTTCATCACGCTTAGGCGAAATCTCTTTGATTTCCTCTCGGATGATGTCATTACATAAATCAACACATTCATCGCACACGTATACCGATGGGCCAGCAATCAGTTTTCTCACTTCATGCTGACTTTTTCCGCAAAAAGAGCAGTACAGCAATTTGCTGCTGTCACCGTTATTTTTGTTATCGCCCATTATTCTACCTCTGGTTGCAGCCTAGACATTACATCTGAGCTCTGCTTGTCGATATGCATACTGGCTGTATATCTGGATTATTCGTTCATTAGAATGAAGAATAACCCAGTCACAGCAAAAAATCAGCCTGTATTAACTACGGGTTGTTAATACTGAATCTACTAGGCCGTATTCTACCGCTTGTGATGCACTCATAAAGTTGTCACGGTCTGTGTCTCGTTCTACAACTTCGAGCGGTTGACCTGTGTGTTCAGCTAGCATTTGGTTTAACTTATTTTTAATGCCTAAAATTTCCTGGGCATGAATAGCAATGTCTGATGCTTGACCTTGGAAACCACCTAATGGTTGGTGGATCATCACGCGTGAGTTAGGTAAGCAATGACGCTTCCCTTCTGCGCCGCCAGCCAATAAGAATGCCCCCATACTTGCCGCTTGGCCAATACATACAGTACTGACGTTTGGCTTAATAAATTGCATGGTGTCATAAATAGCCATACCCGCAGTGACCGAGCCACCTGGCGAGTTGATATAAAGATAGATATCTTTGTCTGGGCTCTCTGACTCTAAGAATAATAATTGGGCCACAATGAGGTTAGCCATATGTTCTTCAACCTGGCCAACTAAAAAAATAACACGTTCTTTTAATAAACGAGAATAGATATCGTAAGAACGTTCACCTTTCGCTGTTTGTTCAACAACCATAGGTACAAGCGCATTGAGTACTGATTCTGGTGCTTTATGCATTATTCATTTCCCTAAAAATAAAAATGGCCCGCATGAGGAACCTCATACGAGCCATTATAAATGGCGAACGCCTTGTTAAGTCAAGCTTAGCTTACGCTTTGCCTGTAGCCTTGTTCATAAATTCTTCAAAAGCAACTTCTTTTGTCGTTACTTGAGCCGATTTTAGTAGGGCTTCAACAGCTTGCTCTTCAAGCGCTACATTGCGCATGTTTTGCATGAGTTCTTTGTTTGAGTTGTAGTAAGCTACAACTTCAGATGGATCTTCATACGCAGAAGCCATAGATTCGATCAATGCATTAACGCGATCGTCTTCAGCTTTAAGCTCGTTAGTTTTGATCACTTCGCCTAATAGCAAACCAATCTTAACGCGACGCTCTGCTTGCTCAGTGAATAATTCAGCTGGAAGCTCAGGCATGTTTTCAGTTTGACCACCAAAACGTTGCATAGCTTGCTGACGTAAAACGTCAACTTCACCATCTACAAGCGCTTTAGGGATAGCAATTTCGTTAGCGGCTAGTAAACCAGTAATCACTTGCTCTTTAACATTAGCTTTAAGCGCTTGCTCTAGCTCGCGAGTCATGTTTTTACGGATTTCAGCTTTAAGCGCTTCTAAGCCGCCTTCTGCGATGCCAAATAGTGAAGCAAATTCATCATTCACTTCTGGTAAGCTTGCACCTTGAACTTCAGTTAAGGTAATAGCGAATTTAGCCGCTTTGCCTTTCAAGTTCTCAGCGTGGTAGTCTTCTGGGAATGACACTTCGATTTCGAATTCGTCGCCGGCTTTATGACCAACAACGCCTGTTTCAAAACCAGGGATCATACGGTTTGAACCGATTTGAAGTTCGAAATCGTCGGCTTTGCCGCCTTCAAACTCTTCACCGTCGATAGAACCCACAAAGTTCATTTTAACTTTGTCGCTATCAGCAGCTTCACGTTCAACAACAGCATAAGTTGCGTGTTGCTTACGTAATGTTTCAATCATTGTATCAACGTCTGCTTCGTTTACGTCAGCGTGTGGCTGTTCAACGGCAATCGTATCTAAACCCGTTAAGGCAACTTCTGGATAGACTTCAAACGTAGCTACGAATTCAAACGTGTCACCTTCAGTAGCACCAGGAGTAAATACTGGCGCGCCTGCTGGGTTTAATTTTTCAGCTACAATTGCTTCGATAAAGTTACGTTGCATCACTTCACCAGTGATGTCTTGACGAATGGCTTTACCATAACGCTTGTTGATTTCAGTGACTGGTACTTTGCCAGGACGGAAACCAGGAAGACGTGCACGCTTTGCTTCGCGTAATACGTTGTCTTTAACCAATTTCTCGATTTGCTCAGCAGGTACAGAAATAGTTAGGCGACGCTCTAGGCCTTGAGTTGTTTCAACAGAAACTTGCATTGTTTTACCTCGAAATATGTCTAACGTTCTTTGTAATAGTCGACAACTCAACTATTTGATATTCGTTTCTTGACCGTGTGTTTAGCTAAGGCCACCAGCACAGCGATATTATGATGCTGAAAACGCTGTTGGTTCAGGTAGCTTATTGTTGATATTTATCAAGACGCGACATTATAGCTACCGTTTTTCGCATAGTCGAGCCTGAAAAGGGCGATTTAAGCGATAAAAAGGTCGACTTTAAGCCATTTTGACGTGTTTGCACGTTTAATGCGCTAAATGCTTTGTGAGGTAAACGATAAAATACTTTACACGAAGGCTTCTTTGATGATGTGTCACATTCTGACTTACTTGCAGCCTAATATGTGATTTATTCAAAGAAGAATGGGGTGACTGATGGGGCTCGAACCCACGACAACCGGAATCACAATCCGGGACTCTACCAACTGAGCTACAATCACCACTGAAATGGTACGCCCGGCAGGGCTCGAACCTGCGACCACCCGCTTAGAAGGCGGGTGCTCTATCCAACTGAGCTACGGGCGCATGGTACAGCAATTTGCTGTTTCCTGTCTGGCTAAACAAGCTTAACACTTGTTTGATTATTTGTTTAGTTAGCACATAAACAAATAATTGAATTTGGTCGGTGATAGAGGATTCGAACCTCTGACCCTCTCGTCCCAAACGAGATGCGCTACCGGGCTGCGCTAATCACCGAGTATATCTATTCTCAACATATCGCAGCAATACACTGTAACCATGTTGTCTCGAGAACGGAGCGCATCTTAACGAGTCACTTTGTTATCGTCAACGATTTTTTTGAGCTAATTGTCTATATGTTGAATTTAACAGCAAAAAGAGTGATTAGCATCAAAGAGCGAATAGTTTATTCACTGTATTTCCTTGTCTAGCAAATGACACTCTTTTAATCGCCTGTTAGAATACTCCCGATTTACACACCAGCCACAACCTGCGCCATTCAAAGGAAACTCTACAGCCATGACTGCTCAACTTATTGACGGTAAAGCCATTGCACAATCTATTCGCAGTACCCTTAAACAAAAAGTCGCCGCGAGAAAAGAAGCTGGCCTTCGGGCACCAGGACTCGCAGTTATTTTAGTGGGTAGCGATGCTGCGTCACAGGTTTATGTAGGTAGTAAGCGCCGCGCTTGTGAAGAAGTCGGATTTGAATCGCAATCATTTGATCTTGACACAAGCACATCTGAATCTGAGTTATTAGCATTAATTGACCAATGCAACGATAACCCTCAAATAGACGGCATTTTAGTGCAACTGCCATTGCCTGAGCATATTGACGATTCTAAAGTGATTGAGCGTATTCGACCTGATAAAGACGTTGATGGTTTTCATCCTTATAACGTGGGCCGTTTAGCTCAGCGCATCCCTGTGCTGCGCTCATGCACACCGATGGGTATTATGA
The DNA here is from genome assembly GCF_014648035.1 of Shewanella algicola. Classification (GTDB taxonomy): domain Bacteria; phylum Pseudomonadota; class Gammaproteobacteria; order Enterobacterales; family Shewanellaceae; genus Shewanella; species Shewanella algicola. The sequence continues at coordinate 46,448 of NZ_BMQI01000017.1, read as the reverse complement.
CGTTAATCAAGTCTACAGGCATCGATACTTATGGATTAGATGCAACGGTTGTAGGGGCGTCGAACATTGTCGGTCGTCCAATGACGTTAGAGCTTTTGTTAGCAGGATGCACCACGACCACCTGTCATCGTTTTACTAAAAATTTAGAACAAAAAGTGCGCCAGGCTGATTTATTAGTGGTTGCTGTCGGTAAACCTGGGTTTATACCTGGAGAATGGATTAAACCTGGTGCCATTGTCATTGATGTTGGTATTAACCGTACAGAAGACGGCCGTTTAGTCGGTGATGTTGAATATGATGTGGCGGCGCAAAATGCGGCATTTATTACTCCCGTCCCTGGCGGCGTAGGTCCTATGACGATTGCGAGTTTATTAGAAAACACGTTATATGCTTGCGAGAAATACCATAGCTAATTTACTCCTTATCAGTTGAGCCATAGCTGATATACAAAAAAGCCTGCAATTTTTGCAGGCTTTTTGTTTATAACAATTTAGAACTATTTTTTACGCCACGTGGTGCCTGCTGGGCCGTCTTCTAAAATCACCCCAAGCTCGTTTAAACGATCACGTGCGACATCAGCTGCTGGCCAATCTTTTTCGGTTCTGGCGCGGTTACGCTCAACGATTAGGGCTTCTATCTCCGCCACTTCATCATCTGTCCCCTCACCTTTGAAAAATGCTTCTGGCGTTTGGCTAATCAACCCTAATACATCCGTTAACTGCTTAAGACTTACGCCTAAGGCTGATGCAGCAGCCATATCAGTCAGTTTAAGACGGTTGATTTCTCTGACCATATCAAACAACACAGAGTATGCTTCTGGTGTATTAAAATCATCATCCATCGCGTGCTTAAACTTAGTAACGTATTGTTCAGCATCAGCAGGGGCAATGGTTAAATCTAAATCTTTAAGCGCCGTATATAAACGCTCTAGCGCTGCACGAGCTTGTTTTAAATTGTCTTCAGAATAATTTAGCTGGCTACGGTAATGGCCTGACAACAAAAAGTAACGCACTGTTTCTGGGTCGTAATGTTCAAGCACGTCACGAATGGTAAAGAAATTACCTAATGATTTAGACATTTTCTCGCGATCAACCATCACCATGCCAGAATGCATCCAATAGTTAACATAAGGCGTGTCGTGGGCACAGCAAGACTGCGCAATTTCGTTTTCATGATGCGGGAACTGCAAATCACTGCCGCCGCCATGAATATCAAAATGCACACCTAAATGTTTGCTGTTCATTGCTGAACATTCAATGTGCCAACCTGGGCGACCTGGTCCCCATGGCGAATCCCAAGTAGGTTCACCCGGCTTAGACATTTTCCACAAGACAAAATCCATTGGGTTTTGTTTGCTTTGGTCTACTTCAACTCGGGCGCCGGCCTGTAGCTGGTCAAGATTCTGGCCAGATAAACGGCCATAGTCTTTGTAAGATGACACGCTAAACAACACATCACCATCAGGCGCGACATAGGCATGACCGCGGTCAAGAAGTAGTTGCACCATGTCGATAATTTCAGGCATGTGCAAAGTTGCGCGAGGCTCAAAATCGGGGCGTAACATGTTTAACGAATCAAAGTCGCGGTGCATTTCAGCGGTCAAACGCTCTGTTAGCGCTTCACATGACTCGTTGTTTTCAGCGGCACGCTTGATAATTTTGTCATCAACATCGGTAATGTTACGCTGAAAATTAACCTCATAACCACTGTAGCGTAAGTAACGGACTATCATGTCAAACGATACAAAAGTACGTCCGTGACCAATATGACATAAATCGTAAATTGTCACGCCACATACGTACATGCCAATTTTGCCAGGATTTATTGGTTTAAATTCTTGTTTTTCACGACTAATACTATTGTAAATCTTTAACATCGAAAGTTCTCTTTTACACTAATTTATTATGGTAAATGCTAGCCGTGAGTCTACCATGTTGTCACCTGTTTTGAACACTGCACTTTATGCCGCAACTAAGATAAGTTAGAATCGCGCAAATTATTTTTTCTAGGTGAATATTAATGGTTACTTTACACACAAATTTTGGCGACATTACTTTACAACTTGATGCTGAAAAAGCCCCTTTAACTGTGGCTAACTTCATGAAATATGTTGAAGAAGGTTTTTATGACAACACCATCTTCCACCGTGTTATCGATGGTTTCATGATCCAAGGCGGTGGTTTTACCGAAGATATGGGCCAAAAGCGTTGCAATGAAGCCGTAAAAAATGAAGCTAGCAATGGTTTATCAAACCGTAAAGGTACTGTTGCGATGGCACGTACTTCAGATCCGCATTCTGCTACAGCGCAATTTTTCATTAACATCAACGACAACACTTTCCTTGATTTTAAATCAGAAACAAGCCAAGGCTGGGGTTACTGTGTGTTCGGTGAAGTTGTTGAAGGCTTAGATGTGGTTGAAAAAATTAAAGCCGTTGCTACTGGTAACCGTGGCATGCACCAGGATGTGCCATTAGAAGCCGTTATTATCAACAATGTTAGTGTAAAAGCATAATTTTGCGTCGCACTGTCTTTGTGGGCGATTTGCACTTAAGTGCAGATCGTCCAGATATTACCCATGCTTTTGTAGACTTTCTCGCGAACGGTTTAGACGATGCCGAGGCGCTGTATATTATTGGTGATTTATTTGAAGTGTGGATGGGCGATGATATTGCTGAGCCATTTACCAATGATATTGCCACAGCAATAAAAGCCGTTTCCGCTAAAATGCCAGTGTATTTCATTCATGGCAATCGTGATTTTATGATCGGTCGCGCTTTTTGCAAGCGAGCGGGCATGCAAATTTTACCCGAAGTGCACTGTATTGATTTATATGGCACGCGCACAGTGATTTTACACGGTGACAGTCTTTGTACACTTGATGAAGCTTATCAGCGCTTTAGACGTTTTCGAAGCATTGCGATGGTGAGGTGGATATACGCACATATACTGCCTAAACAAACCCGCTTAAACATTGCCGCTAAAATTAGACAAAAAAGTGTTCAGGGTAATCAGCAAAAGCACCATGAAATCATGGACGTTGAACCTACAGCCGTAGATGAACTCCTGACTAAAACTAACTGCCAACGTATGATCCATGGTCATACCCATCGCCCCAATATTCATCAACTTAGCGGCAATAAACAACGTGTTGTTGTCGGAGATTGGTACACTCAAGGCAGTGTGTTATCGGTGACACCACAAGGTTGTGAGCTAGAGCAAAGGCCTTTTTTAGAAGCCTAACGTTGTAAATACGAGTCTACCTGCATTTGGACTCTACACTGGAGTCCCGCTGTGAAAGCGAAAGTCGTTATCTTCAGACAATATCAATGCCGCTTCTTGTTGCCTGAAATAAGCAATTCTGTCGCTAATATCTTCACCTGCTACTTCTTGTGCTAAAGCAAGGTAATCTTGATAATGGCGAGCTTCAGAGCGAAGTAGAGACACATAAAACTTATTAAGTTCATCATCTAAGTGTGGGGCTAATTTGGCAAAGCGTTCACAAGAGCGCGCTTCAATAAATGCACCAATAATCAATTTATCGATAATCGTTAATGGCTCATGAGTTCGAACATGAGTGATTAATTGTTTGGCATAGTGCCCTGCTCTCATATTATTGTATTCAATCCCACGCGCGGTCATGATTTGCAGGACTTGCTCAAAGTGATGAAACTCTTCTTTAATCAACCGCACCATTTTAGTCATTAAGTTTGAACTGATTGGTAATAATTGACTGGCAACCAGCTCACTTGTTATGTCATTTTTCTTAACGTCTCGATTCAAAAAAGCATTAGCATCGCGATCTTTGCTATATACAAATGTTTCGTAAGGTTTAGCCCAAGCTAATAATATAGCTGCACTCGATTTATCGATTGCATACTTGCGGATCATCATCATCGCAGTTTGAGCCGCTTTAAGCTCACAATTACAGTGATCAATTAATAATGCATTCAGTTGCTCGGGCTGCTTGGCGAAATTGACCCAGGCATCTGGTGTTTCACAACCTAAAAATTGATTAATTGGTTCAAGTAATTGCTGCATGTTGCTATAGACCCTTTATAAAACATCTATCGCTATTTTACCGTTTGACTGATCTTTTCTAAAGCTCAAACGTAATACGACTTGACGAATTAAGATTTATGTACAATAAATGTGCAATATTCAGGTTGTGGATTTCAATATCTGAATATTAATTGTAATCAAACGAAATTTCAGGTTTGTGCTAAACTGAAAAAGTAAGGTCAATCTCCTTTAAACACCTCCTGTTGGGATGAGGTGAGCACTGAGCAATAACGGGTTAGCAAGGAGTCTGCTAACCGTTAATTGTAAAGTACTGTGAACTGATGAAGGCGATTGATTAAAAGCTGTAGTCAGTTCGTCTGTTGTTTGGCGAGCTAGGTTGAGAAATGCTAAACAAGGATAATTATAATGGTACTGAATCACTTAATGGGGCTATACACTCATCCGAAACAAGAGTGGCAAACAATTGAAAAAAACCATGAAGCGCTGAAAAGCAGCTTAAGTCATGTATTACTTATCGCGCTAATTCCTGCTATTTGCTCTTATTTTGCCACCGCACACATTGGTTGGCATCCAGGGGCTGGCGAATTGCTATTTTTAACACCTAAAAGCGCCATGTTTATGTCGATTGGCATGTACTTTGGCTTAATATTTGGGGTGTTAGCATTGGCTTACTTAGCCTATTGGATGGGTAAAACCTTTGATGCTGACCCAACATATACTCAAGCATTAGAACTAGCAGCTTATACTGCAACCCCTTTATTTATGGTTGGATTAGCCGCGTTATACCCTGTATTGTGGTTTATTATGGTCGTAGGATTAATAGGCTTAACCTATTCGGTCTATCTTCTGTACGCGGGCGTGCCAATCATCATGAACATACCTGAAGAAAAAGGCTTTATTTATGCTAGTTCAGTTGTCACGGCAGGCTTAGTGTTGCTAGTTGCACTGATGGCAAGTAGTGTTATTTTATGGAGCGTAGGCTTTGGCCCTATGTTACAATAGCTGGTTTCAATACAATAAAAAAGGCGCTTTGAGCGCCTTTTTTATTGGGTTATTTAACGGTAAACACTAAGAGAAAGTATCACGTAGTGGTACGGTTAAATTAAAGACTAAGTGTTCAGCAGAAGAATCTTTGTTGTCTGCACAGAAGTAACCTTCACGCTCAAACTGATACGCTTTTTCAGCAGGCGCATTGACCAAACTAGGCTCAACTAAACCGTGAACAACCACTAACGACTGTGGATTAATCACTTCATCTACGGTTTCAAATGCTGCAGGGTTTACATCTGTAAATAAACGGTCATATAGACGGAATTCAGCAGGTTTTGCCGTGCTTGCTTCCACCCAATGGATAACGCCTTTTACTTTGCGTCCATCAGCAGGATTTTTACCTAACGTATCTGCATCATAGCTACAGTAGACTGTCGTCACATTACCGTCAGCATCTTTGTCACAGCGTTCAGCTTTAATGATGTAGGCATTACGTAAACGGACTTCTTTACCTAATACAAGACGTTTAAAGTGTTTATTGGCTTCTTCTTTGAAGTCTTCAACATCAATAAATAATTCACGACCAAAAGACAGCTCACGGGTACCCATAGCTTCATTATTTGGATGAGCAGGTGCCGTGATTGCTTCTGGTTGTGCATTTGGGTAGTTTTCAATAACCACTTTAATGGGTCTTAATACTGCCATTGCACGAGGTGCATGCTCATTTAACTCTTCACGAATACAGGCATCTAACATGCCGACTTCAACCAGGTTTTCTTGCTTAGTGACACCAATACGCAGACAAAACTCGCGAATAGAAGCTGGTGTATAACCGCGACGACGTAAACCTGCAATGGTTGGCATACGAGGGTCATCCCAGCCGTCAACTAATTTGCGGGTCACTAAATCATTTAGCTTACGTTTAGACATCAATGTGTATTCAAGATTTAAACGAGAAAACTCATATTGACGAGTGCGGTTTGGCGCCTGGAAATCATCTAAATGATCTAACACCCAATCGTACAAACGACGGTTATCTTGAAACTCTAACGTACAAATTGAGTGAGTAATGTTTTCAATTGCATCAGAGATACAATGTGTAAAATCGTACATTGGGTAAATACACCACTTGTCACCGGTTTGGTGATGATGTGCAAAACGGATACGGTATATCACCGGATCACGCATACACATAAAGGGTGATGCCATATCGATTTTTGCGCGCAGTGCACATTCACCCTCTTTGAATTCACCTTTACGCATTTTTTCGAACAGTGCGAGGTTTTCTTCAGGGGTCGTGTCACGGTAAGGGCTATTTTTACCAGGCTCTTTTAAAGTGCCACGATACTCACGAGTTTGTTCGCTATTTAAAAAGCAAACATAAGCAAGCCCTTTGCTAATAAGTTCAACAGCGTATTGATGCAATTGATCAAAGTAATTTGATGAATAACGTATATCGCCAGCCCATTCGAAGCCCAACCAATGTACATCTTCCTGAATAGACTTCACATAGTTGATGTCTTCTTTTTCAGGGTTAGTATCATCAAAACGTAAGTTACATTGACCTTGGTAATCTTTCGCAATACCAAAATTTAAGCATATAGACTTAGCGTGTCCAATATGCAAAAAACCGTTAGGTTCTGGCGGGAAACGAGTATGAACATGGTTGTGCTTACCGCTACTTAGGTCTTCGTCTATGATATTACGAATGAAGTTACTAGGACGTACTTCGGTGTCCACATGACTCATGGAATTCCTCTTGGCACACAATGGCAATATGAATAAAAAACAGATGATCCTACAGATCTTCAGTAGTTACAACTACTAGTATCGAAAAAGTTAGTCAGATAAACAAAAAATGCCAAATAGCGTAAAACAAACTCGCGCTGTGAGTGTGTTTACTACGAATATAAACAAAAAACCCAGCAATGCTGGGTTTTAGAAGAATCATTCAGATCAACAAGGACTATTCAGTGACAATACGAATGCCGGGAATAATTTGCTGTGCTTGTCTGCCTTTTTTACTCAACCACATGTAGAAACCGACCAAGGCCACCGCAAAAAAGCCGATCCAACAAGCCGATTGTAGTGGATGAGCAGAGAACGTCGCACCTTGATAAATCACCGTTGCTGAACCGTATGCTAAAGAGAAAGTCCAAACTGCGGCAAATCGCGCCCATTTAGCACCAAACTCATTCACTAATGCGCCCATAGCAGCCACACAAGGGGTATACAATAAAATGAACAGTAAATAAGAGAAAGCGGCTAACTGACTCTTAAAGCCTGTTTGTAGAGCACTGAATGTTGATGAGTCAACCGACAACTCAACTGCAGCCTCATCTATATCGGTAATACTGGCAATGGCAATCGACAATGGGTCATCAGGCTCAATACCTAACAAGTTAGTGGGTATAGTCGCTAAGCCGACTTTCACACTATCCCATATTGATAGCATTTCTTCTTCATCACCTTCGCTGCTGCTGTACAAGCTGTTTAAAGTACCCACTACCGCTTCTTTCGCGAAAATCCCGGTAATGATCCCCACTGTCGCAGCCCAGTTGTCTTGCTCAATACCCATTGGCGCAAATAATGGTGTAACTTGCTGACTTGCCACACTCAATAGCGATTCTTTACTGTCTTCGTGACCAAAAGAGCCATCGGTACCAATTGCATTAACAAAGTTAAGCAGGGTAACAACAATAATAATGGTTTTACCGGCACCTTTAATAAAGCTTTTGGTTCGCTTAGTGGTGCGAGAAAATACCGCTTTAGCTTTAGGCATTTCATAACTTGGCAGTTCCATTACGACTGCGCTACTTGTGCCAGGCAATACCGTTTTACGTAATAATAAACCAGTCCCAATCGCGGCAAAAATACCGATAATATAAAGTAAAAAGACTAAGTTTTGTCCTGATTGTGGGAAAAATGCTGCAGCGAATAACGCGTAAACAGGTAAGCGTGCACTGCATGACATAAAGGGAGCCATCATGCCTGTCACAATACGCTCGCGTTCACTGCCTAGGGTTCTGGTAGCCATAATCGCAGGTACAGAACAGCCAAAACCGACAATCATAGGGACGAATGCTTTACCAGGTAAACCAATGCGGCGCATTAAACCGTCAACAACAAAGGCTGCACGGGCCATATAACCTGATGCTTCTAACACAGATAATGCTAAAAATAATGCAGCTACAACAGGAATAAATGTCGCAACCGTTTGAATACCTTGCCCTACACCACCGGCTAAAATAGTCACTAGCCAATCGGGAGAGCCCATAGAGACCAATAATGCCCCAAAGTGGTCAACAAATATCGCTCCGGCCGTAATATCGAAAAAGTCGATAAACGAGTTACCCACGTTGATACTGAATAGAAACATCAAGTACATAACGAACAGGAATACAGGAATACCCAGAACAGGATGCAGAACCGCATTATCTAATCGGTCTGACACACTGATGTGTTTGCCTTGATTAACTGCAGCTTCAAATGCTTGTTGTACAAAATCATAACGCGTAGTCGCAATCATAATTTCAATATCATCACCGTTTTGCTCTGCACGTTGAGAGCATTGCTGTACAGTGTCATGCAGTTGTACTTCACTTGTACCACATGCATTGCCATGGCAATTGGCTAGAATAGATAATGCTTGGCCGCGACTTAACGCGCCAAGGCCTTGATTGCCATTTTGAAGCTGTAACGCTTTGATACTGGCTTCAATGTCTGCAGGGTATTGCAACGCAAGAGGCTCTGTCGCTGTATCGCTTTGCAATAGCGTAAGAATTTTAGCTTGGACTTGTTCAACATCTGCTTGACGACGAGAGCAAATCGCAATGACAGGGCAACCTAAACGAGCAGACATCTGCTCGACATCGATAGTGATCCCAAGCCTTTTAGCCGCATCAATTTTATTAATCACCACAATAACGGGGATGCCTAACTCACGTAGCTGCGTGGTCAGGTATAGATGACGCTCAACGTTTGTGGCATCAACTAAGTTAATAATCGCATCGACTTGTTGGTTCGCTAAGTAGTTTTGTGCAATTTGTTCATCTAACGAACAATCACAGCTGTTACCGGCAGGAAGCAAATCATAAATACCGGGTAAATCGGTTAATAAAATATCGTTGCCTGAATAGCTAAATTGACCGGTTTTTTTCTCAACGGTCACGCCAGACCAATTACCCACTTGCTGGCTTGAACCAGTTAATGCATTAAAAAGGGTTGATTTACCGGCATTTGGATTACCGACGGTGACGCAATGGAATTGTTTAGTCATTCGTTATTACTACCTCAATGATATCGGCTAAATCGCGACGCATGCATAATTTACTGCCACGTAAATTAAGTTCAACACCTGTGCCCATTGGTGCTCGGCGGATAAAAGAAAAATGCGTGTTGGGAGTGATGCCCATCGATAACAACTTACGCTTTACGGTTTGAGGTAATGTTAATTGACCTATTTGAGAGATGATTGCGCAATCTCCGGGGTTGAGTTCACTCAGTTTCATGTAGCACTACCTTCAACAACATTAATAACGTATGAAATTTTATCTGAGCTTTGCAAGTTAAACTCGAATCTAGATCAAAGTTTAAGCTGCTAACGAGAATAGTTTTCACTTGTATTACGTATTATGTGACAAATGCCCAATAGAAAACAGTCCATAGAGCAAATATTTTTATATTTTGAAATGTATTAACTAAAAAGTTACACCCGTTGCGACGTTAGTAAACCAAAGTAACAATCGTCAAACCATTGCTGGTTAATACAGGTATTTTGTCTTAACGTGCCCTCTTGGACAAAACCAACGTTTTCGAGCACTTTACGAGACGCTAGGTTTTCATGGCAACAAAGAGCGATATATTTATGCATTTCAAATTGCAACGCCCCCCAGTCAATAACGGTGCGTAAACTCTCAGTTGCATAACCATTCCCCTGCTGTTCAGGTGCAATAAGGTAACCGACCTCAGCCCGTTTTAACGCTAAATCGTCACATCGAAACCCAATCAGCCCAACAAATTGCTGATTATCGAGACGCTCAATAACCAATGATAACCATTGACCGCTTTCAAACTGATAAAGTCGATTGCGTTGTTCAAAGCTCTTTTTTAGGTTGTCTTCAGTATCGACAGGCCGTATATATTGCTGAACGTTCTCATCTAATTACAGACACAAAAAATTAGGCCAATCAGCAGACGTTAAGTCCCGTAACTGCAACCTGTCACTATAAAGTATGGTTTTCATCATCGGATCATTACTTTTTAAACGGAATAAATAAAAGGATAAAAAAATGGCAGCCTAAGCTGCCATTTAAACAGTCAATGCTTTACGCATTAACCACGGCTAGTCACTTCAAGTAAATGATAACCAAATTGAGTTTTTACCGGGCCTTGTACAACGTTTAACGGCGCACTGAACACCACTTCATCAAACTCTTTAACCATCATACCTGGGCCAAATGAACCTAACTCACCACCTTGCGCACCAGAAGGACAAGAAGAATTCGCTTTTGCAACATCAGCAAAATCAGCACCTGCTTCGATTTGTTGTTTTAACGTTTCGCATTGCTCTTGCGTGCTAACCAGTAAATGTCTTGCTGTTGCTTGTACCATATGACGGCTCCTAAACGAATATTTATAAATTAAAAAATAACACTAACATAATGACACTAAGATGACATACTGCCTACTACAGTTATTTAGCCAACTCAGCTTTTATCCAATCTGCAATTTTATCTTCCATCACAGCCATCGGTAACGAACCGGTCGTTAATAGCTGATCGTGGAAACCTTTTAAATCAAACTTATCGCCCAGGGCTTTTTCGGCATCTGCGCGTAAACGTAAAATGGTTAACTGCCCCACTTTGTAAGACAAAGCTTGACCCGGTATAGCCATGTAGCGCTCTACTTCGGCAACGATATCAGACTCTGCCATAGGTGAGTTATCTTTCATATATTGAATCGCTTGTTCACGACTCCAACCTTTAGCATGTAGACCGGTATCGACAACCAAACGCATTGCACGCAGCATTTCATCAGAAAGCTTACCAAAGTATTGGTACGGATCATTAAACACACCCATTTCAATACCTAAGTATTCAGCATACAAAGCCCAACCTTCTTCAAAAGCGGTATAGCCTTGAAAACGTTGGAACTCAGGCACATCGGTTAACTCTTGCTTAATCGCAATTTGAAAATGATGACCCGGAGCTGCTTCATGTAGTGATAACGTTGTCATACCCCATTTAGGCTGAGCTTTTAAATTATAAGTGTTGATATAGAAGATGCCAGGACGAGAACCATCAACTGCAGGGCTTTCATAAGATGCTCCAGCCGCCGACTTTTCTCTAAATGTTTCAACTGGTTTGACGATATAATCAGCTTTTGGCATAACATCGAAATATTGCGGTAATACGGCATTAATTTTATCTTTAATGGTCATATAACCATCAATCAAATCTTGTTTATCGGTGAAGAAATATTGCGGTTCAGACGATAACGATGCAAAAAATGAGGTCAAATCACCTTTAAAGCCGACTTGCTCTCTGACTTTATCCATTTCAGATAAAATACGTGCCACTTCAGACAAACCTATTTGATGAATTTCATCTACTGGAAGTGTGGTTGTGGTATGACTATTCGCAAGATGTTGATACCAATCTTTGCCATTGGGTAATCCCCACCATCCGTCAGATGCGCGCGATTTAGGTAAGTAAACTTGTTGAATATAATCACGCAGCCCTTTCAAGGCAGGTAATAACTCAGCGTCAATAATTGCAGTATATTGTTGTGTAAGATCGGCTTTTTGCTCTGCAGTAAAACTGTCTGGTAATAAATTGATTGGTGAATAAAATAAGCTATTTTGAGCCGAGTCGACTAGCTGAGCATCTAATTGAGGAATGATCCGCTCAACCAACACTTTAGGCAACACCACTTTACTGGCAATACCTTCATCCATACGCTGTTGAGCTAATTCAGTCCATTTAATGAAACCACGTAAACGAGATAACCAATGTTGATAATCTTCAACCGTTTTAAAAGGCTGTGCACTTTCACCGGTACCGAGTTGTACCATAGTAAATACCGTGCTGTAGAACTGGTTAATCGGTAAAAAATGTTCAGGATAAGATTCGCCAATCAACGCCATGTTGCGATCATAGATAAACATGTCATAGCTTAATTTTAGCGAAGCAGAGAGCTGATCAACATCAATGGATTTTGCTTGACTAAAGTAGCGGCTATTGAGTTCATGACGTTGCTTTAAGTACTCTTCAGTTAATGAACCACCAAATTGGTCGTTATATTCATTTACACCCACAAAAGTGGCGTATATGGGTTCTAGCTTCAGTTGTTCATTAAAAAAAGCATCAACCATTGCGAGATACTTCTCTGAGGCCGTTTGCTCTGCAGCTTGTGCTACAGAAGATGGAGCCGAATTGACTGGCTCAGATGTTTTAGCACTATCAGAACACCCCTGAGTCGCTAATAATAGTGACACAGACAGTGCCAAAAAAGTTTTATTCATTGTTATTATTCCTTAACACAGCACAAGCTCATTAACTATGAGTCGTCAGTACACATGCCTGACGTTAATCATTGGTAACAAACAGAAACCAAAACACGATACTTATATTGTATCTATGCCAAGCCATACATGAAACTAAACTTATTCAAATACACATAAATTAACAATTTAACATTTAACGCTTCAAAATCTATTGATAAAGAGCAATAAAAAAGCCCCTAAAAGGGGCTTTTTTTAAATGCTTTGAGCAGTTAAAGCGTGACGTTGTGAATACGCGCTTTTTCTTTAATATAAGAAATATAGCTTCTTGCACTACGTTCAGTCTTCTTATCGTTGGCAGCAAGCACTGCACGGTTATAAGCTGACTTGTACTTTTTCAAACTTAAGTATGCTAAAGCTAACTCGAATTGAGCTTCACCTGGGTTATCAATTCCTGCATCAAGTGCTTTTTTAAGCACAGGAATAGCATCATTGAATTTTTGATCTAAAGCAAGAATACGACCTTGCTTTAAGAACAACTCACCCTTGTTGCTAACCGCAGCAGCCTTACCATAGTAAGAGGCAGCTTCTTTTAGCTCTTTAGCATTATGATAAAAACCAGCAAGAGTACTGTAGCTCTTCTCGTTTTCAGCAATAAGACCAGACTTCATGTGCTTTTCGAAAATGGTAGCAGCTTTATAAGGCGAACCTTTTTGCGCTAACAATTGAGCAAGACGAGTAATGTTACCGTCTGTCTCTAAAAAGCCATTTTTATAGGCAAGGTCATAAGTTGCTAATGACTTATCATAATCTTCAGTCATTAAGTAGAACTGAGCTAACTGTACCCATAAGCGCTTATCGCTTTGGAACAAAGGCACCATAACTTCTAATACATTTACGGCTTCTTTGTACTTTTTCTGGTTAAAGTAAGCGGTCAACTTCATCTGATACAGACCTTTATCAGGTGCCTCAGCTAAAGATAAACCTTTATCAGCTACTTCTAGAACCTTATTCCACTCTTTTAATTCAGTGTGGGCAATACCAATACGACGATACATTTGAGCATCAGCCTTACAGGTAAACTCCATCCACTTGTAATAGTATGGAATCGCTTCTTTGAACTTTTTCTCTTGTAGTAACAAATCGGCATACAAACGCAGTGTTGCAGCATGGTCTGAGCCACCAAGAATGTCAGCATCAACAGCAGTCTTTAAATATTTGATTGCTGTGCCCATTTGACCTTTTTCGGCATAGAAGTTACCTAACATACGATCGACATAGGCTTTGTCAAAATCGTTTTTAGTATTAGCTTCAAGCAATATTGAAATCGCTTGATCTAAATTACCTTCTGTATAGGCTTCAAAAGATTTTTGAACTTTTTTAGCTGCAGTGGTACCTACTGCGCGAGATTGACGCTTGTCAATCTCACACTTTTCAGCAGCCAAAGCTGAACTAGACAACATTGCACTTGAACAGACTGAAAGTAATAACGCAGTAGCGATACTAGTAACTTTACGCATTATCTACCTCCTTTCTCTAAAGTAAAATCAAGTTGTACAGTCATGCCAGGTTGTTTTAATGGCTTACCATCAACAATCTTTGGCTTATATTTCCACTTTTTCAATGCGCGAATCGCTTCACGATCGAATAAACGCTTAGGTTCAGCCTTGATAACAGATACGTCTTCAACACCACCCAGTTCGTTAATCGTAAAGGTAAGTTGAACCCAACCCTCTTTACCATCACGAGCAGCAGCAATTGGATACTGTGGCTCAATACGAACGATAGGCGTAGCGTCACCATCACGGGTCATCATGTTGCCTAGCTTAAAGCCTGTACTTGGCCCGCCAGCTTCAATTCCACCCATATTAAACGCCAAGTTGGTGTCAATATTAGATGATGAGTCAGGCGGAGTAGTATCCGGCTTCGGTGGCTGCTCCGGTGGTGGAGGTGGCTTAGGTGTAACCCTTGGTTTTTTCTGTGCCTTCGAATCCTGTTTATCCATCGTAATTTCAATAACAGGGGTATCCTCAGACTCGGCGTTGCGCTGTGCGCCACCGCCGACCAAGAATGCCATGAAAGCAAACAGCCCAAAAGTCACTGTGGCACCAATGATTATTGATACGAGTGCTCTTAGCATATTACTCATTCCCCGCTGATACTGAAATTTTGTCAATACCCGCAGCTTTTACGTTATCAAGGACTTTAACGACTAAACCATGTGTAGTGTCTTTGTCTGCTTGAATCAGTACAGCTGCTTCTGGTGCTTCTGCTAACATACGTTCTACGTTTGCAGTTACACGTTCGATATCAACCTGACGGTTTTCCATCATAATGACACCAGACTTACTGATGCCAATAAAGATGTTTGCCGAAGGTTTAGACGTAGCCTGTGAAGCTTTAGGCTTGTTGTAGTCTAAGCCAGATGGCTTAACAAACGATGTCGTTACAATGAAGAAGATCAGCATGATAAACACGATGTCTAGCATCGGGGTCATATCAATTTGCGCTTCCTCTTCCATATTGGAATGCTTCTTACGTGCCATGTTCAATCTCTCTCTAGTGGTGAGGCATGCTGTCTTTTAGCTTTTCTAAACTGATTCTCATTTTTGAGTCTAAACGGGTGCTAAAGAAAACACCTGATAGAGCTGCAACCATTCCTGCCATAGTTGGCATTGTAGCCATAGAGATACCAGCCGCCATTAAACGAGCATTACTCGTCCCCTGAACTGCCATCACATCGAATACTGAAATCATACCGGTAACGGTACCTAATAAACCAATCATTGGACAGATTGCTACTAGGGTTTTAATTAACAGCATACGTGCATTCAAATCTTGCTTCGCTTGGGATACCCAAGCTTCACGGATACGGTGAGCATGCCAAGAAGTCGTCTCTTCTCTTGATTCCCATGAGGCGATTACTGCTTGATGTTGTTTTGGTGATATCCAGTTAAGATACCAATAACGCTCAAGCATTAACACCCACATTAGAAATAGCACTGCTGCAACCAACCAGAGGACATCGCCTCCGGAGGCCATGAAGCCCCTGACGGAATCCCATACGTCCATCAGGATTAGCATCATTAGTCAGCCCTCTTCTCAGCATGTTCTGCGATAATACCAGCACTTTGCTCTTCAAGAACTTGAACGATAGATTTGCTACGAGCAACAACTACAGCGTGTAATAACATTAACGGTAGAGCGGCGATTAGACCTTGAACCGTTGTAATAAGAGCCATAGAAATACCACCAGCCATCAGTTTAGGGTCACCAGTACCAAACAACTGAATAGATTGGAAGGTTGCAATCATACCCGTTACAGTACCTAACAGACCCATCATAGGTGCGATAGCTGCGATAACTTTAATGATTGAAATACGCGCTTCCAAAGCTGGCGTTTCTTTAAGAATTGCTTCGTCAAGTTTTAACTCTAAGGTTTCAACGTCTACGTCTTTATTAGATTGGTAAACTTTTAAGATGCGACCTAAAGCATTGTTGCCTGGGTTATCAATGTTCTTACGTTGGCTGTTAACTTTACCACCAATGATAGTAAGCGTGACTAAACGCTCAAGCGCAATTAATGCACCTAATGCTAATAGCGCAAGAATGATATAACCAATTGTACCACCCGCTTCTAAACGATCTTCAAGACTTGCTTTGTTAGTGAAGATGTTCAATAACACACCACGAGCAGGGTCAACATAAAAAGGAGCAACACCTGAGGTAGTGCCTTCCCATTTAGCAACTGCACTGACTTGGTAACCTTCTGGTTGTTGTGATAATTGCTGAATCAAGTTTAGCTCAGGCTTATAAACAACATATTTGCCTTCAGCTGTTAAGTTGAAAGGACCAACACGGTGAATTGCAGTATTAACTACGTTACCGTCAATTGCAGTAACAGCACCGTCAAACTTAACCACTTTGCCTGATTGAACCATTTCAAATAATTGAGCTTCCCAGAATTGTTCTAGCTCTTCAATTTTTGGTAATGATTTACGAGCACCTAATTCTGCAATGAATGCATCACGGCCAGGGAATTGAGCGCTGATGTTTGATGCCGCAAGTTTACCAGCGAAATCGCCAGCTTCACCTTTAACAACACCGAACATTTCACCTAAGTCACCTTGAGCGGTTTTTAAGTCTTCTTCTAACTGAGCAATTTTACGCTCGTTATCTAAGAAAGCTTGGTTTAGGTCTTTACCACGTTGCTTTTCTGCTGCTAAAGCGTTTTTTTCACGCTTAAGTAAGGCAGCTTTATCGCCACGTTCTGCTTGGAATTCTCTTTCGCGCTTAGCGTTGGTTTTACCTTCGTTAGCACGGTCAACTTTAACTTGTTGTAACAGCTGATCAATAGTTTTAGGTGCATCTGCAGCTGAAACCATACCGGCTGTTAAAGAGAAAGTTGCAGCCACTAGAGCTGATGTAATTAACTTCTTCATTATTGTGCAGTCTCCGCAGCAGGAATTGGTAATCCGAATAGGTCTAATGCGCCTTGCTTACGAGCAATGCGAATACCTTTGGTGATGTCACGTAAATAGCTGTCTTCTAACTTGTTCCAAGTTTTAGCGTCAGCGTCGTACATCCATGCTGTTTTTTGATCTAAGCTTTGCGCATAAAGTGCAACACGACCTAGGTTAAAGAAGTCGACTAATACTTCTTTACCGTCTAAGTCTAGCTTACCGGTGTGAACTGCAACGAAGCTACCGTATTCACGCTCAATGCTGTACGCATCAAGGATCAAACGATATTTTTCAGCAAGAGTAACCTCTGCTGTATTTAGGATGTTCTTCAAGTTTTCAACACGTGCTTTACGAACTTCAGTGTTGAAAGGAAGATCTAAATTTACAAACTGATCTAAAGCTTCAACCATTTTGAACATTAAAGGCACAACACCTTGGCGTAATTTATCAACGCCATTGATATCTGCCTGAATTGAATCTAGTGTTTTCTGTTGATCAGCGACCAAGCCTGCAACGTAGTCATTATACGATTTTAATGACTCACGCTCATCAGCAACGCTGCCATACTCAAAAAGCATGTCTTGTGCTTGGTCAAAATATTTGTCGACTTTCTGTTGTGACGCAGCAGATGCAGCATGAAGGCTACTATCAGCTTTTTGAACGTCAGCTAGAGGACCTGCAACAACGAAGTTGCTACCAGCTAAAGCCAGTGCGCCAACAAGTGCAGTAGCGATTTTTGTTCTATTGCTTACCTTGGACATAGTTCCCAACCAATTTGAAGTGAATTAAAAAGATCAACTTGAGCACAAATTACGATGAAACAAATTTGTTACCAATGTTAATTCTACTAAGTATGTCTTTTTCTTGTGATTGTTAGTTTTTCTTCCCTTTTCTACGCCGGTTAAGGCGCAGACCCGTTGGCATCATTTCACAAAATGTTGACCTGTGTCAACATTTGCAAAGCGTAAAAACTAGTAGAAAGAGCTGTTAAGGCTAGCAATGTAAATGAAAGGTGAATAAATATACATCTTCAACAGAATTTTATAGGAATGGCATTTTATTTTAAAAAAGTAATTACTTTAAATCATTGACTTAAAGTGTATAAAACTTACTTTTTCATTCATAACATATCGCTAATCTATGGCATTAACGACTTTGCTGGCATCTAAATACCATCCTAAAATTTCATTTTTTTCGTTTTTAAGCACTTTAAGCTCATTTAACACCAATGAGTTTTGCTCAAATATAGCAATAAATTTCGCCAGTTTATTTTCATCAAAAGATGCATTAACCAATTCGGTTAGTCTTAGCTTTAACGTATCCATTTGTAATTTAATGAATTCGATAAATTGTTGCTTTTTTGCTAAAGGCCAGAATATCCCTTCTTTAAAAAACTGAGCAACGAACATCATTAACTGACTATCTTGTGCGGATAGTTCATCATATCCAACTAAATACTTAATTGATTGATTGATTTTTGCACGAATAGATTCACACTTAGGATCTTGTTTTATTCTTGCAATATCATTTGCAGTCACCATAGCCCCCATCGCGATTGCAATTTCACTTAAATATTCTATCAACTCATTTGCTTGAGGCTGCTCAATCAATCTTAAAATATTTTTATTTCGATTCAATATCATTGAATTACTATGGTGGAATACAATTGAAAATTGACCATTTGCTTTAAGTACTCTTGAGGCTTCTGTAATTGATTGCTCGATATTTGAGTACTCAAAACCAAATTGCGACGCATACAGGTCCACTGAATCATCGGCAAAAGGTAACTTTTCACAGGCGGTATTAGATAAAAGCTCTATTTCAATTGTTGATTTTTCGCGCTTATTTTTTTCTGATAGTTGCACTTCGGCAAGATCAACACCAAATACAGTCCCGACTTTTAGGCTGTTAATTAATGACTCTCTTAATAATAATGGAATTGAACCATTACCAGTGCCAACATCTAATGCGATAAAATCAGTCGGTAAATTATTGAAGGCAGATAGCCAAACCGACTGTAAAACACCTTCATAATTACCTGATAATGCATCACCAAATGATGTTGTATGGCCTTGTCGCCAATATTCACTCCAATGATTACTCATATGAATCTCTCTATTACGCATACGCTTTGAATATTAGTCTAAATAAAAAGGCTCCCGAAGGAGCCTTTTTAGCCTAAATAATTAGCAAATGGTGACCAATTTTTAGAACTTTAGAGTATAACTTGCACGAAATTCACGACCGTAATTGTTATACAACTCTGGGTTTGTATAATCACCTGATGACGATAATACAGGATCTTCATCAGTTAAGTTATTAATACCTAGTAACATTGAGCCAAAATCACCAGCATTATATACATAACTAATGTTGTGGATTACCCACGAATCTAACTTACCAGAGGTTTTATCTTCATATGTAGAATCAGTGTAATTGATGTTCCAAGATAAAGAGTGGTCTTCTACTGAATATGTAGTAGTCAGTACAGATTTTAACTCAGGTTGCCCACTCCAGCCAGCAGTATCAACACCTGCGCCACCACCTTCTACTTCTTCTATGTAATCAAGTACGAAACTGTTATTCCAGTTTATACCGAAATCACCAATAGAAGTTTCAAATTTAGCATTTAATGCTACATCAATACCTGTAATTTCTAGCTTATCACTGTTACCATAACCAGTACCTACTTCATAAGCTTGACCAAGGGAACCACCAGCCCCTGGAGCACGTAACACGTAGAAAGTATCTGTAGGAGTTAAATTACCAGAAGCAATACCTTCCATTACGTTGGTAATTGAACGACGACTGATTACATCATCAATGTTCAAATTGAAGTAATCTACTTTCAAACCGACATCATCGGTAATATCCCATGCTACACCAAAGTTAAGATATTCTGATGTCTCAGGACCTAAGTCCTTATTGGCTGTAATATAGGTGTCATACTGTGCTTCTAAACAATTTACTTCAGATATTCCATTAGATTCACAAAACGCATAATCAGTACCATCATCAGCACTAAACGTCGTTGCTGCATAAAGTTGATCTAGTGAAGGTGCACGGAACGCTTCAGAATATGATGCACGTACAACTACGTTTTCAAGCGCCTGCCAACGAATAGATGCTTTAGGTGCAACGTTGTCACCAAAGTCACTGTAGTCATCATAACGAGCTGCTAGATTTAATTCGATATCGTCAGTTAATGGTAATACTGCTTCATAGAACATCGCCCATACTTGACGATCACCAGCAGCCGAATTACCCGCACTACCACCAATTAGACCCGCTTCTGACTGTGCATCGTATACTTCACTATATTGTTGATCAAAGTATTCCATACCTACGTAATGCGCTACTGAACCACCAGGTAATTCAAAAGCATCAAAACCAAGACCAGCACTATATTGATCAAATGTTGCAGAACCTTGAGTAAGAGTCGTTGCTCTCATATTATTGATACCGGCTTCTGAGCCTAAATCGATGTCATTTGCTTGGTTGTAAGCAAGACCAGAATAGCTCAAGTAGTATTCACCGATAGATTTATTATCAGCGATATTATGGTGGTAATAAAACTCCCATTCGGCATCATTAAGGGCACTAATAGTTCCGCGTAGACCAGTTAAATAATCTTGGTTATAGTCATCAACGTTACCGTCACGAGTACCAATTCCCACCCAACGCATATAACCAGTAGCACCATCTTCTCCAAATGGATTATGTGGATTATCTGCACTCAAGTTACTCCATGCTGCTGCTGGAGGAGCATAACGTCCAAATGAATTATTCTGAGTGACCATTACTCGACCGAACCACTCAACATCTTCAGCAATCTCATAATTAGCATCTACATAAACAGTATTACGGTCTACAGAAGCTTTGTTGTATGAAACGTTAGCATATGCATAACCACAGTATGTACTTCCAGCTCCAAATACATTGTCAGCTTTTATTGTTTGGAAAACATCAGAACCATATTCAGCCTCTAAATCATCACACAACAAAGATGCTTGTCTTTCTGTTCTATCGGCATTTTGAACAGTAGCGCCGTAAAGACTCCAACCAATAGCTTCCTCAAACTGAATTTCGCCATCACCGTTTAAGTCATTCAAACTTGCAGAAGTATATGAACGGTCAGCGTCAGAGATTCCTTTACGGTCTTGGTGGTCAAATGCAAAAGTAATGTTACCTTTGTCCATTTGATAACCCGCTACAACCGAGAATTCTTTGCTAGTTAAGCCACCATCTTGGTCACGTGAACCACCACCAACGTTGAACTCAATACCTTGGTAGTTCTTTTTCATGATGATGTTAACAACACCAGCAATCGCGTCAGAACCGTAAGTAGAAGATGCACCGTCAGTTAAGATGTCGATACGTTCTACAGCAGCCATTGGAATAGCGTTTAAGTTAGCAGATGCACCACCTAATGTTGGTGAACCTGGGAAACGCTTGCCATCGATAAGAACTAGCGTACGGCTTGAACCAGCACCACGTAGGTTAATCGTTGCTTGAGACTGTGCAGAACTACCTGAACGCTCAGAGAATGAACCGAAAGAGTTCAAGTTACTGTTACGAAGTGCGTCAGCAACTGTAAAGTTACCTTCCATCTTCATATCTTCAGTAGTAATTGTGGTAATAGGTGAAGCGCCTTCAAGGTCAGAACGCTTAATACGCGAACCCGTAACCTCGATACGTTCAACTTTTGCGCCATCTTCATCAGCAGCAAAAACGGCTGGTGCAGTGAATGCTGTTGCAGCAGCACCACCGATCAATGCTAAACGCACTGACTTGGCTAGGATATTCTTATGCATTGTCTATCTCCCTGGACTTAATATCTTTCTTATAATTCTAACAACCTTATTTTAGGTGTTAGTACAATGAGAGAGTGCAACAGGAAATCATTACAAACGCTCAATTACAGATGCAATAAAATCACATTTAATACAACTAATCAACATTTAAAGTGCTGTAAGAACAAAAGTTAATCAAATGTAATATCCATTCTTGTTAATAAAAATGAACAACCATTCTAAAAAAGCCTAAAAAAACATAACTTTATAGAACTTTAGTTTTATTTACATAAAATATGAATCACAAAAATAAATTTCTTAACATCCTGTTTTGCAGCATGATTTTATGTGCTAGGTGCTTTTTTCTCACTGTGTGAAGTAACAAAATGTTAACTTCTATTAATTAGCGGAAAGGTTTGAAATGTTAAATGTTTACATATTAGGGAGCCGGAACCGACCTGAGAAGTGAGATATTTGTCTGATAAAGTGGGGTTACGTGATGCAAATACCGTTGATGGTTTTGTTGGGCTTTTAATGATTGGTAGGTTAATTATTTAACATATCCATAAGCGCTATCGCACCACAAAAATGGATTTTGCAAGGTTAAATAAGCGATAGTTGGTCATTCACCAATGCATCGAATCGCTGACCACAGAGTTGCAGAATGGGGTCGGCAATCGGTTGAATTTGCTTATTGATATAGTACTCATAATCAATATTGGTTGGATTTGCTTCAATTGGTTGTGCGCCTGTTGTGGTTATCACATACTTGATTTGTTGGCCTCTTCGGGTCACTTTGTTTGTCCCTTTTATTTGCGCTAACAATTTTGCCGCTTTGACGTGGGGAGATGATTTGGCAGTATAGTCTTCTACGTGCCTACGGAGTCGCTTTTTAAATATCAGCTCAGCATCTCTGTCACCTTGTTTAATTGCATCTAATTCTTGGCGTAAATAATCGATAACATCTTCACCTTTAAAAAACATTTCATATAAGACGTATTGCATTTTTCGAGCAATAGGACTCCAATCACTTCTGACTTGCTCCATACCTTTAAAGGTCAATTTAAGCTTACTGTCAACCCCTAATGAAGCTCCAACATAGCGTTTTTTACTCCCCTCTTCAGACCCTCTTAATGTCGGCATAATGAATTGGTCAAAGTGAGTTTCAAATTCTAGCTCTAGAAAACTGTGTAATTGATATTCAGCCTCGCACCAATCATGCCAGCGTGTTGTTATGCTAGTGGCGAGTTGCAACCCCAGAGCATTGATGTCTTCAACCCCATGATTTTCACCAAGCCACACAAAAGTGGAATCGGTATCACCATAAATCACTTGATAACCCGCATCTTCTATCCATTGTTTTGTGTGTTTCATAATTTGATGACCGCGCATGGTAATCGAACTGGCCAGTTTTGCATCATGAAACACGCAACCTCTCGATCCTAGTACCCCATATAACGAGTTCATAATAATTTTAATCGCATGAGATAACGGTGCATTCTTTTCGGCTTTAGCGATTTCCCTTTGACTGGCTAACTTAGCCACTAAATTGGGTAAAATAGCATTCTCGCGGGCAAAATGAGCGCCTAAATAGCCCGCTACGGTTGCGGTAAACTTGCCTTGTTCGGCTAATTGCAAGCCTTGTATCAAGCCTTTAGGGTCAATCAGAAATGTGCGAATAATTGAGGGGTATAGACTTTTAAAATCAAGCACTAATATGTCTTTGTAATATCCGGGAATTGACGACATGACATAACCACCAGGACTTTCTAACCCTTGGCTAGCAGGATGCGCTGGGGCAACAAATCCACCACGGTGTAAGTGCGGCAAATATAAATGGTAAAATGCAGCAATTGATGCGCCGACACGGCCAAATTCAAGCCCGGTTAATTTAGCTCGCTCTATAGCAAAATCAATTAACTGAGTTTTTTCAAAAATGTCCCACACTAAACGGCTATCGGTAATGTTATAAAAAGCCAGTGCATTTTTATCGGTATTAAATAATAAAGTGATTTCTTGGCCACGGTTTTCTACATGATCAATCGCCTTGCCTTCTTCAAGCAATTGCCTTGAAACATATTCCAACGAGAAGCTATCAAATTGATAAAATGCAGCTTTTAACCAATCAATGCCATCAAGCACCACACGCCCCGGTAACGAGAGTGTTTCGGGCCTAAATTTATCGGCGACCTTCCAGGTCAGTTCAGTATCACCACGGCCGATCAATAAAGGAATAGCATGCAAAACACAACGTCGATAAAGTAAAGCTAAGTCAAATGTCACCACAGCCCACCCGATAATAATGTCTGGGTCGTATTGCCTAAACCAGGCAATAAGATGATGAATAAGATCAACTTCATCCTTTACCCACACAATAAAATCATGGCAATTTTGCTGCGGTTCACCGACCATAAATACACATTGGTATTGATCACCATATAAACCGACTGAATATAGCTCGCCGTCAAAGCTGCATTCAAAATCCAATGAAATCACACTCAGTGTCACATTGGCATCCGTAGGCTCTCCCCCCCACTGCCTTGCACGATGAATTAAAAGATTAGGTAACGTTTCTGTGTGGGGTTGAGGCAGGAAATGACCAATGCATTCGATATCTAATGCGATAAATCGTTCAATTAAATAACGTTGTTCAGCTCTGATGTCAGCTTCAAACAATGTAATACCTAAATCATTTGCTATGCGGCTAAGTAATTTTAATTGTGTGTTAGATTTTAAATACAACGCACTCACAGGTTCGTGGGCAAAGCTCATTAATGCGATAGCTTCAACCTTCAAAGAGAAATCGACTTTACTCGTTAAAGTATCAACATCTTGTTGTCGGCAAAAACAAATCACTTCACTGTGATGTAATTCGGCTAGAACAGGACCACTAGCTGTTTTAATAAAATATTGCAGCACCAACTGGCCATGGCGATAAATCGCATGACGTGTCAACACCTTGCCTTTAATGATTTGCAATTCTGGTGGTGTTTTTTCGTTAGTCATCTGAGGTTTAATTTGCGTCGCTAAATGATTCAATTTTATTTATTACTTCGTAGCATGCTAATTCACTGTTATTATGTACAGCATAATTCAGACCACGCAGAAATCATACTTCTATGCTACCGGATACGATAAAAAGTCAAATTCGCACTATTTATAAAGAAATTGCCAATGCAATGCCGCAATTTCGATCTCGCCGCGAACAAAACTACATGGTAGCCGAAATATCCAAAACTCTGGCGGGTGAATATGACAAAGACCGACGCATTATTGTGGTTGAAGCAGGTACCGGGATTGGTAAATCATTATCATACATTCTTGGTACCATCCCGTTAGCGCTTGCCAGCAAAAAAAAGGTGTGTATTGCAACGGCTACCGTAGCCCTGCAAGAGCAACTACTGCATAAAGACTTACCGTTTTTTTTACAACAGTCTGGCGTCGATTTTAAATTTGGCTTGGTGAAAGGTCGTCAGCGATATGTATGTTTAGCAAAACTTGAAGCCATGCTTGGCACACAAGACAGCTCACAAATGGCGATGTGGCAAACCAAACCCGATCAAAGCCAAATTAATGAATTACAAAAACTGCATCAAGATTTTCATCAAAAACGTTGGAACGGTGAAATCGATACCCTGGAACAACCTATCCCGGATTTTTTATGGCAACAAATTTGTTGTGATAAACACAGTTGCCATCGACAAGTATCAGCGCACCATAACTGTCCATTTCATAAAGCACGTGAAGACGTAGACACCTGGGATGTGTTAATTGCTAACCACAGTTTGTTGTTTGCCGATTTAGAATTAGGTGGCGGGGTGATTTTACCTGAACCTGAAGACATGTTTTATGTCATAGACGAAGCCCACCACTTACCCATAGTTGCGAGGGACTTTTCCAGTGCGCAGGCTACGTTAAGGGGCGCCTGTGATTGGTTAGACAAAGCTTCAAAGACCTGCTCTAAACTGCAAAATCAACTTAAAACCAATAATATTATTGCCCCGGTGCAAGCCATGCTTGATCACATCACCGATTTAACCAACTTACTGACACAAGTGGCGCATTATTGCGACACCCAGCCACAGTTATTTGCCAATCCTGAAAGCCGTTTGCGCTTTGAGCACGGTCAATTACCTCAAGCCTTGTTAATTCAAGCTGAAAATTTGGCTACAGCATCCGGCTCTGCGGTTAAGCAATTTAATAAAGTCGTGTCAGTATTAAGTGAAGCCATTAAAGATGGTGAAGTACCCAAGCATCAATCTGAAGGCTTATTGTCTGAAACAGGCTTTATTTTACAGCGTCTAGATAATCTACATAAACTGTGGAAAATGATGGCCAAAGAAGACAGTAAAAAAGGCGCACCTATGGCGCGTTGGGCTGAATTAATTACTGGTAAGCAACAAGACTACTTATTTTGTTCCTCCCCCATCGAAGTCGGTTTTATGTTGGAGTCAATGCTGTGGCAAAAAGCGGCTGGCGTGGTACTTTGCAGTGCAACATTACGGGCGTTAAACAACTTTAACCATTTTGCTCATCAAGTCGGTTTAGGCATAAATGATGGCAGTCGTTTTTTAGCCTTATTGTCACCTTTTGATTACGAAAACAACGCCACCTTGTTTATTCCACAAATGGCCACTGAGCCGACTGATGACAATTACACCGCCGAAATTGCTGAACACATTATCGCATTAGTCGATGGCGAAATGGCCACCCTTGTATTATTTGCATCTTATTGGCAAATGGAAAAGGTCGTCGATTTTGTAGAAGGCAAAATACCCAAAGATCAATTATTTGTGCAAGGTGAAATTCCGCGACAACAAATTTTAGAAAAACATAAACAACGTTGCGATGACGGGTTGCCCAGTATTATTTTTGGTACCGGCAGTTTTTCTGAAGGACTCGACTTACCGGGTGACTACTTAACCAACCTTATTATCACTAAATTGCCCTTTGCTGTGCCAACTTCTCCAGTTGAACAGGCACATGCCGAATATATCAAAGTAAAAGGCGGTAATCCGTTTTTACAGCTGACAATTCCTGACGCATCGCGTAAATTGGTACAAAGTTGTGGGCGCTTATTACGTAAAGAGCAAGATTATGGCCGAGTCACCATTTTGGACCGGCGCTTAGTGAGCAAACGTTATGGCAAATCATTAATTGATGCCCTTCCCCCATTTAGACGTGTAATAGAATAGGTATTGAGTTGGATTTATTATTAGACCCTAGCCACTGGGCTATATTAGCGGTCATCGGCATCATAGCAGGCTTTATTGATGCCATCGTTGGAGGCGGAGGTTTATTATCTATTCCCGCGTTACTCACTGTTGGTATCCCGCCTCACCTTGCTTTAGGTACCAATAAGTTAGCGGCATGTTTTGGTTCTGTCACTTCAAGCTTCACTTTTTATAAACAGCAACTTTTTACCCCCAAGTTATGGAAAACATGCTTTGTTGCAACCTTCATAGGTTCAATCGCTGGCTGCATCTTGGTATTTATGGTTGATCCCAAATGGTTGGATAAAATCTTACCGTTATTGATTATTGGTATTGCTATTTATACGTTACTAAGCCCAAAGGCCATGGGGGATGACAATATTAATTTACCCGTTGAACGCTCGCCCAAACATAAACAAATCGGCCAAGGCTTTTTACTGGGTAGTTATGATGGTTTTGCAGGACCTGGTATTGGTGCATTTTGGACAGTAACATCTGTCTCTCTCCATAAGCTGCCTTTGTTGTATAGCTGTGGCTTAGCCAGAGTTATGACGTCTGTCAGTAATATCACCGCGTTAATTATCTTTGCCTCTATGGGACAAGTACAGTGGGTATTAGGTTTGTGGATGGGCTTTTGCATGATGGCAGGATCTTATATTGGTGCAAGAAGCGCTATTCGCTTTGGTATTCCCTTCATTAAGCCCATTTTTATTATTATGGTATTGTCTACTGCGGTTCACTTAACTTGGAGTGCTTGGGGATGAACACCCAACAATTGGTTTCAATGTTAAAGCAGCAACTCACGCAACTTGAACGTGATGCACTCGCGCATGACCAAAATTTGGCTCCTAACCATCGACAAACGTTACAGCAAATAGAACGCTTTAACAGCCAACTTTTTTCACAACAAGGTGGCTTACTGAGCCCATGTATTGCTCAGCTTCGACAAGACATTCAAAAGCTTGAAAAGCAGTTATCATTGAAACTCGGTGGTCAAGTCATTCAACTGAGCTGTGATCGGATCCAAGACCGTTTTATTGCCCTAAAAAGAGCTCTATTAACCACCAACATCAATTTAAAAGCCGAAGCACAACGCAAAGCCAGCAATCGAGCTCGTTATGCGAAAAAACAGCAGCAATCCGCTCAAGATAGTGGCTTTGGTTGGATTGCCAGTAATGTGATGCAAAACAGCCATCAATTATATGCTGAGCTCAACAAACACCTTAATTGGGCACAAAAATTTGAACAAAAAATTGAACAAATGGAAGCAAATCTTGAATTCTGTCATAGTGATGACAAAATTAAATTGCAAAATGACATCCTTTTGATGCATCGTCGCTTAGGAAAATGCAAACAAGCAATTAGTTATATTGAAGAGCGCATTCAATTATTTGAACGACCTCGTCAAGGTTACCCTCGTTAAGGAGCAACAATGAAATCTGTATTCACCACTAGTGCGCTGTTAGCATTATTAACTTCATCTTCTGTATTTGCAGCTAATTTAACTATTCCAATGTCTTTTGAATATATAGCGCTTGACGGTAAAGCCATTGAAACAAACTCGTTTAGACATCAATCAGACATAACACTCTCCGATGGCACACATAAAATTGCTATCCGTTATCACGATGTCATCGATGACTCATTTAGCGACAGCCAATCATTTGTTAAATCTACGCCCTTTATTGTCACGCTAGCCGTAGACGGCGATTATCAATACAATCTAAAACCTGCTGAAGGTAATTTCATCAAGGAGCCAAAAATCTTTGCCAAAAAGCCGCAAGTAAAGCTTAGCCGTAAAGATAATGGCTCTGTAACTTATAGTGTTGAGCACACTAACTTTACTGAAGAAACATTCATATCAAACTTGTTTAAAACCAATCAACAACAAAACTTTGAAGACTTATCCGTTTCTGCTACAACAGACGCTCCGCAAGTGATTACAGCACCGGTAAAATCGGACATAGCCTTGGCCACTAGTGTGGCTCCAGCTGTAAGCATGGCACCTGCTGCCAATAGCGCCAATCCTGCTCAAGCAGAACAAATGCTGCAATATTGGTGGTTACAAGCAGATGAAAAAACCCGTAAAGAATTTATGGGCTGGGCAATTAAACAACTGTAATGCCTGCAGCAATCCCTTTTGTGTATCACGCCAGCTATTCACAGCTGGCGTTACCTCACACTCATCGATTTCCAACAACTAAATATCAACTGCTGTATCAACATGCCATTGAGCAGCAATTGTTATTTGAGGCATCACGTTATATCCCCAGTGCTATTAGTATCGACACTCTCCATGAGGTTCATTGTCCTGAATATGTTGAGCAATTTATCAGCGGCACGTTAGATCACAAAGCGCAACGACGTATTGGTTTTCCCTGGAGTGAACAATTAGTCAATCGCACCCTTCATGCTGTTAAAGGCACCGTCCTTTGCACTCAATTAGCATTAGAACATGGTATAGCGGTGCATTTAACCGGAGGGTATCACCATGCTCACTACGATTTTGGTAGTGGATTTTGTATTTTCAATGATTTAATTATTGCCGCTAAAACCGCTATCGACAGCGGCCGAGCGGATAAAGTGTTAATCTTTGACTGTGATGTCCACCAAGGTGATGGCACTGCCACATTGGCTCAACAGCATCCAGATATCATTAGTTGCTCTATTCATTGCGCACAAAATTTTCCATCACGTAAGCAACTCTCAGATTATGATATTGATTTAAATAAAGGCTGCTGTGACCAAGAGTACCTCGAACATGTTCAGCAAATCCTACCCTACCTTATTCGACTGCATCAGCCTGATCTGATTATTTATGACGCAGGCGTGGATATCCATCAGGATGACGATTTAGGTTACTTCAATATTTCTAACCAGGGCGTTTTAGCCAGAGATACTCAAGTGATATCGATTGCTAAAAGCCATAATATCCCCCTTGCAGCCGTGATTGGTGGAGGCTATAGTCGTAATGAAGCAGAGTTAACTCATCGACATAGCCAATTACTCATTGCAGCAAACGAGGTATGGTTATCCAAATAACCTCGTTTGTTTAGCAGACACATACATGCAAGGTATTCGGCAAAGACGTCGACCACCAATATGATCTCAATGGAGCAAATAATGCACTTAGATATTCGTAACTATTATGAAGTTCTATTAATGGAAATACTGAGAGATGAAGGCTTAATGGAAGAATTGCCAGAAGAGTACATTGCTGATTTATGCTGCGTCACCTTAAATCAATTACCGGTGCGCTATATTCGCCATTTGGTCGACACGTATTTTTTTGAAAACTACCAAGAATTACACATGATGAAAACCGAGATTTATGATGCACTCGAAAAGTCTCGTCAGTTTTTAAAAGCCAATTTACAAAAACGCTTACAAGAAGAAGCTGAGTTAGCAGCGGCACAACAAATATAAACGCTCTGGGTTACTTAATTTATACACTTTCGAGATCGCTTAACAGAAGTAGCCCATTGTTTAATAAAGTAAATTTAATATTTACATAAATGAGTTAAGCGATTTTTTTGCAATAATGCGAGTGAATAGTGAGGGAGGAACAAATTTGGAGGTTCCCCTAGAGCCGACACCCCGGCACACGAGTCGCTTGCTGCGGTTGCTCCCTTCCGGGCCTGGCCGAGTTCACAAGTTATCATTGCGGGGGGACCCTAGGGTCACCATTGACTTCTGATAAACATCGTTGTTTTTCAGAACGAGGCGATTATCCCCTAACCCATTGGCTTGATCAAGCCTTAATCTTGATAACTTTGCAATCAAGTGTTTAGTTGCACAATACTTACGCAAATGTCATTCGAACACGTTAAAACTTCCGCAATATCAGAATTTAGTGTTATTCAACGATCAAAGTTGATTACATCAAAATGAATAGTCAGATCTTAGTCACAACTCTACACATAATTCGATGAGTAACTTGCAAAGGTTAGCTAACATAAGTAATGAATAAAATCCGCACACTGTTAACCCTTAGTGAAATGCGTGATAACTAAAAATGCAGGGAATACATGATGAAAACAATGACAGTTCGTCCCGCGACAAAAGCGGTATTAAGCGCAGGGCTACTTGCTTTTGCACTATCTGGTTGCGGAGGCAGTAATGGTTCTGATGGCGATGATGGTACTGATGGCATCATCGGTGTTGATATTGACAGCGCATCAACATTACAAGCCACATTTACCGATGCAACTATTACCGACGGTAGCGTGAATGTTACTTTCAGCCTCAAAAATGGTAATGGTGTTGCAGTACTAGGGTTAACGAAAGATCACGACTTGCGTTTTGGCGTTGCACAATTAACCCCTGTTATTGAAACGGTAGTTGATACTGAAATCGACCGAGGTTATCAGTGGCAATCTTATATCAATGTATTAAAGCAACCGACGACAAGCAATATTCCAGATGACGAAAGCAACATTACTCCATCAGAGCAATACCAAGCTGAAGTAGAAGTAGCATCAGCATGTGAAACTTGCTTTGTTGATAATGAAGATGGCACTTACAGCTATACCTTCCAAACCAATGTTAGTCAGATTACAGAACCATTAACCATTACCTACAACCAGGATAATACTCAACGCATTACCCTTGAGCTAAAACAACCTCTTGTAACAGCAAATGCCCATTATGATTTCCAACCGTCAACAGGGTTAACAGAAGATATCGCTTCTCGTGATGTAGTATCAATTGATGCCTGCTACACCTGTCACCAACCTGACAGTCTTGAGTTACACGGTGGTCGCCGTATTAATTTAGAAAACTGCGCATCTTGCCATACCGCCACATCAGGCGACCCTGAAACAGGTAACAGCGTTGACTTTACTTATATGATCCATGCAATTCACAAAGGCCAAGACCGCGTGACTTATACCGCTGCAGGTGAAGAAGCCGCACCTTATAAAGTGATTGGCTATGGTGGTGGATTACATGATTATGGCAACGTAATGTATCCACAAAAACCCGCCGCGGACTGTAGTGCTTGTCACGTTGAAGGAACTGACGCTCCACAAGATGCCGAATTATATACGGCTAACTTAAGCGATACAGCCTGTATTGCTTGTCATACTGAATCAGCCTCTGAGCACCATGTAGGTTTAAGCACACAATGTAGCTCATGTCATATTGAAGATGGCTATGCACGCAGTGCAAAAGAAGCTCACGGCGATGTGATGACCGCGTATAACGAAACCCAAACCATGAATGTCGTCTTTAGCGATACGAGCGTAACGGCTGATGGAGCATTCACGACCAAGGTTCAATTTACCGATGCGTCAGCTAATGTTATTGCTGCAGAATTTATCGACACAAGTAGTCGTGTTGTAATGGCGTGGGACAGTAACATCGATTACCCAGCCTATAACGATGCAAGTTACAGTAAAAGACGCCTAAGACTCAGCGAAGGTGTTGCCAATGCAGACAACAGCTGGACGTTAGTTTGGAACAACGTCACCTTACCAAGTGATTATGTGGGTAAAACATTTGAACTTTGGTCAGCAGTAAGCGCGTGTTACAACAACGGCGGTTATGGTCGTCCTGAAGTACAATTAACCTCTTGTGATACTGACGATGTTCGCACAGTTGAAATCAAAAGCAGTGCTTATCAGTTTGTTATGGCTGCAGATGCTGTAGATAGCACTCAAACAGCAGCTGAGCGTAGAAACATCATAGATACAACGACTTGCCAAGGTTGTCACAACCAAGAAGTGTATCATTATGATAACGGTGTTAACTGCCAAACGTGCCATACACCTGATAAAACGCTGAGAAGTGATGAGACTTACCCAGGCGGTAAAAAATCGACCAGCTTTGCGTTTAAAGCGCACAGTGCTGAAGGCCATTACTTAAGTGTGGCAGGTGTTGAATCTGGCACAGTATTAAAAACTGACTGTAAAACATGCCACACCTCAGATGGTTTCACCTTAGGCCGCTCAGAAGACCGAGTATGGCGTTATGGTGATACTGAAACAGGTGCTGATATTTGGGTTTCTTCTGATACAGGTGCATGTTTAAGCTGTCACCAGAAGTATATGACCGAATCAACGGTATCACATATCGAATCTAACGGCGGTATTGTTGATGGTATGAGTGAAGAGGATGTGCGCACACGTTCTGCTGAAATGTGTTCAACATGCCACACACCAACTCGCTTAACAGAGAGCCATGGATTTTAGATTTAACATCTGATTAATCTAGAAATATTGACCAGAGACCCCAATTTTTAATTGGGGTCTTTTTTATATAACGAACAATTAATATACCCTAAAGTATTATTTAATATATACCTTTAATAATAGCCTGATCATCATCACACTATTGCGTTCGCCTTACAGACGTCTTGTGGATTGTAAAGTATTCTTAGTGTTGGGAAACTTATTAACATCGACTTAACTGATATCCATATCGCAGAGCATACTGCCAGTAAGTTAGATGGATGACCTTTGCAGGGACAATATGATGAATATAAAATACACAAAAATTGCATTATTACTTGCTATGTCTGCATCAATGACACTGGTAGGTTGCGGCAGCGGTAGTGACGGTGAAGATGGCACAGCTGGTAACCCTGGTGGCGAACCAGCAGAAACAATCCAAACATTAAACCTTGATATTACCGATGTGACTTATCAAGACAACAAACCTACCGTTACAGTGTTTGCCACTAACGAAAACGACTTACCGATTGCCGGCCTAACAGAATTAGAAATTAAAAAAGTGGTCCAGCTTATTCCAGCAGGCGCATCAGGTGCTGGTAATGCTGCACAATGGCAATATATTGGTTCTCAAGACGCATTTACCGATTTAGGTAACGGTAAATATACTTTTGCCATCGACGTAGAAAACTTTAACCCAGAGCTAACTCAACGCTACAACGTTATTTCTAGCGCTTCAACGTTACTTGACGGTGTAAGCACCTCACCTAGAGCTGAAATTACCGAAGACTTTGACGGTGAAGGTAATGACGCTACATACACTAAAAACGTTGTCAGTGATGCCACGTGTAATACCTGTCATGCTGAAGGCGAAAGTATTTATCACAGCTATACCGATTTAACCACCTGTCTCAGTTGCCACACTAACGAAATGGCCATTGAAAGAGATAAAGTGCAAGTCGACTTTGGCCACCTTATCCATAATGTCCACAACGACGCCAAAATGTATGGACGCAATTTAGATAAAAGCGCAGAAGCAGCTCATGCCGTTGTGCAAGACAACTGTTCTAATTGCCATGTTGAATCTGAAGAGCTAGCAGAATGGAACAACTGGTCACGCATTCCTACCATGGAAGCCTGTAGCAGCTGTCATACAGATATTGATTTTGAAGCAGGTGAAGGTCACTCACAACAAGCTGATAACTCAAACTGTGTTGCCTGTCATAATGCAAGTTGGACAGAAACGTTACACATCTCAGCATTCAGCGACAAACAAAGCTTTATCAACCTATACGGTATGGATGCAACACTAGTTGCAAACAAAGCAACTGATGCAGACATGTCAGCAACCTT
The DNA here is from genome assembly GCF_014648035.1 of Shewanella algicola. Lineage (GTDB taxonomy): Bacteria > Pseudomonadota > Gammaproteobacteria > Enterobacterales > Shewanellaceae > Shewanella > Shewanella algicola. Next base: position 11,940 of record NZ_BMQI01000017.1, on the reverse strand, counting down.
GTCGCTTACCATTACTGACTCTAGCGGCACTGCTATCGATGCAAGCAGCTTAATCAGCAAAATCCAACGTATCGAAACCATTACCAACGTTGGGCCTAACTTCCCAATTATGGGATACAACGCAAGCCCAGGTAATGGCTTAGCTAAAATCTCTAAAGACCTTGTTAATGGCGGTGAACTTCAAACTGACGTTAGCGTGATTGACGGAAAATTAGTTTACAACATCGACTCACTGCCATTTGGTAGCGGTGATACCGATACCGCATTTAGCTTTATCGGCCTAGAAATGTGTAACGATGGTAGCCAAGCCGTTGACTGCGCTGACGGTGTTGCCACTACCAGCATGAAGGCAGAACTTGCGCACGGTACATTATCTGGTGATACCCCGAGCTACCGCCATATTGACTCAGTTAACTTCAGTGCATGTGAAAGCTGCCACGGTGAAACCTTCGAGCTACATAAAGGTTACCACGCAGGCTTTATCATGACAGAACAACTAGGTCGTGAGTTAAACGGTGAAGTTACTGTGGGTGTTGATGGATGTGTAACTTGTCACACTCCAGATGGCACTTACGCCTCTGGCGGCAATCAAGGCGCGCTTGAAATGAAACTGCACAGCGTGCATGGCGAACAAGGCATTATTAAAGACTGTACTCAATGTCATGACGACTTCAACCTGGACGCATTTAAAGTAAAAGGTGCACTTGCCACTTCTGCTGGTCTATATACCACACCGATTACAGCTACTTGTGCATCTTGCCATGGCTTTGACGACATCGCTCAACATGCAACTAGCCAAGGCGCTATTGTTAACGGAAGTTACCAAGAAGCCAATGATGCAGCGCAACTCGAAACATGTTTCTACTGCCACGCACCAAGCATTGAAAATCACACACAAGTAAAATTTTAATTTGTTCATTGGGAGAGAAGCCTGACTTCTCTCCCATGCTATGACTTACTTTATCAAACTGTTGATCATCAAAATGGACAAATTAGGAAGTCTACTTATGAAGACCACAAATCAAATCAATACTCTACTCTTTGCCTTACTTAGCCTTACGGCATCTGCCTTATTTTTGTCAAATCCAGTACACGCGGCTAAATGGGACGCAAAAATGACCCCAGCAGAAGTTGAAGCCACGCTTGATAAAAAATTTGCTGAAGGTAAATATTCTCCAAAAGGCGCAGATTCTTGCTTGATGTGCCATAAAAAATCAGAAAAAGTCATGGACCTATTTAAAGGTGTCCATGGTGCTATCGAGTCATCAAAAAGCCCAATGGCTGGCCTACAATGTGAGGCATGCCATGGGCCACTTGGTAAGCATAACCGTGGCGGTAAAGAGCCAATGATTACTTTTGGCCCAGATTCAACCTTAGCGGCAGACAAACAAAACAGTGTTTGTATGAGCTGTCATACTGACGATAAGCGTATGTCATGGGAAAGCAGCCATCATGCCAGTGGCGATGTTGCTTGTGCCTCTTGCCATAACGTACATGCATCACACGATCCAGTATTGTCAAAGCAAACAGAAATGGACGTGTGTACAAGTTGTCACACTAAGCAAAAAGCCGACATGAACAAGCGCAGCAGTCATCCTATGAAATGGAACCAAATGACCTGTAGTGATTGTCATAACCCACACGGCAGCTTAAGCGATGATGACCTAGTACAACCTACCGTCAATGAAACCTGTTATAGCTGCCATGCCGAGAAACGTGGCCCAAAGCTGTGGGAGCATGCACCCGTGACCGAGAATTGCGTTAATTGCCATAACCCTCATGGTTCAGTCAACGATGCAATGCTAAAAAACCGTGCTCCTCAATTATGCCAACAATGCCACTCAGGTGACGGTCATACAAGCAGTGCTTATTTAGGCAATACCAGCATGGGTTCTTCGGTTAATGACAATGCATTTACCGGCGGCCGTAGCTGCTTAAACTGCCATAGCCAAGTACATGGTTCTAACCATCCATCTGGCAAGTTATTGCAGCGCTAAGGAGATATCAACATGAATACAAAAGTAAACCTCATCACCTTAGCCCTATTGTCTACTTGCAGTTTTGGTGTGCTAGCACAAGGTTATGGCCTAGCCGACGCAAAAACAGATTCAGTAAAATTTGACGCCTGGCAATGTAAACGCTGCGTGGTCGAAACCGGTACAACCGGCAGTATTAGCGCAGGTATTGCATACAACAGCGAAGATGACATTCATTCAGCTAATGCATTTAACAGCAGTAATGAAGTTGCAGGCAAAGTGGATGCCGATATTCGTTATCGCGGCGAAGAAGACTATCAAGCCAATGTAGATGCTCATAACCTAGGTATGGACAATGGCCGCATGGACATTGATGTCGGTAAACAAGGTGTGTACAACATCAATGTTAATTACCGCACATTTGCTCATTATGAATCAAACAGTGCACTAAGCCCGTATCAGCAAATAGGTAGCGACTATCTTACCCTACCAGATAATTGGGAAACAGCAGGTTCAAGTTCTGACATGACGATGCTCAACAGTAGCTTAAATCCGTTAGAGCTATCGTTAAACCGCGACCGCTATGGCATGGGTGTTGAGTACCAAACAGAATCACTATTGACGACTTATGTGAATTTTCAACGTGAAGAAAAAACCGGCACTAAAACAACATCAGGTAGTATTTATAACCAATCGATGATGTTAGCCGAGCCTGTTGATTACACCACTGATATCTTAAATGCTGGGATCAAGCTTAGAGGCGACAACTGGTTTACTAGCCTAAACTACACAGGTTCAGTATTTAAAAACGACAATAGCCAACTTGGTTTCGACAGCGCATTTAACCCAACCTTTGGTGCTCAAACAAACGGTTATATGTCATTAGACCCAGATAACGAAGCCCATACCGTGTCTTTGTTAGGTCAATATAATTTGGCAAAAACCAACTTAAGCGGTCGTTTACTGGTTGGTCAAATGACCCAAGATCAATCACTCACCAGCATAGGTTATGGCTATGACTTACCGGCAGAAAGTATCGATGCCAAAGTCGATATCACCGGCATGACTTTAAAAGCCACGACCCGACTTAACCGTGAATGGCGAGTTAGTGGTAGCTATGATTACAACGACCGAGACAATAAAACTCAAATAGAGCAATGGACTCAAATCAGCATCAATAATGTAACAGGTGAAGCTGAATACAACACCCCTTACGACCTCACCACTCAACGAGCAAAATTGTCTGCTGACTACCGGATAAGCCAAGGAATTAAACTGGATGCCGGTTACGACTTTGAGCGAGATGAACGCAGTTACCAAGACCGAGAAACCACCGATGAAAATAATCTGTGGGCTCGAGTACGGGTAAACAGTTTTGCCAAGTGGAATATGTGGTTTAAAGGCAGCTTTAACCAACGCGATGGCTCAGAATATAAAGCATCTGAAACCTCATCTACTGAACAAAACGCCCTATTACGTCGTTACTATCTTGCCGATCGTGACCGCAGTCAAATTGAAGCTCGGTTTAGCCATACACCATTAACAGACTTAACCGTCGACTTTGGTGCTCGCTACTCTCTAGACGATTACACCGACACAGAAATTGGTTTAACAGAGTCAACTGACACCTATTATGATGTCAATGTCCATTATGCCGTTAATGCCGATGTATCACTTAATGCGTTTTATAACCACCAAACCATTGAGTCTGAACAATCGGGTAGCTCAAGTTTCAGTGTCGCAAATTGGCAGGCTGATATTGAAGACACCATTGATTATATTGGCGCTGGTATCAGTTACAGAAACCTAATGGACAGTCGACTCAAGCTCGGCCTAGATTACTCCTATTCAGACTCTGACAGTACCACTCAAGTCAGCCAAGGGGTAACCGGTGATTACGGTGACTATTTTGCAAAAGTGCATAACCTTAACTTATACGGCCAATATCAAGCCACAGACAACATGAGTGTGCGTGTTGACTACAAAATGGAAAACTACCTTGATAATGACGCATCTAATGACATTAGCCCAGATACCATCTGGAATGTGGTCAGTTTTGGCAATGTAGATCATGATTACACAGCACATATGGTGATGCTGAGTATGACTTATCGCTTATAGTCGCAGTCTCTTATGACGGTCTTTAGTGACCATCACGAGAAATAATCACGTGCAGCTTCGCTTATTAAATACCAGCATTTTTAGATGCTGGTATTTTTTTACTCGCAATATCACACTTGCAAACTCGTCAACATTTACATTATATTAACAACCGAATGCCTTGTGATTGAAGTTTGGGCAAAAGGATGTTGCCCACATTTTATAGCCTATCTTCCCTGCCTCGCGACACTCAACATATTTTTTTACATTGATTGCCACTCTCTATCCAACATACGTTATCATAAAATGCATTGTCTGCTTTGCGGCGGTTGTGATGATATAACCCGCTACCAAACAAACGATTTACATGATGTTACTGTGACAAAAACAGGTTAAATTAACGACCTCTTAATAACACCAACAGAGGATCACTCGAGGGCATTATGCTTCAAATAGATACGGATATTGCGAGCAAGATTGTCGACCGAACCATGAAAATAATCGGTCACAATATCAATGTCATGAATGCTCAGGCAGTGATCCTCGGCTCAGGTGAAAAACACCGAATTGGTTCCATCCATGAAGGTGCATTATTAGCCATCAGCCAAAATCGAAATGTCGAAATTAGCCAAGCTATTGCCTCAACACTGCACGGCGTTAAACCTGGGCTTAATTTGCCGTTACATTATCAAGGGCAAGTGGTTGGCGTGATAGGCATAACAGGTGAACCAGAAAGCTTGAGTCATTATGGTGAGTTACTAAAAATGACCGCCGAAATGATTGTTGAACAAGCAAACCTTCAAGAACAACTCCAATGGCAAAACCGACAAAAAGAAGAGTTTATCTCGCAGTTAATTGTGGCCAGTGAAGTTGAGCTGCCCTCGCTAAAACAATGGGCGCTGCAATTGGGCATTGATTTATCGATGCCAAGAGTGGCTGCGATTATCGAATTAAACAACAATAACCCGTCTTTTCAGCAAGATAATCAAGCACTCAAACAAGTGATGTACTTATTGCAACACCCTATGCGCGATAACTTAATCGCCATGACATCATTAACCCAACTTGTCATTTTAAAGCCCGCTTTTTTAGACGGTAAGCAATTTGACCCAGAACTTGAAAGCCAACGCATAGATAAGTTACTCAAACGTTTACCGGCCAATATGCAATTGAGTTTGCATATTTCATTGGGGCATTATTTCAGCGGTGACTTAGGCATTACATATTCTTACCGCACTGCTAAAGAAACACTCGACATAGGTAAAAAATACCACCCCAATAAGAGCAAATATTTATATCAAGACTACAGCTTACAAGTGCTGCTTTCAGGGTTACGTCATCATTGGCGTGGTAATGCCCTTGCTGGCCCGTATCAAAAATTGATTGAAGCCGATAGCAACCAACAACTGCAAAAAACCTTAGCCGCTTACTTAGAACATTTAGGTGATTTACAGGCTTGTGCCAAAAGCTTGTTTATTCATCGAAACACCCTGCGCTATCGCCTTGATAAAATACAATCGATTACTAATGTAGACTTGCATAATTTCAATGGTTTACTCAGTTTATACCTAGGTCAATTAATCCATCAGCCTGAATAACTCGCCCACGCCCAACCTTGTGCAAGCGCACAATAAATCAATACAAATATCTATTCAGTTAGTGCAGATGAACAAAGCTATTTATGTTTAATGATTTACTATTGTTGAGTACTTTCTACCTTCAAACAATAATAATACCAACCGTACTAATGACTTGATCATGTAATGGGGATTCAAATTAAGTTAATCAATACGGAGGCTTGAAGGCATCGTTAAATTTGGCTTTTCGTGAGTCTAATCTCTGCATAATCGCGCCACCAATAAAGACACCCTCTTTGTTAGTGGCAGCCAATATACCTTGCAGTGGTTAGCTTGAGTCACTTTGCCGTAAACAAAGTGATTTACCTTCTCGCCAAACCTAACGCTTTTAGCATTCTGAGTGACGAGCATTAGTGTTAAAGGCCAGCCCTTTAAACATTAATCCGACATAAACTGAACAACTTATGATGACCAGAGCACAACAAAGCATTAATGTGATTGGTATAAATAACGAGTAATATATGGGACTAATACTAATTCTACTTGGCGTGATTGCGTTCATCGTCGTCGCCACCTCTAAGTTTAAACTACACCCTTTCTTAACATTGATCTTAGCCTCGTTCATCGCGGCTTTTGCCTATGGTTTGCCTAGTCAAGAAATCGCTAAAACCATCACCGGTGGGTTTGGTGGTATTTTAGGCTATATTGGTTTAGTGATTGTCTTGGGGACGATCATTGGCACCATTTTAGAAAAAAGCGGCGCAGCGATCACGATGGCTGAAGTGGTCATTAAACTGTTTGGTCAACGCTTTCCAACGTTAACCATGTCGATCATCGGCTACCTGGTGTCTATTCCAGTATTCTGTGATTCTGGCTTTGTTATTTTAAATTCGCTCAAGCAATCAATGGCCAACCGCATGAAAGTGTCTAACGTGGCAATGAGTGTCGCGTTAGCAACGGGGCTTTATGCAACTCATACTTTTGTACCGCCAACACCCGGCCCCATTGCTGCTGCAGGTAACTTAGGCCTAGAATCACAATTAGGCTTAGTCATTGCAGTCGGTGTATTTGTTGCTGCAATCGCCGCATTCGCCGGCATGTTATGGGCAAATAGATTTAAAAATGAAGAGCCAGATGGTGAAGGGGCAGAAGAGTTAAATCAACAACTTGATCAACTCGATGACCTTAAAAACGCTTACGGTAAACTACCTAGCCCAGCCAAAGCATTTGCCCCTATTTTTGTGCCAATTTTACTTATTTGCCTAGGGTCGATAGCCAACTTCCCTTCTAAACCTCTTGGTGAAGAAGGCATATTCTCAGTATTGGTATTTTTAGGCCAACCGGTTAACGCTTTAATGATTGGTTTGCTTTTGTCGTTATCACTCTTGAAAAGCGATAAAAAAATTGCCGAGTTTAGTGAACGCATTAGCCAGGGGCTTGTAGTCGCAGCACCAATCTTACTGATTACTGGTGCCGGTGGTGCATTTGGCGCGGTATTAAAAGCCACTGAAATTGGTGCTTTTCTTGGCAGTAGTTTATCGGCATTAGGTGTGGGCATATTTATGCCATTCATTGTTGCCAGTGCTTTAAAGTCAGCTCAAGGGTCTTCAACCGTGGCACTAGTTGCAACCTCAGCGCTAGTGGCACCATTACTCGGTGATATTGGCCTAGACTCTGAAATGGGCCGCGTACTGACCGTGATGGCGATTGGTGCAGGCGCAATGACAGTATCACACGCCAATGACAGCTTCTTTTGGGTTGTAACCCAATTTAGCCGCATGAGCGTTAAACAAGCTTACCGCGCACAAACTGCAGCAACCTTAGTCCAGGGTGTCACCGCAATGATTGTTGTGTACATCCTCAGCTTATTTTTACTGTAACCCTTAACAGAGATTATTATGAAAATCGTTATTGCACCAGACTCGTTTAAAGAAAGCCTTAGTGCACTTGAGGTTGCTAACGCCATTGAACAGGGATTTAAGCAGGTTTTCCCTAATATAGAATATTGCAAAGTGCCCATGGCCGATGGTGGCGAAGGCACAGTGCAAGCAATGGTCGATGCCACAGGTGGACATATTGTAGAATGCCAAGTCACAGGCCCATTAGGTAAACCTGTTGAAGCATTTTACGGCATTCTTGGACAAACTGATGCAAATAGTCGCCGCACCGCCGTGATTGAAATGGCTGCGGCATCAGGGCTTCATTTAGTATCAACAACTCAGCGTAACCCTCTGCTGACCAGCAGCTTTGGTGTGGGTGAGTTAATAGCCGATGCACTTAACAATGGTATCAAGCATATTATTTTAGGCCTGGGTGGCAGTGCAACCAATGACGCTGGCGCAGGTATGATACAAGCGCTTGGGGCTAAGTTAACTGATGTTAATGGCCACAACATTGCTTTGGGTGGCGCGGCATTAGCAACACTGCATAATATCGACCTTGAGTTGCTTCACCCTTGCATCAGTGAATGCAAGATTGAAGTCGCTTGCGATGTCGATAATCCGTTATGTGGTCCTCGAGGGGCTAGTGCTATTTTTGGCCCTCAAAAAGGGGCTACTCACTTAATGGTGGAGCAGCTCGACCAAGCTTTAGCTCACTTTGCTAATGTGATTAATCGTCAAGATTCACCGTACATAAAACTCGGCTGTGAACATCAAGCGGGGGCTGGTGCTGCTGGCGGCATGGGCTTTGGGGTTATGGCATTACTCGCTGCAACCTTAAAACCTGGCGTCGACATCGTGACTGAAACGGTTCAGCTCGCACAACATTGTCAAGATGCCGATTTAGTCATTACCGGCGAAGGTCGCCTTGATGGGCAAACTGTGTTTGGTAAAACGCCTATGGGCGTACTCAATGTCGCTAAAAGATACAATGTACCAGTTATCGGCATTGCTGGCTGTTTAGGTGATGGTGCAGACGCCATTTTAGAGCAAGGGATGAAAGCGATATTTCCTATTATTCCGTCATTACAGCCGCTAGAGCAGGTATTGATAGAAGCGCAAACAAACCTTACTCACACAGCGCAAAACATTGCAGCAGTTTGGTCATTATCTCTTAACCGGATTTAAACCCTTATTTGCCGATAACGCAAAACGCCTACCCCCTTGTGTTAGGCGTTTTTTTATCGCTGTAATTTAGGGCAAACAGGATAAATACTTGAAGCAATGCAAGGCTTAAAGTAAAGTTAGCACCCTCTTTTCGTCCCATAGCCATCGTGGCCGTTTTTACCCATGAGTCATTAGCTATAGAACGAAGTTTTCATTACAACGGCAAGTAAAATGACCTCAAAAATCACCCGTCAAGCTCAGGCTTCTGCAGACAGTTTATTGCGTATTTTTACCGCACCAGAAGACGCCTCCTCGACGTTAAGCATTATTGAACAAAGGTTATCTCAAGACTTAGCCGGATTTTTAGGCAATAGCATTGCCGCGTTAGAAAAACCGTTATCAGAAATCGAAACAGACTTTAATGCTCATCAAATTCCAGTAGAACCTACATTTGTCTCTGACTACGCTGACGAAATCATGCAAAATTTGGTGGCTCATTCGGTCCATACCGCAGCGCCAAGTTTTATTGGTCATATGACCTCAGCCCTACCTTATTTTGTGTTGCCGTTATCAAAAATGATGGTTGGGCTTAATCAAAACTTAGTTAAAATTGAAACATCAAAAGCCTTTACTCCACTAGAACGTCAGGTGCTAGGCATGATGCATCACTTAGTGTATCAACAGCCCGGCAACTTTTATGCTCAATGGATGCACAGTGCCAATCATTCCCTTGGTGCTTTTTGTTCAGGTGGCACAGTCGCAAACATCACCGCATTATGGATAGCCCGTAACCGTTTGCTCAAACCTCAAGGTGACTTTAAAGGGATCACCCGCGAAGGTATGCCTAAAGCGCTGCGTTTTTATGGTTTTGACGATTTAGCGATTTTAGTGTCCGAGCGTGGACATTACTCTTTAGGCAAAACAGCCGATTTACTGGGCATTGGCCGCGACAATATTATCAGTATCGCAACCGATGAAAATAGTAAAGTCGATGTCGAAGCTATGCGCCAAGCCGCTAACACTCTTGCTGCGCAAAATATTAAGGTGATGGCCATTGTTGGCGTTGCCGGTACCACAGAAACCGGTAATGTTGACCCGTTAACAGATCTAGCAGAACTGGCTGCAGAGTTACAATGCCACTTCCACGTTGACGCTGCCTGGGGCGGCGCAAGCTTGTTATCTAACAAATACCGTCATTTACTGAAAGGCATAGAGTTAGCGGATTCCGTCACCATTGATGCCCATAAACAAATGTATGTGCCTATGGGCGCCGGGATGGTGTTATTTAAAGACCCAGAACTGGCTAATTCCATCGTGCATCATGCAGAATATATCTTACGAGTTGGCTCAAAAGACTTAGGCAGTCACACCCTTGAAGGTTCACGCCCAGGTATGGCTATGTTAGTGCATGCTTGCCTACAGATTATTGGCCGCGACGGCTACGAGATTTTAATTAATAACAGTTTGGAAAAAGCCCGCTATTTTGCTTCTATTATCAAGCTACACCCAGAGTTTGAATTAGTTACCGAGCCTGAGTTGTGCTTATTAACGTATCGCTTTATTCCCAACACCATTCAGCAGTTGCTCAACAGCGCGGTGGCGAACAATAATAAGGCGCTAGTCGGCCAAATCAATGAACTTATCGACGGCTTAACCCAATTTATTCAAAAGCATCAGCGTGAGCAAGGTAAGTCATTTGTGTCCCGAACACGTATTCAACCTGCACAGTATTTCAGACAGCACACCACAGTCTTTAGAGTCGTTTTAGCCAATCCGTTAACCGACGAGCAAATCTTGCATGACGTGTTGACTGAGCAAGCTGAAATAGCCCAATTAGACAATGAGTTTTTACCACAACTGTTAGCGTTAGTGGCACAGACTCATCAATAACGTCGATGTCTATAACCTGTTAGCTAGCTTCGCGTCGCCCCGGCATTCAGGAGTTTGTATTTTTGACTTATGGCTCATGACCATAAACACTTAAGTTCGCATGGTTCCACCCTGCACGAAGCAAAGGGGATTAACAGCAATCCTCTTTTGGATCGCCCTTGCCATTCAGTCCTCAAGTTCAGAGTTGAATTTGAACATTTTATGGCTAAAACCAACGTGTTTTTGGTGGACCAAAGCTTGTTAGCACCCTTCTCGTCGTCCCGGCAACGCTTTTGAGCCGGGATCCAGGTGTTAGTTTTAATTTGAACTCATGGCCTGCCGCAGGTAATTTACAAGCCGTTGCGAATATCACGATAACAAGGCTATGAAAGTGCAAATGATTAAGCGAGACGCCGCAAGCACACCCATGTGGGCTTAACCAAACATCCCTGTTTGGGATACTCGTTGACTCATCTGCACCTGCCACTATTTACCTTCAATTCAACCTCTTGTGTATCTGAAGGTTTAGTCTCAATAAAGATTTGAACCATATTATAGAAAATAGAAAGTGACTCGAAAACTCGAGGCTTACCAAATCTGAGTATTTATTATTCAATCTGCAAGACTGAGTGGCATGTTAATTTTACAGGTTCCAAGCAGATGTTGCTTGTGGGAGGGTCTACTCCACGAAGTGTTTTGGCTATCACAAGTAAAGGCCATGGCTAGCTCACGTATTCTTGTTTAAAAAGTCTTCAACAGCCTCATGAATTTGGGCATTTGAAAGCTAATACCAACTCGTTTTTGGTGGACCAAAGCTTGTTAGCACCCTTCTCGTCGTCCCGGCAACGCTTTTGAGCCGGGATCCAGGTGTTAGTTTTGATTTGAACTCATGGCCTGCCGCAGGTAATTTACAAGCCGTTGCGAATATCACAATAACAAGGCTGTGAAAGTGCAAATGATTAAGCGAGACACCGCAAGCACATCCATGTGGGCTTAACCAAAACATCCCTGTTTTGGACACTCGCTAACTCATCTGCACCTGCCACTATCTATCTTCGATTCAAACTCTTGTGTACCTGAAGGTTTAGTCTCAATAAAGATTTGAACCATATTATGGAAAATAGAAAGTGACTCGAAAACTCGAGGTTTACCAAATCAGAGGGAATACCCCACTAAAAAATCAATTCTACGGGCTGTATGAACACAAAATTTATCCGCCAATTTACATTATAGAGAAACTCTACAGCCTCAACGCCTCATTAAGAGGCTAAAAATAGTTGGTTAAAATAAGCGACGAAGAAGTAAAAAAGAGGGTGTAACAGATTCTGTGTAACTGCAATTTAGTTAATATGTTTCACAATTCTATCTTCG
>NZ_BMQI01000016.1 GCF_014648035.1 Shewanella algicola | reverse complement strand
ATGCGCCTCAAACTGAACAATCTGAGTGACTCTGATTGGTCACATAATTAATGGAATTGGTATTATGTAGCTTAGTCGTTATGCAACAGAAAACAAAAATGCTGAACTTAATGTACAGCATTTCAGGGTGGTGTTAAGTCAAAATAGTCAATTGTAGTCGTCAGTTATCTACTATGCTGCAACAACTTGCCGGGCTTTACGTAATGGATGTAAACGATTATGCATCACTTTAATGGTATCAAACTGAGATAATGATTTACTGTCTGATAACTGGCATTGCTGAGATAAAATCATCACGGTGGCAGCCTGTAAACCATTATCGATTACAAGCGCTAACACTTTAGAATAACCGCACCTTAACTGAAATAATTTGCCGATGTCGCAAAATACGCATTCATCACTTTCATCAAAAAACCAAGATTTAGGCATCTGTGATTGTAATAAAAAATGGGCGGCTGTAGCATTTAACGCTGTTTGTACAATACCCGCATCAGAGACATGCAGTACTTTAGGCAGAGTTTCGAGCATTTTAATGTAAAATTTTGCGTGTTCAATACTGAATTCAGTTGCGATTAATGCATCTGGAATGAGGATTTTTGACTTGTATGGGGTTAAGAACTCCATCTCGGAACCCAATGAAATACTCAACTGCTTGCAAGTCTCATTGTATTCCCAATGCCAGTCCTTATTTGGCATTAATAACATGGCCGTCTGCACCTAAATTAAAATGAACACCAGAGCATAATAGATGAATTTTCACGCAATATCAAAATTTAATTATAAATTATAACATAAGTATCAGGATGTTAGCGCGATCGAACGATCAAAAGTTCGATCGCGGCATGATTTTTGATCAATAACTTAGCAATTTAGATGCTATTTTGCACAATAGGCATTAACGATCTGATCAATTAATTTTGGACCCTGATAAATAAAACCTGAATAAATTTGTACCATCGTAGAGCCGGCATCAAATTTAGCCAGTGCATCTTCGGCACTATTGATCCCACCCACACCAATGATCGGGATCTTACCTTGTAAACAGATCGACAATTGTTTGATCACTTGAGTCGATAAATCAGTCAAAGGTTTACCACTTAAGCCGCCGGTTTCCTCTGCATGCAACAATCCTGTTACAGCATCACGATTTAATGTGGTATTGGTTGCGATAACGCCATCAATTTGATTATTAATTAACGAGTCAGCAATGGCTTGGATTTCATCACCAGTTAAATCAGGGGCAATTTTTAACGCTACAGGGACATATTTGCCGTATTTGTCGGCGAGTTCTTGTTGTTTGTGTTTAATTGAACTCAGTAAATCATCTAATAATTCACCGTATTGCATTGCACGTAAACCGGGCGTATTAGGTGATGAAATATTCACTGCGATATAGCTGGCGTATTGATACACTTTTTCCATGCAAATAAGGTAGTCTTCTTTGCCCTGCTCTACTGGTGTGTCTTTATTTTTGCCAATATTAACACCCACCATAATATCTGATTTTTTAGCCATCAGATTGCGCACTAAATTATCAACGCCTTTATTATTAAAGCCCATGCGATTGATAATGCCTTTCGCTGGCTTTAGTCTAAACAAACGAGGTTGGTCATTACCAGGCTGTGGACGAGGCGTTACAGTACCGACTTCAATATGGCCAAATCCCATCGCGTGAAACGCATCCATCGACTCGCCATCTTTGTCCATACCTGCAGCAAGCCCTACAGGGTTAGGAAATGTTAGCCCCATGCACGTTACAGGTGCTGATTTAACGTGTTGGCGATAAAAACAATTTAACGGTGTATTTCCGGTCATTTTCAAACTGCCAATCGCGAGGTTATGCGCTAGCTCTGGGTCCATCTGAAACATGACTTTTTGTGCGAGTGTGTAAAACATGGTTTCTCCTAGACCTAAAAAAAGCCCCGGCAATCGCCAGGGCTTGTTTACATTATATACCTAAACTACTTGAAGATACGTGTTTCAGAACTTAACCGTGTTTTCAATACTAGGCGCGTTAATGCGGTAATGTAGGTACCTTATAAATTAACGCAACAACGCTCTTGATTTAATAATCAAGGAAACACTGTGAAACTCCCAAGGGGCAAGTTTTACACGCGTTTATGCTGCATTATTGATTTTGGAAAGGGAACAACCATTACCCGCAATCAATGCCTTGCCTAAACGTGTGTAAACTCTTGCTGAAATCGAACATCTTCAGGTTGTTTGGGTATCAAATTACTTCTGACCTTCGCAATGTAAAATCAGTAAGTTCAGTTCTCTTAGGGCGACTGAGAACTTAGCAAATTCATGATTTTGAGAAACTTTAAAATCAGAAAGCATATGATACCAACGCTCCAGCAATGGCTTATTGAGTGTTATCCATTCATTAATGACACTGTCTGCATCGCAGTTATCAGAACACGTACGTAATACAGCAGAACTTAACGCACGTTGTTGCCAATCTAACTCTTCTCTAAATGCTGCACGGGCAAGCGCTTGCCAATGGTTCGCAACCGGTTGAGCACTGATTTGCTCTAAAAACCAATGCAGTTCAACTTTAGCGCCGAGTTTAAAGTATGTTTCAGACACTAACTCAAGCGTTTTGTCTTCAAGTTGCGCGATTTGGGCAATGTCTAACGCAGAGAATAACGTGCTCATTTTTGAGACAATTTGCGCTACTGACTCTGGTACATTTTCGTTGGTTAGTGCAGAAATCTCAGCAGAAATGGCAGTCACTTCGGCTTCAATCATGTACTGTTCAACGTTAGCTTTAAGCTGTTCAAATACTGGCTTAAAGAAGGCGACGGTTTGCTCAATATCATGGGCACGATTACGGTGACGAATAAACCAGCGACATGCACGGCGCATATTACGGCGTAATTGGTGTAACATTTCACCTTGCACATGGGCAGGTACGACACCATTTAAATCCGTAATTGAAGTGGTTAACTCATCAAGTCCAAACACTTCTCGGGCCATAGTATAACAAATTGCGGCTTCGGCAACTGTTGCACCGGTCTCATCTTGCATACGTTGTACAAAATTAAAGCCCATATCATTCACTAACTCATTGGCTAATGACGTTGCAATAATTTCACCACGCAGTGGATGCGCTGTCATTCTATCGGCATATTTGGCTTGTAACTTTTTCGGGAAATAAGCCACTAACAATTTACTTAAAAATGCATCTTCAGTGATTTCTGGCGTCACTAATTGCTCTTTAAGTACCATCTTAGCGTAAGCCACTAATACTGACAGTTCTGGACGCGTTAATGCACGGCCATTAGCTAAACGTTCAGCTAAGTCATCATCGTTTGGTAAAAACTCGAGGGCACGGTCTAGTTTGCCATCTTTTTCAAGGTACTGAATAAAGCGGATTTGCTCTTTAAGCTGTGATACACCATGTACTTGAGTCACCGAAATGGTGCGAGTTTGGTCTTTACAGTCTTGAATGACAATGTCGCTCACTTCATCGGTCATATCTTCAAGTAAACGGTTACGTTGTTTAACCGTCAACTCTCCTTCAGCGACTAACGTGTTCAAGAAGATTTTGATGTTCACTTCATTGTCTGAACAATCAACCCCGCCGACGTTATCGACGAAATCTGTGTTCATGCGGCCACCGTTAGCACAGTATTCAATACGACCTAACTGGGTACAACCTAGGTTGCCACCTTCACCAATGATTTTTGCGCGTACTTCTTTACCGTTAACACGTAACGTGTCGTTTGCACGATCGCCCACTTCGGCATGGGTTTCTTTGCTCGACTTAACGTAAGTACCGATACCACCGTTCCAAATAAGATCCACTGGCATTTTCAGCAGCTCTTTCATCAGTTCAGTTGGATTCATGCTGTCTTTTTCAGTCGCCAGCATCTTTTTAATTTCTGGTGTCAATTTAATTGACTTGGCTGAGCGCAAGAAAATGCCGCCGCCTTTAGAAATCAGTTTGGCATTGTAGTCTTCCCAGCTTGAACGAGGCAACGCAAATAAACGCTGACGCTCAATATAACTTTGTTCAATATTTGGCGTGGGATCAATAAAGATATGCATATGGTTAAAGGCTGCCACTAGCTGAGTTTGCTCAGATAACAACATACCATTACCAAATACGTCTCCGGCCATGTCACCAATGGCTAAAGCAGTAAAGGGAGTTGTTTGACAATCCACGCCAATTTCACGGAAATGACGTTTGACTGATTCCCACGCACCACGCGCAGTGATCCCCATCTTTTTGTGGTCATAACCGTTACTGCCACCAGAGGCAAACGCATCACCTAACCAGAAGTTGTATTCTATTGCAATAGCGTTGGCAATGTCAGAGAACGTTGCAGTACCTTTATCTGCGGCAACAACGAGGTAAGCATCGTCTTCATCGTGACGCACCACATCAACAGGAGGAACGACTTCGCCATTAATAATGTTGTCAGAAATATCTAATAACGCACGAATAAAGATGCGGTAACATTCTTGCCCTTCTGTGAAAAATGCTTCGCGGCCACCTTCTGTCGGCAGCTGCTTACACACAAATCCACCTTTTGCTCCAACAGGCACAATCACGGTGTTTTTAACTTGTTGTGCTTTAACAAGGCCTAATACTTCTGTACGGAAGTCTTCACGGCGATCTGACCAACGCAAACCACCACGAGCCACTTTTCCGCCGCGTAAATGTACGCCTTCAACACGCGGTGAATACACGAAAATTTCAAATTTAGGCAACGGCTTTGGCATTTCAGGGATTAAGCCAGGTGCAAACTTAAATGAAATATAATCTTTTGTTACGCCGCCCACTGCGGTTTGATAAAAGTTAGTCCGCAGTGTTGCGTTAATTAAATCTAGATAACGACGAATAATACGGTCATCATCAAGACTTGACACATCATCGAGCTGAATATCAATTTGTTCTAGGAACTTACTCAACGTGCGCGTTTTAAGCTTAGGATTAAACTTACGGATGAACATTTTCACCAGTAAATCAGCCAGTTTAGGATAACGGCTGAATGTCTCTTCGATATAAGACTGACTGAAGGTTGCATCAATTTGACGCATATACTTGGCATAAGCGCGTAAAATAGACACTTCGCGACCGCTTAACCCAGTAGACAACACCATGCGGTTAAAACCATCATCTTCAAGTTTCTTTTGCCACACTTGTAACAATGCATTTTGGAAACGATCTTGGCTGTCTGCAAGATTCTCTGTTGCAGCACCTTGCACCGTCATTAAGAAATCTAAAATCCAGAAAGTCGCACCGTCATTGGTTTTCACTTCATATGGACGTTCATTAATCACGCGCAAACCAAAGTTTTCAAGCATTGGTAACACGTCAGACAAATGAATCGGTTCGTCTTTATGGAATAGCTTTAAGCGGACTTTATTGTCGTTTAATGTTGTTTCTTGTGGCTGATAGAACAACATGCCCAGTTTATGGCCGTCGTCTAATGCTTCTAAGTGTTGCATATCAACTACGGCAGAGCTTGGAAGAACATCGTCTTTATAGCTTTGCGGGAACGCATTTAAATAGCGTTTAGTTAACCCTGTACCCGCTTGCTCACCCACTTCATTATTTAACGCTGTGTGTAACTTGTCTTCCCATGAGCGAGCGGCTTCGATGAGATTTTTTTCAATTGCAGCCACATCAACATCCATATTGTTATTATCAACTTTGATAATGTAATGAGTTCGAGCCAACGTTGACTCAGAAAAGTAGGTTGTGAACTCAACGTCTTCATTACTATTGAAATGTTGAGCCAAAATCCGTTGGGTATCTTGACGCAACTTAGTGTTGTAGCGGTCTTTAGACACATAAACTAAACACGATAAGAAACGGCCAAAGCCATCTTTGCGAACAAATAGTTTTAATTTATCACGGTCTTGCATTTCCAAAACGCCATGAGCCATAGCAGCCAGCTCATGATCTTTGGCTTGAATTAACTCATCGCGTGGCAAGTTTTCAAGAATATTCATTAACGCTTTGTAATCGTGCGAGCGCGGTGTTAACCCTGAATTATCAAGGATACGTTGGACCTTTTCACCTAATAGCGGTATTTCGCGTGGGCTACGGTTATATAAATTAGAGGCATATAAACCGATAAACCGATCTTCACCAATCACGTTGCCTTCTTTGTCAAAACGCTTAACGCCCACGTAATCGACATAAGCCGGACGATGTACGCGGCTTTTAGCAGAACTTTTGGTTAATACTAATAGGCTCTCATTTAGCGCTTCTTTACGGGCGGTATCGGATAACGTCGATAATAATAACCCACGCTCTGAATGAGAGTGTTTAGAACGGTTCATTAACCCAAGGCTTGATTCAAGATCGGGCACAAGTTCAACATCGCCTTCTACGCGCTTAAGTTCGTAGTAACGATAACCTAATAACGTGAAATGGTGCGCGTTTAAGTAATTTAAAAAATCAATAGACTCTTGTAATTCAGCTTTTGCACCAGGAAAAGGGCGAGAAGGTAATTGTGAGATAGTGTCCGTTAATCTGTCTGTCATTAATTGCCAGTCGTGTACCGACGCGGCAACATCTGCAAGTACCGACTGTATTTCTTTTTCTATCGTTTTAATGTCGGCATCGCTATTTTGCTTATCAATTTCAATCAAAAATACTGCAATACTGCCACTGTCCTCAGTCGCGTCATTTAAAAAAGACACTCCAGAAACAATATTGCTTTCACGGCTTACGGCCAACGGCGTATGTAACATCACATGAGCTGTAATACCCATCCGATTTAACGCCATGGATAATGAGTCAACTAAAAACGGCATATCGGGTTGAATAATCTCGATAATACTGTGAGTTGACTGCCAACCATGTTTTGCCTGGCTTGGGTTAAACACGCGAATGTGGGTGTCATTCGGTGCAGTTTTATTAAGCGCATTCCAAAGGCTCACTACAGCACCATATAAATCGCTGTCATTACGAACATTAAGATCGTCTTTTGACATATGGGCATAGAGGCAATTTGCAAATTGCTCCACTTGTTTAGCTTGAGAATGAGGGATTTTTGTGTGAATTAAGTTGACTACATTTTCAAGTAGTACAGAAGGCATTGCATCTTTCAAGGCCATGTTGCAGATTCCTTAAGCGTCTATGGCAGCGCTCTTATCATTATATGGATGCTTCGGCTTGTTGATTCGGTCGGTCCGAGTCATTTGTATTTATACGTAAACTACTGTTTTGCGTTTTACAAAAGAAACTCATATCTGAGATCTGGTGCAAAGTTTATTACTAAATTGCTGCTATATCGAGGAAAATTTTAGTGGTACATCCTCTATAAATCCAGTTGTCAGCATAGATTAGCGTTTAAAATGACATTTAAATCGTTTGCATAGAGTAACTATGCAAAACAAAAAAGGGAGCTAAGCTCCCTTTTTATTTTAATTGCATGTATTGTTTACTTTTTTCTCCAAAACATAGCCGAAAGTGCTGGTAGAATAATAATCGCCCCTAACATATTTACTAAAAACATAAAGGTAAGCAAAATTCCCATGTCCATTTGGAACTTAAGGTCTGAAAAGAACCAAGTACTCACCCCAATGGCCAATGTTAATCCGGTAAAGATAACCGCACTTCCTCGCTCAACTAATGCTTCAAAGTAGGCTTGCTGCACTGGCATACCGTTCGTCAGCTTATTAGACATGGTCGATAAGATATAAATACCGTAATCGACACCAATCCCTACACCTAATGCAATTACTGGCAACGTGCTCACCGCAAGGCCAATATCCAGTAAGGTCATTAACGCCTGGGCTAATGTTGACACCACATATAAAGGGATAATGACGGCGATGGTGGCTTTAAGTGATTTAAAGCTAATTAAACACAATACAAACACCGCTCCATAGACGTATAGCATCATAGGTAATTGTGCTTCACTTACTGCTTCGTTAGTCGCGGCCATTACACCAACAGGACCAGAAGCCAGTTTAAACTGCAAACTGTCACTGTTTAATTGAGCGGCCACAGCTTTGACTTTTTTGACCACTACTTCAATGGTTTCTGCTTTGTGATCTTTTAAGAACAAATACACAGGCATGACTGAACAGTTACCGTTGAGCAAGCCAGAAGTGGTTGGTACTTGGCCTACCGCTTGGACTAAACTGGCTGTCGTGCGCGGTAGAATTTCCCACCGAGGATTACCCTCGTTAAAGCCAGCGTTGACTTTTTTTGCCACCGAGGCAAGACTCGCCGTTGACTCAACCCCAGGAGTATTAGCCACCATCCACTCAAATTGGTCAATTTGCGTTAATACCGAATGGTAGGTACAGGCTTCTGGCGTTGCTTCAACAATCACTGTCATCACATCGGTTGTGATAGAGAAATGATCGGTAATAAAGAACGTATCTTGGTTGTAACGAGAGTCTTGATGTAATGCCGGCGCCCCACCCTGTAAGTCACCAATTTTCATCTTAGAAGACTGTTGAAATCCGATCCCATAAAGCACTGCTGTTGAAATTAATACAATGATGGCATATTTAGGCGTCGCAAAATTAGAGAGCCAACGCCATAGATTCTCAATTTGCTGCGTTTTTTGTGGATTATCTGGTTTTTTTGGTAATTCAAAATACGAAATAACCAAAGGTAACAAAATAAGGTTAGTGAGAATAATCACCGCTACACCCAGCGAAGCTGAAATAGCCAGTTCACGGATAATCCCAATATCAATAGCTAGCAAGGTTAAAAATCCAACAGTGTCAGATAATAACGCCACACCACCAGGGACTAATAAGCTGCGAAACGCAGATGCTGAAGCTGCTTTGGTGGTTTGTCCATCAAGCACTCGACGGCGCACAGCATTAATCATCTGTACCCCGTGACTCACGCCAATGGCGAACACCAAAAATGGCACCAAAATGGACATGGGGTCTAAACCAAAACCAACTACAGTCAGCAAACCAAGCTGCCAAGACACGGCAACTAAACTGCAGACTAATGGCAGAATGGTTAACATGATGGATTTAGAAAACAGGTAAACCATGACTGCGGTAATGGCTATCGCGATTAAGAAAAACAGCAGTACGCCTTTAGCGCCCTCAGCAACATCACCGGCCATTTTGGCAAAACCAATGATATGAATCTTAATATTATCGTTTTCAAACTTGCCACGCAGTTCTTGCTCTAATTGATTAGCAAACGCAATAGTATCAATTGGTTTACCTGTCTGCGGGTCAAACTCCATTAATTGAGCAGACACCATTGCAGAGGTGTAATCGTTGCCAATTAACCGCCCTACGATACCTGCTTTTTCGATGTTATCGCGCACAATTTGTAAACTGTAATCATCGTTACGAAAATCAGCTGGAATAACGGGCCCGCCAGCAAAACCGTCTTCAACCACCTCAGTAAACCGAGTTGCCGGTGAAAACAAGGATTTAACTTGTGAGCGCTCAACACCAGGAATAAAAAATAATTGATCGTGCACATTTTTAAGTGCATCAAAAAATACCGGATTAAAAATGTTTCCACTCGTATCTTCTACCGCCACCATGATGCTGTTAGCACCACCAAAATCTTTTTGGTGTTTAGTGTAGGTTTGCATATACGAATGATTAAGCGGAATATTTTTACTAAATGCCGCATCCATTTTTAATTGGCTAGCTTGGTAGCCTAAAAAAATCGTAATAAAAATAAACGATATGATGACCCACTTCCGATTACGGAATAAATGAGATTCAAATCCATTGACCAGTTTTTCTAACATCTTTTCGGCCCTATTATTGTTGTTTTAATTATCCAATCTAACCCTAAGGTTAGTTAAGCTGGAACAGTCCTTTAGAACCGGCAAACCATAACTGGCCTTTACTGTCCTTAGCAATGGCCACAATGTTTTCACCTTGACGTCGGGTAATAATTTCTGCCTTGGTATCATCAATAGACAATACAATCCCAGCATTCCCCACAAGGTAAAGATCATTATTTTGTGTTACCAATGCACCATTGATTGATGATTCAACAGGTAAATCGACCTGTTGCCAATCTGATAAACTTAAATCTGATTTAAATACATTGCCACGTAACCCCATGACATAGATGCTGTCTGCAACTTGAATTGCATTAAACATCGACCCCTCATAGCCAAAATCCACTTTAGTAAATGTTTGACCATTATCATCAGATACGGCAACCATACCTAATTCGCCGACTAACAGTAGACGGCTATCAGCAAGACGGATTAAGCGATTAAAGTGTGGTAATAATGCTGCGCGTTCAGACAAATAAAGTGCTTCATCTTCCGCTTTTAAGTCATTTAGATAACCGATATCTTCTTCAAACAGTAATTCTTGATGAAATTCATTAGTCCAGGTTTTACCACCATCAGCGGTGCGATAAAACAATCCATAAGCCCCGACCGCGATACCGTCATTTTCGCTATAAAAACGGATATCCATAAATGGCTTTTCAATTTTTGTCGATTGCATCTGCACCGACCAAGTTTCACCGCCATCTTTTGTGTGAATAATGGTGGCATCATGACCAACGGCCCAGCCATTTAAGTCATCAAAAAAGAACACTTTAGTGAGATGTGTTATTACCGGTGTCGCGACTTGTTGCCATTGCTCGTTTTTATAAAGTAAAACATTACCGCGCTGCCCTACAGCAACGAGATTGTCACCGGCATTAGCGATATCAAGCAATAAAGAGGATTGAGCTAAAGGTTGAATTTGAACAGTTAGTGGATCGAGTTGGGCATCTACTGAAGTAGTATATAAACATGCACAAATCCCAATCGCCACAGCACTGCGAAGCATGCTAAACGTCATACAAACTTCCTTAACAATGAAGGGGCGCTAAGCGCCCCATTTATGGCTATTAACGAATACCAGCACGTCTTAATGCATCAGGCGTAAAGTTAGATTCAGAAAGTGACGCATCAAAATTATACATGCGGCCTTCGTTGTCTAATCCCATTGCCAAGTAACGACGTGATTGTAAGTCATGGAATACTTCTAACGTACTCCAATTTGTTAATACATCATAGTAGTTAATGGTATGTGCAACACCAACACGATATAACTCATCACGGTTGTCGTACATATCCGTTAATGATACCTGCCATGAATCTTCGTCAATATAGAAAACACGCGTTTTATAGATGTGACGCATGCCGTCTTTCAACGTCGCTTTCACTTCCCAGACGCGATGTTTTTCATAACGAGCATATTCAGGGTTAATATGGCCAGGTTTTAAAATTTGGTCATACTTTAACTGGTCTGAATGCAGCTTGTAATCATTGTAAGGAATATAAACTTCTTTCTTACCAACAAGTTCCCAGTTATAACGCGAAGGCGAACCGTTGAACATGTCAAAGTCATCTGTGGTTCTTAAGCCATCAGATACTGTGCCTGGCGTATCAAATGCGACGTTAGGCGCTTTACGAACGCGGCGCTGTCCAGTGTTATAAGTCCATGCTTGGCGAGGTAAAGCCTCTTGGTCCATGGTTTCTTTTACTAACAGTGCTGTACCTGCTAATCGAGCTGGCTGAGTAACAACCTGCTTAAAGTAAAATAACGTATTTGTTTCTTTAAGTTTATCTAAAGTGATCTCTGGGCGAGTATATTCGAAACGGATCTCTTCAGCATTTTCAACTAAGGTATATGACCCACCAGACGTTGGTGCGGCCTGGCTACGATAAGTTTCTACATCAACACCACGATAGCGTAAAATGTGGTTCCAAATCACTTCTAAACCAGAAGCTGGAATAGGGAAAGGTGTGCCAATTGTTGCACCCGTAATACCATTACCTTGAGAAACAAGTTCGGCATTAAGCGCATTGTTCTTCGTTGCATCGTATACGTATTGAGGGACTGATGCACTACGACGAGTTTGATAAACGTTCATTTTGTAACTGTCTGGGTAAAGCTCAAATAGCTTGTTTTGCCCTGGCGTTAAAAACTCAGCGTACTGCGCTTTATTTGCATTGGTAATGGTAAATAATACTTTATCTTCTGGGAACGGATCTGGGTGATGCATTCCCTTAGTGTAGCCGGCAACAGGTTCAGTGATACCACCATCCCATGCAGGAATAGACCCATCGGCATTAGCCGCTTTTTCAGCACCTATTGGCGTTAAGCTTGTACCTAATTTGTCAGCGTCAGCTTGTGATACTTTCGCCAGCGCAGCAGGTGCACCAAGTGCCATAATCACTGCTGCCGATAACATCGTCAGTTTCTTCATTATAATTATCCTTTTAGATCGAATACTTGACGTTGAAAGAGACATAATCTCTGTCAGCCATAGCATTTGTTGTTCCTACACCACCAAAGAAGTTGTTGTAAGAAAGGTCCGCGCCCCAACGACTTTGATAATCAAAGTTCAAACCAATCGCAACTGATTTTCTGCCCTCAGTAAATAAGAACATTGGATCAGGTGTAATACCGTCAACGTCGTGTGAGAAAATAATTCGCGGATACATGTTCACCCCAGCAAACACGTTGTTGAAGTCAGCTTTAGCAACGATACGATATCCCCACGCAAAATCTGTTGGGAATGGATTCGTTTCTGGACCATTATGTAATGCTTCAATGATCCCTGGCATATCTGGATTACCACCAGAACGTGCTGTGCCAGGACCGCTTAAACGAAGTTCATCAAAACCAGGCATATCGTGGATCCAAACACCACCCACTTCAGCAAGCATGGTTAAGTTATCTAAGCCTAACGTTGGCCCAAATAAATGAGTGAATGTCATTTGCGCCTGAGTGGTATCACGAGTGATATACCCGTCAACGGTTTCACCTGGATCGTAAACATCCATTTGTGAAATACCATCAAGATCTGGACGAAGGCCTGCATTGGCTAACTGCTGTGGCATTGCGGCAAACAGTAATTCAACATCATCAATCTGCAAAGGCTCATCTACACGGTGAGCAATTTCACCCGCAACGGATGTATCACCCACTAAGGTGTTAAAACTGAATCCATATAATTGAATGTCTTCAGGATACACAATTTGCGCTTTAGTGAACGTTTCCATGCTGAGCAATAATTCACGGTCAATATTACCGCCACTTGCTGCTAATCGGCCATAATCGCGTCCAATGGCTTCAGAGGTAAAGTTAGACGCTGTACCACTGATAATTGGACGGCGGCTATGGTAGTTCATATAGTAAAAGCCAAATTCAGTTTCACCCAATTCTGGTGAATAATAACCCAGCTTAATACCATACTGACCATCATCACTTGCTTTGGCTGAATCTTGAGTTAACGCCACTTTAGTAGAATATGCCGTCATATACGCAGCATAAGCGGGGTCAAAACCACTCGCCGCAGCAGCTTCATATAAACGTGAGTATTCTGAAATTAAGAAGTCTTGATTGATATCAGGGTTTGCGTTAAAGCCTAACTGAGCATTTTGGTTATACCCGCCGTAGCCGGCAAAGTCATTGGTTGCAAAGTTAGAGCCTGGTGTAGGTACCCAAATTTCTTGCCAATCATATTGGTAGAACGCTTCAACGTTAAGGTTATCTGTTAACCCTAAAGAAGCCCACACCATGCCCTGAGGACGAAATGCTTCTTTAAGCTCAGCACCTGGTGCGTTTAGAATATTTAAATCTACAGCGTTAATTACTGCTATACCATGAGAGATAAGTGCGCTTTCACCCCATGACACAACTTGATTACCGACACGAACGCTTAATGGGTTCGCGCCATCGTTTAAATCCCAGTTGGCATAAACGAATGCGTCAAGTAAACGGATATCTTTACACTGCACTTCAGACGCTTTGCTGTCTTGACAAGGATCGAATTCTTGACCTGTAAGTGGATCATTAAAATCGTAATCTGCGTCGTTTAATTTGCGGTCGTAAAAATACATACCACGCAAAAATAAACCATAATTTTTGTATCTTAATGACAGCTCATGCAAACCTTTAACGATTTCAGATGTGGTATCACCTTTGGCATACAATAAATTACTCAAGTCATTGTTACTTGAGTAAGAACCCGGCTGTTCCCAAATCTCAGCCGAAGTGTATTTAGTTGAGCCAAATGCGCCGCCAAACGCTGAGTAACCAGACCAATCAAATTGTGGCTGATTCACCTTACCAATTTGACCATCCCAGTCACGGTCAGACACGCGCCAACTAGCACCTGCTGTCCATGTAGAATCGAATGTGCCTCGTACTTCACCCCAATCAAATGACACCGCTGATGCAGGAGCGCTCATACCGAAACATAGTGCCGACACCACCCCCAAAGCGAGTGCCGATTTGTTAAATCTTTTGTTAACAATTTTCATTTTAGTTAATCTCCGTAACCTGTTGGATTAGTTGTTATAGGAATTAAAACCAACATCTTGTTAGCCCACAGGCAACACCATTGTTACAGCATTTAACTATATTGAGCAAGGTCAAAAAACAGAAAATGTTTAAGAAAATTAACGATGTCTAGCGAAAAAGATAGGAATTTTTTACAGTGATATTTGAATTAATTCTAAGAATAACCATCCCAAAAACGAACTATTATCGAAAAAAGTTTATTTTCATGCACTTATAGCTTTTCATCTTGTTAACTTTACCGCTACATTAATCAATCAAACGTTTGAAGTAAATACTCTATAATTTATTGAGAGATTTAAAACTACCATCGTGATTTAACACTAATTTAAACTTTCCTTGTATACCTTGAGAGGTTAAAAATGGTCTAAAATATTTACCATTGATGTGTAACACCCTTGCATGTTGATCACGCACTTGGACTTTTTCTGCAACTCCTTGGTAATAAGGTAAAAAAGCTTCGTAACTGACATTTAATGAAAAATATAATTCCACAGTATTCTCCACAAAAAAGGAGAGCAAGCTCTCCTTTTTTCACTGTTAATATGGCCACTTCATTTCGTTAAAAAAGTGACCGTAACGATACGCTTATTCAGCCAATGATTTTGTGACTTTTTCGTATAAATCTTTTGATAAATCGGGCAAGTTTTTAAGCTCTTGCAAACACTGCTTCATTAATTGTTGGCGAGAGTCATCAAATTTAGCAAATTGAATCAACGGCGTAATCATTCGAGAAGCCACTTGAGGGTTACTCTTGTTTAACTTAATCAAAATTTGAGTTAAGTAGCGATAACCTTCACCATCAGCACGGTGGAACTGATATGTATTTGCCGAAGCAAATGCCCCAATTAATGAGCGCACTCTGTTGGGGTTTGAAAAACTAAAGCTGTTATGTTTAGTTAACTGTTTAATTTGCTCAATCACATCATCTGTATTGATCAACGCCTGCAATGTTAGCCACTTATCCATAACTAAAGGTGTTGAATGCCACTTAGATTCAAAGTCACTCAATAATGCCGGTAAACAAGTTAATTGTGCGCTTGTGGCCGCTTTTAATGCACCAAGACAATCTGTCATATTTTGTGCATTGTAGTATTGTTTCTCAACAACACTCTCATGGACATCAGACACCTGGCATAGCAAACTTAACGCGATATTTTTAAATGCACGCGCTCCTGCAGCATCAAGAGTACTGAGCTCACGATAACGAGCGAGTAACTCATCTTCACAAGCACTGGCTAATTCTTCAACCACAAACTCTCTGGCTTTTGCTAAAGCATCTAAATCAACGCTATCAACCTGTTCGATCAATGCCGAGGCTGATGGAATAGACAAGATCTCAGCTACCAATGCTTGGTCAAGATTGACATCAAGTATGATACCTCTGAAAGCTTCAATGACGCGGCTGTCAACGGTCATCACTTGTTGCTGTTGCAATTGAGCGATGTTGTGCCAAATGGTTTGACTAATTAATTGCACTGAAGCTTCCCAGCGCGCGACTTCGCTCGATGCATGACGCATTAAGTGAACCAGCTGATCGATAGAGAAATCATAAACCAATTTTACTGGAGCTGAAAAGTCTTGTAACAACGAAGCCGTTGGGGCACTGCTAAGGCCATCAAACACAAAGGTTTGACTCGCTTTCGTGACATCAAGCACTTTATTAATTATCGATTCTCCAGCATTGTCCAGTAGTTCAAGACTGAACGGAATATGTAAGGTTTGGCCTTTAACGCCTTTAGAGACAACTTGCTGGCTCACAGTTAAGTGATACTCACCTTTGTCGGCATCATACTTATCAGTCACCGTCACGACTGGGGTACCAGCCTGGCTATACCAACGACGGAACAAGGTTAAATCTTTACCACTGGCATCTTGCATCGAATTGACAAAATCATCACAGGTCACTGCTTGACCGTCGTGACGTTCAAAGTAACACTTCATCCCAGCTTGAAAGCCTTCCTCACCCAAAATGGTGTGCATCATACGGATGACTTCAGCGCCCTTGTCATAAACGGTCACTGTGTAGAAGTTGTTCATTTCTATTACGCTTTCAGGACGGATCGGATGCGACATTGGCCCAGCATCTTCAGCAAACTGTTGGTTTTTCATTACGCGGATCGCTTGAATACGATTAACGGCGCGAGAGCCAACGTCTGAGCTAAACTCTTGATCTCGAAAAACGGTTAAGCCTTCTTTTAAGCTTAATTGAAACCAGTCACGACAAGTGACACGGTTACCAGTCCAGTTATGGAAGTACTCATGCCCTACTACCGACTCAATACCGTGATAGTCATCATCTGTGGCACTGGCTTTATCCGCTAATACGTATTTAGTGTTAAAGACGTTTAAGCCTTTATTCTCCATCGCGCCCATATTGAAAAAATCGACAGCGACGATCATATAGATATCTAAGTCGTACTCTAAACCAAAGCGGGTTTCATCCCATTTCATTGATTTTTTCAATGAAGCCATCGCATGATCGGCTTTATGTAAGTTACCTTTATCGACAAACACTTGCAGTTTAACTTCACGGCCAGATTGCGTGGTAAAGCTGTCGTTGAGTAAGTCAAAATCGCCCGCGACTAGCGCAAATAAATAGCTCGGTTTTGGGAAAGGGTCATGCCATTTAACAAAGTGACGACCTGAACGAGGCATTTCGCCTTTATCGATTAAGTTACCGTTACTTAATAAAAAGGGAAATGCCGCTTTATCAGCTTCAATACGTACGGTATAAATGGCCAGTACATCCGGACGGTCTAAAAAGTAAGTAATGCGGCGAAAGCCTTCTGCCTCACATTGAGTACAGTAGGCTCCGTCCGACATGTATAAGCCTTCAAGACTAGAGTTTGCTTCTGGGTCAAGTAAGCTCACTACTTCTAACTCAAATTCATTAAGTTCAGTGGTAATGAATAATTGATTGTCATGTTGACGATAATCAGCTGAACTGCCATTAAGCTTGACTGAACCTAACGATATTTGCTCGCCATCTAACACCAGTTCGTGTTGATGCTCACCATTACGGATCACTTTACTGGTAGTCGTCACTTTGGTGTTTTTGCCATCTAAAATGACATTTAAATCAACATGGGTAATCGTGAAGGCAGGCTTTGCGTAGTCTTTTAAATGTTTTTCTTGTGCTTGACTCATACTCGATCCTTTTCAAACAAACTCATTTTCACTTAGTAACATTGATTTCCAATATAACTTAGCATCTTGATAATATTAAGAAAAAACGCGCCTTAAGCGCGTTTTTTTGTGTCATGTTACTGCTTACTTAGCAGTAGCTTTTGCCATTTTTTCAGCATCTGCCATATCAAGAGTGATATAGGCGGTTTCATCTAAAAATGCATCAGGTAATTTGCTGTCGTCAGTGGTTTCAATGTCATCAAGTGATTTAACCACTTCAAGACCTTGTTGCACTCGTCGTGCATTGGCACGGTCTAGGGCACGTTTATCATCTGACTCGCTAGATGCAACACGCTCACTTTCAACCAATGAAATGGTCTTATCTTTATGATGCTTTTTAAACTCATTTATGTCTTCGTAAATATAGCTAAACTCAGTATCAGTGCTAATGCGTGCTTTGTGTTTTGCATCAAGATTACTGATTAAACTTGGGCTAATATTACCTAGCGTGTTGTATTGCGCCACAGGTACTTTATCCCAAGGTAGTGCGTTTTTCTCTTCAGACTCACCGTATTCACCTGGCTCTAAAGCACTTGGGAAACGCAAATCTGGAGTGACACCTTTTAACTGGGTGCTGCCGCCATTGATGCGGTAAAACTTAGCAATCGTGTACTGTACATGGCCAATAGGCTTTTCGTACATGTCATAAATTCGGCCTAAGCTTTTATGTTGTTGCACGGTACCTTTACCGAAGGTTGATTCTCCAACAATTAATGCACGGTCGTAGTCTTGTAAAGCCGCTGCAAAAATCTCCGAGGCCGAAGCACTGTAACGGTCAACCATGACTGTTAATGGGCCTGTGTATGCACTCTTGCCGTCGTTATCACGGTTTTCATTAACCCCGCCATTGGCATCGCGTATTTGTACAACTGGGCCCATATCAATAAATAAACCCGTTAACAATGTCGCTTCGGTTAACGCCCCGCCGCCATTACCACGAAGGTCGATAATAATCCCTTCAACGTTTTCTTTTTCAAGCTTAGTAATTTCTTTGACAACGTCTTGTGACAAATTCATATAAAAACCAGGAATTTGAATCACACCGACTTTACGGTTAGCGTATTGGCCTTCTGTTGGCTCAACTACTTTTGAGGTAGCTGCGCGATCTTCTAGGCGAATTTTATCTCGCGTGATAGTCACTTCAAACGTTTTTGCGTTCGCGCCACCTTTTTTAGGCAAAATTTGCAGTACAACTTCACTGCCTTTTGGCCCTTTAATCAAATCAACTACATCATCTAAACGCCAGCCAATAACATCGACAATATCGTTGTCTTTTTGTCCTACACCGACGATTTTATCTTCTGGCGATAATTTTTCGCTGTTAGCCGCAGGGCCTCCAGCAACAAGGCTTTTAATCACGGTATAATCATCGTCCATTTGCAACACAGCACCAATACCCTCAAGGCTTAGGTTCATCTCCATTTGGAAACGTTCTGCATTACGTGGCGACAAATAACTGGTGTGTGGCTCAACGCTGCGAGCAAAGGCGTTCATGACGCTTTGAAACACATCTTCACTTTGAGTTTGACTTAATCGTTTAATGGCGTTGTTGTAGCGTTTCTCTAACACTTCAACAATTTCAGGCCATTTTTTACCGGTTAACTTAAGGTTTAACGCATCGTATTTAACGCGTTGTCGCCATAACTCGTTAACTTCATCGAGATCTTTTGGCCATGCGGCATCTTCGCGGTCGAACTCATAGGCATCACCAGCTTTGGTGAAATCAAACTCTTTGTCGAGTAAAGATAACGCATAAGCAAAACGTTCATATCGACGCTTCTGTACTAAATCATACATAGTAAACGCTGGGCTAATGTCGCCACTGGTAACCATGTCATCAAATTGATTTTTGTACTGATTGAAGCTGGCAATGTCTTGTGCGGTTAGCACATTACGGCGATAGTCTAATTGCTCAAGAAAGCGTGAGTAGATTTGCTCAGAAAAAGCATCGTCTAGGTTAAAGCGATGATAGTGCGAACGAGTAAACAATGTGGTTACTCGCTTGCTAGCCACTTTGTGTTGCGGCTCTTGTGCTAGCTTGGGTAACTCGCTGATTTGAATCGTTGGTGATATTGCCCACGCCGAAAAGCCGACAAATAAACTGGCAATCGACACGGCCAAGGTAAGTTTTCGCATCAACAAGTACTCCTTAAATTTCTATAATAGTATGTGCTCTACACGTACTTTGATGGTCAAGCCAGTGTCTAACTGAACAAGCACATCTTCTTTGTTAATGTCGGTCACGACACCCGGTACTGGTGTGGCGCCTAATTTAACATTGACTCGTTGCTTTTGTTTTAACTCTTCAAGCTTTGCAGGCTCTAATTTAACAACAGGCGCAGCGACAGGTGCTGGACGTTCTTTTTTCACTGGAGCACGTTTAGGTGCGGCTTTCTTTGCAGGCTTTTTGGCTGCATTTTTGGGTGCCTGAGCTTGACGTTTAGCTTTAGCCTTTTCTTGGCTTTCTTTTAACGTCGCTTGAGCGTGCTCAATATGCTCTTGCTCTAATTCACCGCATTCATTGCCATCAAGATCGATACGTTTAGCACCGGCTTTAACACCTTTAAGGTAGCGCCAGCTGCTTGTGTAACGACGTAATGCAACACGTAATTGTGTCTTACTGACTTTAGAATCATCAGCTAACCGTTCAGCCAAGTCTTGAAATAGACCAATTTTTAATGGTTTAGTTTCACCTTCAGCAATAAAGCATAAAGGAAAGGTTTCATATAAATACGCTAATATTGCGTTGGTGTCGGTCAACTTGTCTGTTGATTCCATTTTTACTTCCACGTTAATAAAGGGACTGTTCTGCGGCAGAGTATGCCATACAGTCGTTCATCTTTCGCTAAGCTTTGTATATAAAGCTTAACGTACAAATTATCACTATCCGCCTGTTTGCTAAAGTCATTGAAACAAACCTTAACAATTTAACCAAACTTGTTATCAGCTTAAATCATCGCTGACACTGAAATCCAGTACAAATGCGTGTTGCTGCGTATTATAAAGCTCACAGCAGCGAATGCGACTATGATTTAGCCTTATTTGTTCGCTATTTAAGCAAATAAGCCAGATTCGAAACTTTTTACCATCATTTCTAGGCCAATTTGATCATCTTCATCAAAACGATTCAATAAAGGACTGTCAATATCTAAAACGGCAACCACTTCTTCACCTTGGCGAACTGGGATAACGATTTCAGAATTACTGGCCGAATCGCATGCAATGTGACCATCGAATGCATGTACATCAGCGACACGTTGAGTCGTATTTAATGCGGCTGCGGTGCCACATACACCTTTACCCATAGCAATTCGAGTACACGCAACTTTACCTTGAAACGGGCCTAATACTAATTGATCACCACGTTTAATGTAAAAGCCTGCCCAGTTTAAATCAGCAAGGTTATCATTGAGTAATGCTGAAAAGTTAGCCATTGCCGCAATTAAGTCGTCCTCACCTTCGAGTAATGCTTGGGCTTGACGATTTAATTTTTGGTAAAATTCGGTTTTCATTTTCGTTCCTTTGACACTGACGTTAATGCTGGCTGATAGAATTAACGTCGTTATTCTGTTGGCGTATTTTTCGCAGCGGTCTTTTTGACTTTTGCTGCAGGAGGGGTTTTAACCTTTACTGTGCCTTTTAGCAAGTTAGAAAGCTCATCTTTATTGTTTGCCATGTAAAATGCGAGTTGTTCGCACTTATTTTCATCAAGTTCGATGTCTGCTTGGGCTAAAAAAGGTAGCAGGTTGTCGGCAATATCAAGCATCTTATCGTAGGCATCGGCCTCCTTCTTCGATGTGAATGTCATCTTTTCCACCCCTTCTCTGACCACGACAAATTGGGTAATCACTGCCATGATATAATCCTCACTGTTTTTATATACAGTGTATAGAATCTCACATAGTTAACTTATGATGCAAGTGTTCTGATTATTCTGATATTATCAAGCGGCATTGGAATTTTGTCAGGTGAGTATTAACGACAATTATTCAAGCCAATAGATAACAAGGCTGCCGTTATAGCCTTATTTTTACTCAGCGCTTTTGATATGGATTAAACCACTTTTGATGCATGAACTTGATGATCATGATTCAATAATTTTATGCCGTTCATGTGATTTGGCGGTAAGAAAACGTGCGCTTCCTTCTAGTGCACGAGCGCTCTGTCCTCGTTGCGATACCGCATTATATGATGCACCTTATTGTTCTATTAATGGCATGCTGGCGCTGTGTGTAGCTGCATTGATTATTTTTATTCCTGCCAATTTATTACCCGTTCTTGAAATTCATTTTTTAGGCAGCATTAGAACCACCACAGTTATTCAGGCTGCCATTGCGGTGTGGGCACAAGGTTATTGGGTTGTTGGACTGGCTGTAATGGTGGCGGCAGTGATTGCCCCCGCAGTATTGATTTTATCAATTTTGACACAAGTCTTAATTGTAAAATTAAAGCTGCAACAATCGTTTTGGCAACGCACTTATACAACCTTACTTAAAAACCAGGGACTAATTGCTCAAATGACCATGCTAGAAATATATGTGATTAGTTTTTTAGTGTCTGCGTTTCAACTCTCTGATTTTTCCGATGTGTATTTTGGTATGGGTACATACAGTTTTACAATGTTATTTGTGATTATGTTATTTTTACAGCGCGAATATAATCTCGAGCATATGTGGAGTTTTGTTGATGACAACTAAACACACTACCGAGGACATTATCGGCAACCTACCCACTCCGCTAAGCCATACTGATGCAGCCCCTGTGCATATCCAGGGAAACCAAATGGGCTTATGTTTATGCCCTGTGTGTAAAAAACTTAATCTAACCACAAACAGTAATTGCCGCCGTTGCTACAGTAAATTAGCCACTCGCAATTATGCCAGTGTGCAACAAAGCTGGGCATTGTTGGTCACGGCAACCATATTATTGGTATTGGCTAATGTGTATCCTATTACTCTATTAACTAACCGTGGAGTCGTGACTAACGACACCATTTTTAGTGGCATTAGCCATTTAGTGCAAACGGGCATGTTCCCTATTGCCATTATTGTATTCACCGCCAGTATTTTAGTGCCATGGTTAAAGATTTTTGGCCTCGCGACTTATTTGGCAGCGATTAGTTTTAATTTACCCATATCAAAAAGAAAACTCATGGTGGGCTTCCATGTCATTGAATGGATTGGTCGCTGGTCGATGCTTGATTTATTTGTTATTTCGTTGACGGTTGCCCTGGTTAATATGGGGCAATTACTTGACGCTAAACCCGCACCTGCAGCGACGGCTTTTGCTTTGGTGATTTTACTCACTCAATTAGCCGCCAAAGTGCTTGATACTCGTTTACTCTGGGACCGCTTGGAAAAAACACATGACACAAATTGAATCACCTAAAGTTGTGAAGAAAAAATTATTCTCGCCAATTTGGTTATTGCCTGTAGTCGCGTTGATTTTAGGCGCTTGGCTTGGGGTAAAAAGTATCAAAGAATCTGGTATCGAAATTATGATCCACTTTCCTAGTGCTGCCGGTATCGACATTGGAAAAACCCTAGTGAAATACCAAGGGCTAACTGTGGGTAAAGTGTCTGATATTGGCATTGACGATGATCTTAAAGGGGTTAACGTCAAAGTGATTATGGATTATCGCGCAGACCCATTTTTAAACCAAAACACCCTTTTTTGGTTAGTGAAACCCAAAGCCAGTATCACTGGTGTCGAAGGCTTAGACACTCTCTTTTCTGGTAATTATATTGCAATACAACCCGGCGAAGGCCGCTCAACCACAGAGTTTGAAGCGCAGCGTGAAGCACCAGCAATTTTGCCTGGTAGTGAAGGGATTATGGTGGAACTTAAAGCCCCTAAACTCGGTTCAATTGATGTTGGTTCACCCGTATTTTTCCGCCAGGTGCCTGTTGGTAGCGTAGTGAGTTACCGTTTAGATGGTAATAAACAGATAATTATCAGTGCTTTTGTACAAGAACAGTACACGCATTTAGTGCATAAAGATTCTCGTTTCTGGAACGTCTCAGGGTTAAAAATAGATGCCTCATTAAGTGGTGTTAAAATCAATACTGAAAGTATTGCCTCAATTCTCGCCGGCGGGATTAGCTTCGATAGTGGTTCAGAAACCGAGCTCGCTAAAAATGGCGATAGTTATCCGTTATTTCATGACGAGCAATCGGCCATTGGAGGGATTAACGTCACTTTAACGGCCGCCAATGCTGATGATATCAGTGAAGGAACTGCGCTCGTGTATCGCGGCATTACGATTGGTCAGGTTGATAGCAAACAATTAACCGATGATGGTGTTCAATTTACCACTCAAGTCGATCATCAATACAAAGACTTAATCACCCCAGACAGCCGTTTTTGGTTAAGTGGAGCCGAGCTTTCACTTAAATCGATGAAAAATGTTGGCCGATTAATTACCGGCAGCGTCATCAATGTATTACCCGGTAGCCAAAGTGCCACTGAATCCATGCAATTTGAGCTAGCCGCACAAGCGCCGGATTTGCTCACTGCAGACAAATTAGCATTGACCGTTGAGGCAAATACTCATACCGGCGTCAGTAATGGTGCACAAGTGCGCTATAAACAATTGCCGATTGGTCAAATCATTAACGTTAACCTCAGTGAAGACTTTGCTAAGGTTGAATATCAAATCGAAATCTTGCCTGAGTTCACCCGTTTAGTGACTCAAGGAAGCTTTTTTGTACCAGAAAGCGCCCTCGCCATTAACGCGTCACTTGATGGTGTGAGTGTCGCCACACGCGATCTCACCACCATGATTGAAGGGGCTATCAGTTTAGTGCCTGCTAAAAGTAAAAAATTAGTGACGGCCAATGACACATTAACCCTATATGAGTCAATTGAAGCGGCGAAAAGCATGTTTGCTCAGCAACAAATGCGCACAATGACATTAACCAGTATCGATGGCGCAGACTTAGCAGAAGGTTCACCTATTTACTATAAAAAAATGCAAATTGGCGCCGTAAATAAAGTCAATTGGCAGGCAGAAACAGACAAGTTCACTGTTGATATCAGTATCGATAAAAAGTTCACACCTTTAATCAAACCTAATACGGTCTTTTGGCGAAATAATGCAGTGGCCATTAATGCCAGTCTTGCCGGAGTTGATATTGATGTCGCGCCGCTAAAAGGAGCAATAAATGGCAGTATTACTCTTGGTCATTTAAACACTGAGTTAGCAAATGACACTCAAGCCAATTTACGGCTCTATGACAGTCAAGCATTAGCATTAATGCAGGCAAAAGTTATCGATTTGATTTTACCTGTCAGTGCAAAAATCACGGCTAATGCAGCCATTCGTTACCAAGGTCATCAAATCGGTGAAATTTCACAAGTTAAACTTAACCCTACATTGACCACACTTAACGCCAAAGCCTATCTTTATGGTGACTATGCTGAGCGTTTCAGGCGCGATGACAGTGAATTTTTTATCGTCGAAGCGCAAATATCTCTTGTTGGGATCCAGGCACCAGACACACTACTTACAGGACCATATATTGGTGTGATCCCAGGGAACAAGACTTCCACTACAAATCAATTCACGGCATTAAATCATGCCAGACTAGATGCTAACGTCCCTGCAGATGCTGTGAGGTTTCAGTTGGTAGATAATCAATTAGGTTCAATTAAAGTCGGCACGCCATTGTTTTTCCGTGGCATTAATATCGGTCAAATTGATGGCTACCAATTAGCTGATAGCGGCATCGATATTACCCTGTATGCTCATGTCGA
Organism: Shewanella algicola; assembly: GCF_014648035.1. Lineage (GTDB taxonomy): Bacteria > Pseudomonadota > Gammaproteobacteria > Enterobacterales > Shewanellaceae > Shewanella > Shewanella algicola. The sequence goes on along the minus strand of NZ_BMQI01000016.1, from coordinate 65,425 downwards.
AACGCAATATCGCCATTTAGTGAATCAAAGCAGTCAATTTTGGGATGCATCTGGGATCAAATTAGATGTTGGCTTATTTTCTGGCGCACAATTAGAAGCCCAGTCGCTCGAAACCATTCTTGCTGGCGGCATAGCCATTGCCACGCGCGATGTCACCAATGACAGTAATCGTTTATCAGCAAATGACCGTATTAAGCTGCAACATAAAATGTTACCTGAATGGGCAGAATGGCAACCAGTGCAAGATAAATGATTTATAGTGCTTCATTAACACAAAAGGCCGATATCACTATCGGCCTTTTGTGTTTACGTTTAATCCAGCTTCAAACAAACTGATCCGTACTAAGTGAAATCATTTAGTAATAAGCACTAGCCATAAAACCAATAACAAACGCCAATTGCAGCACAGATCCCGGCCGCATCAGCAGCAAGACCACAACTAAGTGCATGGCGACCGTTACGAATACCTACGGAGCCGAAATAAACGGCCAACACATAAAAAGTAGTTTCGGTACTGCCCTGTAAAATCGCAGCTAAACGGCCCGCAAATGAATCGACCCCATGATGGTCCATCGTTTCTAACATCATAGCTCTGGCTCCTGAGCCACTAAATGGTTTCATCAATGCTGTCGGCATCGCATCAATAAAACGCGTATCCCAACCAAAGCCATTAATAACCGAAGCTAATACATGTAATGCATAATCTAACGCGCCAGATGCGCGCAATACTCCAATGGCGAGTAACATCGCAATTAGGTAAGGAATAAGCGTTATCGCCTGATTAAAGCCTTGTTTCGCGCCCTCAATAAATTCATCATAAACCGCAATTTTTCGATACCCTGCCGCCATGATAAAACTGAAAATTAATATCAATAATATGCCATTACCCAACACCATAGAGACTTGCCCAATCGCATCGACAGACAAGGTTGCTAAATAAGCCACACCCGCCATTAATGAGCCAATAATCAACCCGGCATAAGCTAACATCACACTATTAAACAGTGAAATTCGCTGAACGGTTGCCACCACTAATAAACCCACAATGGTAGAGGCACTTGTTGCCAATAATATAGGTAAAAAAACATCAGCTGGATTGGGGGCGCCCTGCTGTGCGCGATATAGAAACACCGTCACCGGCACCAAGGTGACCGAAGAGGTATTGAGCACTAAAAAGAGAATTTGTGCATTTGTTGCCACGGTTTTAATTGGGTTCAAACTTTGCAAATCGTGCATTGCTTTTAACCCCAACGGCGTTGCGGCGTTATCTAGACCTAAAATGTTAGCCGTTAAGTTCATGCTGATACTGCCATAAGCCATATGCCCACGGGGAACCTCTGGCATCAATTTAGACAACAAGGGTTCAAACACGCGGGCAAACAGGCTGACAACACCGGCTTTTTCACCCACCTGCATTAAGCCCATCCACAGGGCTAATACACCAATTAACCCTAGCGAAATATCTGCGGCTAATTTGGCGCTGGCGAATAATGCCGTGACGGTTTCGCCCAAGACCTCGTTATTGCCGCCAAACAATTGGATGATAATAGAAACAGCAGCCACAATAAAAAATAAAAGCCAGACCCGATTTAACACACTTAACTCCGTCACACAGTCGTAATTTTTGCATAATATACAGTATTCATAGGGATTGAGGGGCAACAATTACGTGTTATGATCGACACAATTCTGCTTAAAAAAGTGTAACTTGATTATTATGGTCCAATTAAACCCAAATTTTATCAGCCACATAGAGAAAGAACTGCCTGCTCATTTATCTATAGAAGAGTTTATCTCTATTTGTGATAAACCATTACGAAAATCTATAAGGGTCAATACCTTAAAAATAACCAGTGCAGAATTTGTCCAAATAATGACCCAAGCGGGATGGCAATTATCCCCCATCCCCTGGTGTGCTGATGGTTTTTGGATTGACGGCAAGGATGATGTGCAATTAGGCAACGCCATTGAGCACATACAAGGACTATTTTATATTCAAGAAGCCAGTTCAATGTTACCGCCCACAGCATTATTTGCTGACGGAATTAATCCAGATTTAGTGTTAGACGTAGCCTCCGCTCCTGGCTCTAAAACCACTCAAATTGCCGCGTTAATGCAAAATAAAGGCTTATTGGTTGCCAATGAATATTCTGCCAGCAGAATGAAAGTATTGCATGCCAATGTACTGCGAATGGGCTCGAGTCATACCGCCCTAACCCATTTTGATGGTCGTGTATTTGGCGAATATTTATATGAGTCATTTGATGCCATTTTATTGGATGCCCCCTGTGGCGGCGAAGGTACGGTTCGTAAAGACCCTCTGGCATTAAAACATTGGGATATTGAAGATGTTACTGCGATTGGTGAAACCCAAAAAGACTTAATTGAATCGGCATTTTTAGCATTAAAACCAGGCGGCACATTAGTCTACTCAACCTGTACTTTAAACCAATTAGAAAACCAACACATTTGCCAACATTTACAACAAACCTATCCTGATGCCGTTGAGTTTGTTTCACTTGAAAAACTATTTGATGGCGCGCATAAAGCCTGTACTGAAGAAGGTTTTTTGCATGTTTGGCCACAGATATTCGACAGTGAAGGTTTTTTTGTCGCAAAAATCCGTAAAACGGCTTCGGTTGAACGTACTAAGAAACAACCTAAACTGCAGAAAAACTTTCCTTTTACCATTGCACCAGATAAGCAACAGCACGCCCTGAAACAATACTTTGCCGACACTTTTGCAATCGATTTGCCTCAAGATGACATCATTATGCTTCGCGATGATGAATTTTGGTTATTTCCAGCCATGTTTATGCCTTTTATCGGTAAAATGCGATTTCAAAGGATTGGCTTAAAACTCGCCGATGCGCTTAAAAAAGGCTACAAAGCTAAACACGAGGCCATTATCGCACTATCAGCTGATGCAAGCCGCAACCCTCGTTGTATCGAGCTGTCAGATACACAAGCGCAAGACTATTTGAAGGGCCGGGACATTGCTAGCAATAGTTTTTCAGCAGCAGTGCAGGAGCAACTAACCGAAATGGCTCAAGGAGAAATGTTAGTGAGTTACCATAATGTGGTTATCGGTGTGGTAAAACATTTGGGACATAGACTTAAAAATAATTTGCCGCGCGATTTAGTACGCGACAATGTCAATTTGAGCTTATAAACACACAATAGTGCGAACAAGGTCACACTTACTTGGCACTCGAATTGATCCAGATCAAACTTTTTTGAATATCTTTTAGGCAAAGCACAATAACCATGACTATAATTTATTCAGAGTTCATAGCTCATAGTTCATAGTTCATAGTTCATTGAGTATTCGGCATCGCCAGCTAATGTCATTGTTTCCACAAAGCATGTGCATAAGTGATGATGCCACACAGTAGCGCAAGGCTCTTAATAGAGCCCTTTCCCTAGGCCCAAAACAATTGGATCGTTTTGGGTCTTTTTTTATGTGTTTGTTACCGGCCGATTAACGTCGCAGCATCTTTAAACAGGTTAAAGAAGTTATCTGTGGTGTATTGAGCTAAATCATCAAATTTCTCACCGCGCAACTCAGCAACAAATTCAGCAACGTCACGCACATAAGCAGGCTGATTTTCTTGGCCGCGATGTGGCACAGGCGCTAAATAAGGTGAATCGGTTTCGACCAGTAATCTGTCTTTTGGCACTTGGCGAATAACACTGCGTAGCTCTGCGGCATTTTTAAAGGTCACAATGCCAGAAACCGAAATGTAAAAACCTAAATCAATCGCCGCTTTAGCCATTTCCCAATTTTCGGTAAAACAATGTAATACACCGCCGACTTTATCTGCATTACCTGCTTTAAGCATATTAATGGTGTCTTCTCGGGCATCACGTGTATGAACGATTAATGGTTTATTGACTTCAACAGCGAGTGCTATTTGCTGTTCAAAACATTGTTGTTGCAACGTTTTAGTGTCATTTGAATAAAAATAATCAAGGCCGGTTTCACCAATGGCAACCACACGCGGGTCGGTTGCAAAACGCTTAATGTCTTCAATGTTTAAGCCTTCTTGAACATCTAACGGGTGTACTCCAGACGATAAGAACACGTTATTAAACGCGGCAACTTTATCGCGCATGGCTTCAAAGCCTTGCTGGCGAACGTTGACACATAATAAATAATCAACGCCTTGTGCTTTAGCGTTGTCCATTATGGTGTGAAGGCTTGCGGTATCGGGAGCCGCTTTTAGGCGGTCAAGGTGACAATGGGAATCAATTAGCATGGGTATTCTTTCACAACAGTGTTAGCAACTAAATCAGATGCGCAAGAATACCTAGCTACATGGTGCAGGTCAAATCGCTCGAAGACAGTTCGCTCGATAATAATTTCTCGATATGGTGTTTGTGGCTTTCAACATCGGTTTTTATTTTAACGCCAATCCCCGCAGGACGACCGCCAGAAGCACCTAATGGGTTAATCCACACCACTGTGCCTTGAAACTCATTAGCTTGTGTCGCATTAGGTAAACGATACGAAATGGTCAGTTCTTGGCCTAGGTAATGACTTTCTGTAGTCGAAATAAATAAGCCTGCCGGTTTAATAAATGGCATATATGCACGATAAAGCTTATGTATATTATCGTAGTTGACTACAAGATCGACCATAAGTAATTCTTTCTATTCCGTAAAAGAGTTAAAATTTCGTTTAGCATTATCCGTTTGTAAGCTGCTTAAACGTGAGGATATATTGTTGGCATAAAGCCTGTGTATTAACGCTTGGCATGGTTTGCAACTTTTGGCACATCTGCATCACAGTACCCGCGAGTTCAATCAACTTACCTTGTACCAATGGGTTCAATTGCAAAGCCGGCTTACCTTGCAACTGTATCTTACTATTACTTTTTAACACATATTGGCGTAAGTACAAATACAAAACATTAAGTGCATCAACAATTTGTTGTTCTGTTAATGCCAGCAGACTATTGGTTAAATGCCCTGATTGTAAACTTTGAGCCCAATCTTGTCGGTACGTTAACAATTGTTGGTAATGTTTACTACGCAAACTTTCGGCCAATGATAGCGGGCCACCCACCACACTTAAGCACCAAGTGACGTCATGGTTTTTACCCTGCTCGTTTGCTGCAGGCAACAAATGTTGTTGAGCTAACCATTGTTGGATCTGTTGTTTGTCAGGCGCATTAAATGCCAGTGTTTGGCAGCGGCTAGTAATAGTAGGAAGCAATTGTGATGTATGATTGGTTTGTAAAATCAATACAACATCATTACCCGGTTCTTCTAGCGTTTTAAGCAGTGCATTAGCTGCGGCAATATTGAGCCGTTCTACCTCGGTGATAAGTGCGACCCTTGAGCCACCTTGCTGCGCCGTCTGAGTTAATGACTGACACAACTGCCTAATTTGATCGACTTTAATTTGATTTCCATCAGGCTTAACAACGTGCAAATCTGGATGATTATTTGCGCTTAACAATAAACAACTTTTACATTGGCCGCAGGCACCAACGGGCGTCAATTGTTGACACAACACCGTTTCGGCACATGCGTTTGCCAGTACTACCCCGCCTAAAGCATTGTCGACATTAAGCAAATGAGCATGACTGTTTTTTCCACGATAATGCACATCCACAAAACGTTGGTGCGCATCGGCTAACCAAGGAAGTTGTGTTAATTGATAATCGCTCATGTCAATAATGTCCTTTAGCGCAAGTGCTAAGCTTTATGGTGCAGCATAGGTAAACGTTGTTGCAATTGAGTGCGAATATCTTGATGGACTTTATCTATCGGTTGACTCGCATCAATCACAACAATGCTGTCATCTTGCGCTGCCAACTGTAAATAAGTTTGTCTTGCTCGTTCAAAAAATTCAATGGCTTGCTGCTCAATTCTGTCTAATTCACCGCGATTTGCTGCGCGGGTAAGGCCAAGCTTTGGGTCAATATCTAAATACAGAGTGAAATCGGGCGTAAACCCGCCAAGACAAGCATCACTCACCGCTTTGACTAAGGGCATGAGACCACGGCCGCCACCTTGATAAGCTAGCGATGATAGATTGTGGCGGTCTCCTAATACCCACTGACCTTTGGCAAGTGCTGGCTTAATCACGTTGGCAATGAGCTGCGAGCGTGCGGCATAAATAAGTAAGCATTCTGCCTCATCGCAAAGTGGGTCTGTTTCGTCTGCAATTTTAACCAAGTCGCGCATTTTTTCAGCCAATGGCGTACCACCAGGCTCACGGGTACACACCGGCGCTTGGCCAACATGCTGTTGGATTAAATCATTCACAAGTGCAATAGCACTGGATTTTCCTGCGCCCTCAAGCCCTTCAATTACAATAAATTTTCCTACTTGGCTCATCATTTTCTTTTTCTCTGAAATTCGTTTACCGCTTTGTTATGCGCTTTTAATGTCGCTGAAAATACGTGGCTACCGTCATTACGTGATACAAAATATAAATAATTAACTTTCGCTGGGTTTGCCGCGGCAAATAACGATGCACGGCTTGGCGCCGCAATAGGGGTTGGCGGTAGTCCGTCTATTTTGTAGGTATTAAATGCCGTGGCTTCGCGCAAGTCTTTACGCGTAATGTTGCCTTTATAGCGCTCGCCCATACCATAAATCACTGTCGGGTCGGTTTGTAAACGCATGCCCTTTTTAAGGCGATTGTTAAATACCGCTGACACCCAATCACGTTCTTCTGGTTTGCCCGTTTCTTTTTCAATAATGGAGGCAATAATCAATAACTCATAAGGTGATTTTAAGGCCAAGTCTTTATCACGCCCCGCCCATGCTTGCTTGAGACTCATTTGCATCATATCAAAACTGCGTTGCAACACGGTTTGCACGTTATCATCGGCATGATAGTGAAACGTTTCAGGATAAAACTTACCCTCTGGTAAGCCCGAGGTATCGCCATTGGCCAGCAACACTTGATTAAAGTCGTCGTGACCGACAATTAAGCGCTCACTTTTTGCTAACGCTTGTTGCCACTCTTTAATTGATTTACCTTCAATTAAAGTGACACTAAATACTGCTTCTTGACCTAAACGAACGCGCTTGAACACACTCTCAAGGGTATCACCTGGGATAAGTTGATAATAACCCGTTTTAATCTGTGCCAGTTTAGGCTCAAGCTTGACTAGATACTTAACTTTCCAACTGTCTGTTATTAACGTTTGTTGTTCTAATTGTTGCGCCAATTTGATAATGGAAATGCCAGGTTCTACCGTTAACGGTTGGACTTGATCAAGCTGTAAAGCTTGTTTTTGAAAGACGATTAATTCGTTAACAAACCAATAACCTGAGAGACAAACTACGGCAAATAGTGGAATTAAACTTGCCAATATACGTGTTATTATTGTTTTTATCATGATGGTAAATTTACACTCAAAACATGCCTGAATCGCGACGTATGCGTCCAACGGCTAAATTGAAATTGATCAATGGTGTGCACATCAACTACACCAAATAAACTGTTAGTAATAACGATATGTTCAGCGGCCTTAATATCGTCAAAACGCATAGGTTTAACCATAACCTTGAAGCCATCTTGTAGTAATGCATCGATAAATTGCTCGCGCATCACCCCGCTTACCCCAGCATGTGTTATTGCAGGGGTCACTACCTTGCCATCAATTATCGCAAAGATATTTGCCATTGATGATTCTATCACCCAACCATCTGTATCACATACCAGCCAATCTTGAGTATTAGCCACTAACGGCTGTGATTTAATCAGAACTTGCTCTAACCGGTTAAGGTGCTTCATGCCTGCCAGTAACGGTTGGCGAGCAAGTGCGATGGGAGATGTTGCGAGTGCTATCCCTTGTTGTTGCCATTGTTGATAATGCTCAGGGATTGGAGTGACACTGACGATTTCATTGATTTGGATTTGCGTAGGCGCTTGATAGCCACGCCCACCTTCACCACGAGTCAGTAGTAACTTGATACAATGTTGAGGGTATTGAGTGGCCAAAGACAAGAGTTGACTAGTTAATGCATCACTTGCTTGCCAATGCATGCCTAATCGCAAACAACTTTGTTGTAAGCGCGACAGGTGATAGTCAATAAACAAAACCGCCGCAGGCTGATTGGCAGCAGTGGTGCGCATTGTTGCAAACACGCCATCACCGTAAGCCAATCCGCGGTCAAAAGGACTAACTGTGCCTTGTGCTACCTGGTTAACCCAAACCAATGCCATTATTTGTCCTGGCTGATCCGGCTAGCCACAGCGTCTTGCTGATCTTTGTACTTAGCGTTTTTACGTGTGTTATAAGGCCGTGCAACGGGTGAGCTTAACCGTTCAAAGTTAAGCGCACCAATTGTCATGCCCGGGCGAAGCGCCAACGGCAATTTACCACTGTTATAAAATTCTAATACAATTTTACCCTGCCAACCGGGATCAATACGATGTGCAGTCACATGGACCATTAAACCTAAACGAGCCAATGATGAGCGGCCATCTAACCAACCCACAATATCTGGCGGTAAAGTGACGCTCTCATAAGTTATTGCCAGAGCTAATTCACCAGGGTGAAGAAAAAAAGCATTATCGTCAGTTATTTCGATTTTATCGCTCATAACACGATCAAGTGCTAACTGCATTTCTGCACTTGGGCCACTTAAATCAATGTAAGGTGCTGTATGGTCTTCAAATACTCGAAATTGACTCCCTAAACGGACATCAACACTGACTCCCGATATAGCATCAATACCTGGGCGTGGATCGATAATAATGGTGCCATTATCTAAACACTGCTCAATTTCGATATCTGTTAAACGCATATGGCACTTTCTCCCTGAAAGGCTACTTAGCTAATAAATGCTGAATTCTTGCTTTTAAAATATCAGTGGCGATACGGTTTTTACCGCCACGTGGCACAATAATGTCAGCATATTGTTTTGACGGTTCAATGAACTGTAAAAACATTGGACGAACAGTTCTTTTATATTGCGAAATAACCGACTCCATGGTTCTGCCACGTTCAGCTACGTCACGGGTTAAACGACGAAGGAAACAGATATCCAGAGGGGTGTCCATAAACACACTCGCGTCCATTAAATCACGTAATTTAGGATCTGTTAGTAATAAGATCCCTTCTAAAATAATGACTTTTTTAGGTTGCATGACTAACGTGTCACTCGTGCGAGTGTGCTCTGTATAGCTATAACAAGGAATATGAACTGCTTCACCCTGTTTAAGTTGCGTTAAATGTGTCGCTAATAATTGATGGTCTAACGCTTTAGGATGGTCATAGTTTGTTTTAACTCGTTCATCCATGGTCATATGACTTTGATCACGGTAGTAGGCATCTTCGTTAATTACCCCAATTTGGTTGGTGCCTAAATCGCTGCACAACTCTTCAAAAATGGTTTTGGCAATTAAACTTTTACCTGAAGCCGACGCACCGGCGATCCCAATAATGACACACTGCTGAGAATTCATCTCTTAACCTTATTCGTCGTCTGATATGCTAATGCTTACGGTTGATGTAACTTGTTGAAGTGCTAATTCTGCCCCTAATTTACGGGCAATTTCGCGATATATCCCTGACACTTCACTTTCTGGCTCACTGATCACACTTGGAGCGCCGTTATCCATAGATTCACGAATATTAATATGCAGTGGTAATGCGCCTAATAATGGCACATTGTACCTTTGGGCTATTTGGCTGCCGCCATGCGTCCCAAATGGGTGTTCTTTATGGCCACATTCAGGACATAAATGAAAACTCATATTTTCAATAATGCCGAGCACCGGAATGTTCACTTTATTGAACATAGTGATGCCTTTTTTCGCATCCGCTAAAGCGATGTCTTGTGGTGTTGTCACAATGACTGCGCCACTCACAGGGACTTTTTGCGATAAGGTCAGCTGAATGTCACCGGTTCCTGGTGGCATGTCGATAATTAAATAGTCAAGTTCAGGCCACTGCGTTTCATTTAAAAGTTGAGCTAACGCTCCTGCAGCCATAGGTCCGCGCCATACTGCGGCTTCATCACCACTAAGCATAAAGCCAATGGACTGAGCAGAAATGCCATGGGCAGATGCTGCTGTCATGTGCTTGCCATCTGGCGATTGTGGACGAAAGTTCGGGATCCCTAACATCAGCGGAATTGAAGGTCCGTAAATATCGGCATCTAAAATGCCCACTTCTGCGCCTTCAGCTTTTAACGCTAATGCAAGATTGACAGCCGTAGTTGATTTACCCACACCGCCTTTACCAGATGCAACAGCAATCACTTGCTTAACGTTTGGGATAGGAGGAATGGCAGTAAGGGCAGAATAAACACGAGGTTGAAAATCGATTTCACATTCAACTTCGTCAATGGCATCTAATACCGCTAAACGATTGGTTATCGCCATGACAGTATCGCGATATTGGGTCATACAAGGATAAGGATAAACGAGACCTAATTGTAAACGTTTATCCGTGATAGCGAGCGAACTAACACACTCGGCAGAGACTAAGCCTTTTTTCAGATAAGGATCAACAAAGGCCTCTAAAATATCTAAAACAGGTGACAGTAATTCATCACTTAATTGATAATTTGTTTGCGTTTTAATCAAAACCGCAGCTCCAAACGTGAAATTTTTACAAGTGTATCAGAACTTGGTAAAAAAATAGCGATTAATACACTTTTTGAGTCATGTTTTGATGAAAAATTTAAGTCAATCGGTTAGGATTGGAGCATATTTTGAGTGTAATTTGATATAGAGATAACATGACAACATCACAGCGAAAAATACTGGTCACAAGTGCCCTACCTTACGCTAACGGTCCAATCCATTTAGGCCACATGCTTGAATATATCCAAACGGATATCTGGTCTCGTTTCCAAAAGCTACGTGGTCATGAATGCCACTACATTTGTGCAGATGATGCTCACGGCACGCCGATTATGCTTAAAGCCCAGCAAATGGGGATCACACCGGAAGAAATGATTGCTCAAGTGCAAAAAGAGCATCAACAAGATTTCGCTGACTTCAATATCCAATTTGATAATTTTCATAGCACCCATAGCGATGAAAACCGTGAATTAGCCAACGACATCTACTTAAAACTACGTGATGCGGGTTACATAAAAACCAAAACCATCTCACAACTTTACGATCCTGAAAAAAACATGTTTTTGCCAGACCGTTTTGTTAAAGGCACCTGCCCAAAATGTAAGTCTGAAGATCAATATGGCGATAACTGTGATAACTGCGGTGCCACCTATAGCACGACTGATTTAATCAATCCTAAATCAGCGGTGTCTGGTGCCACGCCTGTAATGAAAGACACTGAACACTTCTTTTTTGACTTACCTGCATTTGAAGGCATGTTGAAAGAATGGATCCAATCAGGTTCATTACAGCAAGAAATGGCCAACAAATTGGGCGAGTGGTTTGAACAAGGCTTGCAACAATGGGACATCTCACGTGATGCACCTTATTTTGGTTTTGAAATTCCAGACGCACCAGGTAAGTTCTTTTATGTTTGGTTAGACGCCCCTATCGGTTACATGGGTTCATTTAAAAACTTATGTGATAAACGTGACGACCTAAACTTTGATGACTTTTGGGGCCTAGACTCAACAGCAGAAGTGTACCACTTCATCGGAAAAGACATTGTTTACTTCCACAGCTTGTTTTGGCCTGCCATGTTAGATGGTGCGGGTATTCGTAAACCAACCAGCGTTTATGCTCACGGTTATGTCACCGTAAACGGCGCAAAAATGTCTAAATCTAAAGGGACGTTTATTAAAGCCCGTACCTATTTAGATAACTTAGATCCTGAATATTTACGTTATTACTATGCAGCTAAGCTCAATAGCCGTATTGATGACTTAGATTTAAACCTTGAAGACTTTGCTCAACGCGTTAACTCAGATTTAGTGGGTAAATTGGTTAACCTTGCCTCTCGTACTGCTGGTTTTATCAGTAAACGTTTTGACGGTAAGTTAGCCAAAGTCGCTGACAACAGCCTAGCTGAGTCGTTTTTAGCTAAAAGCGAAACCATTGCCGAATTTTATGAAACCCGTGAGTTTGGTAAGGCCATGCGCGAAATTATGGCATTAGCCGACACTGCAAATAGTTACGTTGCCGACGCGGCACCTTGGCAGTTAGTTAAACAAGATGACAAGCAAGAAGAAGCACATCAGGTTTGCAGTAATGCATTAAACTTGTTCCGTATTTTGGTGACCTACCTTAAACCCGTACTGCCAAAACTTGCCCAAGATGTTGAAGGTTTCTTACAACTGACATTAACGTGGGACAATTTAGCGCAAGATTTATCTGGCCATGAAATTGCCCCGTTTAAAGCTTTAATGCAACGTATTGACATGAAGAGCATCGAAGCCATTATCGATGCATCTAAAGAGAACTTAAAAGTCACGCAAGCGCCGGCGCCGACAGAAGCGGTTGATCAATTAGCGCAAGACCCCATCAGCCCAGAAATTACCTTCGATGACTTTGCTAAAATTGACTTGCGTATTGCGCGCATCAGCAAAGCAGAGCACATTGAAAAGGCCAATAAGTTATTGCGCCTTGAGCTTGATTTAGGCGGCGAGACTAAACAAGTGTTTGCAGGGATTAAATCAGCCTACGCCCCTGAAGATTTAGTCGGCAAATTAACGGTTATGGTGGCTAACCTTGCACCGCGCACCATGAAATTTGGTGACTCTGAAGGCATGGTATTAGCTGCAGGACCTGGCGGTAAAGACTTGTTTATTTTAGAGCCTCACGAAGGTGCACAACCAGGTATGCGCGTTAAATAGACCACATAGCTGTGTTGTAAAAAACCAATATTAAGAAAGACCGCCTCGGCGGTCTTTTTTAATGGTTTACTCAATGACGTTTTGCTCTTACAGCTTACCGGTTACTGCTTAATAGGGTTATCGACGGGTTAACTTGGGCTGAATCGACATCAGCGATATGATTTACCAAAATACTCTCTTCAACATCATCTTGATGAGCAGCATTATCTTCATCCATGGCCTGCTTTAGGCGTTCTTCATACAACATAAATAACTTAATAAAGTCATTACTAAAACGCTCACCTGCAGAATTTTTTAACCAAAAATCATATAGCCGCTTTGACGCTTCTTTTTCTACGCGTTTATAAGTGGCTTTGCGCCTCATGGCATATGCTTCACTGTGACCCAGTAGCAGCAATGACGATACACTCAACTCAAGTGCGGAGTGATGTGTTTCTGATTCAACCACATCTGCACCAGCCTCTTTTAGCAAGTGTCCGTGGCCTCTATCAAATGCTCTGGCCACAATCTTAAGTTTTGGGTAACTGTGATGTAAATATTTCACTAGCTCAACACTGCTCTCACGATTATCAATCGCCACCACAAATAGTGATGCTTCTTCAATGCCCGCCGTTTTCAGTAAATCTGGCCGCGTTGCATCACCGTAATAAGCTTTAGTGTTAATTCGCCTAATGGTATCGACTTGTGATGCCTGATAATCCAACACCACGGTTTTAATGTTATTTGAAATTAAAAACCGATTCACCACCTGTCCAAATCGGCCAATCCCGGCAATAATCACCGTCCCTTCATCATCAATACTATCTTGTTCGCGCTGATTGGTTTTCACCTGAAAACGCGGGTAAATCACTTTATCAAATAAGATGAATAAACCTGGGGTTAAAAAAATCGACAAGGCGACGACTATTGATAAGGTTTGCGCTAAATCGGTTGGAATAACATGTTGCTGAACACTGAAGCTGAGTAACACAAAACCAAACTCCCCTGCTTGAGCAAGGCTTAATGCAAACAACCAACGGTCACTGCCTTTAATTCTAAATATTAAGGCTAATAAATACAGCACTAATGCTTTTATAAGCATCACACCTAAGGTGATTAAAATAATTTCGCCAAAATCAGCAAACAGCACCGCAAAATCAATCCCGGCGCCGACGGTTATAAAGAACAATCCCAACAATAAGCCTTTAAAAGGGCCAATATTCGCTTCTAACTCATGTTTAAACTCACTGTTGGCTAATACCACGCCCGCGAGAAAAGTTCCTAAAGCCGGAGAAATCCCCACTAAACTCATCAGCGCCGCAATACCAATCACCAGCATTAATGCTGCTGCAGTTGAAATTTCGCGCGCGCCAGATTCAGCGACCATTTTAAACAGTGGTCGGCTCAGGTAATGTCCACCTAACACCACCACGGCAATCGCCAATAACAGCACAATGGCATAGGCCCAACCCGGTAATGATGCCACCAGACTTAATTGTTCATGTTGCTCACTCAAACTACTGGCCGCAGCCTGAGCTTTTTCGACTAGTTCAGGTAAAGCCAATAACGGAATAAACGCCAGCATGGGAATAACGGCAATATCTTGAAACAATAATACCGAAAAGGCATTTTTACCCGCATGGGTTTTGTTAAGGCGCTTTTCTGACAGGGTTTGCAATACAATCGCTGTCGACGATAACGAGAAAATTAATCCTATTGTCAGTGCAATACTGGTTTGGTATCCGGCATAAATCGCACAGGCCATAACCGCAACCACTGAGCCACCGACTTGCAAACCACCAAGGCCTAGCAAGCGATTACGCATCGCCCAGAGCATTTTGGGCTCAAGCTCTAAGCCGACTAAAAACAACATCATTACCACACCGAACTCAGCAAAGTGTTGAATCGTATTGGTTTCGCTGCCCACAAGCCCAACAATAGGGCCAATAACCACACCAGCAATCAAGTAACCTAATACTGACCCTAAACCCAATTTATTCGCTAACGGTACAGCAATCACCGCTGCGGTGAGGTAAATAAAAGCCTGTAAAAAATATTCCGTCATTAACGTTCCTTATTAACCCACCACATTTTCTCACCGCGATTACTGGATAAAACCCAATTACACTGGATTAACGATATCGATAAAGTGATGAGTTAAATCAAATTTACTGGCGAGGTGTTGACCAAGTGCCTTAATGCCAAATTGTTCCGTGGCGTGATGCCCTGCTGCAAAATAATGTATCCCTTGCTCCATTGCAGCATGGTAAGTTCGCTCTGATACTTCTCCGCTAATAAATGCATCCACACCCATTTGCGCCGCTTGATCGATATAATCTTGTGCCCCGCCAGTACACCAGGCAATGGTTGCAATGGGTTTGCTGTTATCACCGATATGCAACGGTTCACGTTTAAGCACATTATTGAGTAACTGGCTAAATTCAGTTGCCGTTACAGGATGTTCTAGATGACCATGCCACAATAAATCTTGCGCTACGGGTTCATACACTCGTGGGCTTAAAATCCCCAATTGATAAGCTAACTGAGCATTATTACCAATGCCATGATGCGCATCTAAGGGTAAATGATAACCAAACAAGCTGATGTCATGATCCATTAAGGCTTTAATTCGGCGGTATTTCATGCCGGTGATCACTTCTGGTTCATTTTTCCAAAAGAAACCATGATGCACTAAAATAGCATCAGCATTAACGGCAATGGCTTGTTCTATTAATGCCTGACAAGCCGTAACCCCAGTGACTAAAGTGCGAACTTGCCCTTTGCCCTCAACTTGCAATCCATTTGGGGCATAGTCTTTAAACGCTGAAACATTCAAAAAAGTGTCTAAATACGACGAGAGAGCTTGTCGCGAGATAACGGACTTTCCATGCTGATTTGTAGACATAATATTCCTAAAAGTACTGTGAAGCTGTAAGGGTTCACTCGATTGAGTGTGACCAAAAATAATGGGATGATGACTTTACTGAACGATTAACATTAACAGTAAAAATCATGTCGAGTTAACGCCACGATGCGATGACATACAGTTTAACTCAAGCCCGAATATTTCAGCAATAGCAGTGAAATATGTCGATAAAAACGACTTTATGAGTGATAAACCAACAATTTTAGCAGTCAATTGGACTTTTATAGTGTTAACACTTTAAAATTCATTACAACCTTCATTTAACATGATAACAAATAGGTTATTAACTATGACAACATTGACTAAAGAAGAGGTCATCAGCCAACTGCAAATGGCACTTGAAAAACAATCGGGCAAAGCGGTGTCGATTGAGCAAGCTGGCAGCTGGTATAAAATCGACGGTGGTAAATCGGTACGTTTTAGCGAACTTGAAACCATGCATGGCGAGTTGTGTGCAGCAAGCCCAGCCTCTGAAATAAAAGCCTCTAGCGCAAAAGCTGCGGTTAAAACAGAAGTTAAACCTGCTAAGACGCAACCCAGTAAAAAAGCCACTGCGACATCTTGTGGGTTAACGCCTAAACAATTATGGCGTCAAAAGCTTGAAAACGCAGCAGGCAGCCAAACCTTGCCACGAGGATTCTAATTTAATACGGCTTATTCGTATAAAATAAATTAGCATCAACACAAAAGGAGCCTAGGCTCCTTTTATGTTATTGATACTTTCTTGTTTAATCGATTGTTGTCAGATTAATCGAATTACATGGCTAAATCGACTCGGACATAACCTTTTAAATATACCACTCGCACTTCATCACCAGCACTAAAGCTCATGCCAGGGTCGAGATCTTGAATCACCATCACTTGGCTGCCATCTTCTTGAGTGATCATTAATTCTACCAGTTTATTTTCAAGATAATAGGCCGATTGTCCATGCTGACTGCCTAAACCGCCACCAATTAACGCACCCAATACCGTAGCCACATCCTGGCCAGATCCACTGCCAAATTGATGACCAATCACCCCACCGATTAAGGCTCCGCCAAATGTTTTCCAACCGCTGCGGCTGTCTTCGACTAATTGCTTTTCATTCACCTGCCGTACTGACTCAATGTTGCCGTACAACACTTTCTCAACCGGCACAGCCTGGTTACGCTCATAAGCGGCTTGTGCCAGGCTACTAAACAAGCAAAATGTCAGTAATACAGCAAAAAAACTCTTTCCGGTGACGGTTATTATTTTAAACATCGCTATTTTCCGCTAAGTTAACGATAAGGTATGACAATTAATATACTCAATTGTGAACTCACTGTCTTATTTAAATCGGTCTATCGGCTTCCCGCCGCCAGAACATGCGCTCACCGACCCAAATGGCTTACTTGCCATTGGAGGGGACTTGCAGCCTCAACGCTTACTGAAAGCGTATCATGAGGGCATATTCCCGTGGTTTAATAGTAGCGACCCTATTTTATGGTGGTCGCCCGATCCGCGTGCCGTGTTTACTCCCACTTATCCTTTTGGCAGCAAAAGCTTGCTAAAGTTCCTTAAAAAATCCACCTGGCGCTATACCATTAATTATGCTTTTTTAGACGTTGTAGCGGGTTGTTCAGCCCCTCGCAGCGCACAAGATGGCACCTGGATTTCAGCTGAAATTCAAATGGCATATTACGAGTTACATTTACAAGGTAAAGCCCATTCGATAGAAGTATGGGATGGAGAGCACCTCGTGGGCGGTTTATATGGTATAGCGGTTGGCGGTGTTTTTTGTGGCGAATCAATGTTTCATCGACAAACCAATGCATCAAAAGCCGCTTTTGCTATACTTAACCAGCATGTGGTGCAGCATGGTTTTAAACTCATTGATGCACAAGTAATGAACCCACATCTAGTCAGTTTGGGCGCAAAAGCGCTACCAAGACATGATTTTTTAACCTTACTTCACCGTTATCGAGACCAATCAATATCGCCATCGATATGGAACAAACAAGAGGTCTTAATTGAATTCTAAATCTGTGAGTGTCGGAATAAGCCAACCATTTGATTGCAATTATATTGAAGGCAACAAAGAGCAATTACTCATTATCCAAGAACCGCATATTGACGGAGCTTTATTTGAGCAATTGCTGGGGATGGGCTTTCGTCGTAATGGTAATTCAATCTATAAACCGCGCTGTCCGAGTTGCCAAGCGTGCCAATCGATACGCCTAAATGTGCACGATTTTGTATTGTCAAAACGCCAAAAGAGAACCTTAAAAAATAGTCAAGATTTACACTGGAAAGTAAATTACCAAACTCGCCCTGAACATTTTGAGCTTTATCAACGTTATATTAAAGAACGTCATAACGACGGACCAATGTATCCGGCCTCTCAAACCCAGTATGATGATTTTTTATTGTCTGATTGGCTACCGCCCATGTTTATTGAAGTGTTTGATAAAGACCAACTGATTGGGGTTGCTGTCACCGACAACATGGTCCACAGCTTTTCTGCTATCTACAGTTATTTTGATCCTGACTATGCAGACCGCTCATTGGGCTCGTTGATGATCTTAATTCAATGCCAACTGGCTAAGTCTATGGGCAAGCGTTATTTGTATTTAGGCTATCAAATTGATCAAAATCGAAAAATGCGTTATAAGCGTCAATATCGACCTTATCAAATATTAACACCCCAAGGTTGGCAAATTGGTGAACAACTTGAACCTCTTTCTTGCTAACACCCTTTACAGTTACGCGATTTTGGGGCATGATACGCCCGATTTTTCATATTTGAAGGCTAATGGGATAACTTATTAATGGCGAAAGAAGACAACATTGAAATGCAGGGCACTATCCTTGAGACCTTGCCAAACACAATGTTCCGCGTAGAGCTTGAAAATGGACATGTGGTGATAGCCCACATCTCTGGCAAAATGCGCAAAAACTACATCCGTATTTTAACGGGTGACAAAGTCACGGTTCAGTTGACTCCTTATGACTTATCAAAAGGTCGTATCGTCTTCCGCGCACGTTAATCGCTAGCCTCAACATTGTAAAAGCCGACTGTAAGTCGGTTTTTTTGTTGTTGAGTCTACTCTCCATCCTATTCATTATCTGGTCAGGCAGCAAACCAATTTTTGTTGTATAAAGAACCATAAAACATCTGAACGGATGACATAATTAATGTGGTGGGAATAGTGATTCTGCGGATAAAAAAAGATGACCACTTGGTCATCTTTTTATTGTCATTTTACCGAGTAAACCGGCTGTTTAAGACACCTTCTCAGTGGCCTCACAATCAATATTAATCTCACCGTCTTTGACATCAATGTGCGCAATACCGCCACGCTCAAGGATCCCAAATAAGATTTCATCCGCTAATGGACGTTTAATTAATTCGGTCACCACCCTCGACATAGGACGAGCACCCATTGACTTGTCGTAGCCTTTCTCGGCCAACAAGGTACGTGCTTCGTCACTCACTTCTAAGGTGACTCGTTTATCATCTAGCTGCGCTTGAAGCTCTACTAAGAACTTATCAACCACTTTAGCGATGACTGTCATGTCTAAGTGATTAAACCAGACAATCGAATCTAAACGGTTACGGAACTCAGGTGAAAATACTTTGTTGATTTCCGCTAACGCATCTTGAGTATGATCTTGCTGCTGGAAACCAATCGACTTACGAATCGTCTCCTGCACACCGGCATTGGTGGTCATTACCAAGGTGACGTTTCTAAAGTCAGCTTTGCGGCCATTATTGTCGGTTAATGTACCGTGATCCATGACTTGTAAAAGTAAGTTGAACACATCTGGATGCGCCTTCTCAATTTCATCAAGTAGAACCACGCAATGTGGATTTTTAATCACAGCATCTGTTAACAACCCGCCTTGGTCATAACCCACATAGCCTGGAGGCGCACCAATGAGGCGTGACACTGTGTGGCGTTCCATATACTCAGACATATCAAAACGGATAAGCTTCAAGTTCAAACACGAAGCAAGCTGGCTGGTGACCTCTGTTTTACCCACACCCGTCGGACCGGCAAACATAAAACTACCCACAGGTCTTTTTTCTGAACCTAAACCACTGCGCGACAAACGGATGGCAGCACTAAGGCTCTCAATCGCTTTATCCTGACCAAACACCACCATCTTAAGGTTACGTTCAAGGTTTCGTAACATATCCTTGTCAGTCGACGATACCGACTTCTCAGGAATACGCGCCAATTTAGCAATAATTGCTTCGATTTCAGGCTGGCCAATGGTTTTTTTGCGTTTACTTTGCGGCATCATCACCATGCGAGCGCCCGCCTCGTCAATCACATCAATGGCTTTGTCTGGTAAGTGACGGTCATTAATGTGCTTCGCGGACAAGCTAGCAGCGCTGCTGATGGCGGCTTGGGTATAACGCACACCGTGATATTCTTCGTATTTTGACTTAAGTCCCATCAAAATCTTGGTGGTTTCAGCCACTGACGGCTCATTAATATCAATTTTTTGGAATCGACGCGCTAACGCGCGGTCCTTCTCAAAAATACTTTGATACTCTTGGAACGTCGTTGAGCCCATGCAACGTAACTTACCGCTCGATAACAAGGGCTTTAATAAATTAGAGGCGTCCATTACCCCGCCAGACGCTGCACCTGCACCAATGATGGTATGAATTTCATCAATGAATAAAATGGCATGTTCGTCTGTTGACAATTCTTTTAGTAAGCTTTTAAAGCGCTTTTCAAAGTCGCCACGGTATTTGGTACCGGCCAATAACGCCCCTAAATCTAACGAGTACACTGTGGCATCGGCCATCACATCTGGCACTTGTTCGGTAACGATGCGATAGGCTAAGCCTTCAGCAATCGCAGTTTTACCCACGCCCGCTTCACCAACCAACAATGGATTATTTTTACGACGACGACATAAGGTTTGAATTGCGCGTTCAATTTCAGCATCACGACCAATTAATGGGTCGATGTTGCCGTCTTTAGCAAGCTGATTAAGATTAGAGGCAAACTGCGCTAACATGCTGCGCTCTTCGCTATTGTCAGATTGATCTTCAATGCGCTCTTGATCCGACGATTCACCAGATTCTTCGTCTTTGCTCATGCCGTGGGAAATAAAATTAACCACATCTAGACGAGTAATTTCGCTACGACGTAATAAATATACGGCTTGTGATTCTTGTTCACTAAAAATAGCCACCAGCACATTTGCGCCGGTCACTTCGTTACGACCAGATGATTGCACATGAAAAACAGCCCGTTGAAGTACTCGCTGAAACCCTAATGTCGGTTGGGTTTCACGCTCTTCAGGTGACTCTGCAATGATAGGTGTGGTTTGTTGAATGAAATTAGCCACTTCTTCACGAAGACGATTAACATCCGCACCGCAGGCAATTAACGCCTCATACGCGGCTGGATTATCAATAAGCGCTAATAATAAATGTTCTACCGTCATGTATTCATGACGTGAATCTCTAGCTTGCTGAAACGCTAGGTTCAAGGTGACTTCCAGATCTTTGTTCAGCATAAGCACCCCCTAAATTTAACCACAGACTGTAAGAAAACGATTTTTTTATGCTTTCTCTAATGTACACAGTAACGGATGTTGGTTTTCTCTTGCAAACTGATTTACTTGAAAAACTTTAGTTTCGGCGATCCCAAATGGGAAAACCCCACACAATCCTTTGCCCTGGTGATGTATCGCTAACATGATATCAACAGCTTGCTGCTCATTTTTCTCAAAGAAGCGTTGTAATACTTCAACCACAAAATCCATCGGGGTGTAATCATCATTGTTTAGCACCACTTTATACATATGGGGTGGTTGTAGCTCAGATTCAACCTTTTCTTCGGTATGTTCTACACTGCCTAATTTAGCCATTGTTTAATACTAGCCTCTCGTTTGGTTCCCGACCACTTGATATTATTAAATTAATTAAATGTTGTCTTTTTGTTAATTTATGCTTGACATCTTTTCGTACAAATTTCATTCTATTTGCTAGGCGGCGAATACTAGACCGCTGGATAATAAGTTTTACTATCTTACTGGTAAGTAGACAACAGAAGGAAGTGGAAGTATGGCAAACGGAACTGTAAAGTGGTTCAACAACGCCAAAGGATTCGGGTTTATTTGCCCAGATCAGGGTGGCGAGGATGTATTTGCGCACTATTCAACTATCGAAATGGAAGGTTATCGTACCTTAAAAGCAGGTCAACCTGTGTGCTTCGAAGTTGAAGAAGGTCCTAAAGGAATGCATGCTTCAGCCATCTCACCTACAAAATAGTAGGTAGAGACTATAAAACAAAAAGACAGGGATTTTAATCCCTGTCTTTTTTATTGTCTAAAAATAAAGCATAAATTTGTTATTAATAAGGACAGAGCTTCAAATTCAAACTCAATTCAAAGTAATGCCCCATTAATTAACAAGCAAATTAACCAATAAATTTATTTAATGTTGCACTTGGACGCATGGCTTTTTCTGCTTTAGCGGCATCTAAACGGTAGTAACCGCCTAAATCAACGGCTGGGCCTTGTGAACCATTTAGCTCTGCTAAAATAACCGTCTCATTGGCTGCTAACGATTGTGCCAAAGGTGCAAAATGTTCAGCTAATTGCTTATCTGCAGTTTGGTTAACAAGTGCATTCGCCCAATAAAGGCCAAGGTAGAAGTGGCTACCACGGTTGTCTAACTCACCGACACGACGCGAAGGCGACTTGTTGCTGTCTAAGAACTCACCAATCGCGACATCTAAGGTATCGGCCAGTACTTGTGCTTTAGGGTTGTTCGCCGTTTGGCTTAAATGCTCTAAAGAAGCTGCAAGTGCTAAAAACTCACCTAAAGAATCCCAACGTAAGTGACCTTCTTTTTCTACCTGTTGAACATGCTTAGGTGCACTACCACCCGCGCCTGTTTCAAATAATCCGCCGCCATTCATTAACGGCACGATAGATAGCATTTTAGCACTTGTGCCTAACTCAAGAATTGGGAACAAATCGGTTAGGTAGTCACGTAACACGTTGCCGGTAACAGAAATGGTATCTTCGCCTTTAATGATACGCTCTAAGGTGACACGCGTTGCATCAACAGGAGACATGATTTGAATATCTAAACCAGATGTATCTTCTTCTGCGAGGTATTTAGTTACTTTTTTGATTAACTCAGCATCGTGTGCACGAGCACTGTCTAACCAGAAAATAGCTGGAGTGTTGCTTAAACGTGAACGTCTTACCGCAAGCTTAACCCAGTCAAGAATAGGTGCATCTTTAACTTGGCACATACGGTAAATATCGCCAGCTTCAACCTTGTGGCTCATTATTACATTGCCTGCTTGGTTAATCACATTGACAGTACCGGCAGCGCCAATTTCAAATGTTTTGTCGTGGCTACCGTATTCTTCAGCTTTTTGAGCCATAAGACCCACGTTTGGCACACTGCCCATTGTGGTTGGATCAAATGCACCGTGTTTTTTACAAAACGCGATAGTCTCTTGATAAACACCAGCATAACAACGATCTGGGATCATGGCTTTAGTATCTTGTAGCTGACCGTCTGGCCCCCACATTTTTCCAGATGAACGAATAGCCGCTGGCATAGATGCATCAATGATGATGTCACTTGGTACGTGTAAATTAGTGATACCTTTGTCTGAATCAACCATGGCTAATGCTGGACGCGCTGCATAAACGGCGGCGATATCAGCTTCAATTTCGCTGCGTTTAGCTTCAGGAAGCGTACTAATTTTAGCGTAAACGTCACCAAAACCATTGTTAACATCGACACCGAGTTCAGCAAATAGCTCGCCATACTTGTCAAATACATCTTTAAAGAAAACCTTAACAGCGTGACCAAATAAAATAGGGTCAGACACTTTCATCATGGTAGCTTTTAAGTGAAGCGATAATAAAACATCTTCAGACTTAGCCGCTTCAATTTCGCGAGCGTAAAATTCAACTAACGCTTTCTTGCTCATCACCGATGAGTCAATCACTTCTTCAGCCAGTAATGCTAGGCCGCTTTTAAGCACCACTTCTTTGCCATCATCTTGGATTAATACGATATTCACTTTGTCTGCAGCGGGTAAAGTGACAGATTGTTCGCTACCATAAAAGTCACCTTCATTCATGTGCGCAACATGAGATTGTGAATCACTTGCCCATTTACCCATTGAATGTGGGTTTTTCTTGGCATAGTTTTTAACAGAAGTTGGTGCTCGACGGTCTGAGTTACCTTCACGTAATACTGGGTTTACCGCACTGCCTTTAATTTTGTCATAACGCGATTGAGTTTCTCTTTCTGCGTCAGTTTTAGGCTCATCAGGGTAGTTAGGAATGTCATAGCCTTTGGCTTGTAGTTCAGCAATACAGGCTTTTAGCTGTGGAATTGACGCACTGATATTAGGCAACTTAATGATGTTAGCTTCTGGCTGATTAGCCAATTCGCCTAACTCAGTTAATGCATCAGCAATTTTCTGTTCAGCAGTTAATTTTTCAGGGAAGTTAGCAATAACACGACCTGACAAAGAAATATCGCGAGTTTCTACTTTTACGCCAGCTGCGTCAGTAAAATTACGGATAATAGGTAATAAAGACAGTGTAGCAAGGGCTGGAGCTTCATCAGTTTCTGTGTATATGATCGTTGGAGTGTTATCTTTCATTATATTTCCTACATTATTGTAAATTAATAACTTATTAGAATAAATTGTATAAGCATTTGATGGGCTTTGGTGGATAACACTCACGCGAGCGAACCTTGATTTGCAACGAGGGCTCACATCCAATGTGAACACTGCATGTGAAATCCCCTATCCCATTTTTTATTATATTTTTTCCACATTGCAACGGTATATTTTGCTAAAAACACACCATAAGCAGTGATAAATTAGGTACAGATCACAATTTTTAGGCGGACATCATAGATCATTCTTGGCAATTTTCAAATTCCACTAAGGGCGAATACACAGTAAACTGACATAAAAGATGTTAATTCTTATTACAACCCCTTTATTACAAACACTCTTAAACGACGAAGGATAATATCCAAACCTTTATGGCAAACTCAGGTAAATTCAGTTCATTTAAAAAAACGGCTGCCAAAAATGGCCGTCCCTTATCGCAAACGTCTAAGTCTACACTCGCGGGCAAAACAACTCGACGTAAAAACCCGGCGAAACCGCCTGTCGAAAATCCCATTATCGTGTTGTTTAATAAACCGTTTGACGTGCTTTGCCAATTTACCGATGAATCAGGTCGACAAACACTAAAAGACTTTATCCCCATTAGTGACGTGTACGCCGCCGGACGTTTAGATCGCGACAGTGAAGGCTTATTACTGCTCACCAACGATGGCAAGCTGCAAGCTAAACTAACCCAGCCAAATAAAAAAACCTTTAAAACCTACTGGGTACAAGTTGAAGGTGAACCAACAGATGCTGCAATACAAGCATTGTGCGATGGAGTAGAACTTAAAGACGGCATGACTTTACCGGCAAAGGTCAAAGTAATGGACTCACCCGCTATTTGGCCCCGAGTACCGCCAGTACGAGAGCGAAAATCAATACCCACTACCTGGCTTGAAGTGCAAATCTGTGAAGGTCGAAATCGTCAAGTCAGACGCATGACTGCCCATGTAGGCCACCCAACCTTAAGATTAATCCGTTATAAAATAGGTCAATGGTGTCTAGATGATTTACAAAATGGTCAATACAAACAAATCAGCCAACGTTAACCGTTAATCATAAATAACATTAGCGATACACGCATAAGGGATTAAATATATGACTCAACGCTATAAACCCAATACCACCGTCGCCTGTGTCGTGTACAGCCAGGGTAAGTTTTTACTGGTTGAAGAAATGATTAATGGCCGGGTTAAATTTAATCAGCCCGCAGGACATTTAGAAGCCAATGAGTCACTTATTGATGCCTGCTCACGGGAGGTGTTAGAAGAAACTGGACTGGACATTGTACCGCAAGCCATTGTGGGGATTTATCAATTTAGTGCCAGTGATGAACTCGCGTTTGTACGATATACCTTCTGCATTGCTCTAGAGCAACCTATTGAGGCCACGCCACTCGATAGCGCCATTACCCGAACTCATTGGTTATCTCGCAAACAAATTAGTGAGTTAGGCGATCAATTACGCAGCCCGCTCGTGCTCAAAAGTATTGATGATTATATACAACAAGCCGGATTGTTAGACCAATCCCCTCCGGCAACCAGAGATTTAACGCCCAAAAGCAATGCAAAACCGAGTCCGCACCATTTACCATTATCTTTACTTAATGCGGATTATTTGCACACGCGTTAGCTCAGTTTTAGCCCTATATAGCCCTATATTGACTGTCCTTCAAGATAGCCCAGTGCTCGAATGCGTGGTAGAATATGCGCCGCACAAATGTAATGTTTACTCGATAAGATAAGGTTTATCTCTCTTTTACTTTATTTTTGACCTTGTTTAACGGCTTTCAAGCTCAGTCAATTGTTATCATTAACTTGAAACCGTAAACAGACACCACCATATACATACTCTCTATATTCAATGGTTTTAGGATTTATGACATCAATCACCCCAACTTCTAACGGTAAAAAAGTCATTGTCGGCATGTCCGGCGGTGTAGATTCTTCTGTTTCGGCCTATTTGCTTATCCAGCAAGGTTACGAGGTTGAAGGCCTATTTATGAAGAACTGGGAAGAAGACGACACCGACGAATATTGCGCCGCTGCAGATGATCTAAAAGATGCGCAAGCGGTATGTGACAAGCTTGGTATTAAAATGCACACCGTCAACTTTGCCGCAGAATACTGGGACAACGTGTTCGAGTACTTCTTAGCTGAATACAAAGCCGGCCGAACGCCTAATCCAGACATCATGTGCAACAAAGAAATCAAATTCAAAGCTTTTTTAGAATTTGCTGACGAGATTTTAGACGCCGACTATATCGCCATGGGCCATTATGTTCGTCGTCGCGACAACAGCGATGGCAACGTTGAAATGCTTCGTGGTGTTGATGGCAATAAAGATCAAAGCTACTTCTTATATACCTTAAGCCATGAACAAGTGGCGCGCAGTTTATTCCCTGTCGGTGAGCTTGAAAAACATGAAGTGCGTGAGATTGCCAAAAAAATGGGCTTAATCACTCACGACAAAAAAGACAGTACCGGCATTTGTTTTATTGGCGAGCGCAAGTTTACAGATTTCTTAGCCACTTATTTACCGGCGCAACCGGGTGATATTGAAACCGCTGAAGGCGAAGTCATTGGTACTCATCAAGGCTTGATGTACCACACTCTTGGGCAACGTAAAGGCCTAGGGATTGGCGGCTTAAAGAACAGCAGCGAAGACCCATGGTACGTAGTTGAAAAAGATTTACTGCGTAATGTACTCGTGGTGGCACAAGGTGCTGAACACCCGCGCTTAATGTCACAGGGTATGACCGTTAATCAACTGCATTGGGTTGACCGTAAAGGTCCAGCCAATAACAGTCACATCACAGTCAAGACCCGCTATCGTCAACGTGATGTTATCTGTACATTAGTCTATAACGACCCAGACAATATTACCGTCATGTTCGATACACCAGTTGCCGCAGTCACGCCTGGACAATCGGCTGTATTTTATGATGGCGACATTTGTTTAGGTGGCGGCATTATCGATACCCTAGTTCGAGGATAAACCGTGAGTCAAACTCCAGAGAGTCTGCTGTTCGAACGTACAATGGCCTTTGCCGGTATTTTACAGGCGATTGGTCAAGTGCAGTATTTAGCCCGCCACGGTGAAAGCGATAAAGAAGCGCTGGCGGCAACATTAAATACCATCTTAGTCACCGAGCCCGAAGCCACTGCCGATGTGTATCAAGACAAAAGCATTTTAAGTAAAGGCTACCAGTTGATTCAAAACCAACTGGGCGATGGCAGCAATAAAGATGTCGAAACCACCCGCTACTTAGTTGGTGTATTAGCGCTAGAGCGCAAACTGGCTCGTTCGGCAAACGGCTTAGGCATGCTTGCTGAACGCATTAACCAAATACACCGCCAACTAAGCCACTTTGAAATTACCGATGAGCAAGTCGTGTCTAACTTTGCCAGCATATACAGCGACATCATCAGTGAATTAGGTCCAAAACTGCAAATATCGGGAAATCCTGATTGTTTAAAGCAACCTATCGTACAACATAAAATTCGAGCCCTACTGCTTGCAGCCATGCGTAGCGCAGTATTATGGCGCCAATTAGGCGGCAAACGTCGCCATTTAGTGTTTGCCCGAAAAGCGATATTTGATACCGCTAAAAAAAGCCAAAATAACAATTAATCGATTCACCCTACAACAAAGTTCATCAAGGAGCTTCAAATGGATCTTTCCGCACTAACTGCTATCTCTCCGGTAGACGGTCGTTATGGTAGTAAAACCGCCTCATTAAGAGGGATTTTCAGCGAGTTCGGTCTTACTAAGTACCGTGTTCAAGTTGAAATTAACTGGTTAAAGCTATTATCTAGCTGCCCAGAGATTGAAGAAGTTCCCCCATTTAGTGAAACCGCCCTTGCCTTGTTAGACAGCATTAAAGACAACTTTAGTGAACAAGATGCACTGCGCGTTAAAACCATCGAAAGCACCACCAACCACGATGTAAAAGCGGTTGAATATTTCATTAAAGAACAAATTGCCGATAACGCTGAGCTTGTTGCGATTGACGAATTTGTACACTTTGCCTGCACCTCTGAAGACATCAACAACTTATCGCACGGCTTAATGTTAAAAGAAGCGCGTGAGTTAGTATTAGTACCGCAATGTCAGCAAATTATTGATGCCATTAAAAAGCTCGCCCATGACAATAAAAGCGTGCCTTTAATGTCGCGCACCCATGGTCAGCCAGCATCACCGTCAACCTTAGGCAAAGAAATGGCCAACGTTGCCGTGCGTCTTGAGCGCCAATTAAACCAAATCAATGCTGTTGAGATTATGGGTAAAATTAACGGTGCTGTAGGTAACTACAACGCTCACATCTCAGCCTACCCAGAAGTTAACTGGCATGAGCTGTCACAACGTTTTGTAACCAGCCTTGGTATTAACTGGAACGCTTACACTACGCAAATTGAGCCACATGACTACATTGCTGAATTATTTGATGCTATCGCGCGTTTCAACACGATTCTAATTGATTTTGACCGTGATATTTGGGGTTACATTGCCTTAGGTCACTTTAAACAGCGCACCATAGCAGGCGAAATTGGTTCATCAACCATGCCGCATAAAGTCAACCCAATCGACTTTGAAAACTCTGAAGGTAACCTAGGCATCGCCAACGCATTAATGCAGCATTTAGCGGCTAAATTACCGGTATCAAGATGGCAACGTGACTTAACTGACTCAACGGTTTTACGTAACCTTGGTGTCGGTATGGCGCACTCGCTTATTGCTTACCAAGCCACGCTGAAAGGCATTAGCAAATTAGAAGTGAATCAAGCACAGCTGCTTGCCGAGCTTGATAAAAACTGGGAAGTATTGGCAGAGCCAGTACAAACAGTAATGCGTCGTTATGGCATCGAAAAACCATATGAAAAACTCAAAGAACTGACACGTGGTAAGCGTATTGATGCGCAGCAACTTGCTGTATTTATCGATGGCCTTGAATTGCCAGCACACGTCAAAGTTGAACTGAAGAAAATGACTCCAGCAAATTACATCGGCCGTGCTGGAGCCTTTGTTGACGAGTTAAAATAGTCATTTAATCGACATTAGCTAATCTTGGCGGTCGCATCTGTGGCCGCTTTTTTATTGGATTTACCATTCTCCATCTGAGGTCAATGATGTACACATTAAATATTGATACCCAAGCCTTTATTAAACAGCATTGGCAGCAGAAACCCCTTATCATCAAACAGGCATTTGTTGATTTTGAAGACCCAATTGCTGCAGACGAACTTGCAGGTCTCGCATGCGAAGAAGAAATTTCCTCTCGCGTGGTGGTCACAAAAGGTGATGATTGGGACGTGGTTCAAGGTCCATTTGAAGACTACGACCAATTTGGCGAAGATAACTGGCAGTTATTAGTGCAGGCCGTTAACCATTGGTATCCCGCATCACAGCCATTAGTCGAAGCATTTCGCTTTTTACCCGACTGGCGTTTTGATGACTTAATGGTGTCGTTTGCCACACCGGGCGGCGGTGTAGGACCACATATCGACAACTATGATGTGTTTATTATTCAAGGTGAAGGTGAACGTCGCTGGAAAGTCGGTGACAAAGGCCAACATAAACGTCGTGGTGGCAATGAAAACTCACCTTTAGTTGACGATTTTGAGCCAATTATTGATGTGGTATTGCAAAAAGGCGATGTGTTATACATTCCTCCAGGTTATCCGCATTGCGGCGAAACCGTGACTTTAGCCATGTCCTACTCCATTGGATTTAGAGCGCCGAGCCAACAAGAATTATTAACTGAATTAGCCGACAGCCTTATCGACAACAATTTAGGCAATAAACGTTTTACCTCCACCGATGAACCAGAGGCCCCCGGCATCATTAGCCAAACGCATCAACAAGGCATTATGGATTTATTGGTGCAACTTGCTCAAGATCCTCAAGCATACCAAACCATGCTAGGCAAATTATTAAGTCAAAACAGATTTGAACTGGATGTGTGCGAAGATGAAGAACCATTAAGCAACGAAGACTTAATTGATGCCATTGAGCAAGGCGCGATTATTCAGCGCATTGGTGGCTTAAAAGTGTTATGTCTTGAACAAGACAGCCAGTCACGGTTATTTATTAATGGTGACGAGTACCCACTAGCACAAGCAAGCGAAGCGGTATTACAACTGTTTGCCAACAATGTCAGCATTATGCCTGAGCAAGCCAGAGAACTGGTTGAACAGCCCGCATTACTTGAGCTATTAACCCAACTGGTTAATCAAGGGTTGTATTACCTCGCTGAAGACGAATACTAAATTTAAAGTCATTGTGCGTTAATAAGTGATGACTCTGCGAGAGCTCAGGTTAAGATAAACAAAAAGGCACCTAGGTGCCTTTTTTGTTTATTTGCGTTGTTGAGGTATTAACCCCAAAGTTTTTCATCTTGATGCATTCTGTGCAGGCTTTCTGCACGTGACACTAATAATTGGGCAAATTTTCGTTGAGTCTCATCTCTGGTAGCGCCTGATTGATGCAGGTTTTCAGCTTTAAGCTGCCACATCATTGAAAAATGACGAATGGCATCTCGTGCTGTAGCCGCCACTTTAACGTCAACATAATCAGATGGTAAATCACCCGACATCACCCAAAAGGTTTGTTTTTTAGGCTGCTTAGATTCCATTTTCCAAATGGCTAAATAAGGCGCAAGATAGCGACTTTCACTGGCCAGTACGTTACTTGGGATTACGCCTTTTTCAGCTAAAAAGCGATTGGCTTTTTGAAACTGAGTACGCACCCACTCTTGTCTTAAGGCTTCTTGGTCTACTGTTGGCTCAGTGACATTCTCTGCAACTTCTTCAGTCATAATACTTCCTATCTTATTGTTATTTTTCAGGTTAGAACAATAATTAACCTAAAACTCAATCTCAAAAACAATGATGCAACATAAGTTACTTTACGTTTACGTAAAGTGGCAAGCTAAATTTCCACATCAATCACAAAAATAACTAAATCGTGCTTTGTTGAGAGTAGCGCTAAATGCTATCGTGCTGCAATAAATTTAACAAGCAGTCGTTTGTACCTAATAGACTCTATTCCCTAGGTACGTTACTTTACTTTTACACACAGCAAGCGGAGATTACACGTGACAGTATTTAATCATGTTTCGTTCGATGAACACGAACAAGTGGTATTTTGTCATGACAAGCAAAGTGGCTTAAAAGCCATTATCGCAGTCCACAACACTAACCTTGGTCCAGCCGTCGGCGGGTGCCGTATGTGGAACTATCAATCGGATGATGAAGCGTTAACGGATGTATTGCGTCTCTCGCGTGGCATGACCTATAAAAATGCACTAGCAGGCCTAAGCATGGGTGGTGGTAAAGCCGTGATCATCGCCGATCCTAAAACCACCGACCGCGAAGCATTATTTTTAGCCTTTGGCCGCTTTGTGAATAGTTTAGGTGGTAAATACTATTCAGCAGAAGATGTTGGCGTATCAACATCTGACATCATGATTGCCAGCCGTGAAACAGAGTTTGTTGCCGGCATGGAAGGCAAATCAGGCGACCCATCGCCATTAACCGCGTTAGGCACTTATTTAGGTATTAAAGCGGCTGTTAAACATCAACGTGGTGTAGATAGCCTAAAAGGAATAAAAGTCTCGGTACAGGGCGTTGGGCACGTAGGTTATTACCTGTGTAAGCATTTACACGAAGAAGGTGCTGAACTGATTGTAACCGACATTCACCAATCATCACTTGACCGTGTGGCCGCCGAGTTTGGTGCCATAGTAGTTGCCCCACAAGACATCTATGCTCAAGATGTCGATGTATATGCACCTTGCGCCTTAGGCGCCACAATTAATGACACCACCCTGCCACTGTTAAAAGCCACTATCGTTGCCGGTTGTGCCAATAACCAGTTAGCTGAGGTGCGCCACGGCGAAAAACTCAAGCAAATGGGCATTTTGTACGCGCCAGATTATGTGATTAACGCGGGCGGGATTATTAACGTGTCATTTGAGAAAAACTATGACGCCGCAGCATCTAAGGCCAAAGTTGAGCAAATCTATCATACGCTATTAACTATTTTTAGCCGTGCAGATGCAGAGAATCGCACCACGGGTTCGGTTGCTGACGAAATGGCTAAAGCCATTATTGACGCGGCACAATAATCGCCACGCCTGAGTGCCAGATTCGCCCCATCGATACATTGCTAAATTAAGGAAATGCCTATGCATTTCCTTTTTTTATTGGCTAACACTTTCATCAAGTTGCAATAAATCGTTCACCTTAGCGTCAAATAACAGCCTTACCCTAAATCAACACTGACACAATCTGTGTATTAGGGTGAACGACAGATGATTTCACAGAGTAAAAGTAATCAGCAACGCCAATCTTTATCGCACTTAACCCACAAAGCAAAAATCCAACATTTTCATGCTATGTGGATATCAGATGTTCACCTTGGTAGCATTGACTGTAAAGCCGAATTTTTACTGCATTTTTTAAACCACAGCCAAAGTGATTACCTGTACCTTGTGGGTGATATTGTCGATGTATGGGCACTTAAAAAAAGAGTCTACTGGCCAGACAGCCATGACAACGTCATCAAAAAAATCCTTGAACTTGCCAGTAACGGTACTCAGGTCGTGTTTATTCCAGGTAACCATGACGAAGCATTTAAAGCCTATGCTGACAGTCACTTCAAAGGTGTCACCTTAGCAAAACAACACATTCATGAGTCCATTACGGGCAAACGCTTTTTAATGCTTCATGGCGATCAATTTGACTCGCAAGTGTGCGTCAGCCGCGCTTATGCCAAATTAGGCGATCATTTATACGATGTGTTGCTTTGGCTAAACCGACAACTTCATGCAGTGAGAAGCACCATGGGTTATCCCTATAGGTCGTTGGCCAGTTATATCAAACTTAGGGTTAATAAGGCCCAGCAAGCCATTACTCAATATCGTGATGCCGTATTGCGTTACGCCGCTAAAAAACAGGTCGACATGGTGGTGTGCGGCCATATCCACCAGCCTGAGCTATCAGAACACACCATAAATCAACACCCACTGATTTACGCCAACGATGGGGATTGGGTTGAAAACTGCACCTTGATTGTAGAAACCCTTGAGGGCGATGTGCAGCTGCTTAAATGGAACGAGCAAAACCTACAAGCTGAAACTGTCGCCAGTATTGTGTTACCCCATATGCATGACAACCCCATCAAACCTCAAAAACAACACGTAGCATAAAAAGGATAAGGTTATGATTTTTACGGTCGATAATGTAGTAGAGAAAAACCTGCCAAATGTGCACAACAAGCCGTGGTTAGCTACGCCCACCAAAGCCATGTTGCGTTATTTACTTCACGAGAAGCAATGTAATGACATTGCCAACGAACACGCCCATTTATCTGGCGTAGACTTTGTCGAACAAATTCTAGCCTTTTTAAACTTCACTTACAGCGTGCCCAATAACGAAGTTGAGAATATTCCACACGAAGGGCGCGTGGTAATATACGCCAATCACCCCATTGGCTCACTCGATGCCTTAGCGTTAATCAAACTTATTAGCCAGGTTCGACCCGACATTAAAGTGGTCGCTAATGAATTATTAATGGCCATTAAACCGCTGCATTCGATTTTATTGCCCGTACGTAACATGACCGGCGGCACACCCAAGCAACATCTCGATGAAATACACCACCACCTTAAAAATGAAGGTGCGGTGCTGATATTCCCATCGGGTGAAGTGTCACGTTTACGTCCCTCTGGTGTCACCGATTTACAATGGCATAGTGGCTTTTTAAAAATGGCTCGTGCCTGTAATGCGCCCCTTTTACCTATTTTTGTAGACGCAAAAAACTCAGCGACGTTTTATGGCGCTTCAATGCTCTATAAACCGTTAGCAACGTTATTATTAGTCAAAGAAATGTTTAAGCAAGTTGACCAAGTCATGCCAATTCGTATTGGGCAGTTGATCGCCAAAGAAGTCGTTAACACCCAAGAGTTCCCCTTAAAAACAAAAGTAAAACTGCTTAAAAACCATTTATACCGAATAGGCAAAAATCGGAGCCCGTTATTTACTACCCAAAATGCAATTGCTCACCCGGAGAAACGCAGTGAACTGCAAAGTGCGTTAACACAATGCGAATTACTCGGGCAAACCCAAGACAACAAACAAATCTATCTGTACAAGCATCAACACAGTAGCGCCATCATGCGTGAAATTGGCCGCTTACGTGAGATTGCTTTTCGTGCTGTGGGCGAAGGCACAGGCAAACGCCGTGACACTGATAAATACGACAACCACTACTTACACTTAGTATTATGGGACAAAGATGACTTAGAAATCGTCGGTGCATACCGCTTTGCCAG
The DNA here is from genome assembly GCF_014648035.1 of Shewanella algicola. GTDB lineage: Bacteria > Pseudomonadota > Gammaproteobacteria > Enterobacterales > Shewanellaceae > Shewanella > Shewanella algicola. The sequence goes on along the minus strand of NZ_BMQI01000016.1, from coordinate 30,777 downwards.
CGCTAAGACGTTACATGAAAATGTTGGCGAAAATTCACTCTACAGCCAATCGTTATTTGATTACAAAGGCGCCTTTACCCCTTATTTCGATCAAGGATTAGAACTTGGCCGCAGCTTTGTACAACCTAAATACTGGGGCCGACGCAGTTTAGAATACCTATGGCAAGGCATTGGTGCGTTTTTAGTAAAGCACCCTCAATATCGCTATTTATTTGGCCCAGTATCATTAAGTGACAGCCTGCCATTGCAAGCAAAAGAAATGTTGGTGTTCTTTTATCAACAACAGTTTTCGACCAGCAAAACGCTAGCTCGCTCATTTAATCCCTATCAATTTACCCCAGACAGAATAGCCCAATTACAACTCTTGTTTAACGGCAACGACTACGCTGAGAACTTTAAAATACTCAAACGGACGTTAGCAAATATGGCTGTCTCAGTACCGACATTATTTAAACAATATGGTGAATTGTGCGACAACCAAGGCGTAAAATTTTTAGATTTTGGTATTGACCCTGAATTTGGTGATTGCATTGATGGTTTAGTCTTAGTGGATATTCACCAACTTAAACCGATTAAATATCAAAAGTACCTGGCAGGCCATTTATACCATTAGGACAAACCGCATCATAACCCTGGATACTTTTGCTGCTGTTGTTGGTTGTTATTTGATTGTTACGCTAATATTTATCTGATATAAAAGAATAAATGAGTGGGGAATCATCTATGACAACATCGACAGATACATCGGATCAGACAACAAATGACACAACGGCACAATCTTCGCCTCGTCACATCAGCGTGGGCGATATCATGATAACTCGCGTTGTGACTATCGAAATGGATGATCGCTTGTCATTAGCTAAAGAAATTTTCGATAATGTCAGCTTTCACCACTTACTGGTTATCGATGAAGGCTGTCACTTGACAGGTATTTTATCGCATCGAGACTTTTTAAGTGCGTTAAGCCCCAATATTGGTACCGCAGCAGAACTTATTCGTGATACTGAAACCCTACAAAAACGCGTTCATCAAGTAATGAGCCACAACCCTTTAACGATTGCCCCCCATTGTGATATCAACCTGGCGACTCAGTTAATTTTAGACAATAACATTGGCTGCCTCCCAGTATTAGAAAATAACAATATCGTGGGTATTATTACCTGGAAAGATTTACTCAAGGCGTATTACAGCGCTTAATTCAGCCAAAGTTCTTAGCATTACAGACTTATTCAGCACTAGCACCTGCAAGTGTTAGACGAATGAGCGCTGCACTGGCTTGGTCAGCTTTAACCATAACCTCTTCGTTGATCAATCACTCCTATATTGCAACTAAAAATATAAAAATAAATATTTCCATAGCCAGCAATAACATAGGTTAAATTCTTAAATTGTTCATATTTGTGTGCTGGAAAATGTCACATTGCTCTGCTTTTATTAATGTTACTAAGGCAATAAAAACCAACAGGAATGAGCTTAAGCTAACAGCGTTTGTATCGGTAAATTGTGCAGTTATCATATGAAAGGATGAGTATTATGATTAAATTTTCTTACCTTCTCAATCAAGACAACATTGAGTTACAAGCAAGCAATTGGTGTGGTTTAGAGCGCGTATTTATTAATGGTAAGGTTGTGTCGCGCAAATTTAACTTTGGTTTACAAAGCATGCATGATGTGTTGCTCGATAATGGTAAAAAGTGTCGTTTTCAACTCATAGCCGATCCACAAACCTCATTAATATCGTGCCGAATCTACAAACAAAACCAACTGATAACCATTTTAAAGCAAGGTAAAAAACAGCTACAAAAAAGCCAGTTCATGATTGAATCTGGCTTTGTGATTGTGTGTGTGAGCATGTTGAGTATGTATTTATTAAGCTAACTCACAACTCAATAGACTCATTAACCTAGGGTAAAGTCTAAGCGCACTGTTGAAGTGCCCTGCGCTGGCTTACCATCAATAAATTTAGGCGCGTAACGCCACTGGCTTAGCGCCTCAATTGATTCTTTCTCAAACTGACTGCCCCCTTTAGAGTCAAGTACTTGTGGTGATTGCACAAAACCTTGCTCATCAACAGTAAACTGTAATTTTACCCAACCACTTTTACCCCGCTTTGCATAAGACATAGGGTAATCTGGTGGAGTTCGAAATAAAGGCGTTTGCTCTTGTTGCTCATTCCACGGCGTCATTTTACCAATGGCAATGCAATGCTCAGTGGCTTGATCACTTTGGCCTTGCTTTTGATAAATATCAACCAGCAAGGCATGAGCACGCAGTTCATGTGGGTGGCTATAAGGTAACGCTTGATATTGTTTTATCACTTCAACTAAAGCATCCGTCGCTTTAGTGTGTTTACCCATGGCTTCGTTTAATGCCCCATAGAGGTACGTAGCATTTACACGTTTTATCGCGTTTTCTGGAAGCTTTTTGACATAAATATCATAGGCGTCAAAAGCGAAATTCCTCACCGTACGAGTATAAAATTCCGTGCTCTTTAAACGATAAAACGCCATGGTTTTCACTTCAGCTACAGTGAGTTCATTATCCGCCTCTTGGGCAATATCAATCGCCTCAAACAACACTTTTTTGGCATAGGCATCATCAGCGGTGGTTTCTGCTAAGCCCACAAGCGGATCAATCAAGGCAATATCATTTTCAGGCAATTTTTGACGGTACACGGTTAAAGCTGACTCAAATAATTGTTGCGCTTTTATCACCTGTTCATTTTGAATCACCCGGCCATTATTATTCTGCTTTGACTGCGCAACAATAGCGTTAGCCCAGTTCATGGCTAACTTAGCACTATCAATGTTGTCTGCGCCAAATTTAACTTCGCCAAGTTCGTAAGCTTGTCGGGCATAGGTGATGATATCGACTTGGTTATTAGCCTCAATAGCATTGTTATATTGTTGGTATGCTGTTGAAAAATCAACCGACCCAGTGACCATGTCCGTAGGTTGAGCGTAGGCCATGTGGCTTGCACACGCGGCGATAATGGATAAGCGTAAAAGTGTTTTTTTCATGATTAAAGTCCTTTTTAGTTTTACCTAAGATCCTTTGTTACACAGGGTATAAATCAGTAATCAAAGATATACGGCACAGTTTGCCTGACTTTTATGATCTGAGTCAATTTAATGAAAATCATTGTAAACAATATGTTGCGAAAATACTATCAAGAGTCACACTTAATAAAACGTTTGCTATTGAACAACCAGAATTGAACAATCAGAGATACTGCTAGGCAGTATCACAGTCCGTCACTTTACCTTCAGGAGTATAGATGTCTGCCATCGCTAAATTGCTCCAAGCTATGTTCAGTAGCTTTAAAGACCTTGTACCCATCATATTAGTGGTCAGTTTTTTTGAAATATTTGTCCTACATCAAGCGCCTGCTGAACTGGGTTCTATTCTTGTTGGCCTAGTCTTTATTGTTTTGGGTTTAACATTTTTTGTATTTGGTTTAGAAATGGGCTTATTCCCGATTGGCGAATCATTAGCAGAAGCATTAGCACGAAAAGGAAGTGTATTTTGGCTAGTGATTTTCTCGTTCTCATTAGGATTTGGCACCACATTAGCTGAACCTGCGCTAACCGCCGTAGCCAATGAAGCGGCTCAAGTCGCCGCTAATGCGGGTGCGATTGAGGCCAATAAGCAGGCCATGAGTTCCTATGCTATGGGACTGCGTATCACGGTTGCAATCTCGGTAGGTTTAGCCATTTTACTTGGCGTGATCCGTATTCTTAAGGGTTGGCCTATTCATTACATCATCATTGGTGGTTATGTACTTGTGATGATCCTCACCAGCTTTGCCCCTGCCAATATTATTGGTATTGCCTACGATTCAGGTGGCGTTACGACATCAACCATTACCGTGCCTTTGGTAACAGCATTGGGCGTCGGCCTTGCCAGTGTGATTAAAGGTCGAAACCCAATGTTAGACGGCTTTGGCCTCATTGCTTTTGCCAGCCTTAGCCCTATGATTTTTGTATTAATTTACGGCATGGTGTTTTTAAACTGATGCGTGCGATAAGGAGCCAATTTGTTTACTGAGCTGATTAGCACATTTTTGCTCACTGCCCGTGATGTCATCCCTATTGCAGTGATTTTATTTGGCTTTCAACTTGGCGTACTCAAACGCCCTGTCACCCAATGGCGCAAAGTGTTACTGGGTTTTGTCTACGTGATTATAGGGTTAACCTTTTTCTTAGTCGGTTTACAACTCGCACTGTTTCCCATTGGCGAAAGTATGGCAAACCAATTAACCACCAGCGAGTTTTTACACCCCGATGGCAGCAAAGCACCGTTTATTTGGCAGGATTATTTTTGGGTATATGTGTTTGCCGCCGCGATTGGTTTTAGTACCACCATTGCCGAACCGTCACTGATTGCGGTAGCGATTAAAGCGAATCAAGTATCTGCTGGCACCATTGGTATTCAAGGTTTACGCATTTCGGTCGCATTGGGTGTCGCTATTGGGATTACCTTAGGCTGCTTTCGTATTGTGGTTGGCGATCCCATCCACTACTACATTATGGCCGGTTACGTCATCGTGGTTATCCAAACCTTTTATGCCCCTAAAATGATCGTACCTCTGGCATATGACTCAGGCGGCGTGACCACATCCACTGTAACCGTTCCTTTGGTTGCCGCACTAGGTCTTGGGCTTGCCACCAACGTTGAAGGGCGAAACCCACTCATTGACGGCTTTGGCTTAATCGCCTTTGCCAGTTTATTTCCGATGATCACCGTAATGGGTTATGCCCAAATCGTTGACTATTTATCCAAACGAAAAGCGATTAAGGAGTAATCTATGCGCTTTAAATTAATTGTCGCTTTTGTCGACGAAGACTGTACCGACGAAGTGCTCGATGCCGCGCGTTTTGCTGGAGCCACTGGCGCCACTGTCATTAATCATGCTCGTGGTGAAGGCTTAGAAAAAAAGAAAACCTTTATGGGCCTTACCTTAGATGTACAGCGCGATGTGATTTTATGGTTGGTTGAAGAGCATATGTGTCGCTGTATTTTAGAAACCATTGCCAAAGTGGGTGAATTTGATACCAACTCAGGTAAAGGTATTGCGATTCAAATTGATGTTGAAGATGCCGTAGGTGTGGCTCATCAGGTAGAAAAGTTAACTAAAGACATTGAGGACCAAATATGACAAAGTCAGCCCCTACCCTTAACCGCGATGTGATGAATAACCGTTACGCCATGGTGGACGGTATGCATACAGTTGCGGAGGCTATTCAAGTTGCCGTGACCAAAAATATCAGTATTTTGGTGGTCGATAAACGCAACGAACATGACGAATACGGCATGGTTTTAATGAGTGATATTGCCCGAAAAGTGCTGGCAAAAGACAAGTCGCCAGAGCGCACCAATATTTATGAGATTATGATAAAACCGGTATTTTCTGTACCTGCCGATATGGATGTTCGCTATACCGCAAGGTTATTTGAACGCTTTAATGTTAATAAAGCTCCAGTAGTAGAGTCCGGAAGTATTTTGGGCTTTGTAACCTATAAGGATATTGTTCTTAAAGGCATGATTAAGTCTTAAAAAACTTATTGCTCAGCAAGCTGCTCAACAATAAACGTGATTAATGAACGCGTTTTTAACGGCAAATTTTTATCTTTATACAATAAATGAATCGGCATGGCTTCTGGTGGGGTTAAACTCGTAATATTAACCAAGAAGCCATCCTCTATTGCCTGTTTGACCACAATACTAGGTTGTAACACCACACCCAACCCATCAATGGCAGCTTGTGTCAGTACTACCCCACTGTTTGACGACAACCTAAAATCCCGTTTACCAAATATTTGTTGATGGGCCACTGACAATGAACCATTGCTCGAATAACTAAACCCAAGGCATGGATGTGTATGTAAATCAGTATTAGTTGTAATTGCTGGATGATTGGCTAAATATTCAGGGGATGCACAAAATTGCATGTGATAATCCATAATATGCCGACCAATTAACGCAGAATCTTCAAGCTCACCAATGCGCACCAAAATATCAACACTGTCTAACATCGGGTCGACAAGGTTATTGTCTAAACGTAAATCAACATCGACTTGCGGATAAGTTAATAAAAAACGATTCACAATGGGTGCCAGTACCGTATTACCAAAACTCACTGGTGCATTAATCTTAATGCTGCCGCTAATCGTGCCCGTCATATTTTGTAAGGTATTTTCAGCGGCAGTAATGGCTGCCAAAATAGTTTTACATTCTTGATAATATAATTGGCCAGACTCACTTAATGCTTGCTGACGTGTGGTGCGATTGATTAGCTTAACGCCTAAATAGCCTTCTAACTGATTGATGTGCTTGCCCACCATAGTGCGGCTAATATTAAACTGATGCGCCGCCGCAGCATAATTACCCTGCTCAGCTACGCAGCTAAACACTTGCATCGCGGTTAATTTATCCATAGTGCCCCTCAATCATTTATGCCAATGATTATAAATTAATACCAAAGATTATAAACCTATAGTGTTTTCTGTAAACGCCATTGATTGATGTTGATTTTAAGAAAACTGGTTTACGATGAGCCATCATTATTGAGGAGTTGTTATGGATTACAAATTAGATCAAGCAGGCATATTTATCACCGCTGAAATTCACATAAAAGATGACGTACCGTTAGCCCAGGGCCTTGCTGCAATCCGTCAATTTTGCGCCGACATGAATAGCGAACCCGGCTGCTCACTTGCCATGGCAACTCAACATAAAACTCACCCTAAGCAATTTGTGTTTTGGGAGCGTTATGATGATCAAGCCGCCTTTGATACCCATTTTGCTGCACCTCACACTCAAGCCTTTATTAAAGCGGGGCTCACCGAACTCAAACAAGCCTTTGACTATCAACACCTAGCCACCGAGGAGTAACCAATGAGTAAAATGATTAATTGGGGTATTTTAGGCACCAGCTTCATTTCTGGTGTAATGGTAGATGCGATAAAAGCCCAAGGCCAAAGTCAGATATATGCAGTTGCAGGCCGTAACACCACAACGTTAGCTGAGTTTGCAACGCAATATAACATCGCACATCAATTTACTGATTTCGATGCATTAATTAACGATCCATTGGTGGATGTGATTTATATTGCCCTGCCGAATCATTTGCACCACGAATATGTCATTAAAGCGGCCAATGCGGGTAAAGCTATTTTATGTGAGAAGTCCCTGTCGGTCGATATGCCATCAACCATTGCCAGCCTTGATGCGGTTAAGCAAAACCAGGTGTTCTTTTTAGAAGGGCTAATGTATCTTGCGCATCCTTTTATGCAGCAGTTAAGTCAAACGCTAGCATCTGGCGTCATTGGCGACGTAAAAAGTATTCGTGGCCAATATTGTGCGGCTATCAGCCAATTTGTTAATCCGGCCAGTCTTGGCGCATTGTTTAACCTTGGTTGTTACCCTGCATCATTAATGCAATTAGTCATGCAGCAACAATTTGGTAATAGCGTCAGCCAACAATATCAACTGCAAGCAACAGGCCGACGCGGACAAGATGGCAATATTTGTGAATCTACGGCTATTGTGACTTATGCAAACGGCGTGCAATGTCATTTACACACAGCAGAAGATTATGGCTTACACGCAGGGTTTACCATTTTAGGCAGCTTAGGAAGTATTGAGTTCACCTCAAATCCCTGGTTACCAGAAGCTCAAGGCAATCATTTTTCAGTAAGGTTATATGAGCAAGATGCTGACATTGTTAATGTTGAAGCCAAAGGCAATGGTTTTTACTACCAGGTAGAAGCGGTGCTAGCGGCGCTAGACAGTAAGCAACACACAGTGGCAAGACCATTAGCACAATTGCAAGATTCGCACGATATTATGAGCATGTTAACCACTTGGCATCAAGCGGCTTTAAAAAGCTGCACTGAAAACCTGACCATTAAAGGTTAGGCAATCGTTAATTCGTTGTTGCTGCACCGCAGACAGGTCGGCAATAACGAAGAATGCATAGTCACTGTGCTCATTACTTAACATTATTTGAGCTGACTCTGGTAATTCACAGCGAAAGATAAACGCTTGCGATTGATAAGCAGAGTGAAAATACCCCCCAGATAAATAGTTCACCTTCACCAAACAACCTAACTATTCTTTGCACTCTCGCAGTAATGCCTGATGAATGGTTTCATTAGGATCAAGTCCGCCACCCGGCAAGCCCCAATGCTTGTCACCATAATTGGCTTTTAATAACAACACTTGACCATCGTCATTAGTGATTACGGCATGGGAGCTGGGTCTAAATTAATCGTTAAAAGCCATGATGGTTTTCCTATTATAAATAGAACCTTGATATTTGGTCTTGGAAAACTACCGCCATAACTGCCTTGTTCCAAGTAAATAGTAAATACCATAGATGCAACAAACGATTGACCTCACCAACCAAAAAGCCATAGAGTTTTGATGGATCTCGGGGGCTGACGTGAAAAAAGGCACAATTAACCCCGCCAAACCACGAATGAGATATACAGCAGTGATTAACACTAAACATGTTTTTAGAAGCGGTAGCTTAACAATTAAACCCGCGCCCGAAAATGCGTAAAGCCCCCAAACACAAAGCATAGCTGCGATAATTAATGTGACAATGGTGGGATACGTATCACCGGCAGCAGCCATTTGAGCCATGTTTTCACCAGCACCAAAGAAGCTATACCAGTCTGGGCCGCCAAATATACAACTGATGTGTAGTAAGGCAGCAAAGAGACTTAAGCAACCTGCGATAACGAGTAAACTATTCTTTTGCATTCAAAATCCTTTTTGCTAATGGCTCCGCTTTGAAGTATGTAATAGTTAGTGTAGCTAAGCGAAAACGAGTTCAACATTAGTCGCTTATTCGCGATGAATTTTTAAATGGTTTGCATAACGAACCTTGTTGGTAGCTTGTTTGTTACCTCCCATTGTTCAGTGGCCATTTAGAACTACGCAGTAAAAATATCGGCGTTGACTTAAGATATGCCCTGCGGCCAATAATGTCCTAATTGAACTTACCTTATGACTCCCGAATGTACTTTCTCTCATCTAATGTTTTCTCTCAAAATACATCATCAATTTTTTATTGATAAAAAAAACTAAACTAAACTAAACTTTTAATACTATGATTAATTGTATAAAGTTAAATCATTAGAAAAAAAGGATTTTTATGTCAAAAAACAGTTTCCCCTTAATGGCTTTCGCTTTCTTGGCCATTCAATTATTCTCAGTACCACCCGCTAAGGCAATAGAAGTACTGACGGCTCAAGAACTTTCATCGCACTGTGCACTGTTTAATTCTGAACCAGAAAGCGCTGATGGTCAGTATTGTGTCCGCTATATTCAAGGCTTTATAGATGGTGCAATAGCGACCGATGCAAGAGTCATGCCAAATGCGGAAAGTGCCCTAGCAAGTAAAGAAACCTTCTCGGAACGCGCGATTCGCACCCGTATGCCTAACCGTTTAGACCGTTCTAGAGCCGCAGGCTTAGCCGGTTTTTGCCTCGGAGATCCACTGCTATTACGTGATGTAGCTAACGTCATCGTCGCCGATATAACAGCCCAAACAGATAGCAGCGAAGAAAATGCACCTGCGATGGAAGTCGTCTATAAATCTTTACTGAAAAACTACCCCTGCAAACTATGAACTTAACTCTAGTCCGCCATACGTTTCAACGCGGCGAAACAAGACTCTCGTCTGTTTTGCTACTTCTGCTTATTTTAGCAATATCTTGGCTTCTCTGGTCGGGACTCTACAAACCACTCGTCATGAGTTTGGGTGTTTTGTCCTGCTTGCTCAGCATTTACTTAGCGCATCGTATGGGCTTTTTCAGGAATAATACAAATTTACTTAGACTGATGCCTCGCCTGCCTGGCTATTGGTTGTGGCTGCTTCGAGAGATTATTATTTCGAGTCTGGACGTTACCAAGCTAATCCTGAAACCCTCAATGCCTATAAGCCCCACCGTAGTTGTGCTTGAAGCGGAAGCTAAAACGGACATGGGCCAAGTTATACTTGGCAACTCCATTACCCTGTCTCCGGGAACCGTCACGTTAGATTTATACAAGGGGAAAGTATTGATTCATTGTCTGACCAGTGAAAGTGCCAAAGAATTACAAAAAGGCGAAGCAAATCGGCGAGTCGCAGCACTGGAGCCCCGCTAACTTATGTATATTGTTGTCTCTATAGCCATTTTGGTGACCATGGTATTGGCCCTAGTGAGAGCACTTAAAGGGCCAAGCGTTTACGATCGCGTACTGGCAGTCAATGTGTTTGGTACCAAGACCGTGTTGTTACTGTCCGTCATTGCATTTCTTTACGGACGGCCTGATTTTCTTGATCTTGCGTTGGCCTACGCCCTGATCAATATGGTCGGGATTCTTGCAGTATTAAATTTTTTCCAAAATCGTTCCCGAAGAAAGTCTGATTCCGAGGCAGAAAATGATTGATTTTGCGTTAGATATTCTGAGTTGGATTTTACTCGTTCTCGGGGGCGGCTGCGTGTTAATCGGCGGTATAGGCGGCCTGCGTCTGCCAAACTTTTACACCAGAATTCATGCCGCTAGCCTTACTGATACCATGGCAACTATCTTAATTTTTGTTGGTATGATCCTACAAGCCGGTTTATCTCTAGCCGCAATTAAACTGTTTGCTATTATGCTGTTTTTGCTGCTGACAGGCCCAACGGCTACCTATGCGTTGGCCAATGCCGCGCTATTATCGGGTCTCAAGCCAGACGATGGATGTGCCAGCGACGCACCCAAGGCTAACAACTTACCCAAAGAAGGGGCTGGAGAATGATATTAATTTTTGCGCTATTTCTACTGACCCTTCTCGTCATTACCGCTATTGCTATAGTGCGCACCGACGACCTGTTTGTCGCGGTAATGCTGACATCTATTTTCAGTTTACTCATGGCGGCCAACTTTTTTATTTTGGACGCTGCTGATGTAGCACTAACAGAAGCTGCGGTGGGCGCTGGAGTGACAACGGTAATCTTCCTCTGTGCATTAGAGCTGACTGGTGACCGGGAAAAAGCTCGAGTTGGAGGTCGGTGGGTCGCTCTAGGTACTGTTGGCGTTCTGGCATTGCTAATAATATACGCCACTTTCGACAAACCACGGCTCGGCGATCCTGATGCCCCTGTGCATCAACATCTAGCGCCTTGGTATCTAGAAAAAACGCCTGAGTATATTGATATTCCCAATGTGGTCACCGCCATACTTGGCAGCTTTCGAGGTTATGACACGCTGGGCGAGGTGTTTGTTGTTTTCGCTGCTTGTATCGGTGTTTTATTCATTCTTGGTGTGGGCCCTTCACGAAAAAAGCAGTCAGTGATTAAAAAAAGTAGTGGCCTACGCCACCATCTGATCCCCCAAGTGATCGGCCGACTGCTAATCCCGTTTATCGTGTTATTTGGCCTTTATGTACAATTCCATGGCGAATATGGCCCCGGCGGAGGATTCCAAGCGGGTGCAATTATTGCCACTGGCGTAATTCTTTACGCGCTGCTTGAAGGCGAATCCGAAGCATTGCGCGCAATACCTCGCGGGATGCTGTTGGGTATGGTTATAGGCGGAGCATCGCTATATGGCGGCGTGGGTGTGGTTTGCATGTTGATGGGAGGAACATTTCTAGATTATTCAGTACTAGCCGCTGACCCTGTGTTTGGACAACAGCTGGGGATATTAATTATCGAGGCCGGCGTTGGCATGGCCGTTTGTGGTGCACTTCTGGCCATTTTCCATGCGTTCGCAGCCCGTGAGAGATTGTCATGAAACTATTAGAACTGCTGGGCTACTTCAATTATTGGGTATTCGCTATCATTTTAACGGTGGGACTGTATACCGTGATTAGCAAAACCAATTTGATAAAAAAACTCATTGGATTATCTATATTTCAATCTGCTGTATTCCTTATGTATATCACTATGGACAAGGTAGAAGGTGGGACAGCCCCCATCATACAAAGCGGTGTAGAAGATCAAATATTTTCAAACCCAGTACCGCAGGTACTGATACTAACAGCCATTGTTGTTGGAGTATCTACCCTCGCATTGGGACTGGCCATGGTTGTGCGTATCAAGGAATGTTATGGCACGATCGAAGAAACCGAAATTTTGGATGCCGACTGACTACTATGGATTTATTAGCACACCTTCCAGCTTTGCAAGTTGTGATACCGATGTTGTCGGCACCACTTATCGTCATGTTACAACCGCGAGGTTTAGCTTGGGCCGGAGCAACTGCCGTGGCACTAGTGAGTTTTTCCATCGCCGTTGCGCTCACTTTGGCCGTTTTAGACGGACAAGCCCTTCAATACGCTATGGGCGGCTGGCCAGCACCTTATGGTATCGCACTGTCGGTTGATCCGTTTAGTGCCATTATTTTGCTGGTAATTACGGGAGCGAGCACAGCTGCTTTACTCGCTGCCAAACCAAGCATTGATCAGCAAATTGAATCAGAACGCCAACCACTTTTCTATGCGGCCTGGCTTTTGGTTTTATCTGGACTGGTGGGTATTGTCGTATCAGCAGATGCCTTCAATATTTTTGTTTTCATGGAAATTTCATCTCTGGCCAGCTACATATTAATTGCTGGAGGTCCAGACCGTCGCGCTCTTCCAGCCGTATTCAAATATTTAATGATGGGTACCATTGGCGCAACCTTTTATCTAATTGGTGTAGGTTTAATCTACATGATGACCGGCACGCTTAACTTAGCCGATATTCAAGATCGCCTCGGTGATGTGACCGATATAAATCCAGTGCTAGTTGCTGCGGGATTCATCACTATTGGGTTGGCCCTTAAAGCGGCGGTGTTTCCTTTACATGTATGGGTGCCAAACGCTTATACACATGCTCCACACATGGTGACTGTGTTTCTCTCTGCTTGCGCGACCAAGGTTGCACTGTATGTACTTATCCGATTTGACTATATGATATTTCAAGCAACGCTTGAGGATCACCAAGTTCAGTTCGCATTGTTTGCGATGCCTTTGGCAATTCTCGGAATACTGATTGCTTCTGCTGTTGCGATGTTCGAAGGGCATCTTAAAAGGCGGCTTGCTTCATCATCTATAGCACAAATAGGCTATATTTTGCTTGGTGTTAGCTTTGTCAGCATGGCTGGACTAACCGCCAGCGCAATGCATATGTTCAACCATGCGCTAGCAAAAGGTGGCTTATTCCTGGCAGTTGCTTGTCTAGCTTATCAGTATCGTGATTTGCGCCTAGATCAACTCGGTGGTGCTGCTGCTCGTATGCCCTGGACTTGTGCTGCTTTTGTTGTGTGTGGTTTGAGCTTAATCGGCGTGCCTGGTACTGCAGGGTTTATTAGTAAATGGCTCCTTATCATCTCAGCTTTGGAAAGCGGTCCTTGGGGGGGCGGGCTAGTCGCAATTATTCTAGTCAGCTCCTTGATGGCGGTGGTTTATGTTTGGCGCATCGTTGAGGCGCTTTACTTCCAAGCTCCTGTCGAAGGAGAAGGTCCAACATCTGAAGCACCAATACAAATGTTATTAGTTACCGGTTTTATTGCACTACTCAATATATACTTCGGACTGTTTCCACAGGTTCCATTAGAACTTGCAAATAGTGCCGCAGCCCTTCTATTGGAGGGTACAAATTGACACCTGAAACTACCATATTAGTCGCCATTAGTCTTCCTCTAGTAGGCGCTCTCGCCATCGCCCTTGCTGGGCGAATAGGCCCTAATATTCGCGAAGCTGCAACCGCTATTACGTCTGTTTCACTAATCTGGGTTGTTTGGGGACTCATCTCTACTCTTATGGAAGGCAAAAGACCCTCAATAGAAGTAAGCGAGGTGATGCCTGGGCTAAGTATTGCATTTACTGTTGAACCTCTGGGCATGCTATTTGCAGCATTGGCATCTGGGCTTTGGCTTATCAACTCGATATATTCCGTTGGCTACATGCGCGGTAATAAAGAGAAAAACCAAACTCGATTTTTTGTATGCTTCGCGTTAGCTCTTTCAGCCACTGTTGGTGTTGCTTTCGCTGGCAATCTATTCACTCTATTTTTATGCTATGAATTATTAACACTCTCAACATACCCCTTAGTCGCACATAAAGGCGATGCAGCTACGATACGTTCGGCAAGGATTTATCTGGGTGTTTTACTGAGTACATCTATTGGTTTGTTCCTTCCTGCTATCATCTGGACTTATACCGTGGCAGGTACAGGAGATTTTACTGTAGGCGGGATCCTCGCGGGTAAGTTAAATGACCCAGAAATAGGGTTGCTTCTGGCACTATTTGTATTTGGTATTGGCAAAGCGGCTGTGATGCCGATGCATAAATGGTTACCCGCCGCTATGGTAGCCCCCACCCCTGTGAGCGCCTTACTCCATGCCGTTGCGGTAGTTAAATCAGGTGTTTTTGCTATCACTAAGATAATCATTTATATATTTGGTATTGAATATCTATTTGAATCACCGAGCTCAGAATGGCTTTTATATATAGCAGCATTTACCATCATTGTTGCGAGTCTTGTTGCATTGCGCCAAACCAACATCAAACGTCTGCTAGCCTACTCCACTATTGCCCAGTTATCTTATGTTGTCATGGCCACAGCTATTCTTAAGCCGCTCGCTGAAGTTGGTGCCGCCTTGCATATGGTCGCTCATGCTTTTGGTAAAATCACATTGTTCTTTGCTGCTGGCGCAATTTATGTTGCTTCTAAAAAGACCGAAATCCATCAATTACGTGGTATTGGTAGACGTATGCCATGGACAATGGCGGCGTTTACAATTGGTGCATTAAGTATGATTGGTGTCCCTCCCACTGCGGGGTTCGTTTCCAAATGGTACATTTTAGCCGGCGCTTTCGAAGCAAATAATCTCGTGGCAGTATTCACCATCATTGCCAGTACCCTTCTTAATGCCGCTTACTTTTTGCCGATTTTATACCTAGTTTGGTTTGAACAAGAAAATGAAGGTGACAAGGAGCACGGGGAAGCACCGTTTTTAGCTGTATTGGCATTGACTCTCACCGCCATACTGACACTCGCTTTCTTTTTATTTAACGGTCCAGTCATTGAATTGGCAAGCCAAGTTGTTAAGGGGCTCAGTTAAAATGAATGACGAAAAACAATTACACTGGTTAGTACGGCCGTCAACTATTCGTAAGCTCTGGATTGGTTTCAGTGTTGTACTGACCTTGGTGGTACTTGCGCAAACAGTAATATACGTTAAAGGTTATTTCGGCTTTGATGGCTGGTTTGGGTTCGGTGCAGTTTATGGATTTGTCAGTTGCCTAGTGATGGTATTAATAGCGAAATTATTAGGGCTATTTCTCAAACGTCCTCAGGACTATTATGATGAACCAGAACAAATTAAAACCTCAGTACCCAGTCATGACAAGGTAAAGGAGAATAGCAATGGGGTTTGAATTTTTCTCTCCAGCATTTATCCTGCTAATTGCTGCTGTACTGATATGTTTGGTTAAAGGGCACGCACGAACAACTATCATCTTAATCGCCCCAATGATTACCTTGTTGGCCATATGGCAGGTCCCTGACGGAGTCCAGAGCACGGTAAACTTTCTTTCATACAGCATTGAACCTGTCGAAGGTAGCCCGCTAAGGAGATTGTTTGCGGCTATTTTTTCCATAATGGTCTTTGTTGGAGGTCTGTTTTCATTTCGTATAGCACGTTGGTATGAACTTGCCGCAGCCTTTACATACGCTGCAGGTGCTATAGGAGTCTGTTTTGCAGGCGATCTTATTACCATGTTCGTTTACTGGGAACTCATGGCAATATTCTCTACTATCGTTGTTTGGTGTGGTGGTACGCCCGGTTCACGCGCAGCTGGAATGCGTTATGCCATCATGCATTTTCTCGGTGGCGTAATACTTAATGTGGGAATAGTCGGTGTCGTACTTGGGACTGGTTCTATCCAAATCCAACCTATGCTGGCAACAGATTTCAGTACATGGATGATACTTATTGGCATATTGATAAACGCAGCAGCACCGCCAGTGTCAGCTTGGCTAGCCGATGCATATCCAGAAGCCACACCCACTGGTTCAGTATTTTTGTCGGCATTTACAACTAAAACAGCTGTACTGGCACTGATATTATTATTCCCAGGCGAATCAGTGCTGATTGGCATTGGTCTATTTATGGTTATGTACGGTATTATTTTCGCATTATTGGAAAATGATGTACGTCGTATCCTTTCCTATTCTGTAGTTAACCAAGTCGGATTTATGGTTGTTGCCGTAGGTATTGGCACTGAAATGGCACTTAATGGGGCTGCGGCTCATGCTTTTGCACATATTATATATAAAGCGCTACTGTTTATGAGTGCTGGTGTTGTTATATACCGCACAGGGAAAAATAAATGTATAGAGTTGGGGGGGCTATTTCGCACCATGCCACTTACCTGCGTTTGCGGTATTATTGGCGCGCTAGCGATTTCAAGTTTTCCACTGACTTCAGGCTTTACAACAAAAAGCATGATCTCCCAAGCTGCTATCGATGGAAACTTAGTGTGGGTTTACATGGCATTAACCGCCGCGTCGGCCGGTGTATTTCTTCATGCTGGCATCAAATTTCCATGGTTTGTGTTTTTCCAAAAAGACTCAGGGTTAAGACCAAAAGATGCGCCATGGAATATGGGGCTGGCGATGATCATTTTTGCTAGTATGTGCATTTTACTGGGGGTATTCCCAGAATTACTTTATGCCCTATTACCCTACCCTGTTGATTACCAACCTTACTCTATTGGTAAAGTGCTGTTCTACCTGCAGTTGCTGCTATTTTCAGGATTGGCTTTCTTCGTATTATTGCCACTAATGAAGCGAACCATGACGATTAGCCTCGACACAGATTGGCTTTGGCGACGTGCGGGCTTTTCATTGGTTAAATTGATCGAGCGAGCACTTAGCTCACTAGGTGAAATTGTTACGCAACAACAAAACCGCTTGCAGGAACTTTTACAACGTATGGCAGTGCGTTATCTAGGCCAACCGCATACAGCAGATAGCCAAGAGCGCAGCGTGTTCGCGCGGTCTTGGCGTGTGGGCACTACTGTACTATGGATCGCTGGGTTGCTATCGGCCTACGTATTGTTGTATTACTTTTAGCTTCAATGGGAAAAATGTTTCATTTGACTCCATTTAGCATAATAATTTTTAAATTTCTGTGTTTTAATAACGACAAACTCAGGCGGAGTTTTAGCAAAAATCAATATAGCAGTACAAATAAACATAACACTCTATGGGAAGCTTTTATGGTGCTGCAACATAGAAAAAGAGCCCACTAACTCAAAATGAACTAGCCACTTATATCCGCTTTACCTTTGGTACTAATGAAAGCGTCAGGGACAATCACGCCTATCGTTAAAATTCCTGGGTAATAGACTGTCAATGTCCGGCTCTTGTTTGCACTGCTCATCAAGGCAATCTATGATCTAATCAAATGGGATTAGCTTCATTTGAACGCTGATAAGAATCGTTCTTTGAAGACTATTTTCGCCCTAAAATTCTAAGTATTCGTAAAAACAAATTGATGATGTCCATATACAAGGCTGCAGCGCTATCGACGGCGTTATCAACTGTTTTCGGGATTGCATTAGCTCGAGCCCAATCATAGCCAATATAACCACAAAAAATCAGCGCGACAATCCAGTCTAAAATGCCATGATGGGTATTAAAAATAAATATTTCAATGAGCTCCACGACAATCACACAAATCAACGCAATAGTTAATCCACCCGCTATCTTTTTAAAAAATGCTGGATACATTGAGCCTAACAGCATCATCACAAACGTTACCATGCCGGTAACCCTAATGGCCTCTTGCACAATATCGGGATTATATTGGCTCACCACAAGATTAATAATCAACCCAAACGGTACCACCACAAAGTTATAGCCAATAAAGCTCACAATAGGCTTATCTGATTTGCTAAAAAGGTAAATACCAAAGAAACACGAAGCAAAATAACCAATAAAGAAAATAATAGGATTAATGCTGCTGATTGATTCAACCGAAATGTTCAGCACCATAAGCCAATTGATGGCAAAACCCCATAACAGCGTTGAGCCAATGATAAAATTGTAAGTAGACCCACTGATAATTTTGTCATTAGTGTGGGTTCTGTTAAATACTTCGACTTCCATTCTACATCCTTATAAATTGAGATTTTATGCTGATTTGAGCATGTTCAATATCAAGAGCGATTGAGCTAGCCTTAAGATTTCCCATTATTACACAACACTCTGTAATAATAGCATTATTTATGAAATCCTCTTTTCTAATTTGAAAAAGCTAATGGTTAATATCTGTCTCATTCACTACACCATAAATAAGCGCTGCATTACTTACAAATCTCTCAATGATTGGAATAGCTTCATTCATATGAGAAAAGCGGTGAGTACCCCCCTCAAAGCAATGAACCTTAAACTGGTCTTTTAATTGACTATTTGTAGCAACTGAATCTAACAACTCATCTGCCATATCTAATAAAATCAAACCGCAACCTTGAGCAGAAAAATCAGTATACGCATCAACAGCTTCTGGTGTTAACTCATAATTTTCACCATAATAGGTTTGTCCAAATCCAATATATTTTTGCAATGTAACGTTAGGTGATATAGCTGGATTTATAGATACAAAAGGTACCCCAATTTGAGCTCCAATTCTATTTGCCCAATATCCACCAAGGCTTGTACCGACGATAAGATCAACTTGAAAGTCCGTACAGGCGTTCATCAACTGTTTTTCAATCAAACTTGGCATTGATGTGTAATCAACAGTAATCCCTTTAACCTCTCCTAAATAGCTTAATGCCTTAACTTTGTCAGATTGAGGATCAAATCGACTACCAAAACCGTGAATGTATAAAATTACTATTTTTGAGTGCATTTTATTCCACTTAAAATTAACGCTAAATAACTTACATGCACTTCTTTATTCACAAGCACAAGTTAAAATCCAAAGATATAATAAATCATAGGGTTTAGCAGGTAAGAGATCCTGCTCAAATTGCTCAGCCTAATTAGCTCATATCCATTATTGGTAAGAGGGAAACTGATATCAGCTAGAGTTTTGCTATTGTCATATTGCTATTCACAAACATCAATTGCTCTACCACTCTTAAAGCTGAAACCTCATAATTTACCGAAGATTCGAACTTTGAATGGATTACCTTAAAATCCAAATCTGCTGAAACTCGCTCACATAAGTCCAAGTATTGCCAATACATGTCTACTTTTTCAATGAGGTATTTATGCGACTTACCAAGAAGAAAATAGCACACTCGACTATCCCAAATGGCGTATACCTTTGGATTGATAAAATGTAAGAGCTTTGACACACCCACAAGAGAATTGTTGATCAACGACTTAAGAATAAGGATTTCATTACTTGAAATACGCTCTGGCAATCTCGCTTTATTGAGTATTTTCAACGACTCGTCAAAGTTATTTGACTTAAAATTCATTATCGTCGGCATCCACCCGTATGTGAAATTGGCTCCTATAATCAAATCTTGCTCTGTTAACTCATTTTTATCACTGAAGTAGTTAACAAAATGACGGTATGATCTGTGATAGGTATGTTCTGGGTCTTCATATTGTAGAGAATCAGCATGTTGCAAAATGTCATTCACGTTTATGTTATTCATAGCGTCTCAAAAAGAATATTTACACCGATGTGTAGAGTGTTTAAAAATAACGTTAACTGAGCTGGTAGCAAAATCAGCTCTTTACAGGTTTGATGAGTAATAACTCTGTTTGTCTGCCATTGAGATACCACACACCCGATTGATCAAAAATGGCATCCTCTTCCAGCATAATCCTGATCTCTTTATTCCATGCGTCGATAAAAATAGCGTTGTTTAACTCAATAGCATAAGCGGTGTTTAGGTGTAATGGATAATCACCATCGCCAGGTACGCCCTGCTGCGAATCCCACATCCCCAGTGTGGTGCCAGCACCATGGCCATGATAGCCCAGCGGATGTGTGTATATTGTTGGGGTTAATCCTTGTGAAATGGCCAGATGACGAGAACGTGCTAATACCTGGTTACCCGTTAGCCCTTGAGCGAATTGCCCGGTAAATACATCTTGAAGTTGATTGCCAGACAACAACGCCTTTTGCAAATACTGCGGCGCTTCAGTCTCACCCGGTTTTAATACATAAGCATGTTGTTGGGTATCGGTATTTAAGCGTAAATAGCTTATCCCAAAATCTACATGCAATAAATCGCCAGGTAAAATGACTTGTGTTTCATCGCCATGGCTTAAGTCTGATCCGTGCTCGAAACTAACATCAGCTCCTCGCTGAATTGAAACGGTTGGGTGAAACCAAGTTTGTAGCTTAAGTTCAACAACACGTTCTCTCAGCCACCACACGACATCGTCAGTGGTTGTTTGTTCGGGCGTAATCACTTTGTTTGAAAAGGCTTCGGCAATGATAGAGTGTGCCAATTTTACAATATCTTTGTAAACTGCAATTTCTTCTGGAATACGTTGCTCTAACCACCCAATGGCAACTGATTCTGCCGAAACAATTTTGCTTTTATATTTTTCAGGTAAATGCGCTAACAGGTTATCTTTGTCTGTGGCAACAAGCCCGTCAGCATGTGCCCAGTGTTCAGATTGATTAATACCAATACTATTAGGTTGATAGCGTTCAATTAATACATTAAGCGCTAACCATTGATTAGGCTGTGTTGTTTTATCCCAGGCTTTTTCAAAAACTTGACCAACGTTATAAGGGGCAATGGCATGAGCACCTATTGTTCCGTCATTTTTACGAGCAAACACCAGTATTGTTGTACGGCGTGCAGATATCCATGTGGCAGGTAATAGCGTTTTAATGACGGGGTCTTCATTGTATTCACGGCTAATGATGACCCACATATCTAACTTATGTTCATTCATTAATATGGGCAATAATTGATCAACCCGTTTAGCTAAAATATCGTCGATAAATGTTGCCCTGTCTCGCATGGGCAAAACCTTAACTGCATTGGCTGAAAATGAAGTAACAGAGACAGTTAAGGTCAGTAGAAATGATAAACAGATCCAATTAAAAAAACGCACAATTAACTCCTTTTATTAGCGATAATGTTGAATGCACACCGCACACAACCCATGACTTAAACGGATTGATATTAATATAAACAAAATTCACATCTCCGTATTCAAGTTTATTCAATATTGTAATAAAGAATTTAACGTTAACTGTTGTGAATGGAGTAAAGAAAAATACCATCTTCCATAAAACAACGCCTAAAATAACTGAGATTGCCCTCGGTTATAATAAAAAATCACTTTAAACGACTATCATAGACCTACGGTTTTGCTTAATGAGTGGCTAATCCCCGATAACAATAACTCACAGTAAAATAAAGTAAGAACACACCTATTTTTTAGACACTTAGTAGGGATAATGAGTAAGGTCACCAGCGTAAGTTTACAACTTACGGCCATTGCTCTGGTTTGGGGGATGCGCCACGACGTTTGTAGCCGCGGGCCATATTTGAAACACGTTTGGGGACAAAAAAGAGTCAGATACACTAACTTAAAAGGGATAAAAGCAACGCTGCACTCAAACCTTTATTGGCTAAACTGATTCACTTTATTCAACAGGCGCATAAATTCACCTTGCTCAGCTTCGGTGAGTACCGCTAAAAAGAGTTCATTGACCCACTCAGCTTCGTGCACTAAATCCTGCTCTAATGCTTTACCGCTGTCGGTTAAAAAGATTTGAAAAGCACGGCGATTGTCGGCTTCTTGATGACGGGTGATAAATCCCTGCACTTGCAGGTTATCGAGCAGGCGAGTCATAGTGTAATTAGCCACATCACAACGTTTTGATAGCTCGGTTTGGCTTAAGCCCTCTTCTTGCCATAAAGCAAATAACACTGGCCAAAGTTTGCTGTCTAACTCATAACGCTTTAAGCGCGTGTCGAGTTCTTGCTGTAAGGCAATATTAAGATGAGAAATCAGGTAGCTTAAACTTTCAAATCGTTTCAAATGATACCTCCTACATCGTCATTGGCATGTTCAGTTTGCATCACTATGCTCAGTAACTAAACTCGCGCTAACAAATTAAGATTACCATGTCTATACGTTAAGAGAAGCTCTTTAGCCTTAGTTTGAATGAACATATAGTTAAAAAAGTTTAACCGCTTGTATTTATGACGATAAATATTAAGGTGAGTCATTGTATTGCTCACAAGGCACATTTATGCGCCATAAGCTAGTGATTACAATTCCAAGTGTGCCATTTACAAGCCAAAAACTGTTGGGAAGCTGAATAGCCTCACGTTAATCAAATGAAATGTATTCATTAATGTATCGGTAATAACAAGCTCGATTAAGCTTACCGGTTAATCCCCTTATTAATGGCACATAAATACCATCATCTGTCACGATAATATCTGCAATATTAACCGGTGGAAGTTGCGTGCCAATACTACTGAAAAAGGTTAATTGAGTCGGCTCTGTCTTGTGTTGATAATCAACCATTATTAATGGGTGTTGCTCTACGCTGACTTTGACTTTTTCAACTGGGGTAATTAACAAATATTCATTGTCGATGCAGTGCAAAATACTGCTGAACAATGCAGCAAACTTCGTTGGCAATGGGCTGTTGAGATACAGCCAATCACCATTTTCTTGGATATGAAACAACACATCATCACTGCACAACGCTACCCCATCAGGATGAGTAAATGCGTTTAATGCCGTTGTTTCATCTGCCATGTTATTAGCCTTATGAGTTGAGTAATTTAAGCAAAGCTTCAATTGGATGTTGAGGTTTAAAGCCTGCAAAGCGTTTAACCTGGCTTCGACAAGAATATCCCGACACTAACACTTGGCTGTTTTCAGCAATATCGGCAATTCCAGACTGCCATGACATATCAAATAGCTGCTTTGAGCGTTCAAGATTTTCAAGCTCATGGCCATAGGTACCCGCCATACCACAACAGCCTAAGTTCACGCTATTAAGCTTAGCGCCAAAGTGACTAAAGATGGCTTTCCACTCATTGGCTGTATTAGGTTTTGCCGTCGATTCAGTACAGTGACTAAACCAAGTGTATTGTGGTGCGTCGTTGGCTACTGGGTTTGCCTCAGTACGAGTAGCTATGACAGAGCTTAGCCACTCATTAGCAAGTTTAACTTCAAATGGACCACGACGTTGACCTAGTGCCTCTTTATATTCATCGCGATAACACAATACCAACGCAGGGTCGAGGCCAACCATTGGCATGCCAAGCGCGTGAACACGGTTTAAAAAGTCGGCGCTGTCTTGGGCTGTTTTGGCAAACTTGTCTAAAAAGCCTTTTATGTGTGTTGGTTTACCATTCGGTTTAAAAGGCAATAATACCGGCTTTAAACCCAATTTTTCAATTAGTTGAACAAAACGATAAACCAAGCCTGCATCATAAAAGCTATTGAATGGGTCTTGCACTACCAGTACATACTGACTGCGGTCTGCTTCTGGGATCGCGCACAAAGCGTCTAAATCATAACCCCGACTCACATGGCCATCTAAGCGTTGCTTGAGAGTAGGAACTGACAACTTAGGCGCATCAACATAACCAATGGTCTTTTTAATCACCCATTGGCTCAATGGGTTTTGCGATGCAAAATTTGTCAGTTTAGGGATTGATGCCATTAACGGTAATGAATCTTCAATACCGGCCACTAGGTAGTCTTTTGCTGGACGTAAGTAACGTTTGTAATAAATATTAAAGAACTGCGCTCTAAATTTAGGCACATCGACCTTAACCGGGCACAGCCCTGTACAGGCTTTACAGGCCAGGCAGCCTTTGAGTGATTCCATCACTTCATGAGAATAATCGTAATCACGTTGGTTATTTATGGTATTTTGGGTGCGCTGCATCCAACCTAAAGATTTAGACTTTGCAAGCTCTTCAACATCAACACCTTCAGCTTCAAGTAAACGCAACCATTCACGCATTAAGCCTGCACGGCCTTTAGGTGATTGCACTCTATCGCCTGTCACCTTAAATGATGGACACATCGGTGAGTAACTGCTGTAGTTAAAACACAAGCCATTGCCATTACAGTTCATGACATCTGGAAATGCATCTCGCGTTTGTACCGGAATTTGTCTGTCGAAACTGCCACGCTTGGCGCTGTCGACATTAAACATTAATGGACCCGACTGTGGCGGCGCCACTAACTTACCTGGATTTAAACGATTGTTGGGGTCAAACCAACCTTTAATTTGTTCAAGCACGCCGTATAGTTCATCACCAAATACGTCTGGGCCATATTCGCCACGAACACCTTTACCGTGTTCACCCCACATTAATCCACCATATTTAAGGGTTAATGCAGCCACTTGATCGGAGATGACTTTCAGTAATTTTTCATCGTTTTCATCGCACATATCGAGTGCGGGGCGCACATGTAACACACCGGCATCAACATGACCAAACATGCCATATTGCAATTTATGGCTATCGAGTAGCGCACGAAACTCCATAATATAGTCGGCTAGGTTTTCAGGTGGTACGGCGGTGTCTTCAGCAAAAGCAAGCGGTTTACGACTGCCTTTTGTGGCGCCAAGTAGCCCTACGGCTTTTTTACGCATGGCGTAAATACTGTCAATGCTGCTGCGATCGCCAGTAATTTGAAACCCCACTAAACCATACTGTTGTTGACTGAGCTGATCAGTCAACATGGCCTCTAAATTGGCCACCTTACTTTTGACATCACTGTCGTCACCCGCAAACTCAACCATGTTAAGGCCTTCGATCACCTTATTAGGGACAGCTTTAATTTCATCGGCGACTGAATGCCAAATAATATCTTCGCGCGCAAGGTTTAATACTTTTGAGTCAACGGTTTCAACCACTGTAGCTTGAGCGCTAACCAGCGATGGTGCGTGGCGTAATGCTGATTCAAAAGAGTCATATTTGATATTGACCATCATCCGAGTCGCCGGTAATGGCGTTAGATTTAGCTTAACTTCGGTGATGACCGCCAATGTGCCTTCTGAACCCGTTAAAATGCGTGATAAATCAAACTGAGTTAGCTCGTTGTTCCACACATTTTTTAAGTCATAACCGGTTAAAAATCGATTCAACTTAGGAAAGCGCTCAATAATAGTGTCGCGTTTTTGCTGACAAACACCAGCAATTTGGCTGGCAATAATATTGGCCAGAGTGTTGTCACCATGAGGCTGATTATCAATAGCTTCGGTAGAAAGAGGTAGTGTGTTTAATACGCTGCCGTCTACTAAAACGCTGGTTACCCCTAATACATGATCTGAGGTTTTACCGTAAACCAGTGAACCAGCTCCCGATGCATCAGTATTCACCATGCCGCCAATTGTGGCACGATTAGACGTGGATAAATCAGGACTAAAAAACAGTCCATGAGGGCGTAATGCATCATTTAAAGCATCTTTAATAACACCAGCTTGTACCCTTGCCCAGCCCTGTTTGACGTTAATTTCGAGTACCTGATTAAGGTGGCGAGACACATCTAATATCAACCCATGGGTTAAGGATTGGGCATTGGTACCAGTACCACCGCCACGCGCACTAAAAGTAACCGATTTATACTTTGGCTGTGATGCTAGCGTCAGAGCAAGTTCGACATCTTGTTGATGTAATGGATAAATGACTGCTTGAGGTAAAAATTGGTATACCGAATTATCGGTAGCTTGAATAAGCCGAGCGCTGTATCGCTTGTCTATTTCACCCTCAAACTCACTTTGTTCAAGCGCGTCAAGGTAATCTAGATAGATAGGTTCTAATGTTTGTTTATGTGATAGTAAAGGTAACATAGAGGACTTATTCATTATGGGTATATTGTTGTCATTATAAACAAAAAAAAGCCGCTAAAAAGCGGCTTTTGTTGCAACGTGATAAAAATGCAGGTTGGACTGCATTTTTAACACTAATTATCCATGAGCTTCGGCTAAATATAACCAAGTATCGATAACAGTGTCAGGGTTTAATGACACAGTGTCGATGCCTTGCTCAACTAACCAAGCCGCAAAATCTGAATGGTCTGATGGACCTTGACCACAAATGCCGACATAAGCACCTTTGGTTTTCGCCGCTTTAATGGCCATAGACAGCAATATTTTAACGGCATCATCACGTTCGTCAAACAAGTGGCTGATAATGCCAGAATCACGGTCAAGACCAAGTGTTAACTGAGTCAAATCGTTTGAGCCGATAGAGAAACCATCAAAATGCTCAAGGAATTGGTCAGCTAATAAGGCGTTAGATGGAAGCTCACACATCATGATAACGCGTAAACCATCTTTACCACGCTCTAAGCCTTGCTCTTTCAGTAATTCGATAACTTGTGATGCTTCTTTAACAGTACGAACAAATGGGATCATCACTTCAACATTGGTTAAGCCCATTTGGTTACGAACACGTTTAATGGCTTCACATTCAAGCGCGAAACAATCGCGGAATGATTCAGAAATATAACGGCTAGCACCACGGAAGCCCAACATTGGGTTTTCTTCTTCAGGCTCATAACGCTCACCACCGACTAAGTTTGCGTATTCGTTAGACTTAAAATCTGACATACGTACGATGACTTTTTTCGGGTAGAAAGCAGATGCAATTGAAGCAATACCTTCAACTAGGCGAGCAACATAGTATTCAACTGGCGAGTCGTAACCGGCAATCATGTCATTGATTTCAGATTGTAGCTCAGCCGTTTGGTCGTTGAATTCAAGCAAGGCTTTAGGGTGAATACCGATCATGCGGTTAATGATGAACTCTAAGCGTGCTAGACCAACACCTTCGTTTGGCAAACGAGCAAAGTCGAATGCGCGATCAGGGTTACCCACGTTCATCATGATTTTCATTGGTAATGATGGCAATGTATCAACGCGGTTTGTTACCACCTCAAACTGTTGCTCACCAGAATAAATCAAACCAGTGTCACCTTCAGCACAAGATACCGTCACTAAGTCACCGCTCTTAATACGGTCAGTCACGTCACCACACCCCACAACAGCAGGTACACCTAGTTCACGTGCGATAATCGCAGCATGACATGTACGGCCACCACGGTTAGTTACGATGGCGCTCGCGCGCTTCATGATAGGTTCCCAATCTGGGTCTGTCATATCTGTTACTAATACGTCACCAGGCTCAATTTGGTCCATGTCTTCAATTGAAGCTAAAACTTTAGCCACACCTGAACCAATTTTATGACCAATAGCACGACCTTCTGAAATCACATCGCCTTTGGTTTTTAAGTGGTAACGTTCAATTAATTGCACATCCTCACGGCTACGAACTGTTTCAGGGCGCGCTTGAACGATATACAACTTACCGTCGTTACCGTCTTTTGCCCATTCGATGTCCATCGCACGGCCATAATGTTGCTCAATGGTCATGGCTTGTTTAGCCAGTTCCATTACTTCGGCATCATTAATAGAGAATTCGCGACGTTGCTCTGCGGCAACATCTTCAATTTTGACTTGCTTACCGTGTGAAGCATCATCTGAGTAAACCATTTGAATCAGCTTACTACCAATGTTACGACGCACAACGGCTTGATGTCCTTGCGTTAAAATTGGTTTGTGCACATAGAATTCGTCAGGGTTAACCGCGCCTTGCACTACCATTTCACCTAAACCAAATGATGAAGTGATAAAGACAACGTCGTTGTTACCTGATTCAGTGTCCATGGTAAACATCACCCCAGAAGCCGCTTTGTCTGATCGCACCATACGTTGCACGCCAGCAGATAAAGCCACACCTTGATGTTCATAACCTTGGTGAACACGATAAGAAATTGCACGGTCGTTAAAGAGTGATGCGTATACATGCTTAATTGCTAGCATGACAGCGTCGAAACCTTTAACGTTTAAAAATGTTTCTTGTTGACCCGCAAATGATGCATCCGGCATATCTTCTGCAGTAGCTGAAGAACGTACGGCAAATGAAGCGTCTTGCGTTTCACTTGATAATTGCTCATAAGCTTCACGAATAGCATTTTCTAATGCAGGCTGGAATGGGGTCTCAATCACCCATTGTCTGATCTGTGCACCGACTTTCGCCAGTTCATTGACATCATCCACATCCAATGTAGCCAGAATGTCAAAAATCTTCTGGTTAACTCCACTTTGTTCAAGGAATTCATTGAACGCATGCGAGGTCGTAGCAAAACCACCAGGAACTTGAACTCCTGCATTAGCTAGATTGCTGATCATCTCTCCAAGGGATGCGTTTTTTCCGCCAACCTTGTTTACATCACCCATGCCTAATTCTTGATACCAGAGTACGTATTGCTGCACAGTTTTATCTCCGCAAGTTTTTATTTCAGTGGCCACTTCACACGAGGGCAATAGCATCTTACACTCCCATACAACACGCGTAAATCTATAATTTTATTTGTAATTTTATTACTACAAGAGGTCATAATGACGCCAAAAGTATTTTATATCTCAGATGGGACCGCGATCACAGCAGAGGTTTTTGGTCATGCTGTACTTTCACAGTTTCCCATTGAATTTGAAGCACTTACAATTCCGTTTGTTGAAACGGTTCAACGTGCACAAAAAGTTAAACAACAAATAAATGATTGTTTTATTACAACAGGCGAAAGACCACTTGTATTCCATTCGATCATTAATCCCGAGATCCGCAATGTGATTTTTTCGAGCGAATGTGTCGATTACGACTTTTTGAATACCTTTGTTGCGCCACTCGAACAACACTTAGGGGTGCAAGCAAAGCCTATTTTGCATCGTACTCATGGTAAAAGTAATCACAGTTATGACACCCGTATCGATGCCATTAACTATGCGATGGAAAATGATGATGGCCAAACCATGAAACACATGGATAAAGCCGATATTATTTTATTAGGCGTGTCTCGCTGTGGTAAAACGCCCTCGAGTTTGTACTTATCAATGCAATTTGGTATTAAGGCTGCAAACTACCCCTTTACTGAGGATGACATGGATCATCTAAAGTTGCCGGAATCGCTTAAACGCAATAAATCGAAATTATTTGGCCTAACAATTGACCCACATCGACTGCATGAAATTAGACAAAGCCGCATGGAAAACAGCCGTTACTCGTCATTAAGACAATGTCGTCTTGAAGTCAAAGAAGTGGAAATGTTGTTTAAAAAAGAGCGTATTCCCTTTGTGAATACCACCAATCATTCGGTTGAAGAAATTGCCACAAAAATCCTCGACATTACCGGTTTAGATCGTCATATGTTCTAAAAAGTAAACAATTAGACCACGCTGAATTAGGTTAATTATTCATCAAAGACGAACTTAACCCTGGTTGATTCGTCTTGAACGCTTAGGGCAATCTGTTTTTTAACGAGTAGAATCCTAGGTGAAGCCTCGCATCTTTAACTTCTTTGGGTATATAATCCGAGGCATTATGATGCTGATGCATCTCACGATTTTTCGGTAATACGCATGACTATTAAAACAGATGAACTAAGAACGACCTTATTAAGCAAAGTTATCTCTCCTGCTCAGTTAGCTTCAGAATATCCTTTAACCCAAGACGCTGCGGATTACCTTGTTGCGCAACGTCGCGAAGTTGAGGCGATTATTGCAGGCGAAGATCAACGCTTATTAGTCATTATTGGCCCTTGCTCAATTCACGATACCAAAGCCGCGTTAGAATACGCTGAGAAGTTATCGGCATTGCACCATGAATTAAAAGACGACTTGTGTATTTTGATGCGAGTGTATTTTGAAAAGCCACGCACCATTGTAGGTTGGAAAGGCTTAATATCAGACCCTGATTTAGATGGCAGCTTTAGCCCCAATAAAGGCCTGCGCATGGCTCGTCAGTTGCTGCAACAAATTACCGAACTTAAACTGCCAATCGCTACTGAGTTTTTAGACATGGTAAACGGTCAGTATATTGCAGACCTCATCACCTGGGGAGCTATTGGTGCGCGCACCACTGAGAGCCAAATTCACCGTGAAATGGCCTCTGCCCTATCTTGTCCTGTCGGCTTTAAAAATGGTACTGACGGTAATATCAATATCGCAGTAGATGCCGTTCGTGCAGCTCAAGTACCACATATTTTTTATTCTCCAGATAAAGATGGCGCCATGGCTGTGTACCGTACTCACGGTAACCCATACGGTCACATTATTTTACGTGGCGGTAAAACACCAAATTATTCAGCACAAGATATTGAAGTGACTCGTGCACAGCTAGAACAAGTGGGTGTGACTCAACGTATGGTTGTTGATTTTAGCCATGGCAATAGCGAAAAGCAGCATAAAAACCAGTTAAACGTTGCAGATAGCATCATGGCGCAAATGCGCAATGGTAGCACTGCTATTGCAGGTATTATGGCTGAGAGCTTTATGATAGAAGGTAATCAAAAAGTGGTTAAAGGTGAGCCATTGGTTTACGGTCAAAGTATCACTGATGCTTGTTTGCATTGGGCTGATTCTGAAAAGTTATTGCGTGAATTAGCACAAGCCTCCCGTGACCGCAAAAACTTGCTTGCCAAGTAACACCTGTTCGCGTTAATCGAGTTCACAAAATAATGCCAGTCTATGAAGACTGG
Organism: Shewanella algicola; assembly: GCF_014648035.1. Classification (GTDB taxonomy): domain Bacteria; phylum Pseudomonadota; class Gammaproteobacteria; order Enterobacterales; family Shewanellaceae; genus Shewanella; species Shewanella algicola. The sequence goes on along the minus strand of NZ_BMQI01000016.1, from coordinate 232 downwards.
CATTTTTTATAATAGGAGATTGATTAAGTGCTGGTAATTGGACTTATTAAACACTTGATCCATCATCAACATTGGCCATCTATGGTTCATAACTTGCAGAATGATGTGCCAAAGAGGCTTGCGATAACTCTGCAAAGTAATGCTCAATCGTCATAAAGCTATCAACTAATCATAGACAGGATCTTTAGCGATAACGCTATATTTTAGGTAGAAAAAAGGCCTTATTTATGAT
>NZ_BMQI01000015.1 GCF_014648035.1 Shewanella algicola | reverse complement strand
TCAAGGCGCGGTAAAGGCTAAGCAACTTGATTATTATTTAGATGAGTTTACATTTCGCTTCAACAGAAGAAAGTCAGATTCTCGGGGATTATTATTCTACAGGCTGCTTGAACAAGCAGTGCGTTCTAAGCCGATAACGTACCAATCAATTAAAGATCGATAACCACAATATATAGTGGTTGGTTGTGCTAAGTGGATAGCCCTTATAAATAAACAGTATTATAGTGGTTGAACAGAAATGATCAAATGATGATTGTGAAAGAGTGCTGTGCAAGACGATGAATGCCACACAGAGGGTACAAAAAAGCCTCTTAACGAGGCTAATTAGATGACAAACAGATGGAGGTGAACGCCATTACCATTTCTTTTTAGGCTGAAACAGCATGTCGATATCATCCCCTTCTTTCTTCGGTGCAGGGGTATTTGGTTCTGCACGACGCTGGGCACCCATAATTTCATCGAGTAATTGTTTTGCTTCATCAACTTTACGGGCAATAAATGGGTCGTTTGGGGTTTGCGCTTTAATGGTGTGTAAGGTGTTTAATGCTTTGGTCACCATTTGTTTGCTCGAGCCATATTGTTTCATAAAGCAGGCTGCACGAGCACGGCTTATCATCGACTCAACGTTAATTCGTAGCTGCAAATTGTCGATACGCATTTCTTCTTCGGCAAACACTGTAGGGTCAACTTTTCCTTTATTATGCTCAGCGCGCAATATTGCTTTTAGCTTTTTAAGGGTTTTGACTAATTCAAGGATTTGTCTGTCGTTATCGGGCAAGCGAAAGCTTTCGACTGCAGGAACTTGGCTTGGTGAATTTGAAACTGTGGTGATTTGTGCCTTGATATCACCGAGGCGACGTTCATAGTCTGATTTTAATTGACCACTAGCATGGCTTAGCGATTGTTCTAGTGCGTCTTGAATTCGGCGGTAAAGTACTAACATGATGTGGCTGGAGCAAGGTACCATGCCAGTGTTAGATAGCACAGCATCTGTTTCGTCAATAATGGCACGTTGACGAGATACTTCAATACGGCGTTCAGCTTCAGCACGCTCTTTTTGTTGTTGGACAATACTAAAACCAATGATGAGTAATAGCAGTGCACCAATAAGAATTAATACTACAATTAAGGACATAAAGGTTCCATTTTATCGAGGGCCTGTTGATCTTTGCTGGTTAAATTTTGTTCGAGTTAAAAACGTTTTAATCGAGGCGAATGGATTGATGCCTAGTCAACTAAGCAAAATCCTTTCAACAAAGAGTAAAACGTTTTTAGCCGAACCCTTCGGGCAGCGTTTGTTGGCCATTTTTACTGCGCTATCGACTTTTTATGTAGAATAACTACACCTCGAAGTCTCTGCCGCGCAGTTGTATATGTGAGTAATGGCCAACAATTCGCTGCAAAAATAACCTTGAAAGATCAACCGGCCCTAGCATTTAGCAGGGTAAAAGCAGCCAAAATAGTTGGCTTAAAAGTACTTTATATCTTAGCGTATGTTATTGCGGCTGTCGTTGAGTAATAAGTCGTTTTGGTGATAAATCATTAAACAGATCAATTAAACCTTTTATCTAATATCGATATCGCATTGTTACATGGCTTTTTACTTGCTCGTTATTACTGTTTATATTATATTTCACACTAAGTATAACGTTTCGTCATAGTTGAACAGTGGTTCTACTTTGGTGAACCCCAACGATTAAGTTTTCTATTCCGATATTGTGTGGATAGCTAACGGTCAATCAAGGATAAAACCATGAAGCTGCAACAGCTAAGATATATTGCAGAAGTCGTCAAACATAATCTTAATGTATCTACGACCGCTGAAAATCTTTATACCTCACAACCTGGTATTAGCAAACAAGTGCGTATGCTAGAAGATGAACTTGGCATCCAAATATTTGGTCGAAGTGGCAAGCATTTAACCCATGTAACACCTGCCGGTCAGCAAGTTATTGATATAGCAAATGATATATTAAGCAAAGTTGACAGTATTAAAAAAGTATCTGAAGAGTACACCAAGCCAAATCAAGGCGAGTTGAATATTGCGACCACAGATACACAAGCGCGTTACGCATTGCCGCAAATCATTCGTGAATTTATTAAGCGTTATCCTAAAGTCAATTTACATATGCATCAAGGTACTCCGTCGCAGATCAGCGAACAAGCGGCGAGAGGTGATGCTGATTTTGCAATTGCGACAGAAGCCATGCATCTGTATACCGATTTAATTATGCTGCCTTGTTATCACTGGAATCGCTCTATTGTGGTTAAGCGCGATCACCCGCTCGCAAGCAGAACAACAATCAGCATCGAAGATTTAGCTGAACACCCGTTAGTGACATATGTATTTGGTTTTGATAAAGCCTCAGAAATTGAAAAGTCATTTAATCGTGCGAACCTAGACCCACGTGTGGTGTTCAGTGCGACTAGTGCAGATGTGCTTAAAACCTATGTTAGGCTTGGACTTGGCGTGGGGGTGATAGCTTCTATGGCGATTGATCCCGCAGTAGATAACGATTTGGTTGCGATTGATGCCAGTCATTTATTTGCTCACAGTACCACTAAGATTGGTTTTAGACGTGGCAGCTTTTTACGGGGTTACATGTATGACTTTATGCTGCATTTTGCGCCTCACTTAACCCGTGATGTGGTCGAAAAGGCGGTCGCACTGCGTGACCAACAACTGATTGACGAAATGTTTGCCGATATCACATTGCCGGTACGTTAATCCTGACGTAATAAAAAACCTCGCCGCGGCGAGGTTTTTTTATGTTTCAGTCGTGCTGGTTAATTAAAGTTAGTCTGGCGCAAAGCCTGAAGGACCAATTAACTCACCATCTAAAAGCGCATTGCCATTTGTCATTGTTAATCGACCTAAGCTGAACCATTTTACCACCAGTGGGTATATAGCATGTTCCTGCTCGTGTACACGCTCTGCTAGTACAGATGCGTCTTCACCAGGGTAAACAGGGACTTTGGCCTGTAATATCACTGGGCCTGAGTCTAGCTCTGGGATCACAAAATGCACACTGGCACCGTGTTCATTATCACCAGCATCAATGGCACGCTGATGGGTATTTAACCCGGTATACTTTGGTAATAGTGATGGATGGATATTGATCATCTTACCAATAAAACGGCTGACAAACTCATCCGTTAAAATACGCATAAATCCAGCGAGTACAATTAAATCTGGCTGGTATTTGTCTATTGCTGCCAATAAACGAGCATCATATTCACTGCGAGACTCATTTTTGTAAGCGATAACACAACTGGTATCAATTTCGCTATGGTGAGCGCGGATTAAACCATAAGCATCCGGTTTGTTACTGATCACTCCGACCACATCCGCATTGACGTTATCATCACAGCCATCAATAATGGCTTGAAGATTACTGCCACTGCCAGAAATCAGCACAACAACACGACAGCTTTGGTTCATTAGATGATCTCCACTTGCTCTTCGTCATCTTGACGAGTCGCAATTTCACCAATTAACCATGCGTTTTCACCTTCGGCTTTAAGCAGTGCTAATGCCGCGTCAACTTTGTCTGTAGGCAGCGCGATAACCATACCAACACCACAGTTAAAGGTTAGGTACATTTCATGTTGAGCGATGTTACCGTTTTGCATTAACCAGTCAAATACCACAGGCCATTTCCAAGAATCACCTTTGACGACAGCTTTGCAATTGTCAGGTAATACGCGAGGGATGTTTTCCCAGAAGCCACCGCCAGTAATATGCGCCATTGCATGGATTTCTGATTGTTCAATCAGTTTTAATAATGGCTTAACATAAATTTTTGTTGGCTCAAGTAAGTGGTCAATTAATGGCTTACCCGCAAGATCTTGTTTAGGATCTGCTTGGCTAACTTCTAACACTTTACGAATTAACGAGTAACCGTTTGAGTGAGGACCACTTGAACCTAACGCAATTAGCGCATCACCAGCACTCACTTTAGTACCGTCGATGATGTCTGCTTTTTCAACAACACCAACACAGAAGCCAGCAAGATCGTAATCTTCGCCTTCGTACATGCCGGGCATCTCAGCGGTTTCGCCACCAATTAATGCGCAACCAGACTGGAAACAACCTTCAGCGATACCATTAACCACAGAAGTTGCCGTGTCAACGTCAAGTTTGCCAGTGGCGTAGTAGTCAAGGAAGAACAGTGGTTCTGCACCAGATACGATTAAGTCATTAACGCACATAGCAACTAAATCAACACCAACGGTATCGTGCTTTTTGTAATCAATGGCTAAACGTAACTTAGTACCAACACCATCAGTACCAGAAACCAATACCGGGTGTTTGTATTTAGTAGGTAATTCGCAGAGTGCGCCAAAACCGCCTAAATTGCCCATAACTTCTGGACGGCGAGTGCGTTTTACCGCAGATTTAATGTTGCTAACTAACGCATTACCTGCATTGATATCAACGCCGGCGTCTTTGTAACTTAGGGGGGTAGGAGTGCTCACGGAGGATCCTCTAGGGTACATCGTTTTAGGAATTTTATGCGGCAGTATTCTATCAGTTTGTCTCATTGGTCGAAAGCCATGTTTTTACTTTATCCTTAAAAGAAAACGATGAATTGCCTATTTTTTATTGGTTTAGCTCACGATTTACTGCAAATTTGAAACTTTATGTTTTATAGATGAGGTAAATCGACTAACATTTGTCAAATTTGCCTGAAAAGTCGGAAATCTAGGAGAAAGAAATGAAAGTCGTTGAAGTTAAGCATCCACTGGTTCGTCATAAAGTCGGTTTGATGCGTGAAGCGGATATCAGCACCAAACGATTTCGTGAATTGGCCACAGAAGTGGGCAGTTTATTAACCTATGAAGCAACAGCTGATTTTGAAACTGAAACCGTGACCATCGATGGATGGAATGGCCCAGTCAGTATTGAGCAACTAAAAGGTAAAAAAGTCACTGTAGTGCCAATTTTACGTGCGGGTCTAGGCATGATGGACGGTGTATTAGAGCATATCCCTAGTGCGCGTATTTCTGTTGTAGGTATTTACCGCGATGAAGAAACGCTTCAACCTGTACCTTACTTTGAAAAAATTGTTAGTAATGTAGAAGAGCGTATCGCATTAGTGGTTGACCCTATGCTCGCCACAGGCGGCTCAATGATCGCCACGATTGATTTACTGAAAAAGCGCGGTTGTACTTCAATTAAAGCCTTGGTGCTTGTCGCCGCACCAGAAGGGATTAAAGCGTTAGAAGAAGCGCACCCTGATATTGAGCTTTACACCGCAGCAATCGATGAATGCCTTAACGAACAAGGTTATATTTTACCAGGTTTAGGTGATGCCGGTGATAAGATATTTGGTACTAAATAGCACCATTATGATGCCGTAAAAAAATGGGAGCCAGTTGGCTCCCATTTTTTATGAGTTAAGATTATGAGTGAATGGTTACAACACCATTGCGGCTATCCAGCCAAATACAATTAACGGGATGTTGTAATGCACAAATGTCGGGATAACACTGTCGCGAATATGATCATGCTGGCCGTCGGCATTAAGACCCGCGGTAGGGCCTAAGGTCGAGTCTGATGCTGGCGAGCCTGCATCACCCAATGCTGCAGCGGTTCCAACCAAAGCGATGGTTGCTGCAACCGAAAATCCAAAGTTGAGCGCTAATGGCACATAAATGGTCGCAATAATCGGAATTGTCGAAAACGAAGAGCCAATGCCCATGGTAATCAGCAAACCCACAATCAACATTAACAGTGCTGCTAAAGCTTTATTGTCGCCAATAATGTCACCTAAAGATGCCACTAAGGTGCTGACTTCACCGGTAGACTTTACCACCGCAGCAAACCCTGCAGCGGCAATCATAATAAAGCCAATGCTAGCCATCATATGAACACCTTGATTAAACAAGTCTTTACTAATGTCTTGTTTAATAATGCCTGAAAAGCGAAAGATGATAAATCCGCTTAAGGCACCAAAAATCATTGAGTCGGTTTGCAGTTGAACAATTAAGGTCACCACAATGGCCGATATTGAAATGATGATACTTTTGCGGTTAATAACCGGTGTTTGTGTGTCACTCATCACCGGCTGCTCAATCATGTATTGTCTTGGTTTACGGTAGCTAATAAATATGGCCGTTAATAACCCACAAACCATACCTAATGCCGGGAGTAGCATGGCTTGGGGGATCTGCGAGTTGACAGCATTTAAGCCGTTGGTATTTAAGTTAGCCAACAAGATATCGTTTAAGAAAATACCACCAAAACCTATTGGTAAAATCATGTAAGTAGTGACCAAACCAAAGGTTAAAATACACGCAATAAGACGACGGTCGATATTGAGTTTAGAAATTACATGCAATAACGGTGGAATGAGAATAGGTATAAAAGCGATATGGATCGGTAAAATATTTTGTGAAGACACCGCCATCGCTAAAATCGCCACCAATAATAGCCAACGTACCATTTGGGTATTGTTATTATTAGGCTCTTTACCCAGTTTTTTAATAATTGAATACGAGATTAACGTCGTTAAACCTGAGTGTGACAGTGCGGCAGCAAAAGCACCTAATAATGCGTAACTTAACGCGATTTGTGCACCGCCCCCTAAACCATCATTAAAGGCTGCAATGGTTTGATGAATATCTAATCCACCGATTAAACCCGCAACAACTGCACTGATGGTTAATGTTACCACCACATTGATGCGAATAAAGCTTAAAAACAGCATTAAGCAAACCGCGATAACAACCGCATTCATAATCGTAATTCTTTAAAGTAAATGAGACCGCTATTTTTGACTGCTCAATAGTATTTGTCCAGCGCAGATGAAATTTTTAATCGTTGGTGCAGGTTTTACCTGAGTGACTGAATGTTTTTAATACAAATGAGTCAACAATGAATGGTTAAAATTGCGCCCTATAAATAAACAGTCGCACTTGTGTATTAATAGGTCTACATAGATTTTAAAGCGCTTGATAATGATTTTGTCACACGGCACTATTACATTAGTGACTCTGCATGTTTTATTTTTCAGCAGGTAAACTATTTTCAGATGAAATAGCTTATAAGTCTGTGAAATTAACTGTATGGTATATGACTGAATAAGTACCAAAGGTATGAATGTTCGAGTAATGGATGACTATGAAAGAATCTTTGTGCCTTTGTAGCATGTAAAAAGCCATTAAATGGAGATTGATAATGAGCGTATTAGTAGGCCGTCCAGCCCCAGATTTTACAGCCGCAGCCGTTCTTGGTTCTGGTGAAATTGTTGACACATTTAACCTAGCTACCGCAATTAAAGGTAAGCCAGCGGTTATTTTCTTCTATCCACTTGATTTTACTTTTGTATGCCCATCAGAGCTTATTGCTTTTGATCACCGCATGGAAGAGTTCACTAAGCGTGGCGTAGAAGTGATTGGTGTTTCTATTGATTCACAGTTTACTCATAACGCATGGCGTAACACCCCAGTAGACAAAGGTGGTATTGGCCAAGTTAAATACACCCTAGTTGCTGACGTGAAGCATGAAATCTGTAAAGCGTACGATGTTGAGCATCCAGAAGCCGGTGTTGCTTTCCGTGGTTCTTTCTTAGTAGATAAAGAAGGCCAAGTACGTCACCAAGTGATTAACGATTTACCATTAGGTCGTAACGTTGATGAAATGATCCGTATGATCGACGCGCTTCAATTCCATGAAGAGCACGGTGAAGTTTGTCCAGCAGGCTGGTCAAAAGGCGAAGAAGGTATGACTGCAAGCACTGAAGGTGTTGCTGCATACTTAAAAGATAACTCTGCAAAGCTGTAATGCTAAGAGTGTAGCCAATAAAAAAAGCTGCTTCGGCAGCTTTTTTATTGGGTGTGTGTTTCAATTCTAATCATTTTAATACAGGTCGTAATAGATATTGGCTGTAATCGATGGATGCCCATTTAAAAATAGGTTGGTGTAGATATTTATCTTGAGCTTAGGTTGTTTTACTCTGTCTCAGTATTTTCAGCATCAGCACTGATAAGTGGCCAGCCACCAAGCGCTTTCCAACGATTAACGATATGACAAAATAACTCTGCAGTACGTTCAGTATCATAAAGGGCTGAGTGGGCTTCTATATTATCAAAATCAATACCCGCCATCTTACAAGCTTTAGCCAGTACTGTATGGCCAATCGCTAAGCCTGCGAGTGTCGCAGTGTCAAAGCTTGCAAATGGATGAAACGGTGAACGTTTTAAATTATTACGCTCAATGGCTTGATTCACAAAACCCAAATCAAATGCAGCGTTGTGAGCCACGATAATACTGCGATGGCAATCAGCGGCTTTCTGGGCTTTTTTGACTTCTTTAAATATCTCTAAAAAAGCGACTTTTTCATCAACGGCACCCCGAAGCGGGTTAGTTGGGTCGATACCGTTGAATGCCAAGGCTTCGGGTTCTAGGTTTGCACCTTCAAAAGGCTCAATATGAAAATGTAAGGTTTTGTCGAGTTCAATAACCCCATCACTGTTCATTTTCAACATTGTGACAGCAATTTCGAGCAACGCATCGGTTTTGGCGTTAAAACCTGCGGTTTCAACATCAATAACCACAGGGAAATAACCACGAAAGCGGTGTTTAAACTTGTTAGCGTCACAAATATCAGTCATTACAGTCTTTATCCTCAATTGATATCATTTTCAGAGCAAATGATATAAGCCGAGTATTATGCGCAAACTGACGCGCAGTGTCATGTTTGATTGTGTTTTTTATCGGCGATTAAACATAATTGTTTGCTAAAGAAACCCTTAAGCAGGCCGATAGTTACTATGTAATCGATATAAAGGGTGTTTTTATGTGGCGAAAACTGATGGTACTCACAAGTTTGTGTCTTTGCTCAACGGCTCATGCCGATTTGAGACATTATGTTGCGTCTCTTGAAAACTCAGCGTGGCGTGTGGGTGAAAATAACCCAATCGAATGTCGTTTAGAGCATGACATTCCTGATTACGGTCGCGCCGTGTTTACCAGTATTGCAGGTAAAGAACTCAATTTACAATTTACTTTAGATATGTGGTTAAAGCCTGATTCAGTGACCAATGCAACGCTAATCAGTCGAGCGCCTAGTTGGCGACCTGGGCATAACTCTAAAGAAATTACTCAATTAGCTTACCAGAAGCAATTTAATGGAGAAGTGCCCAAAAAAGCTGCGTGGTCAATGTTGACAGAGTTAAGCCAGGGTATGGAGCCGACATTTTATTATGCCGATTGGTATAACCCTAGTTCTAAAATTGCGGTGGGACTGTCATCGGCCAATTTTGGTGGCAAATATCGTGAGTTTCGTTCTTGTTTAGCAAACTTATTACCCTACAGTTTTGATGATATTGCGTTTACGGTACTCAATTACCAAGAGGGTGGTGTGGAATTAACTCGCTTCTCAAAAATGCAATTGCAAAAAGTACAACGTTACTTGTCATTCGACCCTGAGGTAGAACTTGTCTTGATTGATGCTTACACAGATAGTTATGGTGGCCGATCGATAAACCAAAGGGTGTCAGATAAGCGTGCTGACTCCGTTAAAGATATTCTTATTGCCAGTGGCATTCCTCAAGAGCGTATTCACACCGAAGGTCATGGTGAGAAACGCCATGTGGCGGCCAATGATCTAGAGCAAGAGCGCCAAATAAACCGCCGTGTGGTGATTAAGATAACGAAACCAATATAACTACGCTTAACGGCAGATACCAAAGTGATATATATAAACCCAAGCGGCTTACTGCTTGGGTTTTATTTTGTCTGTCGTTCAAGGTTTTAAAGGAGAGTTGATAAAAAAAAGACAAAAAAAACCCACTTAATCCAAGTGGGCTAAATAATTTGCAATCAACAAATTTAAGGAAGGAAGTCAAGCATAAGAACTAGGGTAAACTGAGGTATTGGGTTACATCAGTTTGGAGTTCTTGGTTTTCAACATCTGAATCGGATGTGTCCTGAAAACAAGGCTATAGTAGAATTAAAAAGTGGATTCAGCAAACTAGAAAAATTATGACTTATCATTAGTAAAACTAATGGTTGTAGTGGGGTGGCAATTTAGTAAATCATGCTTAATCGCTTGTTATAGGGGTTTATTAGATTGTTATACACATCTTGTGCATAATTAGTCGGATTAATAAATTGGGGTTAGTGATAATATTTAACAATTGCTGGGTTAGCCATTTGTGGTTGCGCTATTTTATTTAAAATACCCCCTAAAAAGCCGATATATTTGTAGTGCTGCTCTATAAAGAATTGGATAAAATTGACTAACGTCTCACTGATGCATTGTTGTTAGCACTGCAGGTTTATCTATTGTGGTCGGTTAAATTGTTGCTATACGATTAGCTGAGGTTGATTGTCATTCACGCGATAAAGAAAATGAGGGGTTTAGTAGCTGATTGGTCATTACGATGTTGAATGAATTGTCTCATGTCGCCTTCTAACCCAATCGATGTTAAAAATGGCAATTACACTCAAATATTGTTACTGAGTTATTGAGTATAACATGAGGTTTAATCGTACTTTTTTGTGTAAACTTTTGTTAATGATTTGGGTAAATACATTAATAAAGCTTCATCTATTACCGTTCCTGAGGTTTTTCATGTGTTTTAGCGCATTTTGAGCAAAATAAAGTCCTTTTTTCCTCTTAGGCATGATTCACAAGCGTGCAGCTACTCGGTATAGTAAGCCAACTTTTGTCTGTTAAGAATTCGTGTTCTGATTATGTTTGTTTGGCCTATATCAATTTACTATGAAGATACTGATGCCGGTGGTGTTGTGTACCATTCAAACTACTTGAATTTTTTTGAAAGGGCACGGACGCAATGGTTAAAAACGATGGGTGTTCGCCAAGCGAAACTGCTGGCGGAAGATATTGCTTTTGTCGTTAAACATGTCGATATCGATTTTCGTAAAGCAGCAAAATTTGAGCAAGACTTATTGGTTGAATCCAAAGTCGTTGAATTAAAAAAAGCGTCTTTGGTGTTTCACCAACGCTTAGTTGATCATCAAGGTGATTGCTATTGTGAAGCGACAGTTGTTGTCGCGTGTATATCTTTGTCACGAATGCGTCCCCGCGCTATTCCCCTAAATATTGTTCAGGAGTTTGACAGTGCACGCTGAAATTTCATTTATTGGTTTGTTTTTAGAAGCCAGTGTGTTGGTAAAATTGGTCATGTTGACCTTGTTGGCATTATCGATTGCCTCTTGGGCCGTGATCATCCAACGCAACAAATTGCTCAGCTCGGCAAGAGTCAAAGCATTACGCTTTGAAGATACCTTTTGGTCTGGTGTTGATTTAAACCGTCTTTATAAAGAACTTATTGCCCGTGGTAATACAATATCAGGCTTAGAGGCGATGTTTGTTGTTGGGTTTAAAGAATATACCCGTCTCAGTAAAGTCAACAGTAAATCACCAGAAGCGGTGATGGACGGAACATCACGTGCTATGCGTGTGAGCTTGTCGCGTGAGATGGAAAAATTAGAACATCATTTACCTTTATTGGCCACCATTGGCTCAACCAGCCCATATATTGGTTTATTTGGAACGGTGTGGGGGATCATGAATTCGTTTATTGCACTCGGCGCGGTTGAAAACGCAACGTTAGCAATGGTTGCACCAGGTATTGCTGAGGCACTAATTGCCACCGCAATGGGTTTGTTTGCGGCAATTCCTGCCGTTATTGGTTACAACAGATTCACGACTCAAGTTGAAAAGCTTGAGAGCTCATATGCCAACTTTATGGAAGAATTCTCAAACATATTGCAACGTCAAGCGTATAGCGAGAAGGAAGCTGTTTAATGTATCAACGTAAACGTCGTCGTCCGGTTGCAGAAATCAACGTGGTGCCTTACATCGACGTGATGTTGGTGTTGTTAATTATTTTTATGGTTACAGCGCCAATCGTATCGCAAGGTGTCAAAGTAGAGTTGCCGCAAGGCAATGCAGAAACCCTGCCACCAGACAGCAAGCCGCCCATAGTTGCTTCTATTGATGCTGCCGGCGAGTACTTTTTAAACGTGGGCAGTAGCTCAAACTCTGTCGCGATGGATTTAGAACAGGTGTCTACCGAAGTTGGCGCGCTCATTGCGCTTGAGCCGCAAAGGCCGGTAGTGGTAAAAGCGGAACGCTCTATTCCATATGAAAGCGTGATCCAATTAATGATAAGTCTGCAAAGTGCTGGTGTTCCTGCTGTAGGGCTTATGACCGATTCACCGAAGGAGAAATAGGTGTCTGGAAAATCAGATTTAACCGTACCCGTTTCTATTTCTGCTGGTATTCATATCGGAGTTATCGTCATTCTTGCCTTAGGTATTAGTTTTGATGATAAGCCCAAACACATGCAAACGGCCGCTAGCGCACCTGCCGTTCAAGCTATTGTGATTGATCAGCAAAAAGTGAGTGAACGAGTTGAGCAATTAAAGAAACAAAAGCAAGATGCACTACAGCAAGAAAAAACTCGCCAGGCAGAACTCGAACGTAAAGCTTTAGAAGCAAAGCGTGAACGTGAGCGTGAGCAAGAAAAGATTAAAACATTAGAGATCCAGCGCAAACAGAAAGAAGCTGAAACTCAAAAAGCGAATGACGCTGCTAAAGCCGCTCAGGTTAAGCAGCAACAAGAGAAAGAGCGTGCTTTAAAAGCTGAAGAAGTGCGTAAGCAAAAAGAGCGAGAACAAAAAGCGTCTGAAGAAGCCGCCAAGCAAGCAGCTGAAAAACGTAAGCAAGAAGAAGCAGCGGCTAAGAAAGCACAAGAAGATCGCCAACGTGCAGAAGATGAGCGTAAGCGTAAAGAGGAAGCCGAGCGTAAACTACGCGAAGAAGCGGAGAAAAAACGCCAAGCCGCTGAAACCAAAGCACGTCAAGAACGTGAAATGGCCGAGGCAATGGCTGCAGAACAAGACTCGTTGTCAAAAACACGTAATAGACAAGTGTTGTCTGAAGTTGATAAATATAAAGCAATGATTATTGCCACGATTCAACGTAACTTAGTGGTTGATGAATCAATGCGTGGTAAAAGTTGTCGAGTTTTTATTCGCTTAGCACCAGACGGGTTTGTGACCACGGCGCAGACATTAGAAGGTGACCAAGTGGTTTGCCGCGCGGCAAAAGTGTCGATAAATAAAGCGGGGCGCTTACCTGTTTCACCGGAACCTGCTGTTTATCAACAATTAAAAGAAATTAATTTAACGGTTTCACCGGAATTTAATTAGTATCAAACGTAATAAGTGATGGAATTGAGTAAAAGGAGTCGCATGAAGAATTTGGCTAAATGGTTAACACTGGTACTTATTGTGTTAACGGCACCTGCTCGCGCAGCGTTAGATATTGTGATTACAGAAGGTGTGGATGCCGCAAGACCCATTGCTGTAGTGCCTTTTGTTTGGCAAGGGCAAGGGCCTGCTCCTGCGTCTATTTCTGATGTAGTGACATCGGATCTTGCTCGCAGCGGCACATTTAAGTCGTTAGATGTAAGAGCATTGCCACAAACGAGTTTGTCATCAGTAAACGGTTTTGCTGCGCAAAATTGGGCTAATGTCGAAGCGGAAGCGGTTGTTGTGGGTTCTGTAAAGCCTTATGGGACAGATCAGTATTTAGTTAGCTTTGAACTGATTGATTTAGTGAAAGCGCAAAATGTGATCACTAAAGGCCCTGTCAATAACAGTGAGCTTCTACTCGAAAGCCGTGAAACGGTCATAAGTGCTAATCAATTTAGACAATACGGTCACCGAATTAGCGATATCGTCTACGAAAAGTTGACGGGGATTCGTGGTGCATTTTTAACTCGCATTGCTTATGTTGTTGTTAAGCAAGGTCAAAAATCGCCTTATCATTTGATGATTGCCGATTATGACGGTTACAATGAGCAAATGTTATTACGTTCGCCAGAACCATTAATGTCACCAACATGGTCACCTGACGGTCGTCGTTTAGCATATGTGAGTTTTGAGAACAGAAAAGCTGAAATTTTTGTACAAGACATCTACAGTCAAACGCGTACTATGGTGAGTAGTTTCAATGGGATTAATGGTGCTCCGTCATTTTCTCCTGATGGCAAAAAGTTAGCCATCACGCTATCTAAAGACGGTCAGCCTGAAGTTTATGTGGTCGATATTGCGACTAAAAGTTCACAACGCATCACAGATCATTATGCGATTGATACTGAGCCTTCATGGTTCCCAGATGGTAAATCATTGTTATTCACCTCTGAGCGTGGTGGTCGACCACAGTTATATCGCGTGAGTTTAGATACAAAAAAAGTCTCTCGTATGACATTTGAAGGCGAATGGAACCTTGGTGGTTCAATTACTCCTGACGGTCGTAGTATGATTTTTGTAAACCGTACTAATGGTAAGTTCCACATTGCTAGAATGGATTTAGCGACACGCTTTATGCAGGTGCTTTCATCAACTCAGCTTGATGAATCGCCAAGTGTCGCTCCCAATGGCACTATGGTTATCTATGGTACAACCCATCAAGGTAAACAAGTATTAGCTGCTGTTTCTATGGACGGCAGATTTAAAGCAAGATTGCCTGTCGGCCAGGGCGAGGTGAAATCACCAGCATGGTCTCCGTTTCTCTAAATAGATATTGATAAGGATTTAAAATGGATCTGAATAAGTTGTTTAAAGCTATGCTGGTTGCAGTTCCGCTCATGGCACTGGGTGCCTGTAGCTCAACTTCAGACTCTGAAACAGACGCTAGCGGTTCTATGAGTGGTACTGGTAGTGAATATGGTACTGGTGGTATTGAAACTGGTGGTGCTGGCGCAGTGTTAAGCCCGGTTGAACAGCAGCGTTTAAAAGAACAAGAATTACGTCGTCAAAACATTATTTACTTTGATTTTGACCGCAGTGAAGTTCAAAGCGAAAACGCTGAAATTCTTCAAGCTCACGGTAACTATTTAGTAGAAAACCCAAATGTTCGCGTATTGATTGAAGGTCATGCTGACGAACGTGGTACGCCTGAGTACAACATTGCACTAGGCGAACGTCGTGCGAAAGCGATTGCTAAGTACTTACAAGGTATGGGTGTACAACCTAGCCAAATGAGTATCGTAAGCTATGGTGAAGAGAAACCATTAGATTATTCTCGCACAGACACTGGTTTCGGTTTAAACCGTCGTGGCGTGTTAGTTTACTAAGCGTTAAAAATGTAAGGCCAACTGCCAGCGGTTGGCCTTTTTTAGGAGTGGACAAAATGAAACGAGCCATTTTAGTTGCGGCTATGTTCTTTACTACTGCAAGTGCTTTTGCAGCCCCAGCCCCTGTGTCAGATGTGTCTGGTGGTTCGAATGATGATCGAATTGCAAAACTAGAGCGTATTATTAAAGCCAAGCAACAAGTTGAATTTGACATGCAGCGCCGTATGGATGCATTACAAAATGAAGTGTTGGATTTACGTGGCATTACTGAGCAACAAAATTATCAAATGAATCAAATGTTGCAGCGTCAGCGTCAACTGTATGAGGAAATTGCTAATCTTACTGTTAAGTCATCGACACCTGCCGCGCCAACAGCAACTCAAGTTGACCCAACTACCGTTGCAGCGGCAAGTTCAACGTTAGGTGAAACCGGTAGCTACGAAGCTGCGGTCAACTTAGTGTTGAAAGAGCGTAAATATGACGATGCTATCCCTGCATTTCGTGACTTTATTACTCAATACCCAGATTCTAGCTACGCAGCCAATGCCAATTATTGGTTAGGGCAATTGTTATATAATAAAGGTGATAATACTGCAGCTAAACAAGCCTTTAGCACTGTTGTAAGCAAGTTTACAGATTCTAACAAGCGTGGCGATAGTTTGGTTAAACTCGGCATGATTGCTGAGAAAGAAAATGACTCGGCTGGTGCGAGAGCGCTTTATAACAAAGTACTCAAAGAATATGCCGACAGTGCCTCTGCGCGCCTTGCACAGCAGCAATTATCAGCATTGAAAGGTTAATTAAGCCAAAAAACAGCCTCTTAGTCTGTTTTTCATGCAAACAACAAGAAATTATAAATTTGCGCTTGCATGAGAAATTGAAAAAGGTATTATAGGCGCCCTCAGAACGGCATAGCCTTCTGAGGGGTTTAAAAGCGTTAATCATCTCAATGTAGTTTCTGCATCACTAGTGATTAAAGTTTTCAAACTTACCAAATGGGTCGCTAGCTCAGCGGGTCTTGAAACATAGACAGTTGGCTTTTGTTCCAGTGAGCAGTAAAGCTTATAAAAAATAAGATGGGTCGTTAGTTCAGCGGGTCTTGAAACAGAGACAGTTGGCTTTTGTTCCAGTAAGCGATAAAGCTTATAAAACCAAGATGGGTCGTTAGCTCAGTCGGTAGAGCAGTTGGCTTTTAACCAATTGGTCGAAGGTTCGAATCCTTCACGACCCACCACTTTTTAAATCGTGGTTAAAGAATTTAAACGTAATATTAGATTTACCAGATGGGTCGTTAGCTCAGCGGGTCTTGAAACATAGACAGTTGGCTTTTGTTCCAGTAAGCGATAAAGCTTATAAAACCAAGATGGGTCGTTAGCTCAGTCGGTAGAGCAGTTGGCTTTTAACCAATTGGTCGAAGGTTCGAATCCTTCACGACCCACCACTTTTTTAAATCGTGGTTAAAGAATTTAAACGTTACATCAGATTTACCAGATGGGTCGTTAGCTCAGCGGGTCTTGAAACATAGACAGTTGGCTTTTGTTCCAGTAAGCGATAAAGCTTATAAAAACCAAGATGGGTCGTTAGCTCAGCGGGTCTTGAAACATAGACAGTTGGCTTTTGTTCCAGTAAGTGATAAAGCTTATAAAACCAAGATGGGTCGTTAGCTCAGTCGGTAGAGCAGTTGGCTTTTAACCAATTGGTCGAAGGTTCGAATCCTTCACGACCCACCACTTTTAAATCGTGGTTAAAGAATTTAAACGTTATATCAGATGGGTCGTTAGCTTAGCGGGTCTTGAAACAGAGACAGTTGGCTTTTGTTCCAGTAAGCGATAAAGCTTATAAAACCAAGATGGGTCGTTAGCTCAGTCGGTAGAGCAGTTGGCTTTTAACCAATTGGTCGAAGGTTCGAATCCTTCACGACCCACCACTTTTAAATCGTGGTTAAAGAATTTAAACGTTATATCAGATTTACCAGATGGGTCGTTAGCTCAGCGGGTCTTGAAACAGAGACAGTTGGCTTTTGTTCCAGTAAGCGATAAAGCTTATAAAACCAAGATGGGTCGTTAGCTCAGTCGGTAGAGCAGTTGGCTTTTAACCAATTGGTCGAAGGTTCGAATCCTTCACGACCCACCACTTTTTAAATCGTGGTTAAAGAATTTAAACGTTATATCAGATTTACCAGATGGGTCGTTAGCTCAGTCGGTCTTGAAACATAGACAGTTGGCTTTTGTTCCAGTAAGCGATAAAGCTTATAAAACCAAGATGGGTCGTTAGCTCAGTCGGTAGAGCAGTTGGCTTTTAACCAATTGGTCGAAGGTTCGAATCCTTCACGACCCACCACTCCTTGATTTCTTCTCTTCAATATCTACGTGATAGTTCAAAACTAATTAATTCTATATTCAGTTTACTCATCTCCTATTAGGTTCTTGTCAGGTATATGATTCAACTGTGCATTGATGACTGCAAAACTAAGATGGGTCGTTAGCTCAGTCACTTTGGTTTAAATCAACGACTGCAGTTGGCTATTAACCCATTGGTCGAAGGTTCGAACCCTTCACGACCCACCATTTCTTGATTTCTCCTCTTCAATATCTACCTGATAGTTTAAAACTAATTAATTCTATACTCAGTTTACTCATCTCTTATTAGATTCTTGTCAGGTATCTGATTCAACTTTGCATTACCGACGGCAAAACAAAGATGGGCCGTTAGCTCAGTCACTTTGGTTTAAATCAACGACTGCAGTTGACTTTTAACCCATTGATCGAAATTTCGAATCCTTCACGACCCACCAATTTTTGATTTATTCCTCATTATTTACCTCAGTTTATCCATTACTGTTTACCTGCAATGTACAAACCAAGCATTAGCTTTTGCTTGTCTACTTTTGTCTCATAGACTTATTGCTAATGTTACTTGATTGTTAATTGTTCGATATTGCATAGGATTAGAAAAAAAATGATAAGGGAGAAAGCAATGAAACAAGCAAAACTGAGTTTATATGTTGCAGGTGCGATATTAGCAATGAGTGGGGGAGCTCAAGCTGCAACGGATATGACATTTGGTGGCTACATTAAAGCTGATGTTATGTTTAGTGATTATGGTAATGGCGCACCAGATTCGGGAGCGCTTTCAAGACAGTTTTATGTACCTGGTACTATTTATGGTACTGAAGGTAATGGTGAACAAGTTGTTGATTTTCAGGCAAGAGAATCTCGTTTTAACTTTAAAACTGTCACTGATTTAGATGGCCACACATTAACTGGGTTCATTGAGTTAGATTTTATGACTCATGCTGATGGTAATGAGCGTGTCTCAAATAGTTACTCACCACGTATTCGCCATGCTTTTGTAAGCTATGATGAATGGACCATAGGTCAAACATGGTCTACGTTTCAAAACCCTGGGGCATTACCTGAGAATTTAGATTTTGTTGGTGCACCAGAAGGCACGCCTTTTGTTAGACAATCTCAAATACGTTATAGCAGTGGCAATTGGCAATTCTCGATAGAAAACCCTGAAACCACGGTGACGCCTTATGGCGGTGGTTCACGGATCACCAGTGGTAGCGGTGTCGTACCTGATTTTGTTGGTCGTTATAACTTTAAGACCTCAAATGGCTCGTCGTTTTCGGCTGCGGCTATTGTACGACAGCTCAATGTTGAGCAAACCATTGGTGGTACTGCTTATGACACCTCTGAGATGGGCTACGGCGCCAGTTTTGCGGGTGTAATCCCTGTCGGTAATGATGATTTTAAATTTACCGCGACTTATGGTGAAGGCCTGGGGCGTTATATGGCATTAAATTATGCCAATGCGGGTGTGATTGATGCTAACGGCGATATTGAAGCGATTAAATCATTTGGCGGCTTTGTGTCATATCGTCATTGGTGGACAGAGCAGTGGCGTTCAAGTGTGACTTTCTCTGGGTTTTCAGCTGACAACGATGTTGCGTTGACGGGGGAAGCGGTGAACAAGTCTGCTTATTCAGCTTACGTTAATTTATTGTACTCACCATCAAAGCCACTTACGTTTGGTGTTGAATTTATGCATGCATTAAATGAGCTTGAAAATGGTTTTGAAGGCGATTTAAATCGCGTGATTTTTTCAGCCAAATATGTACTGTAGTTTACTGTAGTAAAACAAAAGGCAACCATCTGGTTGCCTTTTTTGTGAGCATCAAATTTAGCAAGTTACTTTAATAAATTGTTTTGACGAACATAAGCTTCAAATTCAGTACAACCACCTATTGGCTGCTCATCAATAAAGATTTGTGGCACAGTTTCTACGGTTTTACCCACACTCTTAGAAAGGTCAGCTTTAGTAATCCCTTCTGCGTGAATATCAATATACTTAAATTTAAAATCTTCGCTTTGAGCGGCTAATTTTTCAGACAGTTCAACAGCGCGAACGCAAAATGGGCAAGCTGGGCGGCCAAAAATAACTACAAACATGGTGACTCCTGTTTAATGATATGGGCAATTTATACCATATGCGCTTTTTTTTTCATAATGCATCGCAATTAATTTTGTTTTAACTCATATCGATTTTATATTTGCCTTGATAATCAAAAAATGAATCAACTAAATCCCAACGGTGTTTGTTTTTCTTTAACAGCAATAAATCGGGCTGCCTAAAGCGGGCTACATCGGCTAAGACATCGTTGGCTCGGTTATATTGTGGATGTAATAAACCTGGCGTGCGAGTGTGACTTAACACAAACACTGCATAAAATGCTCTTCGTTGAGCCGGTGTAGAAAATTGGAAAGTTTGCTTGAAGTCGTTACCTTCAATGTCAAGGTATTGAACGACTAGCTTTTCATCTTGGCAAAGTAACAACATTTCTTGGCATTTAAATAAGTGATGATGCTGGGAATTTAATACTTGTTTAAGATGTTTATCAGGATCGATTAAGGTCGACTGACAGGTTTGGCAGATACGCGCGGCTATATCATTTTCAGCGCCGCAGTCAGGGCACGACTTTGAGCGAAATCGAAAATCACATTGCTTAGTGTCATCAATCAATCCTTGGCAGCGTCGACCAAAGTGTTCAATGATGTCGCCATCAGCGTCAACAAGTCCCCAAAAGGTGTTGGCGAATTGGCAAACAGGGCAGTGCACTTGCACAGGAACTGACTTACTGTTTGGTTTGGCCTGGCCAACTTCAGGGTAAAATAAGTCGTAACCATTGGCGGCATAGTCGATCACTAAGCAATCGGTTTTGTTGGGGGCGAGCCGCAAACCCCGGCCAATCATTTGTTGAAATAGGCTGACAGATGCTGTTGGCCGTAATATCGCGATTAAATCGACATGAGGTGCATCAAAGCCTGTGGTTAATACTGCAACGTTGACAATAAATTTAAGTTGCTTTGTTTTAAAATGGTCAATAATTTCATCACGTTCAACATGGTGCGTTTGTGCGGTAATCAATGCGGCATCATCATCCATTAATGTCATTATTTCATTGGCATGGCGGACGGTAGCCGCAAAGATGAGCACACCTTGCCGATGTTGAGCAAGCTGTTTTACTTGTTTAATAATGGCTGTGGTCGCGCGGCCTTGATGATGAAGTAAGTTGTCAACTTCAGCTTGCGAATATTCATCACTTTGCGGTGTCGCTAGGTTGTTAAAGTCATATTGCGCACTCAGTCCATCAAAAATAGTGGGTTGAGTTAAATAGCCTTTTTTGATTAATGGCCGCATGGGTAACTCGAAAATGCATTTGTCGAATATGGGTTTATCTGTATTACCCACTTTTCCGTGATAATGATGGCGATATATCCAGCCTAACCCCAGCCGATAAGGCGTGGCGGTGAGTCCTAATAGTTTTATTTGTGGGTTCTTAGTGCGTAAATGGGTCAGTAGTTGTTGATACTGACTGGTTGACTCAGTACTGACGCGATGACATTCATCAATGATGACCAGTGAAAATGCTTGGTCAAATTGGTTGAGTGCGCGAGAAGCGGATTGAACACTGGCGACAACGGTTTTACCATTGGCTTTTTTTTGCTTAAGCCCAGCAGAATAAATACTGGCTTCTTGGGTTAACAATCCGACTTTTTCGGCATTTTGTGCCACTAACTCTTTGACATGGGTAAGTACTAAGACATTACCATTGGCGATCCTTGCAAGCTCTGCAATCACAATGCTTTTGCCTGCACCAGTAGGAAGTACAAGCACTGCTGACTGTTGGCTGAGTTTAAAATGCGTTACTGCGGCGTCTACGGCTTGTTGTTGGTAGTCGCGAAGATTAATGAGCATACAATTGGCCGTTGGAGTTTAATGTTTTCAATGGGGTTCTGAGTTTGGTTGACTGGGTAAATTCAGTCACATTTATTGATAGGGGCTTACCACTATCTAATTAATTTAAAGCCGTATCATTTATAGTTAATCGCAAGCTAAACACTGTTTTTTATTTTGACTTAGTGTAGATTTAATCTCAAGAATAGTGGGTTGAAATTTGTTTTAGCTAAGGCAGGTTAACCATTAAAAATAGAATAAAAAAACGTAATCTTAGGAGTATCATCCATGAAGTATTTATCATTACTTGCCTTGTTTATTGTCAGTCATTTTGCCATGGCGGAACAAGGATTGGTAGTCGGGTTTTCAATTGAAGAATATGTTACTGACTCACAAGATACGACCTCATCAACGTCTAATATCCTAATGGGGTTAAATGAAACGGTCTCCATTGAGGTCGAAGGTGATTATGTTGTGACGATGACGTCAAAGCAGCTACAGGCTGAAAATATTCAACTCACAGTGAGTTTGAGTGATTTGTCTAACGGCGCACCTAATGTTGTCGACAAAGACAGAACGCTAAAATTAGCTGTTGGTCAGACAACCCGTTATAAATTAGCCCAAGCAGAACATGTTTATCAGGTGAGTATCGATACCGTCTATGATGAGCTGCCTGCTCACTAGCACAATTAAGACAAAAAAAAGCCCCTCAATGAGGGGCCGAAAGAGAAATTGGTCAGGATTTCTCGTGGGTGGATAGAACACTAACTTAAATAACGTTACTCCGTTTTATTTAAACGGGTTTCTATTAAGGTGTCGATTACCGCTGGATCTGCTAGCGTTGAAGAATCCCCTAAGTTGGTCACTTCATTGGCAGCAATTTTACGCAAGAAACGACGCATAATTTTACCCGAACGTGTTTTAGGTAACCCGCTAGCCCATTGGATCAGATCTGGTGTCGCTAACGCGCCAATTTCTTTACGTACCCATTGGCGTAATTCTAGGCGTAACTCTTCAGTGGGTTCTGTTCCACGAGTTAAGGTCACATAAGCATAAATGCCTTGTCCTTTAATATCATGAGGGTAACCCACTACAGCCGCTTCAGCGACGAGATCATGCGACACTAACGCACTTTCTACTTCTGCAGTGCCTAAACGGTGGCCTGATACGTTAATCACATCGTCGACTCGACCTGTAATCCAGTAATAACCATCTTCATCACGACGGGCACCGTCACCGGTAAAGTACATACCACGGAACGTTTTAAAGTAGGTTAGGGCAAACCTGTCATGGTCGCCGTATACCGTTCGCATTTGGCCTGGCCAAGAGTCAAGAATCACCAGATTACCTTCTGTGGCGCCGTCAACGATATTGCCCATGTTGTCAACTAATGCAGGTTGTACGCCAAAAAATGGACGGGTAGCAGAACCGGGTTTAGTGTCTGTTGCGCCCGGTAATGGACTAATGAGAATACCGCCGGTTTCGGTTTGCCACCAGGTATCTACAATCGGGCAGTTTTCATGACCGATCACTTCATGGTACCAACGCCAAGCTTCAGGATTAATGGGTTCACCCACTGAGCCCATAATGCGCAGTGAGTCGCCTTTATAGCTGCTAAACTGCTCTTTACCTTCAGCCATTAATGCGCGGATTAATGTTGGCGCAGTATAAAGAATATTGACATTATGACGGTCAATCATTTCGCCAAGACGCGCAGGCGACGGATGATTTGGCACTCCTTCATGTATTAATACCGTAGCAGCGTTAGCAAATGGGCCATACACCATGTACGAGTGGCCGGTAATCCAACCAACGTCAGCAGTACACCAGTAAACTTCATCGGCTTTATAATCAAACACATATTCATGTGTCATCGAGGCGTAAACCATGTATCCGCCAGTGGTATGCAACACGCCTTTAGGGTTACCGGTTGAGCCTGAGGTATAGAGTAAAAATAATGGGTCTTCGGCGTTCATTTCAACGGGTTGGCAATACTCAGAAGCGACTTCCATTAATGAATGCCACCACACATCACGGCCTTCAACCCAATCAATATCCCCACCGGTACGTTTTAATACAATGACTTTTTCAACCGAGGTGACATCAGGGGTGGCAATCGCTTCATCAACACTGCGTTTTAACGGAATTTTACGGCCACCACGTACGCCTTCATCTGAGGTAATCAGTACTTTAGATTTACCATCAATAACTCTTGCTGCAATTGAATCTGGCGAGAAACCACCAAATACCACAGAGTGAACGGCACCAATTCGGGCACAAGCAAGCATCGCTACAGCAGCTTCTGGCACCATAGGCATGTAAATTGTGACGATATCGCCCTTGCCAACACCTTGACCGCGTAATGCATTGGCAAATTTACAAACGTCAGCGTGTAATTCTGCATAAGTGATTTTGCGCTGTTCATTGGCGTCATCACCTTCCCAAATGATGGCCAGTTTATCGCCGTGCTGTTCTAAATGACGGTCTAAACAGTTTGCTGAAGCATTTAATGTGCCGTCATAAAACCAGTTGATTGATAAATTGTGATCATCAAATGAGGTTTTTTTAATTTTGGTGTAAGGTTTAATCCAATCGATACGTTTGCCGTGTTCTCTCCAAAAACCTTCTGGATTAACAATGGACTCTTGGTACATTTTCTTATATTGATCGTTATTAACCAGTGCGTTGTCTGCGATGTCACTAGGAACTTTGTAAAGAGACTGCGAGCTCATAGGGGCTTCCCTTTCTAAAAAATGGCGTGGCTAAAGTATCATCTGCAACCGACTGTCAAAACTATTAGACCTTGGTCTAGTTTTAAAATATCCTTAATATTTAGTCTGTTGCACGTGTTAGGATGCGTAAAAAGTACTGCTGATAACAAGCAAAATCTCAAATTTAGCTAGGGTCGATTGTTTTATGTTCAACCTGCTTTGTTGGAGTAAGAATAAAATTGACTGTAAATAACAATAAAATGATAGCGGATGTCTGATGAATTTAACTCTTATTGTGGCCGTAATTGCGGTGTGCTATGTGTCACTTCTGTTTATTTTGGCATGGGGCGCAGAGCGCTGGTTTAGTAAAATTAGCCAAAAACTGCAAGTGTGGATTTACGGCTTAAGTTTGGCGGTGTATTGCTCATCATGGAGCTTTTTGGGGACGGTTGGACAATCTGCTACTGATTTATGGTCTTTTTTACCTATTTTTGTTGGCCCTATTTTAGTGTTTACCCTTGGTTTTGGTATGTTGCGTAAAATGGTGGTGGTATCTAAAGCCCAAAATATTACCTCGGTGGCTGACTTTATTGCAGCCCGTTATGGCAAGTCACAATTATTAGCCGCAATTGTTACCCTTATTGCACTTTTTGGCATCATGCCGTACATCGCGCTGCAATTAAAAGCGATGGTGTTTAGCCTTAATCTATTTCAGCCCGACGACAACCCGTTAAGCCCCGTTGCTGTGCCGCTGTTAATCACTATGTTATTGGCCGTGTTTGCCATTTTATTTGGTACTCGAAAACTCGATGCCACAGAACATAACCCCGGAATGATGGTCGCCATTGCGTTTGAGTCTTTGGTTAAATTAGCCGCCTTTATTGTTGTTGGGGTTGTGATTAGCTTTGGTTTTTTTGATGGATTTGGCGATATTTGGCAGCAAGCCTCAGCGAAAGGGGTAATAGAAAATAGCCACTTGCGTTTGGAATCATTTTTACCTGAATTATTTGTCGGTATGGCGGCATTTTTATGTATGCCAAGGCAGTTTCACGTCATGGTGGTGGAGTGCGGCGGCGAGCATATATTAAAAAAATCACGTTGGATTTTCCCTATTTACTTGGCTTTATTCGGCATGTTTGTCGCCCCTTTAGCGTTGGCCGGTAAAGTGTTACTGGGCGACTCTGTTACCGCGGATACCTATGTCATCAACTTACCACTAGCACTTGACCAACCCTTTCTAGCCGTGATTGCTTTACTGGGCACTTTGTCTGCAGCCACAGGTATGGTGATTGTTGCAGTAGTCACCATCAGCGTAATGGTGAGTAACGAATGGCTCGTGCCGTTTTTGTTGCGCACAGGACAAATTAAAGAAAAGAACTTTAGCCAGTTTTCACAGTTATTACTTAATGTACGACGTTTAGCGATTGTGGTGATTTTAGGTTTTGGCTATTTAAGTTATTTAACCTTGGCAGACAGCGATTCATTATCGCAACTGGGTATGTTGTCGTTTGGTGCGTTTTCACAATTGGCGCCGGCATTGGTGGGTGGATTGTATTGGAAACACGGTAATCGTACTGGGGTTTATCTGGGCCTTGCCGTAGGCTTTAGCTTGTGGTGTTTTATTTTACTTCAAGGGGTTGGAGCAAGGTTAATTGGCGGTGAGTTTGATTTGCTTAACTCGATTACGCCTAATGTCAGTGACACGTTAGTCGCGTTACTGGCAAATGTAATGTGTTACGTATTGGGGTCTATTTGGTTTAGGGCAGGGGTTGCTGAGCGGATTCAGGCAAGTCACTTTGTTAAACCCTGGTCATTAAAGCAAGACACCAATAAACGCCAGGGGCCCATTTCACAACAAGATTTATTGATCCTTGCGAGTCGATTTGTCAGCCCGACTCGTGCGTATGAAAGTTTTAGTCGTTTTTCACCCGAGGCGGTAAAAAGTGACAGTTGGTATAAGGCTGCGCCAGAAGAGCTCATCGCCCACACTGAGCATATGTTGTCTGGTGTACTTGGTGCCTCCAGTGCATCATTAGTGATGGACTCGGTACTGCAAGGCCGTGATTTAGCGCTCGATGAAGTGTTCAGTTTGGTTGATGAAGCCTCATCCAAAATCATTTTAAGTCAGGACATGTTGCGCGGCGCCATTGAACATGCTTATGAAGGGATGAGCGTGGTCGATAAAGACCTTAATTTAGTTGCATGGAATTATCGTTATGCCGATTTATATCAATACCCAGAAGGCTTTTTGCAGCATGGTATGCCAATTGCTGATGTAGTGCGCTTTAATGCATCGCGTGGATTTTGTGGCTCTGGTGATATAGAGCAAAAAGTGGCCATTAGGGTGCAGCATATGCGCAATGGCACGCCGCATACTTCAGAGCGAGAGCGTCGTGACGGTAAAGTGATTAAAATCCAGGGTAACCCAATGCCTGATGGCGGTTTTGTGATGACCTTTACTGATATCACTCAATATCGTTTACAAGAAAAAGCCTTACTTGAAGCCAACGAAACCCTAGAAAGTCGAGTGCAAGAGCGTACTTATGAATTGGCGATGCTCAACAGCGAGTTACTTGAAGCCAAGTCACAAGAGGAGCTGGCTAATGCCTCTAAAACCCGATTTCTTGCTGCAGTCGGCCATGATTTAATGCAGCCACTCAATGCCGCAAGGTTATTTACCGCGTCATTATCACAATACCCAAATTTAGATTTAGAAGCGCGCACCACGTTAACCCACGTGAATAGCTCATTAAAAATTGCCGGTGAGCTGCTTACCGATTTGTTGGATATTTCTAAACTTGACTCAGGCATGGTGGATGTTAATCGCCGCGATTTTTCAATTTCTGAGGTGATTAATGGATTGGCCATTGAGTTTGATGCAATGGCAGGTGATAACCAAATATCATTTGCGATGGTGTCATGCTCAGTAACGGTAAATTCTGATCCGTCTTTACTGAGGCGTATATTGCAAAACTTTTTAACCAATGCGTATCGTTATGCCCGTGGTGGCAGGGTGTTATTAGGTTGTCGTCACCGTGGTGAGTTTATTGAGATTCAAGTGCTCGATACTGGCTGCGGTATCGATGAGCACGAAACCCAAGAGATTTTTAAAGAGTTTAAACGCTTAAATCACCCCAGTAGCCGCAATGTAAGTGGTTTAGGTCTTGGATTGGCGATTGCAGATAGAATAAGTAAAGTCCTCGATCATCCTATTCAAGTGCAGTCTGTGTTAGGCCAAGGCTCTATGTTTTCTATCATGGTGCCTTTAGGGCAAACCGTTAGCCAAGTAGTGACTAAACCTATCCCTTCGCTAATGCAGCCTCTTGCTGGCGTTAAGGTGTTATGCATAGACAACGAAGAAGCTATTTTAGCAGGGCTTGATTCACTTTTAAGCCGTTGGCAATGTGAAGTTATTTGTGCAACCGATATCGCAGATGCACGCATTAAGTTGGGGCTTAAGGGCGTTGCGCCAGACATTATTTTGGCAGATTATCATTTAGATGATGATAAAAATGGCGTTGATGCCATGGATGATATTCGTTCTCGCTATGGTGCACATGTGCCCGGGATTTTAATTACCGCTAACACCAATAAAGATCTTGTTGATGATATTGAACGACGCGGTTATCACTATATGGCCAAAATGGTTAAGCCAGCGGCGTTGCGTGCCCTGATTTCGAGTTTAATTAAAAAATAATCTGAGGTGTACATGATCACAGCATACGGCGATAGCGTCTCTGGCAACTGCTACAAAGTGCAACTGGTGTTACATATGCTCAATATTGAGAATCAATGGCAAGAGATGAGTATTGCTAATGGAGATACACAGGCTGCGGTTTATTTAGCTAAAAACCCAACAGGTAAAATACCGCTAATTGAATTTGATGATGGCAGAGTATTAACTGAGTCAAACGCGATTATGGGTTATTTGGCGGCAAGTTCTATGCTGATCCCAACTGATGAATTTTGCAAAGCAAAAATGTATCAATGGTTGTTCTTTGAACAATACAGTCATGAACCTTATATTGCCGTTGCCCGTTATATTCAACTGTATTTAGGCTTACCAGATGACCGTTTAGCCGAGTATCACTCGTTACATGCTAAAGGCTATAAGGCGCTCAGCGTCATGGAGGCTACACTTTCACAGCAGCCATTTCTGTGTGGTGAGCAATTTTCCTTAGCGGATATTGCGCTTTATGCTTATACCCATGTGGCACATCAAGGTGGTTTTGATTTAGTAGAATATCCGCACATCAGAGGTTGGTTAACCCGCATTGCACAAATACCAGGATTTGTAGCAATGCAGGCTTAATGCTTAAACAGTGTTGCTTAGGCGTTTTGTTTACCAAGTTTGGCAAAATGTTTTGCTACAGAAGGCTCGTACGGCGTTGATAAGCCAACATAAGCTGGGTCAAATGCTTGTAAGCCACGTTCGGTAACAAACTCTTTTGGCGCCGGTAAAATCACAATAGCGACATTCAACCCAACATGATGGTTTGGGGTTGTGATTGCCATTTGGTTGTCCATATCAATACAACAAATCAAGTCTGGGATAGTGACGTCAACCTCGCCATTGCGACGTGCTAAAAGGTGCTCATTTTTGATTTCTAATTGATATTGCTCTTGCTGGTACTCACCGCTTCCATTAATGGTCACAGTACCAATGGTAAGGCCTTTTTCAGTGCTAAATTGTGATTGTGAAACCTGACCTCTAAATGCAACATAACCCTCGCCGTGGCTTGCAATGGCCTCAGCAATGTCTTCGCCTTGCTCTTTTGCCAGGCGGTAAGCTTTACCAATGGCCAAAGACTTAGAAATAGTGCCTTTAATCACCGCAACTTTTAAGTCATTATTTACCAAGTCGTGCAGCTAGAGACGGAATTACTGCCAAGTGTGATGCCTAATGCGCCATTAACCCCGTTAACATTGCATATTGCCACCAATGTCGATTCTCTGGCGACCTGGCTTATTCCGGCGATTGCCCTTTAATTAAAAAGCATCTATTAGAAGTCAATTTATTGATTGAAGATGAGGAACGCACCCTCGACCGACTCAAAGATGGTCAGTCACTTGGAGCCATTGCGGTATACGATGTGGCGATAAAAGGGGGCCTGTTAACACGATTAGGCAAGATTAATTATATTGTTGTTGCGACGCCAGAGTTTGTTGAACGTTACTTTTGTGATGGGATAAATACGCAAACATTAATGCGAGTGCCAGGGATAGCCTTTGATCATAAAGACAATATGCACACCCGTTTTATTGAGCAACACTTTGGTTTAGAAGAAGGCCAATACCCACTGCACGCCGTGCGCTCATCAGAAGCCTTCATTGATATGACTAAACACGGCGCTGCTTATTGTTTAGCGTCACAATTACAAGTTAGCAATGAGCTCGCCAATGGCTAATTAGTGCAGATCCTGCCTGATAAAGTCATTGAAGAGACACTGTATTGGCACCATTGGATTTTACTCAAGGGAATTTATAAAGAAGTCTCTGACGCGATCATATCCCATGCCCAGCAAGTATTGGCTGAGTTTGATTAGCCGTGGCTAATAAATTGCTGTTTGTTGCCGCTATCTGCAATACTGCCTGCAACGCTTACCATTGCTGAGGTGAGTTGCGTCAGTTGCGCAGCACTAATCGTGTAAGGCGGCATAATATAAATGTATTTATTAAACGGCCTTACCCAGACCCCAAGGTCAACAAACGCTTGTTGTAATTGTGCGGTATTGACGCTGCTCACCATTTCAATCACCCCAACGGCGCCTAATACACGTACATCTTGTACTTGGGCTAAATCAGTGGCACTGGCGAGCTCTTGTTTAAGTTGGGCTTCAATGGCGCTGACTTGTTGTTGCCAGTCACCTTGAAGCAATAAATCTAAACTGGCAGTGGCAGCCGCGCAGGCTAATGGATTGCCCATAAACGTCGGGCCGTGCATAAACACGCCTGCTGGTGAGTCACTAATGCCGCTGGCTACTTCATCACTGCACAGGGTTGCGGCTAAACTAATGTAACCGCCAGTAAGCGCCTTACCTACACATAAAATATCCGCTTCAATGTTAGCGTGCTCATAAGCAAAGCATGTTCCGGTGCGGCCAAAGCCGGTGGCAATTTCATCTAAAATCAGCAGTACATGATAATGGTCGCACAGTTGGCGAAGTTTGCTTAAATAAGCCGGCGAGTAAAAACGCATTGCGCCTGCACCTTGCATAATCGGTTCGATAATCACCGCGGCAATGTCTTGATGATGTTGGCTAAATGCATGCTCTAAGGTATTACTATCGGTTTGATTGAGTGGCTCATTAAATTTCGATGTTGGCGCGGGGATAAACACTTGTTTAGTGACATTATTACCAAACATGGTGTGCATGCCGCCGTCTGGGTCGCACACACTCATGGCGGCAAAAGTATCGCCATGATAACCACTTTTAACCGTCATAATTCGCTGTTTTTGCGGTTTATTGCGACCTTGCCAATATTGCAGCGCCATCTTTAGGGACACTTCAACGGCAATAGAGCCTGAGTCGGCCAAAAATACTTTGGTTAAATTAGCGCTGGTCATTTGCACTAGGCGTTTTGACACTTCAATAGCTGGCTGGTGGGTAATGCCGCCAAACATCACATGGCTTAGGCTTAAAAGTTGCTGTTGCATGGCCGCTAAAATGGTCGGATGACTATAACCATGGACACATGACCACCATGAACTGGTGCCATCAATTAATACTTCGCCACTGTCTAACGTCAACTCGCAACCTTGAGCAGAAACCACACCATACACAGGCAGGGCCTGGGTCATAGAGGTATAAGGATGCCAAATATGTTGCTGATCAAAAGTATAATCGATTGTGGTATTTGTGTTTGAAAGTGTCATAATTATAGGTGCTCGCTTTTTGACCGCTTGTAAAGGGCGAAGTGTTCGCTGCGTTGACAGTTTACGGGCTCAGGGTATCCTAGCCAACAGAAAATCAAAATAAAGGAAAGATCCATGTCGTTAGCTGAAGTTCGTCACGATTGGCAAAAAGCAGAAATCGAAGCATTGTTTGCATTGCCGATGAATGATTTATTGTTTAAAGCCCACAGTATTCATCGTGAAACGTTTGATCCTAACGAAGTGCAGATCAGTCGTCTTTTATCGATTAAAACCGGTGCATGCCCTGAGGATTGTAAATACTGTCCTCAAAGCGCGCGGTATGACACCGGGCTTGAGAAAGAACGTCTACTTGAAATTGAAAAAGTATTAACAGAGGCTAAAAGTGCTAAAGCCGCAGGTGCATCACGGTTTTGTATGGGTGCAGCCTGGCGTAACCCGCGCGACAAAGACATGCCGTATTTAACCCAAATGGTTAAAGATGTGCGTGCCTTAGGCATGGAAACTTGCATGACCTTAGGTATGTTGTCATCTGAACAAGCCGACCAACTTGCCGATGCGGGTTTAGACTATTACAACCACAACCTCGATACCTCTCCAGAATACTATGGCGATGTGATTACCACGCGAACCTACCAAAGCCGCTTAGATACCTTATCGAATGTACGCGCCTCAGGCATGAAAGTGTGTTCTGGTGGTATTGTCGGTATGGGAGAACAAGCCACTGACCGCGCCGGTTTACTGCAACAGTTAGCCAATTTAGAGCATCATCCAGATTCAGTGCCTATCAATATGTTAGTGAAAGTTGCAGGTACACCGTTTGAAAAGTTAGATGATCTTGACCCACTTGAATTTGTGCGCACCATTGCGGTAGCACGTATTTTGATGCCTAAGTCGCGGGTACGTTTATCTGCTGGGCGTGAAAACATGAGCGATGAATTACAATCAATGTGTTTCTTTGCCGGTGCCAATTCGATTTTTTACGGCTGTAAGTTATTGACTACGCCAAACCCAGAAGAAAACGATGACATGACGTTGTTCCGTCGTTTGGGTTTACACCCAGAGCAGGGGCCACAAGCCAATATTGAATCTGACAGTGCATTACTTGCTCAGGCCAGTGCTAAGCAAGATAAGTCTACCAAGCAATTTTATGATGCAGCTGCACTGTAATTAGCCATGGCAAAATCAGACCTGTCAGTAAAGGATAACCATCCACTCGCTCAGCGGATCAATAATACGCTTGCGCAATTACACACGACGGGCCTTTTACGTCAAAGGCGAGTTAACGGGCTTGTTTCGCAAACCAAGATGATTGATTTTAGCCATAATGATTATCTTGGCTTATCTCAAGAACCCGCGTTAGCTCAGGCCCTTTATCAAGGGGCGCAGCAATATGGCGTAGGCAGTAGGGCATCGCCGTTAGTCAGTGGTTACAGTGTTGCCCATCAACAGCTTGAACAACGTTTATGTGAGCTAACGGGTCACCAGGCGTGCATGTTATTTAGCTCAGGTTTTAGCGCCAATAGCGCCTTGATGAAAACACTATTTAATGCTGATGACACAGTGATTGCAGACAAATTAGTGCATGCATCTGTGATTGATGGTTTGAAAGACAGCCAATGTAAAATTAGCCGTTTTTTACATAATGATCTTAGTAGCGCCGCGAGGGCGATTGAGCGCAACCCAGGCTGCGCTGTAGTGACTGAAAGCGTTTTTAGCATGGACGGTGATACTGCGCCAATCACTGAACTTTCGCATTTATGTCGCGAGCATCATTGCTGGTTGATTGTTGATGATGCTCACGGCTTTGGTGTGTTACCGAATGACTTAGTTAATGCAGGCAAAGTCGATATTCAAGTGGTCACCTTTGGCAAAGCATTAGGTTGCCAGGGAGCGGCGATTTTAGCCTCTCAAGATGTCATTGATTATCTGGTGGCGACAACGCGGGAATATATCTACTCAACGGCGTTATCTCCTGCTAATGCTCATTTAGCATTAGCGGCGATTAATTGGCAATATTCGCATCCGCGATTGTTAACCCAACTGTTGGCCAATATCGCACTATTTAGGCAGGTCGCTACACAACATCAATTACCGTTAACTGAATCGTTAACGGCTATCCAACCGATTATGGTTGGTGATAATCAACGTGTGATTGCTATTGCTAAACAGTTAACTCAGCAAGGTTTTTTGGTGGGGGCAATACGTTCGCCTACTGTGCCTAAGGGGCAAGCGCGATTACGGATCACCCTCAATGCTCAGCACCAGGCTGACGATATTCGCGCCTTGGTTGCTGCACTCGCATCGCTGATGAATCACATTGATGCAGACACAAACACATCAGCACCTTTACAGACATTGTAACGATATTAATTTGGATCAATGAGCAACCTCATGACGTTAGATAATCCACTGGCCAATAAGTTTTCAACCGCGGCAAGCCAATACAAACAGCATGATGTATTGCAACGCTTAAGTGCGCAAAAATTGTTACAGCAAGCAAATTTAACCGGTACGTTATTGGATGTGGGTGCTGGGCCTGGTACTGATTTTGGCGCATTTAATTCCATTAATCAGATTGTTGCAGTCGATATTGCCCATGGGATGCTCACTGAGTTAACCCAACAATTTACAGACTATTTGCCTTTGTGTAGTGATGCCCAAGCCTTGGGGTTACAAACAGCGTCTGTTGACAGCATTTATTCTAATTTGGCATTACAGTGGTGCCCCAAATTGCCTCAAGCGTTTTGTGAGTTTCAGCGCGTGTTACGCCCAAATGGTGAGTGTCATTTGAGTATTGTGGCAGATGGCAGTTTAGCGGAGTTAACAACCTTAGGTTTTCATGTCAATCAATTCAATTCCGTTTCGACATTAAAACAAGCATTTATGTCATCTCAAATTCAGGGCGATACATGGCAAAGTATTGATATTAAACTTGAAAGTATTCAAGTCTATTTTGATGATTTACGTAGCCTGTTGTATTCCATTAAAGGGGTTGGGGCATCATTTGCTCAGCATCAACATAACCCGACCAGACCAGTGTTAAAAAAGCAGCAATGGCAACAACGAGTTGAATTAGCCAACACGCTGCGTACAGAAAAAGGCATTCCTTTAACGTATCAAATCGCGTTTATCCGCGCTAAAAGGGGCTAACAGTATGTTGTATTTTGTCACCGGAACCGACACCGATAGCGGTAAAACCTTAATCTCCGCCGCATTGTTAGCAAAAGCAACGGGGCATAAATGCGGGTTTAAACCCATTGCTTCAGGTTGTGACGTGACCGAAGATGGCTTGCGCAATAGTGATGCGCTGATGTTAATGGCGCAATCTAATATGGGGCTCGCTTATCAAGAGATTAACCCAATCAGTTTTGAGCCCGCAATTGCGCCTCATATAGCCGCATCGCAGGTCAATACCGCGTTAAGTGCGCAAGGCGTGTTTGATTCAATGCTCAATCCGGCAATGGTCAATGCCGACTTTGCTTTGATTGAAGGGGCTGGTGGCTGGCGTTTACCGTTAGGTAATGGCGAGTACCTATCTGATACGGTTAAATTATTACAGACTACGCTTCAACAAGAGACATCCACTTATGGCAATAGTGTTCAATTAACTCATGCTGTAACGAAAAACACGACACTTGAAGTCATTCTGGTGGTGGGGATGAAACTTGGCTGCTTAAATCATGCGTTGTTAACGCAAGAAGCGCTACTAGCCGATGGGGTGAGTATTGCAGGTTGGGTAGCAAATCAGGTGGATGCCGACATGGCGTTTATTGACGACAACTTGCAAAGTTTGCAGCAGATGATGCAAGCGCCATTATTAGGTTATGTGCCACACCTTGCTAATCCGAGCGCCGAAAATGCAGCAAGATATCTGCAATTACCTCAATAATGAATAAATTAATAAAAAGCTCAGCGCTGTTTTCATCATAATGATTGATTATACCCAATCAACTTGAAGCTCCGTGTTTCAGAGCTTCACCGTGTTTTCAATACTAGGCGGTAATGCGGTAATGTAGGTACCTTATAAGTTAACGTAACAACGTAGTGGAATCTCGGTGAGACTCCCAAAGGGCAAGTTTTACACGCGTTTATGCTGCGTTATTTATTTTGGAAAGGGAATAACCATTACCCGCAATCAATGCCTTGTCTAAACGCGTGTAAATTCTTGCTGAAATCGTGCATCTTCAGGTTGTTTGGGTATACAACGCTGAGCTTTTTAGCGTTCAATAAGACCTTTATCGTTTAACTTGAGATTGGCATGACACGATTACGGCCAAGGCGTTTTGCCTCATACAATAACTTGTCAGTCGCTTCAATTAATTGACCCACATTTTGTTTGGGTTTCCACTCTGCGACACCAAATGAAGCCGTAATCGAGTCAATCACTTTGTCGCTACGACGGTCTTTCACACTGAGTTTTTCCAGTGCTCTACGGATCCCTTCTGCTAGCTGTCTTGCTACTCTCAGTTGGCTACTTGGCACAATAATCGCAAACTCTTCACCACCGAAACGATACAGCTTAATTCCATCGCGACACGCTTCCTGGATTCTTTTTGCAACCGTTTTTAAGACTAAGTCTCCCAGTTGATGACCAAAGGTATCGTTAAAGTTTTTAAAGTGATCTATATCGATGATAATCAAGCATGTGCCTGTTGGCGATAAATCAATTTGTGCTTCAATATCGTGATTAAATGCGCGTCGATTCAATACATTGGTTAAGGCATCAAATAGCATGTCTTTTTCAGATTCAGCTAATCGTGTTTTTAATGTGTCAATTTCAGATTGAGCTTTTTGCAATTGCTCAGTAAAGCTTTCTGTACTTGAACGAATGCTAGAGGACTCTTTTACAATACTTCTAACAACACCAATAACTTGCTCAAGCGAAAACCCTTTGGTTTCCAAATCACTTAATTTTTTAAAGTCTTTGTCTATTTGAGTTTGAAATGTTTCAGTGTCTAAATTGGTGTCTCTGAGAGATTGTGACAATTCACATACCATGGCATCCAAATTTTTACGCATGTCACGTACATCAAGTTCAACAGGATCGGCCACATGTTTTCGATATAACAATTCACTGGTAACAGGAGAGCATGTTTGATTTTGTTTTATTGCGGTATCGAGTTCTTGATTTAATAATGGGTTTTGCTCGCCAACGTATGCATACCAAAGCGCGTAATTGGTTGGTGTAGTTGGGATTTTATACTTGAGCATTAACGGAACCGCTCTTTTTAGATTAGCAGCAGCGGTTTGCAATAACGTGTTAGACATTAAGTGCCTCGTGAGCAGGGCTATGAACAGACATTAAAGTGATGGGGTATAATAAAGCGTATAGTAGGACATTATCATTTAACGGATCACAAAAAAAGCATCCTAGATGCTTATTAGTGCTAAAGCTGGATGCTTAGAACGCGTAAGAGACCGCAAACATAGGGCCTGTGAAACTGTAGGTAATATTGTAATCAAAGGTTCTTAATTCGGTGTCGTTAAGTTTACGTTTTTTTTCAATGGTAATGTCGACATCATAATAATTATAAGCAAACTTTAGTGACCAATTTTCACAAAATTTAGCTTGTACCCCCAAACGTACGTCAAGCAATGAACCGTCTACATCATCATATTCAATGGCAAAATATTGTGTATGGGCATAAAGCTCCCACCCAGAATATAACTCATAGGTAGCATACATCCCAATATTGGGAAGTGGGGCGGTAAAGCTGTCATCAACGATCTCAGGAGTGTCTATAACATTATTGCATAAGCTGGTTAAGTCGGTGCCAGGAATACATGTACCAATCGTGCCTTTAAATGAGGTTTCGATGAACATGGTGTGTAATCCAACAGAAAACCCTACAGAATAATTGGTTCCTTGCCATACATCATAGCCATAGCCAATCCGTAAAATATCGATGTTTAATTCGGTATTTAATTTGGCTCCTACCTCTATGAGATAGTCTTTGCCATCAATATCTTCAAGAATAAAATCTTGGCTGATGGAGTTGTTATCCGCTTGGCGATCTAACGATTTCCAATCAAGGTATAGATTATGGCGTTGGTTAAAGGCGTATTTGAATTCAAAATAAGGTAAGTATTGTTCTTCTGCGAGTAAAAACTCATCTTCAAAATCAATGGGGAAGGTGCCACCGTTTTTAGGGTTGGTGACAATAATGTTTG
Organism: Shewanella algicola; assembly: GCF_014648035.1. Classification (GTDB taxonomy): domain Bacteria; phylum Pseudomonadota; class Gammaproteobacteria; order Enterobacterales; family Shewanellaceae; genus Shewanella; species Shewanella algicola. The sequence goes on along the minus strand of NZ_BMQI01000015.1, from coordinate 54,591 downwards.
AATCGGAGTTAGCATAAAATACACCTATATCGAAGGTGTATGTATCGATTTGTGTTGATGCATGGTTATTGTGGTCACTGGCTGCATATGCAGTCGGAGTAAAAAACACCAAAATAACAAAATAAAAAAAAGGTCTAATCATTGAAACTCCGCATTTAATTTTTGTATCACAAGATATGCGTCTTCATATGATGCTGCTACCGTGTTTGAGACTGAATGTATCTATTTGCAACGATAGCCAAGGCGTAGGCCATCAAATTGTGTTGTCATAAACATCAAGCAAAATAAACATGGTAATCTGTTCAGCCAATATACTAGCACTTTGTAACCAAATGTGAAGTAATTGTGTCTAGATATTGCGTTAAATCATAGTTTGTCACAATAGTTTGACCTTAACGGCTTAAAAGTAACTTTTTGCGACTAAACTCAGGAGTAGTGAGGGTGACAGGGTATTGACGGATTGAGTTTTATAGACGATTTTATGACAAAAACAAAAAAGTAGAGCTAAAAGCACTCTACTTTTTAATATGGAATGTTAATTTTATGTTGCCGCTGGTAAACGGTTGTTTTAGACAATGAAACTCGATTTATTCAGATTCGTCGTTGTCGACTGAATCGTCCTCAACATCGTCAAATTCAATTTCAACCTTTGGACTTGTCGGGGTATGGATAGTCCCGACTACAGCATAAAAGGGTTTACCTTTGGCTAGGCGACAATATTTAACCCATAACAACTCCAACGGCGTTGATGGTGTCATTTTTCCTTGTAAAACCTGTACAAATTGGTCTTCATCTACATTACAAGGCAGCTGAGTACCGTCAGCTAAATTTTTCATTGCTTGACCGTGTTGTTCAAGCAGGTCGGCTTCCTTACTAGTAAAATCACCGCAGCGCTTAAATCCTTTTGGGAAATTAGCGTCATCATAGAAGCGTTTAGTAGAGCGGAAACTGTCGCTTGATCCATTGGCGTGAGCTTCAATAGCTTGTTTCGCATTAACAAATGATTGCTGAGACATGGCTAATACCTTCTAGATTATGAGATATAAAGATTTTCAACTGGAGTATTGGCTAGTATTATCATTTTTTAAATCAAAATATTTTGCCCTTAATGGTGAACAATTTTTATGGATACGGATTTATTAAAAACTTTTTTAGAAGTCTCCCGTACGCGCCACTTTGGCAAAGCGGCAGAAAATCTCTATCTCACCCGTAGCGCGGTTAGTTTTCGCATAAAGCAGCTAGAAGGTATTTTGGGCGTTGAGCTATTTGAAAGGTTACGCAACAATATTCAACCTACTCCCGCAGGTGAAAGGATGTTAGGTCATGCTGAGGCAGTACTGAATGCGTGGGAGAGGGCAAAACAAGATATTACTTTAAATCAACAGCACAGTACTCAGTTGACTATTACAGCAGGTCACAACATTTGGGATGCGTATTTACAACCTTATCTACAGCCGCTGCATTTAGGGCTTGATGGCGTGTCATTAAGGACCGAAGTCTTATCTGAGTCTGTGATGACCAGGCAATTGATTGAACGCAGTTTAGATATTGCTATTACCTTTGATCCGCCAAAACTAGACGAAATTGAGTTAGTTAAATTGGCGCAAATTAGGTTGTTTTTAGTCAGCAAGCAAAAAGGGCTTAACATAGAACAAGCATCAAACCAGGCTTACATTAAAGTCGATTGGGGCACGGCGTTTAACATTACCCATGCCCAAGCATTTACCATGTTGCCTGTGCCAATATTGCATACTAGTTCAGCAAGAATGGCGTTGGATTTTTTGCTCAATAATGGGGGATGTGCTTTTTTACCTGAAGTATTGATTGAAGAATACATTGCTAATGGCACATTACATTATGTCGACAATGCAGGGGTAATCACGCGTAATGTGTATGGCGCATATTGGGCCGAGAATGAGAGGCTTGCCAATGTAGAACAAGCCATAGCCATTTTATCAGCAGGATTTGCCAACGCCGTTGATTAACACCTTGTGGCAGTGTGGACGAAAATGGCAATTAAATCGCATTCATCACCAGCGGCACCAGCACAGTTCTCTAAGTGATTGCAAACAGTAATAGGCTAGTAAATCATACTGCCGCAGGGCGATGTCTTTAGCTTGGCCACTTAACGGGTTTATTTTAACGCCTACTCGGTCAATGACAGCCTCAATTGCGGAGTTGATCAGTTCAACGATTAACACAATCATCAATGTCATGACCATTAATAACCGTTCTGTCGTGCCGACATTCATCAGTAATGCAATGGGCAACATTAACAAGGCTAAAACGGCTTCTTGTCTAAATGCCGCTTCATTTTTTTAGGCGGTTTTTAAGCCTTTTATTGAGAACCCGGTGGCTCGGATCACGCGTTTAAGACCATGATTATTTATTGGTTTCATGAAAATTATTTATCTGTATTAATGACAAGCTGATCGTAACATTCACCTTTTGACTTGAAGTTATTTTATACCATTGCGCGTTAGTAAATGATCTCTCAGCGAGAGTTTAAAAGGGCTTAAACAAGGCGTATGACTGAATGAATAGTTGTTCTCTTTCGAAGTCATGCAACGCAGTGTAAGCCCTTTTAAAACTCGCCTGAAAGGAATGTCTCAGCCGCTTTTGCTCTGCATTCTCGCTATTTGAAAGGGAACAACCATTACTACATAGCGACGCCTTAATCAAAAAACGCTGGACGCATTCTGAGTGGTCACTTATTAATGCACAATGGTATTGGTCGGAATGCACGAGTAGTGACCTTGTACTAGGCTTATCTTTGCCATGAGGCACAAGCTATTGCCAAGGATTGACTATGTTACGTTTACCCTGTGTTGTTTTTTTACTTATTTTCACGCTCTGCAGTTTTCCCTGTGTTAGTGAGCGCCTAACGATCCCCGAAATACAACTCGCCAGTCAGTATTCTGATGAATTGATAGTCGCTGATTATTTAGTCAGTGAAAAGCTCGATGGCGTAAGAGGCTATTGGGACGGTCAACAAATGCTGACTCGTAGTGGTCGTAAAATCGATTTACCAGAATGGTTTACTCAACATTTTCCGCGTTATGCCCTAGACGGTGAATTGTGGATGGACCAGGGTTTATTTGAACAAATTTCGGCACTCGTTCGCACCAAACATACTGAAGATGATGAATGGCAGCAGGTGAAATACATGTTGTTCGATTTACCTTCACACAAAGGGACGTTTGAGGCTCGTTATCATGCCATGCAACAACTTGTTGCACAGGTAAACGTAAAGCAGTTACAGGTGATTAAGCAACAAACGATAACCAGTACCGAGGCATTATTTGCCGAGCGAGATAAGGTGGTTGCCGCCGGCGGTGAGGGGCTAATGTTACATTATCGACAAGCGTTTTATACGGTAGGGCGAAGCCCACATATTGTAAAACTTAAGCCTAAATATGATGCTGAGGCGGTGGTTATTGGCCATAGTGCCGGTAAAGGCAAATATCATGGTATGGTGGGGGCGTTAACGGTAAAAAATCAACAAGGGATTATTTTTAAGATTGGCAGTGGTTTAACCGATAAACAAAGACAGGATCCGCCAGTCATTGGCGCTATTATCACTTATCAATATTTGGGGTATACCCAGAAAGGCACGCCACGATTTGCGACATTTTTACGTGAGCGCCCGCCGCAATAAATTTAGGTCGCGATTAACTCAAACAACAATTCGTTTAACATCTCATAACAGGTAAGCGACATGATTGATAATGCATATTTAGCTAAGGTTTCTTCGGTATTATTTGTGTGTATGGGCAATATTTGCCGCTCACCTACGGCTGAGGCCGTATTTAAACAACAAGTTAAGTTGCATGGGTTGTCGTTAAGGGTCGATTCAGCTGGCACTATTGCTTACCACAAAGGTAATCCGCCAGACAGTCGTAGTGTTGCTGCAGGTACCAAGCGAGGCTTAGATTTTTCAGGAATGAAAGCAAGACAAGTGCGAGAAGAAGATTACGAACAGTTTGATCTTATATTGGCAGCTGATAACGATAATGTGCACGATTTACGTGAGCGCTGCCCAGCCCAATATCGTTATAAAATACACTTAATACTCGATTTTACACCTGGTGATGTGACAGAAGTACCCGATCCATATTATGGCGGAGAACGAGGATTTGAACAGGTGATTGATTTGCTTGAAACCAGTCTTGCTGCATTAGCAACCCAACTGGTTTCAGCCAGAGTCGGTTAATCATTGAACTTTGCTTAGCGAAATGATTAACCTTGAATGGGTTAGTCGTTGTGACGTTTACCAGAGCGTTTGAGTTTTTCCTGGGCGATTTTTTGTTGTTTAAGCGCTTCTTTTTCTGCAAGTAGCCGCGCGACTTCAACTTTTTCAATTTCTGCCATTTCTGGGGTTTCTAGGCTTAATAAGCCAATGCGTCCTGAGCGATAATCGTGTAACAACAACTCTGATACTTTGTGGTAATCAATACGACCACCAGGACGAAGTGCACCACGAGAGCCTGCGATAGCTTCAAGCAAACCAATGTCGGTGTAGGGTAATGAACTCAGCTTATAACGTTCAAGCATGGCTTCTGGATAGGCTTTTAAAAAGTATTCAGCGGCAAACATTGCAACATCTTCATATTCCATTGCGGTGTCTTTAATGGCGCCAGTAACGGCTAGGCGGTAGCTACTGGCTTCGTTGTCTACTTTTGGCCACAAAATACCTGGGGTGTCTGAAAGTACAATACCATTACGTAAATTAATCCGTTGTTGGGTTTTAGTCACCGCCGGTTCGTTGCCGGTCTTGGCAATGGTGCGTCCAGCAAGGGTGTTGATGATGGTCGATTTACCCACGTTCGGGATCCCCATAATCATGGTGCGAATGTCTTTTTCCATCACATCACGATGAGGCACTAACTTACGGCAAATATCAGGAATGCTTTTGACCATGCCTGGCTGTAAGGTGGTAATTGCAGAAGCCTTGACGCCTTGCTCACGTTCAAGGTACTCAATCCAACGCTCAGTAACCGCAGGATCGGCTAAATCAGATTTATTCAGTAATTTAATACAAGGTTTATCGCCACGAAGTTGTGACACCATAGGGTTTTCACTGCTGTAGGGAATGCGCGCATCGAGCACTTCAATAACCAAATCGACCTGAGGCATTGCCTCTTCAATCTCTTTGCGTGCTTTATGCATGTGTCCTGGATACCACTGAATTGCCATGATGTTGCCTTATAACCGAATGCCTATTCGATTGATTAACTGAATAAACAATCGAATGTGATCAAAAGCGCTATTGTACCTTGTTAGTTTACTAAAAGCATAAAAAAAGCGCCCTAAGGCGCTTATCAAAAGCTAATGGGTTAGATAACACCTAACTCACGTAGTCTTTCCATCAAGTAGCTGTCAGCGGTATAACGTTCAGACAAGACCACGTCAGGATTAGGATGTAAAAATAATGGCAATGAGATACGCGACTTGGTTTTGTCGGTACCTTCAGGATTAATAACCCGATGAGAGGTTGATGGGAAATAACCGCCTGAGGCTTCCTGGAGCATATCCCCGATATTGATAATAATGCTGCCGAAATCACTTGGCACATCAATCCATTCACCTGTTTTAGTTTTTACTTGTAAGCCAGGTTCATTGGCGGCCGGCAATAAGGTGATTAAGTTAATATCTTCATGAGCAGCTGCGCGAATAGCACCCATTTCTTCATCACCCTTCATTGGTGGGTAATGCAAAATACGCAGTAAGGTTTTTTCACTTTGAGCAATCATATCTGGCAGCGGAATTGAATATTTTGCTGCTACGTCTGCTGGTGTGTATTGCTCAATCCAGCTTAGTAGTTCTGAGGCTAATGCATTAGCGTGCTCATAATACGCTAGGATATTCGCGTGCAGAGAGTCAGGAATTCGGCCCCAAGGATACACATGATAATATTCTTTGATATCTTTGACTGTGTTGCCTTTGGCGGTTTCTGATACCGATGCTGGGAAAAAGCCATCATGAGTTTCAGCTTTAAACAAAAAGTCATGCTTTTTTTCAGATTGAAAGAACGCGTACCATTCTTGGTAAATGTTTTCGACAAGTTGTTTCTGGATAGGGTGGTTAGATAATACCCCAAACCCCGTTTCTCGCAGTGACTCGACAAAACGTTCAGCACTATCAGGTGCTAAGTAATCAATTGTATTTAGTTTCATTATATATTTCTTATTAGTGTGTTGACCCGCGCTAATGGTAACCTTAGTCACACTTTGTCGCAATTATTTGCGCGTGTTCAAATGATGTGGGATGAACTTGTGTCATCTATTACGCGTATTGTTTATTTATGAGGCAAAAAATCAGTGAGATTAGTAATGAATAACTTAACCGAATTTGAAAAATACGTGATTGAGCAAAAAGGCACCGAGCGACCATTTAGTGGTGAGTATGTCGACTACGATGCTCAAGGGGTGTATTGCTGTAAAAAGTGTCTTGCACCTTTATATAAAAGTGAACATAAATTTAATGCGCATTGCGGTTGGCCGGCGTTTGACGATGAAATCGCAGGCGCGGTAAAACGAACTCCCGATGCTGACGGACGCCGAGTTGAGATTACCTGCCATCAATGCGGTGGCCATTTAGGCCATGTGTTTGAAGGAGAGATGTTAACGGACAAAAACATCCGTCACTGTGTTAATTCAGTCTCTATGGTGTTTAAACCCGTGGATGAATTAAACCAAGTTGTTAGTCAAACTCGCACCCAGCAAGCCACTTTTGGGGCTGGATGTTTTTGGTGTGTTGAAGCTATTTTTGCTCAGCTAAACGGTGTGTTGAGTGTTCAGTCTGGTTATTGTGGCGGTGATGCCAGTGATGCTAATTACGATGCTGTATGCTCTGGTAAAACGGCTCATGCCGAAGTTGTACATATCACATTTGACCCGAACATCATAAATTACGAGACATTATTAACGGTACTGTTTGAAAGCCACGATCCGACCACATTAAACCAGCAAGGCAATGACAAAGGGCCACAATATCGTTCAGTAATTTTTGCTCACAATAGTCAGCAAGTCGATGCGGCAAATACGTTTATTGATGACTTAACTGCCCAGCGTATTTGGCCTAATCCGATCGTGACTCAAATAACAGCCTTTGATACTTTTTATGCTGCTGAAAGTTATCATGATGATTACTTCGCTAAACATGGTGAGCAGCCTTATTGTCAGTTAGTGGTTAAACCCAAGTTTGACAAAGTGATGGCGAAGTTTGCAGATAAACGTAAGTAACCTGATCTCGGGATAATAAACGCCTTTCAAACAGTCCTTTACCCTGCTAACTGCGTTGATTCGGCTTACAATAGGCTAGCTATTGTAAGTGTCAATTAGCCTTATTAGCTAACAAATGACAAGCTTGAAAGTGAGTTGGGTTAACTGTTGATTTTAAATAACATCAGTTCATCCCTTATCCCAAGTTCAGGTTAAGTAGTAGTACTTGTCATTAGATGACAAAAAAGGGGCGATTGAATATCAATTGCCCCTTTTTTTATTCAGCGATAATGTTCTGCGTGTGACATCTGCGAAAACAACCTTTAAAAAACCCACAAAAAAGCCATGCTAAGCATGGCTTTTAAAATCAACAAGTGTAATCACTTTTAGTGATATTACTTACCTGGGCGAGCCATACCTGATGATGCACTGTTAGACATCACTGATTTTGGCGCACTGGTTTCAGCTTGTGCTTCATAAGCTCTACCTTGCGGTACTGCTTGTTGTTCACGAACTTCTACTGTTGGTTTAGTCATATCAGACGACACCATTGAACCAAAACGACTGGTTTTAGCAGGCGATTTTGGCGCAGTTTCAACGGGGGTTGTAGTATCAGCTTTCGCTTCAACTTCAACCGAGGCCTCAACAACTGTTTCAGTTTTCACTTGGCGTGCTATTGGTGCAGGCTTTGCCATTGGCGCAGAAGCATTAGATGCAGACTTGTCACGAGCCTCTGACTCAGCAGCAACCGGTTCTGCAGCTTTAGGTGCTTCAACTGCGGTTTCTACAACAGGCTCTGCAGCCTTAGGTGCTTCAACTGCGGTTTCTACAACAGGCTCTGCAGCCTTAGGTGCTTCAACTGCGGTTTCTACAACAGGCTCTGCAGCCTTTGGTGCTTCAACTGCGGTTTCTACAACAGGCTCTGCAGCTTTAGGAGCTTCAACTGCTGTTTCTACAACCGGCTCTGCAGCTTTAGGAGTTTCAACTGCTGTTTCTACAACCGGCTCTGCAGCTTTAGGAGCTTCAACTGCTTGAGTGTCAGCTTTTGCTTCTGACATGTCTTCAGCATTAGCGTCAGGAGCATTGTCTTTAGACTGCTCAGCATTGAGCTGTTTCTCTAACTCATCAACAGAAGTAAATACCGCCTGTTGAGTTGTGTCATTATCATCTCGGCGACGACGTTGACCAGCAGCACGTAGGTGACGTGGGCTGCGACGACTACGACGTTGACCTTCACGGCCTTCGCCTTTTGCGTCATCAGATTCGCTGTCGCTGCTTTCTGTTGAATCGTCATTGACGGCTTCTTGTGCGGTAACGACTGTGTTAGCTGTTTCAGTGGTATCTTTAACCGAATCGTTTAGCGCAGAGGTTGTTTGCTCAGCGTTATCCGATTTGGTTTGTGTTTCCACTTTGACTTCTGCAGTCTCTACAGCGGCAGCATCTTCTGTGACGTCTTTAACGGCTTTTTCAGCCGTGTCTGTCGCTTCAGAGTTTGTAGTTGGCTTAGTCTGTTTGTCTGCTTGCTCACTTCTGTCTTTACGTGGCTGGCGACGACCGCGTGCAGGTCTTGTATCTACTTTTTCTTCAGTGGCTTTAGGTTCAGCTGTTTTAACTTCAGGTGCATCAACTATTGCTGGTTTATCAGTTGCAGTGTTATTGGCTTCGTCTGCGTTAGCCGCTTTAGCGGTAACAACTTCACTTTGCTCGTTTTCAATACGTACTTTGCGACGCATGTTGCGACGTTGACGACGCTCACGAGCGGCTTCTTGCTTAGGAGACTTCTCAGTGCTTGCCTTGGCCTCTGCAGCTTTTGGCTTATTGGTCTGCTGTAGCGCTTTGTCCGTTTTCTCATTACGCGGCTTGTTTTTAGCGTTGTCGTCTTGTGCATTGTTTTTGCTGTTACGATCGTTACGCTTATTACGAGTACGTAGCTCATTAGCGTCTTTCGCTTTATCGCTGTCATTACGTTGACGACGGTTGTCGTTGCGGCTTGAGTTGCGATTGCTGTTTTCGTTGCGGCTGTCATTACGACGAGGACGACGATTATTCGTTTGTGATGCACCTTTTGCTGGCGCAGCAGGCTTCGTCTCTTTCGCTTCGCTGTCATTAGTTGAAAAGAATGCACTAATTGCCGACGCGATTCGAGCAAAAAATCCTGGTTGAGACGGCGTTGCCGCAACAGCTGCTTTAGCTGCAGGAGCCTGAGTTGGGGCCGCTTCAACAGGTGTTGCTTTTTGTGGCGCTGCAAAGCCTTTTAATGCTGGCTCTGGAGAGGCTGCACGTTCAAGTTTGCGTGGTTCGTATAATGTTGATGACGGCTTTTCAACACGCTTGTAGCTAGATTCGCTCACTTCATCATCGTTCTTACGACGAACAACACGGTAATCTGGCGTTTGCATGTGTGCATCTGGAATGATGTACACTTCAACTTCATGACGCTCTTCAGTAATACGGATTGCTTTACGTTTTTCGTTTAACAAGAATGCCGCCACATCAACCGGCACAATGGCTTCGATTTGAGTGGTATTTTCTTTAATGGCTTCTTCTTCCATTAAACGTAAAATAGATAACGCTAGCGATTCGGTACTACGGATCGTGCCCTGACCATGACAGCGTGGGCATAAATGCGCTGCAGATTCTTCTAATGAAGGACGTAGGCGTTGACGTGACATTTCCATTAGGCCAAAACGAGATATACGGCCTAATTGCACACGTGCACGGTCATGATGTACGGCATCACGCATACGGTTTTCAACTTCACGTTGATGACGAACAGGCGTCATGTCGATAAAGTCGATAACCACTAAACCACCTAAATCGCGTAGACGTAATTGACGGGCAATTTCATCAGCAGCTTCAAGGTTGGTGTTTAATGCGGTTTCTTCAATGTCGCCGCCTTTAGTGGCGCGCGCTGAGTTAATATCAATTGATGTCAGAGCTTCAGTAGGGTCAATAACGATTGAGCCACCAGAAGGTAAGCGCACTTCACGTTGGAACGCAGATTCAATTTGCGACTCAATTTGGAAGTGAGTAAATAAAGGCACTTCTGATTCATATTGCTTAACACGCTCTACGAAATCAGGGCGAACTAAACCTATGTGCAGTTTAGCTTCTTCGTATATACGTGGGTGATCGATAAGGATTTCGCCAACATCGCGACGTAAATAATCACGAATTGCACGAACAATGACGTTACTTTCTTGATGAATTAAGAATGGCGCAGCTTTACTTTGTGCGGCTTCTTGAATGGCATCCCAGTGGTGCTGTAGAACTTTTAAGTCCCATTTTAATTCGGTAGATTCTTTACCTACACCTGCGGTACGCACAATTAAGCCCATGCCATTTGGCACTTCAAGCTCAGACATCGCTTCTTTTAATTCGGTACGCTCATCACCTTCAATACGACGAGAAATACCGCCAGCACGTGGGTTATTCGGCATAAGGACTAAGTAAGAACCCGCTAAACTGATAAAGGTTGTTAGTGCAGCACCTTTGTTACCACGCTCTTCTTTATCGATTTGCACGATAACTTCTTGACCTTCCTGCACCACTTCTTTGATGTTAGGACGACCTTGGAAAGAATAACCTTTAGGGAAGTATTCGCGGGCAATTTCTTTCAGCGGTAAGAAACCATGGCGGTCTGCGCCATAATCAACAAACGCCGCTTCAAGTGAGGGTTCTACACGAGTGATTTTACCTTTATAGATATTTGATTTTTTCTGTTCGTGACCAGGACTTTCGATATCTAGATCATACAGTTGTTGCCCATCTACTAGGGCAACACGCAACTCTTCTGATTGAGTTGCATTAATTAACATACGTTTCATGATGACGTGATTCTTCTAAATGAGGTCATCAAACAACACGATCTTTTTGCATTACGGGCCTGAATTAATCGGTATAACCTCACGGTTAGATCCAGGCAATTAGGTGCTCATTGCTGTAAAACGCAGTCGCTGCGTGTCGCATCCTATTTATGGCTTATTTTCTAATATCTACAAAAACAAGGAATTCGTTGAATTACAACCAACCCCATAAATTATGGTATTTAATCCGTTAATGCCCAAGTCGAATCGGTTTGTTTGATAACAAGCTAAAATATTGTTCGAATTTGGGGCGATTTACTGCAGTTAAATTGAAATCTTTACTGAAAACTTACGGTTTAATTGTCGAAACGTTTCTTGTCGTTTTTTATTTAAATACAATTTGCAAATCAATGGTTTGCTACCGATAAAGCTCATTTTTTTAATTGCAGTTTTTTCGCATTTGGTGAAAGTTGTGAACACTTTATCCACTGTTTACTCTCAACCTGAGCGCAAATATAGCAACAAACGCTATTTTCATCAATCAAAAGCCCATATTCTTTCGTGTATTTATTTCAAGTCTACTATGGCAATAGCCAATCATTTGCAAGATAAGGTACACTATTGCGGTTACTACTATATGGCGCATCATGAATACTCAAACCACCCCCCAAGTTGAATACGTAACTATCGACGAAGATCATTTTGAACAACGCATCGATAATTTTTTGCTGACTAAATTAAAAGGCGTACCGAAAAGCATGATCTATCGGATTGTGCGTAAGGGAGAAGTGCGTGTTAATAAAAAGCGCATTAAGCCAGAATACAAATTACAGATTGGTGACATCGTGCGTGTTCCGCCGGTGCGCATCGCCGAGAAAGACCATCGCACTGCACCGTCGGCAAATTTATCTCGAGTATCGCAACTTGAAGATCGAATTATCCACGAAGACAATCATTTAATCGTTATGAACAAACCGGCAGGTATTGCTGTGCATGGCGGCAGTGGTGTGGACTATGGCGTAATTGAAGGTTTACGCTCACTGCGGCCGCAACAAAAGTTTTTAGAGCTAGTTCACCGCTTAGATAAAGATACATCAGGTGTGTTACTTGTTGCTAAAAAACGCAGTGCATTAAAGCATTTACACGAGCAACTGCGCAGTAAAACCATGCAAAAAGATTATTTAGCCTTGGTTCGTGGTGATTGGCAAGCCACCGATAAAGTAATCAAAGCGCCTCTGCTTAAAATTACTCTAAAGTCGGGTGAGCGTATTATGCGGGTTAATAAAGAGGGTAAAGAGTCTGAAACGCGCTACAAAATCATGCAACGCTATCAAGGGTGTACTTTGGTAAAAGCCAGTCCTGTGACTGGGCGTACGCACCAAATTCGTGTTCACTGCCAGTATGCAGGTCATGCGATTGCTTGCGATGATAAATACAGCGAGCAGCAATTTGATGACAGTATGAGAGCATTAGGTTTGGACCGCTTGTTTTTACACGCGGCTGAGCTTAAGTTTACTCATCCTGAAAACAACGAAATCATGCAGGTCAAAGCACCATTAGACGAAGTATTACTCAATACATTGGATAAGCTTAAACGCACTTAAGCAAGATTGTTGTGTGTTGAATGAAGAAAATAAGGCATAACGTGAAGAGTCAAGACAAAGCATTTGATTTAGTCATCTTTGATTGGGATGGCACATTAATGGACACAGTCGGTAAAATTGTCACTTGCATGCAAAGTGTGGCGCAAGAGTTAGCGTTAACAGTGCCTACTGAACAACAAGTGAGAGATGTGATTGGATTGTCTTTGCCGAGCATTATGCCGATTTTGTTTAGCGAGCATCAAAACCATCAACAGATTATTGATTGTTACCGTCGCCATCATGTTGCGAGCGATTATCCAACACCGTTATTTGACGGGGTGGAAGCGTTGATTAAACAATTGCATGAAGCGGGTTATCAATTAGCTATCGCAACAGGCAAAGCACGGGAAGGGTTAGATAAGGTACTTGAATTGACTGGGCTCAATCAGTATTTTCATGCATCACGTTGTGCCAGTGATGCACAAAGTAAACCGCATCCAGAAATGCTCCATGCTTTATTGAGTCATTTTGATGTGACGGCCGATAAAGCCATCATGATTGGTGATTCCATTCATGATTTAACCATGGCCAATAACGCTAATATGGCCAGTATTGGGGTGAGTTACGGCGCTCATGATGAAGCTCGACTACAAAGGCTTCAGCCTTTGGCTATTGTAAATAGCCCTTCTGCAATCCGTGATTACTTGTAATATGATGTTGGGCTTCATGATATTGATTGAAAGCCCTCATTTACACACTGCTTTTTTGTAAAATCTGTTTACTTCCCGCCTACTTATTATTTAAGACTAACTTCTCATCACTGATGACTTGCTTAACACATCTAAACCCTGCTGTTGTAGCAAATCAATTAGCTTAATCAGTGGCAAACCAATCAAGGTATTGGGGTCATCACCTTCTAGGCGGCTAAACAATGCAATTCCGAGTCCTTCACTCTTAAAACTGCCAGCACAATAAAGTGGTTGTTCCACTTCGACGTAATTACGGATCTGTGCTTGGGATAACGTTTTAAAATGAACGATAAAAGGTTCGATGCACGACAACATTTGTTTGGTTGTTTTGTTATATACCGCAAGTCCAGTATAAAACGTAATGGCTTGACCTGATGCCGCCGTAAGCTGGGCTATTGCATTGTCGACCGAATAAGGTTTACCCATGATCTGGCCGTTGATTACCGCAACTTGATCTGAGCCAATAATTAATTCCGTCGTCTCTGTATGGGGTGTTAATTTTGCCCCTGCGAGCGCTTTTTGTTCAGCTAAACGTTGTACTAATGCTGTAGCTGTTTCGTTTTGCAGAGGTGATTCGTCTATATCTGGGTTAACGCAGTCAAATGTGAGCATTAATTTCTGTAATAACTGTAGACGGAATGGTGAGGTCGATGCGAGTACAATATTGAAATTCATAAATTTTATTTCACTGATCCGTGGTCAATAATTGATTATTGTGCAGTTTACTGCATTCATTGGGTTAAATGGAGTATTTTTCACCGAGTAATGCTTGTGTGATGGGGTTTGGTTCGGTAAAATTTGCCAACTTTCAAATTCAATGCCGGATAAAAGAGTACCTAAATAATCAGTGTTAGGTGAGGTTGCCGTATTTTTACGGAAATTTTCTTTGACTCCAGCGTTTTCAAACTATAATATGCGCGCCTTATGCAAACAGTAAAGATACCGGTTTCAATTGATCCTATACGCGCTGCCTCAAGCGGCCTTCGTTATGAAGGTTATGTGCCAGGTAAGCAACTAAAGCGATTAAGCGAGTTATGTGCCGGCGACTGTTCCGACGTAGTTGTGTCGTTGGAATGTGGCGTCGATTTACAGGGGATAGTCTACCTTCGCGGGAAGGCTGTGACGGAGCTCACTCTGCTATGTCAACGTTGCATGACACAATTTACTACCGAGGTTACGGTCGACTTTTGTTTTAGTCCTTGTCGGACTGAGGCAGAAATCGATGAGCTCCCGGATGCGTATGACCCAATTGAGTGTAATGAGATTGGTGAAGTACGTCTGCATCAATTGATTGAAGATGAATTGATAGTCGCTATGCCTATCATCCCTATGCATGAAGATACTGATTGCAGCCAGGGATCGAAAGATGTAGTTGTAGGCGAGATCGACCCCGCTCAAGAGGAGCGTCCAAATCCGTTTGCAGTGTTAGAAAAACTGAAGAGCAAGTAATCGTAGGAGACAGGTCAAATGGCTGTACAACAGAATAAAAAATCACGTTCAAAGCGCGGCATGCGTCGTTCACATGATGCATTGAGCACTGCTCAATTATCTGTAGACGCGACTAGCGGTGAATTACATCTACGTCACAACGTGACTGCTGATGGTTTTTACCGCGGTAAAAAGGTAATCAACAAGTAATTTGTTGACTATCTGATGACAAATCTGACGCTTGCGTTAGATGCGATGGGGGGCGATCACGGTCCCCACGTGACAGTGCCTGCAGCGATGCAGGCATTGAAATTTCATAGCACCCTCAAAATTATTTTGGTTGGTAATCAAACCGAAATACAAAAATATCTACCTGAAACTCCCTCAACTTATCTTGATCGTATCGAAATAATTCACACTACCGAAGTTGTCACAATGTGTGATAGGCCCGTTCATGCTTTGCGTTCTCGTAAAAACAGCTCGATGAGACTTGCGCTTGAATTAGTACGTGACGGAAAAGCGGCCGCCTGTGTGAGTGCTGGGAACACAGGCGCGTTAATGGCAATGGCTAAGGTGTTATTAAAAACCTTACCAGGCATTGATAGACCTGCGTTAGTGTCTTGTTTACCCGCAATGACGGGCAAGCCGGTTTATTTACTCGATTTAGGCGCAAATGTGTCTTGCGATTCAGAAGCCTTATTTCAATTTGCCATTATGGGATCAGTGTTATGTGAAGCTGTCCATAAAAAAGCACGCCCGAAAGTGGCACTATTAAACGTAGGCATTGAAGAAGTAAAAGGTAACGATCAAGTTCAACAAGCAGGTCAGTTGCTTCAACATACTGATCAAATCAATTACATTGGTTTTGTTGAAGGCGATGAAATATATACCGGTAACGTGGATGTGATTGTTTGTGATGGTTTTGTGGGTAATATTACCCTAAAAACTTCTGAAGGCATTGCCAAGTTATTAGTGCACCAATTAAAGCGCGGTTTAAAAGACGGCTTTTTTGTTCGTTTACTCTCCAAACTCATCGCTCCACACATACAAGCTGTTCTCAGTAAGATGAACCCCGACCACTATAATGGTGCAAGTCTGATAGGATTGCGCGGAATAGTAGTAAAGAGTCATGGTAACGCGGATGAAGCTGCATTTTTACAAGCATTAAATTTAGCAGCAACAGAAGCAAAACGTCGTCTTCCTGAAATGATTAAAGATCGTTTGGAGTCGATTCTTTTAGACATCAATAGCTGATCTCATATATGCACACAAAAATTCTCGGAACGGGCAGCTATCTGCCTGTGCAAGTACGTAGCAATCAAGATCTCGAAAAAATGGTTGAAACCAATGACCAATGGATTGTTGATAGAACTGGTATCTCTGAGCGGCGAATCGCTGCTACAGATGAGTCGGTTGCAACCATGGGCCATCAAGCGGCATTAAAAGCACTTGAAATGGCCGGCATTGACGCCAGCGAGCTCGATATGATTGTTTGCGGCACAACCAGTGCAACCAATGCATTCCCGGCAGCTGCCTGTGAAATCCAAGCTTTACTTGGCGTTAAGAATATTCCGGCCTTTGATATTGCAGCTGCGTGTTCAGGCTTTGTATATGCATTGTCAGTTGCAGACCAATTTGTGAAAAACGGTGCAGCTAAAAAAGTATTAGTCATAGGCGCAGATGTGTTGTCGCGCATGTGCGATCCAGCAGATCGAACAACCGTTATTCTATTTGGTGATGGTGCTGGCGCAGCCGTGATTGGCGCAAGCGATAGCCCAGGTATTATTGCAACTCATATTTATGCCGACGGCAGCCAGGGCGACTTATTAAAGTGCGCTTTTCCTCCTCGCTCGGGTGAAGGTTCAGAAGCCGTTAGTTTCATGACCATGAAAGGCAATGACGTATTTAAAGTTGCGGTGACACAACTATCGAATGTGGTTACTGAAACCTTACGCCTCAATAATGTCGATAAATCTGAAATTGATTGGTTAGTGCCGCATCAAGCCAACTTCCGCATTATTAATGCCACCGCGAAAAAACTCAGCATGAGTTTAGATAAAGTGGTACTCACCCTTGCTAAGCACGGTAATACCTCTGCAGCTTCAGTGCCTATCGCGCTTGATGAAGCCGTACGAGATGGTCGTATTCAACGCGGACACCTATTATTACTCGAAGCCTTTGGTGGCGGTTTTGCCTGGGGCAGTGCGTTAATTCGTTTTTAATTATTCATTTATTTATACAGGTAAGCGTTTATGGAAAATGTTGCTTTTGTATTTCCAGGTCAGGGTTCTCAGGCCTTAGGAATGTTAGCTGAACTCGCACAATCTCACGAGATTATTGGGCAAACTTTTGCCGAGGCGAGTGATGCATTAGGCTACAATTTATGGGATCTTGTGGCAAATGGCCCAGTAGAAACCTTAAATGAAACAGACAAAACTCAACCAGCGTTATTAACTGCAAGTGTTGCTATTTGGCGCGCTTATCAAGCATCAAACAAACCGATGCCTTCATTACTTGCAGGTCACAGCTTAGGTGAATACTCAGCGTTAGTGTGTGCTGGTGTGATTGAGTTTACTGATGCGGTTAAATTAGTTGAATTGCGCGGTAAATTAATGCAACAAGCCGTTCCTGCGGGCTCTGGTGCGATGTTTGCTATTATTGGTCTTGCGGATGATGCTATTGCTGTTGCATGTGAAGAAGCTGCTGAAGGTGCCGTTGTGAGCCCTGTAAATTACAACAGCCCTGGACAAGTCGTGATTGCCGGTGAAAAAGCCGCAGTAGAGCGCGCAGCCGCTGCGTGTAAAGCCGCAGGCGCTAAAATGGCTGTTGCCTTGCCTGTTAGTGTGCCGTCTCACTGTGCGTTAATGAAGCCCGCAGCTGATGAATTAGCTAAAGCGTTACTTAACGTGACGTTTTCTGCGCCAACGATTAATGTGGTTAATAACGTTGATGTGGCAATGCCCACAGAAGGCGAGGCGATTAAAGACGCATTAGTACGTCAATTATATTGTCCTGTGCGCTGGAGTGAGACGGTTGAGTTCATGGCGACACAAGGTGTTACAAATTTAGTTGAGTGCGGTCCAGGTAAAGTGTTAACGGGTTTAACAAAAAGAATTAATAAATCGATATCCGCTCAAGCAGTCAATGATGTTGCTTCATTTGCAGCATTAACCGAATAAAGGAGTTTTTATGAGCTTTAGCATCAGTTTAGACGGTAAGGTAGCGCTTGTTACCGGTGCGAGTCGTGGCATTGGCCGTGCAATTGCTGAATCGCTACAACAAGCTGGCGCAGTTGTTATTGGTACCGCAACCAGTGAAAAAGGCGCTGCAGCAATTCAGCAATACCTAGGTGACAAAGGCTTTGGGATGGTGTTAAATGTCACTGATACTCAATCGGTTGCCGATTTATATAGCCAGATCAAAGAAAAAACGGGTGAGGTTGATATTCTCATCAACAATGCGGGTATTACCCGCGACAATTTAATGATGCGAATGAAAGACGATGAATGGCAAGACATTATCGACACAAACTTGACGTCGTTATTTAAATTGTCTAAACCAGTAATGCGATCTATGATGAAAAAACGTTTCGGACGTATTATCAGCATCGGTTCAGTAGTAGGTACAATGGGTAATGCTGGTCAAGTAAATTACTCGGCAGCAAAAGCGGGTTTGATTGGATTTACAAAATCTCTTGCAAGAGAGGTTGCATCTCGTCAAATAACAGTGAATGCTATTGCACCTGGATTTATTCAGACTGATATGACAGATGAGCTGACACCGGAGCAGCAACAAGCTATTATGTCGCAAGTTCCGATGGAACGTTTAGGGCAAGCACAAGAAATTGCCAATGCAGTATTGTTTTTGGCCTCAGATTCAGCCGCTTACATCACAGGCGAGACATTGCATGTGAATGGCGGTATGTACATGGTTTAAGGGCGATAGGTAGGTAACTACCTTCATTTGAGTCAGGGTTAGTGATAATTCAATGTTAATTTTTGTGGTTAGACCACAAAATCTATGCTTGCATTGTTATCTAATTCGAATAAACTACTCTCAATCTTACGCAAGTGCGTAATTTGAATAGGAAAGAAAACTAATGAGCAACATCGAAGAACGTGTAAAGAAAATCATCATCGAACAACTTGGCGTTAAAGAAGAAGACGTTAAATCAGCTGCTTCTTTTGTAGACGATTTAGGCGCTGATTCTCTAGACACGGTTGAATTGGTTATGGCTCTAGAAGAAGAGTTTGATACCGAGATCCCTGACGAAGAAGCTGAAAAGATCACTACTGTTCAAGCAGCGATCGATTACGTTTCTAAGAATCAGTAATCAAGAATTCACATTAACAGGCGGCATTTATGCCGCCTGTTTTTGTTTAAAGCATTTGTAAACGCTCGTTCCATTTAATTGCACTAGAATACCCCCCCTTATATCTCTTTTTAGCGTTATCGCAATAATGGCATCGTGGCAGATTTTATTTAAAGGTGAATATCATGTCTAAACGTCGTGTCGTCATCACAGGTCTTGGACTTGTGACTCCAGTAGGTAATGATGTCGAGTCTTCTTGGAATGCCTTATTGGCAGGCCAAAGTGGTATTGCGCCAATCACTAAGTTTGATGCCAGCGAATTTGGCACCCGTTTCAGTGGTTCGGTAAAAGATTTTAACGTCGAACAATATTTATCAAAAAAAGATGCGCGTAAAATGGATTTGTTTATCCAATACGGCATGGCTGCTGGCATTCAAGCCGTTAAAGACTCTGGTCTTGATATGAGCCAAGAAAACCCATCGCGAGTAGGCACAGCAATTGGTGCTGGTATGGGTGGCATGTGGTTAATTGAACAAGGCCATTCAGCATTACTTAATGGTGGACCACGTAAAGTGTCACCATTTTTTGTGCCAAGTACCATCATTAACATGATTGCTGGGCATTTATCGATTATGTATGGCATGACTGGCCCTAATTTTGCTGTGACCACTGCTTGTACTACCGGTGTGCATAATATTGGTTTTGCTGCCCGCACAATTGCTTACGGCGATGCCGATGTGATGGTTGCTGGCGGTGCAGAAGATGTGACCAGCCCATTAGGTGTAGCCGGTTTTAGTGCTGCTAAAGCATTGTCGACACGCAATGATGATCCCACTGCGGCAAGTCGTCCATGGGACAAAGACCGTGACGGCTTTGTGATTGGCGATGGCGCGGGTGTGATTGTGATGGAAGAGTACGAACGTGCTAAAGCGCGTGGTGCCAAAATTTATGGCGAATTAGTTGGCTTTGGCATGAGTGGCGATGCATTTCACATGACATCACCTCCAAGTGATGGCGCAGGTGCTGCCGCTGCAATGGTTAACGCCATTAATGATGCTAAAATTGAAAAAGAGCAAGTGGGTTATATTAATGCCCATGGCACTTCAACGAATGCCGGTGATAAAGCAGAGGCTGCAGCGGTTAAAGCGGTCTTTGGTCCTCACGCTTATGATTTGTTAGTGAGTTCAACCAAATCAATGACCGGACATTTACTGGGCGCGGCAGGTGCCATTGAAGCCATCATTACCTTGCTTGCACTGCGCGACCAACATGTGCCGCCAACAATTAACCTAGATAACCCTGATGAAGGGTGCGATTTAGACTTTGTTGCGCACACCTCTCGTCGTCATCAATTTGATTACGCCTTATGTAACTCATTTGGATTTGGTGGCACAAATGGCTCGTTGTTGTTCAAAAAAGCTGATTAATGTACATGATTTAAAAAAAGCGCCTAGTGCGCTTTTTTTGTAAAAGTACTCAGTGTATCGTTGTCGATTTGAATGACGTGCGGTACACCATCGAATGAATTGGAGGCTTTATGGCCGGTAAAGATAGACAGCTTACATTGCGTTTTTTGGCCGAACCTGCAGATGTTAATTTCGGCGGTAA
Organism: Shewanella algicola; assembly: GCF_014648035.1. Lineage (GTDB taxonomy): Bacteria > Pseudomonadota > Gammaproteobacteria > Enterobacterales > Shewanellaceae > Shewanella > Shewanella algicola. The sequence continues at coordinate 33,882 of NZ_BMQI01000015.1, read as the reverse complement.
GGTGCACGGTGGTGCGGTGATGAAATGGATCGATTTAGCGGCTTATGCCGCTGCAGCAGGATGGAGTGGTAAGTATTGTATTACTGTTTATGCTGGCGGCATTCGTTTTGTTAAACCCATTCATGTCGGTAATATTGTTGAAGTGACGGGTAAAGTGATTTATACCGGTACAACATCAATGCATATTGGCATTGATGTTAAAGCAGGCGATCCAAAAGATTCAGATCGTCATTTAACCACGCATTGTATTGTTATTATGGTTGCTGTTGACGATGAAGGTCATCCAACATCGGTTCCTGAATGGATACCGGCAACGACAGATGATGTTCGCTTACGCGATAGTGCATTACGCTTGATGGATATGCGCAAGCGTATTGGCGCAGAAATGGAAGCTCACGTTAAACCTTCAGTTGAATAAATAAGGAAAACATCATGGCCAAAGTCGCATTTATTGGTTTAGGCGTTATGGGGTACCCGATGGCGGGGCATTTAGTTAACAGTGGCCATGAGGTCACCGTCTACAATCGTACCGCCGCAAAAGCCGCTAAGTGGGTTGAGCAATATGGTGGTCAATCTGCCGCTACACCAAAAGATGCAGCGAAAGGCCAGGATATTGTGTTTACCTGTGTCGGTAATGATGATGACCTTCGCCAAGTGGTGTTGGGTGAGAAAGGTGTGATTCACGGCATGCATGCAGGTTCAGTGTTGGTCGATCACACGACAGCTTCTGCGGATGTTGCTCGTGAGATAGCTGCGCATATTAAACCGTTTAATATTGCTTTTTTAGATGCGCCTGTGTCTGGAGGTCAAGCCGGGGCTGAAAATGGTGTGTTAACCGTCATGATGGGTGGCGATCCTGTCGACTTTGATGCCATTAAACCTGTGATTACTGCATATAGCCGCTGTGCTGAATTGTTAGGGCCGGTGGGCTCAGGGCAATTAACCAAAATGGTTAATCAAATTTGTATTGCTGGTGTGGTTCAGGGGTTAGCTGAAGGGCTTCACTTTGCCAAAAGTGCCGGTTTAGATGGCCTTAAAGTGATTGAAGTTATCAGTAAAGGTGCAGCGCAAAGTTGGCAAATGGAAAACCGCTATCAAACCATGTGGCAAGGTAAATACGATTTTGGTTTTGCGATTGATTGGATGCGTAAAGATTTAGGTATTGCATTAGATGAAGCGCGCCGAAATGGCAGTCATTTACCCGTTACAGCATTAGTTGATCAATTTTACTCGGAAGTACAAGCAATGAAAGGTAACCGTTGGGATACCTCGAGCTTACTGGCACGTCTTGAAAAGACACGCGATTAATATCACCTTTAATTGCAACCATTGCTTTAGCCCCAATATGTTGGGGCTTTTTATTGTGTTATATCAATAAGCATTAAACCGACATGTTTTACGCATCACCGTTGTGTTTGATAGTAGCGTTAACAGTTCAAAATTGCAGTTAACTTGAATTTATTGACTAAAAACCATCGAGTTACATGATGTAGCGCACATATTCTAGTAGATAACACTGCTATTATTACTTAATCTAAATTAATTTTGCTTAAAGTTAATTGGTTAACTACTTTTATATAGTCTATTGATTTTGATTGATGTGATCTATAAAGAGTTGGGCTTTTTTAAGTGAAGTATCGTGCTGCTGTGTTTGTTCCGCATCGGTTAAAAAGAATGCGAATATACACACATAATGGAGGAATATAAGATGAGCAATAAACTACTTAGTGCGTTGTTTGCCGCTGGATTTGCTGTAATGATGTCTTCAGCATCATTCGCTGCTGATGAAACTCTTGCTGAGTTTCACGTTGAAATGGGTGGCTGTGAAAACTGTCACGCTGACGGCGAGCCATCAGCTGATGGAGAATTTGAGTTCGAACAATGTCAAAGTTGTCACGGCTCTCTTGAGGAAATGGACGCTACTCACCAAGCGCATGACGGCATGCTAATGTGTGCTGATTGTCACGCGCCTCATGAAATTACTGTAGGTGAAAAACCAACTTGTGATACATGTCATGATGATGGTCGTACTGCAGAATAAGCTGTTCGAATAAATTCAAAATACCGACATTCGTGTCGGTATTTTTGTTTCTGCCTCATCTTAAAATCCCCCTTGCAGATGATTTGTATACCTCTTTCGAGGTATACAAAGTCTATTGTTTTCAAGTAGATACGCACTTCAATTGTGCCACCTTGCACTTTTGTTGCGCAAATGTTGGGGCAAACCCAATATTATATTTTCTAATTCTACATTAAATCAGTAAGTTAATTTTTTGGCACAGCTTTCGCAGTACTAACATCAATAAATGATGAATGCGAAAGGGTCAAAGTATGTCAGCTATCCAATCAACTTGTGCTTATTGTGGTGTAGGATGCGGGGTTAGTGTGTCCTCTACTCAAGCTGATTGGGAAAAAGTTGAACGCGCAAATTTAACGCTTACAGGTGACATTAACCATCCTGCCAACCATGGACATTTATGTGCTAAAGGTGAGCGACTTCTCGATAGTTTAGCCCAACCTAATGTGCTTCGGTATCCGATGTTACGCTCTGGGAAGCCGATAAATTGGGATGACGCAAGCAGCTTAATTGCCGATAAGTTTGCCAATACCATTGCCGAATTTGGCCCAGATTCAGTCGCACTGTACCTTTCTGGTCAGTTACTCACCGAAGATTATTATGTCGCAAACAAATTTGCTAAAGGCTATTTAAAAACCGCTAACGTTGACACTAATTCACGCCTTTGTATGTCATCTGCGGTGAGTGCGATGCAGGGCTGCTTTGGTGAGGATGTGGTGCCAGGTTGTTACGATGATATTGAGCACGCAGACGTTATAGTATTGATTGGTGCAAATACAGCCTGGACCCACCCAGTATTGTTTCAACGCATTTTAGCGGCCAAAAAGGCTAATCATAGCCAGTTAGTGGTTATCGACCCCATTGCAACAGCAACAGCCAAACAAGCGGATATTCATTTAGCCATTAAACCAGGTGCAGATTTAGCCTTGTTTCATGGCTTGCTCGGCTTTTTAGCCGACAGTAACAGTGTCAATCATGACTTTATTGCTGCTCACACTCAGGGTTATAACGAGATTATTGAAAGCGCCCAGCAATTAAGTTGCAATCTAGCTAGCCTTGCTAAACAAGTTGGCGTGTCTTTAGCTGCATTAACTCAATTTTATCAGCTGTTTATTAATGACAATAAAGTGCTTACTGCTTCATGCCAAGGCGTTAATCAGTCGGTCATTGGTACTGAAATAACCCAAGCGATTATTCATTGTCATCTTGCGCTAGGCCACATCGGCCAGGCGGGATGCGGTTTTTTCTCACTGACAGGGCAACCCAATGCAATGGGTGGTCGTGAGGTGGGAGGCTTAGCAACACAATTGGCGTGTCATATGGGATTTTCTACGCCAGAACAACAATTATTAGCAAACTTCTGGCAAGTAGATGCCGTAGCAGACAAAAAAGGCTTAGCCGCTGTTGATATGTTTGATGCGCTTGCTGAAGGTACAATAAAAGCCATTTGGATCATGGGGACTAATCCTGTGGTGTCATTGCCAAACACTAATAAGATTGCTCAAGCATTGGCTGATTGCCCCTTTGTGGTGGTGTCAGAAATCACTCCAGATTCAGATACCGCAAAACTGGCAGATGTATTACTACCTGCACAAGGGTGGTCGGAAAAGTGTGGCACAGTAACCAATAGTGAACGCACAATAAGCCGCCAACGTGGTTTTATCGTGCCTAAAGGCCAAAGTAAACCTGATTGGTGGGCGATAAGCCAAGTTGCACAAAAAATGGGTTTTCAGGGATTTGAATTTAAAACTAATGCCAGTGTGTTTAATGAATTTGCCTGTTTATCTGCTCAAGTTAAGCAAACCTTTGCCGGTAAAGTATTCGACATCAGTGGATTAGCGAATTTAACCCAGCAAGAGTATGACAATCTAGCTCCGACACAATGGCCCATCGCTTCAGCAGAGCATATCGGCCAAACCGGTTTACGTTTATTTAGCCAAGGTGTGTTTGCCACGCCAAGCGCTAAAGCGCAATTTATCGTACCTAAGGGTCTCAATGCAGCAGAAACAACTGACACAGCAGAAACGACCGTATTACTCAATAGTGGCCGCAGTCGCGATCAATGGCATACCATGACGCGTACTGGTCATATTGCCAGCTTACGCGCGAGTATCCCAGAACCAATAATCCAGCTTCACCCAAACAAACTCGCCTCGTTATCATTAACAGAAGGTGATTTAGTCCGTATTGACGCTATCAATGATATGCAAGCCAATCGTTCTGCACAAAATTCTACAGCACAAAAAAATGCTGAGCAGAATAAGGCAACAGCCAGAGTCGTCGCCGATGAAGATATGGCTGAGAATATCGCTTTTATGTCAATGCATTGGTCGGCCCAGTTTTCATTGGGTAAAGGAGTTAACCAGGCAATTGATAACCGCGTCGACCCTTTATCACAACAACCTGGATTTAAATGTCAACCAGTGATCTTAACGCGCATCGAACTGGCATTGCAGGGCGTGGTATTTGGGTTGCATGATCCCGCCGCAGATGGCCTATGCTGGCAAGTTGCACAAACCTTGTCTAGCGGAGTTTGTCATCATGTGGGCTTTAGTTACTCTGAAAAAAGCTTTACATATCAGGCAACGCCCCACTCATTGTCATGGTCATTTACCTACGATAATCAATGTTTTTATATTCAATGTAACATGGTTAAAAACAATGTTACCGCGCTTAAAATTCTGTCTTCAAGCCAAATCGGATTGGCTCTAGAGCCGCTAAATGGATTTATTGGTAAACAACTAGATTCTGCATTTATAAAGCAGTTACACCAACAAATTCAAGCGGGTAATAGTCCACTCGTCTGTGCGTGTACTGGGGTGACTGAAGCACAAATCGCAGATGAGATTAACGCGCAATTTGATCAACAAATGTTTAATGACGGCCTGAAAAAACTGAGTTTTGTCAACGCCTTGGATAATACGCAATCCACTCTGGGCTGTGGTCGTCAATGTGGCAGCTGCAATAGTGAAGTTAAGCAATGTGCGCAATCGCACTGGCAACAGGCTTTATCGTATAGCGGGTATCAATACCCTAATGTAACAGAAGAGGATGTCGCCTAATGAATACCCTTGATGGATTAATCCAAAGTGTTAAGCCTATTGACGGCGACTCTGTTACCGCGTTACACCCTGGTGAAGTTGCCATTGTAGGTGCCGGATGTGGCCAGCTCGATTTAATGACGATTAAAGCAGCGCGCATTGTCGCCCAGGCTGATGTATTAGTGTACGACAGCTTAGTGAGCAGTGACATTTTGACTTTAGTCAGTAGTCACTGTCAGCGTCATTTTGTCGGCAAACGTTGCGGCCAGCCAAGCATTAAACAAGACGACATTAACGCATTATTACTTAAGCTTGCTAAACAAGGCCATAAAGTGGTGCGCCTAAAAGGTGGTGACCCGCATATTTTTGGCCGCGGAGCTGAAGAGGCGCTTTATTTAGCTGAGCACAATGTAAGATCGCAATTTATTGCTGGCGTTACAGCGGCGCTTGGGAGTGCATCAAGCAGCGGGATCCCGCTGACATTTCGCGGTATGGCGCGCAGCGTCACTTTAATTACTGGTACCAAAATGACCAATGCCGACAACGCTGGTGCTCCAACGCAATGGCAAGCATTGTTAGCCGCCCAATCGACCCTTGTGTTTTATATGGGCAAAGAGCAAGCCAATCGCATTGCAACTGGGTTGCTCGAAGCGAATTGTCAGGGCTCGCTGCCGGTGGCATTTGTCACTAACGGTGGCCGCACAAATCAAATCATCACGTATGCAACGGTATCTACAATGGCACAAGCAGCAATGTCCATACATGATGCGGGGCCAACATTAATTATTATCGGTGAGGTGGTCAGCGTCGGACAACAATTAGCGATGTTATTAACAGATATTGATGACACAAATCAGTATGAGGCCATGTATGCCTAAAATAGGTGAATTAACCTTAACCTCAGTGGCAGAATTTGACTTTAAATTACTGATCAAAGCCTTAGGTAAAGGCGAAAAAGGCTCGCGCAGTTTAACGTTCGCCGAGGCAAGCTTGCTGATACAGGGTTTTGCGCAGGCGAAAGTGACGCCAGTGCAAATGGCCAGTGCGATGATGTTAATGCGAGTCCGTGGCGAAACGGTGGCAGAAGTTGCAGGTGTTGTCGCTGGGTTACGTCACACCATTGATATGGGGTGGAGCCAATTAAACGTTGAAATTGACTGGCCAGTATATGCCGGTAAACGTGAGCAATTACCCTGGTTATTACTGGTGGCAAAATTACTGGCTAATCATGGTGTGCGAGTCTTACTGCACGGAGATAGCCAAGCGTTACCGCATCGTCGACATGTTGAGTCATGTATTGATGCACTTGATATTATGCGATGTGAAGATCCATTAACCGCTAAATCTGAATTAGACCGTTCAGGCATAGTGTATGTGCGAGCCGGTGATATAGCGCCAGTGCTCGATGAATGTCGTCAATTACACCAAGAGCTCGGATTACGCAGTTTAATTCAAACCGCTGTTCGTTGTATTAATCCGGCTAATGCGCCACTGAGCTTACGCAGTTATTTTCATCCAGGCATCGATAAAATTCATCAAGGCGTGAGCCAAACGCTATTTGAACAACACAGTTATCAACCGGGTGTGGTGGCCATTTTTAAAGGCTTGCAAGGCGAAACCGAGCTGAATCCACGCGTAGAAACTTCAATCAGAATTGTTAATGGTTTGCAAAGTGATATCGCGATGTCAAAAGTCGGTATCGCCACCTTATTAACGGCTTTTTCTGGTGCAAAAGTCGGCCAGGCAGAGCTATCGGAGCAGGCGCTTGCACTGTTGTGGCGCGAGATGACGCCTTTTGACAGTGACGCGATGAAGGCATTGATGTCATGTTCGATGATTGAACAAGCCTTGAGCAGCGTACAAGCGACTTTGATGGCTATTTTATATTTATTACATTACAAATCAGAAGATTACAGCTCTGATTTAACAACAGAGCAATTAAAAAAATTGAGTCTACAGTATTGGTCTACACGATTAATCGTCACAGATAAAACTGATTCAATGGTTAATAAGGAGTGGTTATGCGCAGTTTAATTTTTTGTGACACTAGCTTTTCGGCGGTACCGGTTGCAGATTGCGATATCGCACAATATCAAGCCTGTTTAACCGTCTTTGGCCCTGTCACTGTATTAACTTCAGTTACCAAAATTGAACAGCGTTTGCAGCAACAACATTTTGATACTTTACTGGTGCTAACGGATTCTTTACAAGGTCATATTTTGGGGCTAATCCAACGTATTTTAGCCAGTAAGCCCTTGGTGATAATTGTTAACGCTAAAACATGGCAACAAACCGAACTGACTCATTTACTTGACTGTGGACGCATCACATTTATACCTGAAATGTTAACAGTTAACCGGTTAACCAGCGTGGTGAGTTTAGCGCAAGCCCGTTTCAGTGCAGCAAGCAAAACGATTGCCGAATTCAAAAAACTAGATGAAGAAATTCGCGGCATAAAATTGCTTAGCCAAGCAAAGTTAATTGTAATGCAACAAGGTTTTGATGAAACAAAAGCCCATCAAATTATTCAGCAACAAGCAATGCAAAAAGGCGTCACATTGGCGCAAATGTCAGCACAAATTATTGCTGTTGTGAGTCGTACTACACTATCAACAACCCACTCAACAACCCAAGTAAAACAAGATTATCCAGCAGTGAGCAAAAGTGGTGCGCCTCATTATGGTGCGGTTGCGTCTAAGGTGGACATGTCAGTCATACATCGCAAAGGTGGTTGAGTTATTTTTGTATATTAATCAGTTTATTATGTTTTATCTGTTGTTGGCATGGAGCCTGCAATAGCTTATTAAGATACTGAGTGAGGATAAGGGTTAACAGCCGTATATTCTTAAGCAGTGAAATTTAAAATGTGGATTGTAATTGGCATTGGCGCCAACTCTTTAAGTGGAGTTGGCGCCTTTTGTTTTTTTACAGGACAAGGTGTGAAGGAGCAGGAAATGACAGTCTCAAAACCCAAGTTAATGGTTGTTGGTAATGGCATGGTGGGTCATCACTTTATTGAGCATGTGTGTAGTTTAGGGCTTAATAAAATATTTGATGTACATGTGTTTGGTGAAGAACCTCGTCCTGCATATGACCGGGTACAGTTATCTAAATATTTTGAGACTGGCAGTGCTGATCCGTTAATGCTAACCAGTGCGCAGGATTATCAAGATTGGGGGATTACCCTACATTTAAATACGCTGATCACTGCGATTGATACGGCGAATAAAACCCTCACCAGTGCAAAAGGGCAAAGTTACGTATACGAACAATTGGTGTTGGCAACGGGGTCATTTCCTTTTGTGCCGCCGATTAACGGCAACGAACGCGATCAATGCTTGGTTTATCGTACCATTGAAGACTTACAGGCCATTCAAGCTGCTGCAGCAAACAGTAAAGTGGGAGTCGTTGTGGGTGGTGGATTGCTGGGACTAGAAGCCGCCAATGCGATGAAACAACTGGGTGTTAAAACCCATGTTGTTGAGTTTGCGCCACAATTGATGCCCGTTCAGCTAAATGATAAAGCCGGTGAATTGCTGTGCAGTAAAATCGAAGAATTAGGTGTCAGTGTTCATACATCTAAAGCCACCACAGCCATTATTGATGGCGAAGCCGCATTGCACCGCATGACATTCAATGATGAGTCGTTTCTTGAAACTGACATGATTGTTTTTTCAGCCGGTATTCGCCCACAAGATCAGCTTGCCAGAGTGTCAAATATCAGCATCGGCGAACGAGGGGGGATTGAAATTGATAATTGGTGTTTAACCTCTGCACCGGATGTCTATGCCATTGGTGAATGTGCGTTATGGCAACAAAAAATCTTTGGTTTAGTGGCGCCGGGGTATCAAATGGCTCGAGTTGCTGCGTCTCATATTGCATCAAGCGTGTCTGATACCAAAGCCCAAACATTTACTGGTGCAGACATGAGCACCAAATTAAAGCTACTGGGTGTCGATGTAGCCGCGATTGGCGTAAGCAGAGGTTTTGACAATGCCCAATTTGTTGAACTGTCTGATAATCAGGCCGGCATTTACAAAAAACTCTGGTTAGATGAAAGCGGCACGTTATTAAAGGGAGCGGTGCTGATTGGCGACAATAGTGATTACAGCCGCCTACTTGATTTGTACTTATCGCAGGATGAAATTGCAGGCTCGGCAGTTGAGTTATTACTTGCAGGTGCTGAAGATGAGGCTGATTTAAAAGACACTTCTATTGTGTGTTCTTGTCACCAAGTGACGAAAGGCGACATTGTTGATGCGGTTAAAGCGGGCAGCCACAAAATGGCAGAAATTAAGTCCTGTACTCGTGCAGCATCTGGATGTGGTGGTTGTGCGCCTGTCGTGCAAAAAATTATTGATCAGACTTTGCAAGCTGAAGGTGTGGATTTTAATGCCGGGATTTGCGCCCACTTTGAGCACGACAGACAAGCCTTGTACCACCTATGCCAAGTGGAAGGTATTAATGATTTTGACTCGTTAATGCGTCAACACGGCAAGCCTTCTGCAAGTGGCCACACTTATGGTTGCGATATTTGCAAACCCGCAGCAGCCTCTATTTTTGCCAGCTTACAAAACCAATATGTATTAAACCAAGATAGCGGCCATGTGCAGCTGCAAGACACCAATGATGCGTATTTAGGTAATATCCAAAAAGACGGCACTTATTCTATTGTGCCACGGGTTGCCGGTGGCGAAATTACTCCTGCCAAGTTAATCGCAATGGGACAAATTGCTCAAGATTATGATTTGTATACCAAGATCACAGGTGGTCAACGTATCGATATGTTTGGCGCAACCTTGTCACAATTACCTGAAATTTGGAACAAGCTCATTGATGCAGGCTTTGAAACGGGACACGCCTATGGCAAATCTCTGCGTACCGTTAAGTCTTGTGTTGGCAGTACCTGGTGTCGATATGGCGTGCAAGATGCGGTGGGTTTTGCCATCGATTTAGAAAATCGTTACAAGGGCTTACGCAGCCCGCATAAATTGAAGTTTGCCGTATCGGGTTGTACCCGTGAATGCGCCGAAGCACAAAGTAAAGATATCGGCATTATTGCAACTGACAAAGGTTGGAACTTATATGTGGCAGGTAATGGCGGCATGCGTCCACGTCACGGTGACTTATTTGCTACCGATTTATCGACCGAAACGCTGTATCAATACATCGACCGCATTTTGATGTTTTACGTCAAAACCGCAGACAAACTGCAGCGCACCTCAACCTGGATGGATTCATTAGAAGGCGGCTTAGCATATTTAAAGTCGGTTGTGATTGATGATGCGCTAGGGATCAATTCAACCCTAGAACAACAAATGGATTTAATTGCTGCAACCTATCAATGTGAATGGAAAACCAGCCTCGAACAACCGGCATTTTTAGCACGCTTTAATGAATTTGTTAACCCAAGTGAGGCACCAGCTGTTGATGCTAATGCTTATCAACGCATACGCGAACAGCGCTTTCCTAACATTAAAGATGCAGGTGCAGGCAACATTGCGATTAAACAGATTACTGAGCAGCAAACCACTGAGCAAAAAGCAAAAGCAGATGAGGTATTAGCATGAGTTGGATTAATGTGTGTGAAGAAACAAGCTTACCTATAGGTACTGGTGTTGCAGCCTGGGTTGCCGGAAAGGCAGTGGCTATTTTTAACTTAGGTAAAGATGGTTTGTTTGCCATCGATAATGTTGACCCCGCCACAGGCGTGGGCTTATTAGCCCGCGGATTAATTTGTGAAATGGACGGTGATCTCTGTGTCGCTTCGCCATTGTATAAACAACATTATCGCTTAACGACCGGTGTATGTATTGAAGACAGTACTCTAATAGCCAGTCCATTTGATATTAAAACTGAACAGGGACATGTCCTTGTATTAGCCAAAGCATAAGGAGTATTGCTATGAGTGCTGAAAAATTTAAGCTGTTTTCTTTTAGCGGCAAAATGAAGGTTATGCATTTAAGCTGGATGGCCTTTTTTATCACCTTCGTTGTGTGGTTTAACGCCGCCCCCTTAGTGAGTGTGATAGCCGACAGTTTAGGGCTGACCACCGCACAAATTAAAACCTTGTTGATCCTCAATGTGGCATTAACGATTCCGGCGCGAATCATCATTGGGATGGTGACCGATAAATATGGTCCACGTATTACGTATTCTGCACTACTGGCGATTTGTTCAATCCCGTGTTTTATGTTTGCCGTTGCCGATTCATTTGAGCAGCTCGCATTAGCCCGTTTTTTAATTGGTTTTATTGGTGCCGGCTTTGTGATTGGTATACGTATGGTCAGTGAATGGTTTCCTGCCAAAGAGTTAGGCACTGCTGAGGGGATTTACGGTGGATGGGGTAACTTTGGTTCTGCCGCGGCGGCCTTTTCATTACCTGCAATCGCATTGGCTTTTGGCGGCCCTGATGGCTGGCGTTATGCTATTGGGCTAACAGGCTTAATGAGTTTAGCATTTGCCTTTGTATATTATTTTAATGTTACCGACACACCAAAAGGTTCAACATACTTTAAGCCCAAAAAAGGTGGCGGATTAGAGGTGACCAGCAAAAGTGATTTAGTGTTACTCATAGTGATGAAAGTGCCCATGTACGCGACCTTAGCGCTATTGGGTTGGAAGCTGTCGCCAGCGGGTGTCAGCATGTTTACCCAAGATGCTACGAACTTGATTTACGCGGGTTTATTGTTTGTATTCTTAATCGATTTTTATCAAACCTATCAAGTTAATAAGCATCTGTTTTCTGTGGAAGTACCAGAGTTTGAGCGCTACGAGTTTAAACAGGTAGCAGTATTAAATGTACTGTACTTTACCACGTTTGGTTCTGAGTTAGCTGTGGTGTCTATGCTGCCGCTATTTTTTGCTGAAACCTTTGCATTAGGTATGGCGCAAGCAGGTATGGTGGCATCAAGCTATGCCTTTATGAACCTGATGTCTCGCCCAGGCGGTGGCTGGTTAAGTGACAGGTTTGGTCGTAAAACCACGCTATTGATTTTAACTGCAGGCTTAGCAATTGGGTATTTATCCGTCGCTCAAATAGACTCAAGCTGGTCACTTCCCCTTGCGGTAGTTGTGGTGATGGCATGTTCTTTCTTTGTTCAAGGCGGTGAGGGCGCAGTATTTGCGGCCGTGCCACTCATTAAGCGCCGTTTGACCGGGCAAATTGCCGGTATGACAGGCGCGTACGGAAATGTTGGCGCAGTGTTTTTCTTAACGGTATATTCAATGGTATCGACGCAAACGTTCTTCTATGTGATTGCTGTGAGTGCCGTATTTGGTTTTATTACCTTATTCTTTATGAATGAGCCTAAAGGTCATATCGCCGAAGTGAATGAAGACGGCGAAGTCACCTTAATAAGCGTCAGTTAGACGAACGGTATGAGTGGGATCGTTATTACAGCAGGAAACCTATGCCTCTTAAGTTAGATACACATGCAAGCCCAGTGATAGATCACACGCTGCCTTTTGCAACCAGCTTGCAATTGGTAGTGGGGCAAGCCTCTGAAAAAGGTCGTAAATCGCAAAACGAAGATGCGATAGGCATACGCATCCCGAGTGGTGTATCACTCATGACCAAAGGCATTGTCAGCGTCATTAGTGATGGTGTCAGTACGGCAGAGGGTGGCGCACAAGCTTCAGCTATTAGTGTGAGTAATTTTTTAGCGGATTATTACTCAACACCTGATAGTTGGAGTGTACAAACCTCAAGCGCCAAAGTATTAACCGCATTAAACCGTTGGCTGTATGGGCTAGGGCAAGATTATCGCGATGCTCGGCGTGGATTTGTATGTACCTTTAGTGCATTGGTGTTTAAGTCGTGCACTGTGCACATGCTACATGTGGGTGATTCACGCATCTATCGTTTTCGTCGTGGCGAGTTAACTCAATTAAGCCATGATCACAGCACAAAAATAAACGCATCGCATCAATATTTAACTCGCGCATTAGGCATGGATGTCAAACTAGATGTTGATTATAAAGCATTAACCGTTGAGCAAGACGATCTTTACTTGCTGACTACCGATGGCATACACGACCAATTTACCGAGTTTGAATTACGGCAAAAGATAAGCTGTTTTTATCAATTACATCCGCAATTAAGCGATGATTTATGTGAGCAGTTTTGCCGTAAATTGATAACAAAAGCATTTGAACTTGGCAGTAAAGATAATTTGAGTGCGCAATTGTTGTGTGTACATCAATTACCGAAACAAGCCATTGATGATGTGTACCATCATTTATCGCAGCGTCCATTTCCCCCTCCGCTGAGTGTTGGGATGAAGCTCGATGGATATAAAGTCACTCATATTATTCATCAATCGCAACGCAGCCAGGTGTATCGGGTTGAGAATGACCAGCAACACACTTTTTGCATGAAAACACCTTCGGTCAATTACATTGATGATGCGGCTTATATTGAACGTTTTATGTTAGAAAGCTGGATTGGTCAGCGTATAAACAGTACTCATGTCGTGAAGGTGGCAGAGCAACATCAACCTAAATCGGCATTGTATTACTTAACCGAATTTCTTCCAGGAGTGAGCTTAGCGCAATGGTTGGTTCAGCATAAAAAAGCCCCGGTAGAAGAGGTTCTATTACTGTTAAAACAAATCGAATTAGGCGTAAGGGCATTTCATCGCCGAGAAACGCTGCATCAAGATTTAAAACCCGATAATATTTTTATTACCCGTGATAGTGTGGTGAAAATTATCGATTTTGGCTCTTGTTATATCAAAGGTGTTGCTGAAATTAGCACCCCACTGACACGCGATCATATTTTGGGAACTGCAGATTATACCGCTCCAGAGGTGATTTTGGGTTATCAGGCTGATGGACGAGCTGATTTATTTTCATTAGCGGTGATTGCCTATGAAATGTTAGCCGGTGAGTTACCTTTTAACGGTAAATTGGCTAAATGTAATACCAGACAAGCTTTTTTACGCCTAGAGTATGTTAATGCTCATACACTTAATCCCATGGTGCCCACTTGGATTGATGATGCTTTAAAAAAAGCCTTAAACATTGAACCTAATCTTCGCCAAGCTGACACGTGCGAGCTTATCCACCAATTAACCACACCAAGCGCTCATCAACGCCCGCAACATTTTGTCCCTCTTATTAGCCGTAACCCAGTCAGGTTTTGGCAAGTCACCTCGATAGTTCTATTCTTGGCATTAGTGACCAGCTTATTGGTTTAATACAATCTCCTATAAGCCAAGATTAAATTCATTTTCTTTGCCTTTAAAACTCATAATTATTAATAGCTTACATTGTTCATCTGTTTGTGCTGACTATTTTTTGGTCGTAGTAAAAAGGTAGGGGGTACCTAAGCTTTTAGTCAGAATGTCTATTATCGTTTAATACTGTGGAGTGACGTTTTATTGCCATTGAAGTGTCATAGTTTTGACACTGTCAAAGGAAAGAGGTTTTGAAAAACTATTGTTTATAGTGATTCCAAAACACAAGGGGTTTAAGCATGACCTTCAAAAAGCGTACAAAGCAAATTCATTTTACGGTTAAGGCAGCCATAGTTGCGTTAACAGTGTGCGCTTCATCCTTTCCAAGTTTGAGCCAAGATATAAGTGAAATTGATGAATTAATGGTTGTTGGCAATACTGCAAACATTAATCAATCTGGTGATGCGCTCTTGCTTAGCTTAACGCAACAAGGTGTAAATAATCATTATATCTCGACTCAATCAGGTTTTAATAATCAAATTCTCGCGCTACAGCAGGGTACAAATAATTATGCCATTGCTAATCAATCGGGAAGTGATATTGAAGCTCATATTCTTCAAGCCGGTTTTAATAATGTTCTGTTACTTAATCAATTTGGTTCAAGTTTGATGGTTGATGTTGATCAAATTGGAGCGGATAACCTAGCTGTTGTAAATCAAACCGGTAATGAAAATGCGATTTGGATCCAGCAGTACGGTTCCGGAAATGCTGTAGGCGTGACCCAATGGGGTGTATCACAACATGTTGTTGTGACCCAGGGAAACTTATCTAACTAAGAGTAAAGGGAAATACGAAGATGAAATATTCTAAATTAGCGTTATTAGTCTCGGCTGCATTATTGGTTTCAGCAGGGGCTTATGCAAGTGATGACAATGTAGCAACTGTCGATCAAAATGGTACAGATAATACTGCCAATGTCACGCAACAACTAAATAGTGACAATAATGATGCAACGATTAGTCAAGACGGTACAACAAATACGGCTTCTGTAACCCAAGCTGATACTTCAAATACTGAAGCATTTGTTACTCAACGTGGTGATTTGAATCAGGGACATATCTATCAACATAATACCACTCAAACCGCTACAGCTACTATTGATACCGATGGTAATAATAATACCGCAAATATTGAGCAACAATTTTATAATGGTGACAATGCTTCTGCCTTAGTGATGCAAATTGGCGATAGTAACATTGCTAACATTATGCAAGATAACGGTGATGGAGCAAATTCTACCATTTATCAAAATGGTAGCGGTGACACCGCAGAGGTTGTTAACGCTTGGTCTGATTATGCTAATGCCACTATTACTCAAAATGTAGGTACAGGTAATAATGCATATATTAGTCAAGATGCATCTGACTCAGCAGTTGCTGAGATCACTCAGACAGGGGCTGGTAACGACGGTGATATTGTGCAAAATACCGAAAATTATGGTGGCGCAGGTAGCGACACTACGTTTGCAGTATTAACTCAAACCAATGATGGTAACCGAGGCTATATTTCACAAACGGCCCTAGCCAGTAACGCGACAATAAACCAAAATGGTAACATGAACGAAGCCGAAGTTTATCAAAGTGATGTAAATAACACTGCTAATGTTCAACAACTTGGAAATGATGATGATGCTTTTGTATTTCAAACAGGCCAAGATGGAAATGTAGCTGTTAATCAAATGGGTAATACTGGAAGTTTAGCGACGGTAAATCAAGGTGGCGTTAATAATAATGCGATGATTGACCAAGTTGGCACGAGCTTAACTGCCACAGTAAACCAATCAGATTTTGATAACGTAGCCGACGTCGACCAATCAGATATGGGTAGTACTGTCATTGTTAATCAAAGTGGCTCTGTTTCTGGCTTCGGTAACCTAGCAACAGTGGTACAAGATGGTAATGCTGATTATGCCACAATAGATCAAGTTGGTATTAATAACACCGCTTCAGTGAATCAACATTCTGCAGCAACTAGCTCTTGGGGCCAAAGCTTCAGTAATACTGTCGATATTGATCAAAATGGTGAGAGTAACACTGGAGAAGCACATTCTTATTCAGGTGCCAATAGCACAATCACAATAGATCAAGATGGCACCTCTAACAATGCTTGGGCTGCAACTTACGGCGATAGTGATACATCTTCTATTAAGCAAGATGGTTCGAGTAATACAGCATATGCACAAAGTTGGTTTGATGGCAGTACAGCAAATGTTACGCAAGATGGTATATCAAACACAGCTTATGCTTATGCAGGATCTGATGCTTCAAATGTTGATATTTATCAAGAAGGCGAATTAAATGATGCGACTGGTTTCACATATGGTTCTGGAGACGATATTAACATTAGCCAAATAGGTATTGAAAACAAAGCTTACGCGACGGCGAGCACCTATGGCGCTGGTCATGGTAGCAATACTATTAATATTACTCAAACAAATATGAACAATACAGCAACTGTAGGTTTATTAGGAAATGGTAATACAGTCACTATTATTCAAGGAATGTAGTACTAAAGTATACCAAAGGGTGCGCAAGCACCCTTTTGGCTAATTGTCATGCAAAAGTCGTCTTGCTAAGCTGAATACATCACTTGCTGTTTATTTCAACTTGGTTAAAACAAATCACATGGAGTGTAATTATGTTTAAAGTCGTAAATTGGATGATTGTATCTCGTTCTCAAATGTTGATCGATTTACTAGAATGTCGCTGGCCACAGGAGTTTTTAGTTAAACTCACCAATGCACACCCTTGCGAAATGGGCAAGCTACTTTCAACATCACCCAATTCCATGGTCATTTTTGATTTAGCCACTGTTGATGTTCAACAAGCTTATCAGTTACAGCGCATCGTTGAGCGCGAACATTGCGGAGTAAGAACCGTATTTTTAAATTTTCCAAAACAAGTTGATGCAAAGTTTCTTATTCATCCATCTACCACAGCAGGTGTTTTTTACGTTGATGCCAGCTTAAAGGACATTGGTATTGGATTAAATGAAGTATTAAAAGGCAGAAGCGCTATTCCTCAAACACTGTATCAATCAATGATGAATGTAGACAATGATGATGACAGTGATCAACTGACTATTCGTGAACGAGAAGTGTTACATGCATTATTAACAGGACGTACCAACCTTGATATTGCAAACCAATTATTTGTCAGTGAATCCACTATTAAAACACATCTCTATAGAGCATTTCGTAAGATTGGCGTATCAAGTAGAGGGCAGGCTATTGCATGGGCGCAAACACATATGCATGAGGTTAGTGTGTGAAACTCTCAACAGTGTTATTAGCTTATTTATTGTTAAGTTCGGTGACGTTCGTTGCTGATGCGAGAGCTACTGAACAGCAAAATATAGAAGTGAATAACATAGAGGTGAATGTTGAAGAGTTTAATAAAGCAGACATTCCTCCATTAACAGATAGCGTCAAACTTGAGTCAAGTAAATCTAAAGCGCAAGAAAGTGCATTACAAAATACAAAAGAAGAAAAAGTTAGCATCAATGATGCTAAGCCAAAAAGAGAAGATGATTTAATTGATGGTTTAATTTTAAACAGAGCAATGACACGGTTGGGTCATCGTTTTTATCGAGAATTTGTTAGTGCTTACCGTGATATTAATGGTTTGAATAATCACAATGGATTGACCGTGGTCGAGCAAGCAACAGCAAGAAATGGTAGTAAAATTTTAGTATTACATAATAGGAAGCCAATATTTATTACTTTTGTTTCTCCAGCATCAAGAAGTTTGGATGCACAAGCCGATATGGCAGCTAAAAGAGTGAATGATTTGCTGCTGCAATATCAACAACAGTCTAAATGGAGTGCGTTTTCAGATCCTGATCTTGCCTCCGACGAGTTTTAGCAGGGAAAGCATATGAAAAAAATAATAGCTCTAATGTCGGTCTCATTTTTCAGTTTACCAATGTTTGCGACCGAATTAGTTTACACCCCAGTTAACCCTTCTTTCGGAGGGAGTTATCTTAATGGAAGTTATTTACTTTCCAATGCGGCCGCTCAAAATAAATATCAGGGAGGGTCTTCTTATGTCGCTCCTACAGCACTTGATCGACTTGCTAGTTCATTACAATCTCGGTTGATGAGTCAATTGTTTAATGATGCCGCTAATGGTGCCGAGGGCTACTTAAAAACCGATGATTTTGAAATTAATGTTGTTAACGAAGATGGGTCATTATTAGTCCATATTACCGATTTATTGACCGGTGAAACGACCATTATTGAAGTTGGCGGCATTGTCGGTTCTTCAACTGGGGGCTAATCATGAAAAAACTACTACTTAGTTTTATCTTGGTGTCGATGACGGCATGCACCTCAATAAAAAGTGAATTTGATGGCATAGAGGCATCAACCAGTTTAATGCCTAAAAGTGAAACCTATTATGATTTAGTGAGCTTACCTTCGCCACAAGGAAGTATGGTTGCTGCCGTTTACGATTTTCGCGATCAAACAGGTCAATATAAACCCATTCCTTCTAGTAACTTTTCGACAGCGGTGCCGCAATCGGGTACTGCATTTTTAGCTCAGGCGTTGAATGACTCAGCTTGGTTTATACCTGTCGAAAGGGAAGGGCTACAAAATTTATTGACGGAACGAAAAATTGTTCGTGCTGGATTAAACGGTGATTCAAGCAAATTACCACAACTAAGCAGTGCACAAATTTTAATGGAAGGTGGCATTGTTGCGTACGATACTAATATTAAAACCGGTGGCGCTGGTGCTCGGTATCTTGGGATTGGCGCATCCGGACAATATCGTGTAGATAGTATTACTGTTAATTTACGTGCCGTTGATATTCGAACTGGGCGATTACTCAGTAGTGTCACTACAACAAAATCAGTGATTTCAAAAGAGATTACAGCAGGTGTATTTAAGTTTATTGACGCCCAAGAATTACTAGAAGCGGAAGCAGGATATACTTCTAACGAACCGGTAAGCTTATGCATTGCAGCTGCGATTGAAAGTGCGGTTGTGCATATGATTGCTGATGGTATTTGGAAACGCGCATGGAACTTACGAGATCCAGCATCTGGAGTTAATAATCCGGTATTACAAAAATATTGGCTCGAGGCTCATTCAGCAAATCGAGTCAAAGAGCGTATTTCTCAAAGTTAACTACAGTTCTAACGAAATAATAAATGGGTATCAGTTGATACCCATTTTTGTGTCTGTTTGCCGTGATTAATTCAACCAAAGTACCGTTTTACTGGCATCGCTAATGGTTAATGAAATGGTGTCAGCAACAGCTTCGCGCACTGGCAACTGGCCTTGCATTAATTCATCGCGTCTAAACCAATGTAAATTAAGTTGTTGTCCTACGCTATAGCTTTGCAGTTGTTGCTCAAACTGGGCGTTGACTTGTAAATTATCAGCGGCAATCAGCAAATCTCCGGCGCTGAGGCCCGCTTGATGTGCAGGGCTGTTTTGGCTAACGGTTAACACTTTTAGGCCAAGTGATTCAGGCTTTGTTTTAGCGCCAAAGGCGATTTTATAGCCTTTAGCATCTCCGCCACCTAAATCTGCTGTACCTTCACTGGCACGCACTGTCATGCTAACACCGACCTGTTCAAGCAAGTTGCTTAGCGGTATGTCTTGGGTGTTGTCTAAATAAGCAAAAATATCATCACACGAGCGATTAAGCAGTTTTTCAACAATCTGTTGGTGGCTCATGTTATTGGTGCCAATTTGTGGTTGGCCATATTGTTGCCATAACGCGCGCATCACATCATCAAGGCTATGTTTGCCCTGGGTTTCTATGCGGATTGTTAGGTCTAAATACAACGCAAATAGTGCGCCTTTGGTGTAATAACTGACAATGGCGTTAGCCGCATTTTCATCTTGCTTGTAAAACTTGGTCCATGCATTGAAGCTCGATTGCTTAAGGGTTTGCTTAAAACGTCCTTCGCCGCGATACACTCGCGTCATGATTTGGCTAAGTAGGGTTAAATAGCCTTTTTCATCAATACACTTAGATTTAAAGGTAATTAAATCATCATAGTATGAGGTAATCCCTTCGTATGCCCATAACTGCTCAGTGTATGACTCTTGCGATAAATCAAATGGGGTAAACTCGGCCGGCTTAATCCGTTTGACGTTCCATGAATGGAAGTATTCGTGGCTGCAAAGTGACAAATAGGTGCGATAGCCTTTATCTACCGGCGCATCGAGTGACAAAGGTAGGTCATTGCGCGAGCACATTAAGGCGGTTGAGGCTTTATGTTCGAGTCCGCCAAAGCCGTTATCTAATACTGTGGTCATAAACACATAACGCTTAAACGGCGCTGGCGTGCCAAATAAGTTAATTTGATACTCGCAAATGGCTGTTAAATCCTTTGCCAGGCGAGCCATATTGGCGCGGTGTTTACCACTTAATACGATATCGTGTGGCACTCCAGCAGCATAAAAGGTTTCTATGCTGAGCTCGCCCATTTCAACGGGATGATCGATTAAGTCATCGTAGTTTGGCGCGTTAAAATCGCCAAAACCAAATTGTTCGCCAGCGGTTCTGTTCATGCTGGTGGCTAAAGTCCAGTGGCTTAACTCGGCTAAGGCGGGTTTAGCAATGGTGACCTGGTGCGGGTGTAACTCAAGCCCTTTAGCGGCTAAAAACACGCTACTGCCATTAAAGAAACCGTGGTTTGTATCAAGGTGGGCGGTACGTACCGATAGATCCCAGGCGTAAATTTGATAGCACAATACGATGTCGCTACCCTGGTTATTTACCTGCCAGGTTTGTTTATCTAACTGGGTGACAGTTAGTGCTTGTTGATTTTCTGTGGCATCAATTTCAATAATGTTTTTGGCAAAATCACGGATCATATAACTGCCAGGTAACCAAGCGGGTAAACAAAATACCTGTGATGGTGAGGCTTGGGTGACAGTGAGAGTGACTTCAAATAAGTGCGCTTTAGGATCGATCGCATGGATATGATAATGCATAAAGAATTCCAAATAGTAGAAGCGTTACAATCAAAAGGATTGAGCTATAATCGACAATGCTGCCAAAAATGACTCGGTTAAGCAAACGAATCCCATTTTCTGTAAAAGATAGCTGATTAATTGAGTTTTTTCTGGAGTCAGAGATCAAAGACTTGTTACTATTATCACTAGCAAAATGCTGTCATTCATTAAGGATCCTAAAATGGCCGAAGAAACCATATTCAGTAAAATTATTCGTCGTGAAATTCCAGCAGATATTTTATATCAAGATGAACTTGTCACTGCATTTCGCGATATCGCTCCTCAAGCACCCACTCATATTTTAATTATTCCTAACCATTTAATCGCCACGGCAAATGATGTTAAAGCATCTGATGAAAAAGCCTTAGGCCGAATGATGACCGTAGCGGCTAAATTAGCCGATGAAGCAGGTATTGCAGACGATGGTTATCGGTTAATTATGAACTGCAATAAACATGGTGGCCAAGAGGTGTATCATATTCATATGCATCTTTTAGGCGGTAAGCCATTAGGCCCAATGCTGAGCCGCGACTAATGAAAATTAACAGTGATTTTTTTCCGTTAACTGAAGTGGCTACGCGCTTTGTAAACCAGCTTGCTCAGTGTCGCCGCTTAGGGTTAAGTGTAAAAGAAGCCAGTGAACATCATGTATTAATTGAGTTGCCATACAGCCAAGACATTATTGGTTACCCTGATACGGGTGTGATCCATGGTGGGGTGATTACCACCCTCATCGACACCGCTTGCGGCACGGCAGTGGTGTGCGCCATTTTAAAAAAATATCAATCGCTTGAGTTGTCGCCAACATTAGACTTACGGGTCGATTACATGAAGCCAGCAGAGCCGCACAAACCGGTCTATGCCTTTGCAGAATGTTATCGTTTATCGTCAAGTGTTGCCTTTACCCGCGCGATTGCTTATCAAGAAAGTATTGATGAGCCGATTGCCCATGCGGTCGGTTCATTTATGCGTATTAGCCCTGAAATGGTTGGCGAAGAGTTTCGTCAGGCGTTAATGGGTAATTTGCCGGAGAGTCAGCATGACTGAGCCCACAACCCCAGAGGCATCAAGTGAGTTGGATGTTCAAGATGTGGTAAAGCGTGCCATTGAGTTAAATGATTACAGTTATTTGCTCGAAAAAGTGCCGTACTCACAATTTATTGGTATGTCTGTAGCCCGTTTTGGCGACGAAATGGTGTTTAGATTGCCCGCAAAAGATGACAATATCGGTAATCCTATTTTACCGGCTATTCATGGCGGGGTGATTGCAGGCTTTATGGAAATGTCGGCCATTGTGCAATTAATGGTGTTTATGCAAGCTAAAAAGGTGCCTAAAATTGTTGATTTTTCAATTGACTATTTACGTGCTGGCTTACATCAAGACTCGTTTGCAGAATGTAAAATTACCCGTCAAGGGCGCCGAGTGGCCAATGTCAGTATTAATTGTTGGCAAACTAACCGAAAACAATTGATCGCCACAGCTAGGGCCCACTTTTTGTTAGATTAAATCAGGCTATATGCCAAGTAACATTTAAGGAAAAGATTATGAAACTCGCATCGATTATCGTATTCACATCAACGTTGTTACTTGGCGCTTGTGCTCACAACACCGCGGGTATTGCCGTTGACTCTAATGGACAAGTTCGCGTTGATAGCAGCTCTTTTGCCAGTGATGTCAATGTCACCGATATTGCTTCCATTATGGTGGGCGACTTAGTTAAAGCCTCGGCGTTAATTCAAAGCAAGTCGAGTTATGACCAACGCGTGCAATACAAATTTACCTGGTTTGATGCCAACGGCTATACCATTGAAAATGAGGCAACGAGTTGGAAGTCGGTCAAATTACATGGCATGCAACAACTGCAAGTCAGTGCGGTAGCGCCTAATACTCAAGTCAGTCATTTTGAGATATATGTGCGCGAAACATACTCAGATTAATCGCTGCTGATAAGTGATAACGCAATACAGAGCAAGGCTTTGTTTGCTTAAATGCAACGAAACATACGGCTTGATATCAACAGGCTATTTTTGTGTTATCAAATTGTATGACGGATCGTGTAATCAGATTTTAGATAGTTTATACTCGTGGCCGCCAAGGGGTGTTCAGTAATGCTGAACTGAGATGTCGTTAAGACAAACCCTTAGAACCTGATCCGGCTTATACCGGCGTAGGAATGGGCCACACTATCTCTAAGTGCACCTCTTATTCGCTACTCTTGCCGGATCTCAAAATAACTATTTGAGGTCCTATGTTCACGAAAAATTCTACTGGGTTATCCCATACACCAATTGCCTTAGCGGTTATCGCTGCATTGAGTTCGCCTATTGTTATGGCTAAAACTGCTGATGTTGAGCAGGTCACGCCAGAATATGAAAAAATGGAAGTCATTGTTGTTAATGCTGATTTTAGTAATATCAGCCTTGATAAAATGCCATCAAGCGTCACGGTCATTGATGCGCAGCAATTAGAAGATGAAGGCTCACAACATTTTGAAGATGTGCTAAATTCTATCGCCAATTTTAACTGGTCAGGTGGCAGTTCACGTCCTAAGTATTTCCAAATTCGTGGTGTCGGCGAGCAAGAGCAATACCAAGGCGCGCCAAACTCATCAGTTGGCTTTGTGGTCGATGACATTGATTTATCAGGGCTTGGTATGGTGTCGAGCATGTATGATATGCAGCAAGTTGAAGTACTGCGTGGGCCACAAGGGACACAATACGGCGCCAATGCATTAGCTGGGTTAATTTATTTAAAAAGTAATGACCCGACAGACACTTTTGAGCACGGCGTTAAAGTCAGTGTGGGCGACGATGACCTACGCACTTTTTCAGGTTTTAGCTCAGGGCCACTAAACGACTCCGGTAAATTGCTGTATCGCGTCTCTGTTGAGCAACATAATCAAAATGGTTACCGAGATAATCTGTATCTAAATAGTGACGACACTAATCAACGTGACGAGCTAAGCGCCCGCGCTAAATTACGCTGGTATGCCACAGACGATTTACAAATTGATTTGACCTTATTACATGCTAACTTCGACAATGGTTATGATGCCTGGACATTAGACAACAACAGCAGTAATACCTTAACCGACCAACCGGGTATTGATGCGCAAGAAACCACTGGTGCTGGGCTTAAGTTTATTTATACTGGCGCGAAGGGATTTGACCTTACCTCGCTAACATCAATAGCACAAACAGACCATCACCATGCTTATGACGGTGACTGGGCCAACCCCGATTACTGGGCTAGCAAAGAATGTACAGAGTATGACGATGATTACAATGTCACAGGCAGCGAGCCATGCGTATACGATTACACTTGGGATAAAGAGGGCGATCGCCAAACGCTAACCCAAGAGTTTCGTTTATCGTCAAAAGATGCCGGGCGGATTTTTGCTGGCAGCACTGATTGGTTAGTTGGGGTGTATATGATGAACCTCAATGAAGATAACGACTTGTATTCAGAGTACAACACATGGCCAGATGAAGTGCTTAAGTCAAGTTATGAAGCTACAAATTATGCCGTTTTTGCTCAGTTAGACAGCCAATTAGGTCATGATTATTTGTTGTCTACCGGTTTGCGATTTGAACGCCGCGACAGTGAATACCGCGACAGTAATAACGATAATTTTGACCCGTCAGAAAACATGTGGGGTGGGCATATTGCGCTCTCTAAAGCCATTAATAATAACCATAACGCGTACGCACGCATTGCGCGAGGCTATAAAGCGGGTGGCTTTAATATGACGTTGCCGACAGAGTTGGCCAACAAAAAAGAGTTTGATACTGAGATTTTGTATAACTATGAAATCGGCATCAAATCAACATGGTTAGACGGTCAAATAGATTCTACGTTAGCCATATTCTTTATGGACCGTGAAGATCAGCAAGTGTCTGCGTCTTTACAAGACCCTGACAACCCACAACGATTTATTTTATTTACTGAAAATGCCGGTAGTTCGCAAAATTACGGTGCTGAGCTGGATGCTAAATGGTACTTAACCGAAAATATCGAGTTTTATGGCAGCGTAGGCTGGCTTGAGACCGAATATGGCCAATATGAATACAGTGATAAATACGGCTCGGTTGTGGACTTATCTGGCCGTGAATTAGCCCATTCACCGCAGTTTACCTACAGTGCCGGTATGACCTATGTTGCCGACTCAGGCTGGTTTGCTAACATCAATGCCAGTGGTAAAAGTGATTTTTATTACTCAGACAGCAATGAGTCAACATCAGATGCATACACCATTTATAATGCCCGCCTAGGTTACGAAACCGCAACATGGTCGGCTTATTTATGGGGCAGAAACTTATTTGATAAAGAATACGGTGTGCGCGGCTTCTATTTTGGTAACGAACCTGACCTAGATTGGGCCGACAAGCAATACATTCGCTATGGTGACCCACGCCAACTTGGTATTACGCTTGATTATAAATTTATGTAAGTTCAACCGCGGCATCACTCGGTGCCGCATACCTTTTAGGAAATGAACAATGAAATTAACTGCTGAAATTAGTATGTATCCATTCAACGAAAACTACCTTGACCCAATCAAGTGGTTTATTGGCCGTGTTGATAGCTATAACAATATTGAACGTGTCACCAACGCTATGGCAACACAAGTGTGTGGTGAATACGTTGATGTTATGTCAATGCTAGCCATTGAAATGCAAGCCGCTCACGAAAAGTGGGGCAAAGCCGTGTTTGTGTGCAAGTTTATTGGTGGCGAACTTAACCTAAGTCATAGCGAATAGCAGCCATGAATGACGTGATGTTAGCCATTCAACAAGCCTTTAACGAAGCGTCGGTCATGACATTTTGGGAGGCTATCGCGGTCATGCTTGCGTTGGCTTACCTTATTTTGGCAATGCGGACTAACATTTGGTGTTGGTCGGCCGCGTTTCTGAGCACTGCAATTTATACGGTATTGTTTTGGAATGTATCGCTACTCATGGAGTCGGTGCTCAATATTTATTACATGGGCATGGCCGTTTATGGCTATTGGCTGTGGTTGCATGTGCCGTCAGTGCAACAATCTCAACAACACAATGTCAGTTCTCAGCTTAACATCACCAGTTGGACTCTAAAGACTCATACCATCGTTATCGCGGTGACATCTTTAGTGTCTATTGTGGTGGGTTATGGTATGGCGAATTACACAGCTGCAGCATTTCCCTACATTGACGCCGCAACCACTTGTTTTGCGGTAATGACGACGTATTTAGTTGCCAAAAAGGTGCTCGAAAACTGGCTGTATTGGGTGGTCATCGATGTAGTCTCCATCTACCTTTATTTCCAAAAAGGGCTGATGTTGACCTCAGGTTTGTTTATTTTATATGTCGCAATGGCCATTGCCGGTTACATGATGTGGCGTAAAAAATATCAACACTCGGTTGTTGAACAAGATAAACTTTCTCAACAGGCGATTAGTGTATAATCACAGCATTATCAGATTGTTATAGCGGTAAAGTTTATGTCATCACCCTTACTCACGTTACCTTATGAGTTAATTAATATGTTGCAGCAGGCAATACCCGCAGCAACATATCACTCATTATTAACCCAATGCACTGCCGTTACCTTATTAAATACGGGCTTAAGTAATCAAAACTATTTGTTATCTTTCCCCTCGGGTGACAAGGTGTTGCGGGTCAATCAACGTCATAGTCATTGGTGTAATAGGGCGCTTGAGGTTGAATGTTGGCGATCTGCTATCGCGGCAAATATCGCGCCGAAACTCGAGTGGGTGAGTGACGACAAGCAATTTTATTTAAGTGAGTTTATCACTCAACCGCAAGGCGATTGGAGCCTGTTCTCATCCATGTTTGGCCATTCATCTACTCGTCCAATGACAGCGATGACTCATCTTAATGTGGATGCGGTTACTTTACTGGCGCAATTGTTTGCCTCGCTGAGTCAATTACCTGTACCGTCTAGGAGCATCACCGTTAGCGCGCAATGGCAACAGTATGCCGAACAACTTGCACAATACAGTACAGAGCAAACTCAGCTGCATTGGCAACAAGCATGGCAACAACTGCAACGATTAAATGCCCGCGTAAGGCATTGGTTATCACAACTAGAGTCGTGCGTGTTATTGCCTATGTTCTGTCATCGTGATTTAACACCACACAATTTACTCTTAAGCTCTTCGTTGAGCTTGCAAAATAATCCTGGCCATATTGGCCAAGCCAAATTGTATTGTATTGATTACGAGTATGCCGTTGCTAGCCACCCGTTATTTGATTTAGCCAGTGCCATAGCAACACATCAGTTAACAAATGAGCAAGTAAATCAATTGACCCACAAGGTTATTGTGCAATATTGTCAGATGGCGAGCTTAACAGACGTGGCAGCAGCCAAGGCGGCATTACCTGCTGCAATCAATTGCTTTTGGTTGTTTTCGGCGATGTGGGCGTTATTAATGGCGGCGCAAGATACTGAACAATCAACCCAATACATAGACTATTTTAATGATTATTTGGGCTATATTTCTGTTTAAGGTTCACTCTGCTATTAACTGGATTAGATTTTATTGAGGGATTCAATGTGACCAAAAAGCTGCTTTTAGTACTGCTGTGTTCGCTGTTTTTTGTGGGGTGTTCAACAAAAGTCAGTTACTTCTTCTTAGACTGGGCCATCGAATGGGAAGTCGAAGAATATGTTGATTTAAATAGTGCTCAACAAGATAAATTCGACGAGGTAATAGAACACTTTTTAGTGTGGCATAGAGAGGAAGAGCTACCACGCTATCGCGACCAGTTGCAGTTATTGTCAGCACAGGCCAAACAAAACACTTTAACGCCTGAGCTTTGGCAGCAACAAGTGACAATGGCTAAGTCTCATTGGTATCGTATCTTCAATTTTGTTATGCCAGAACTTTTGCCTATTATTGCCAGTTTTGATGATGACCAGGTACAACAAGTGCTTATTCAGCTTAAAAAAGAGCAGCAAGAGTTAGTTGATGAATATGCCGGTAAAGATCAGGCTGAGCTGGTAAAAGACTCAAATAAACGAATTGAAAAACAACTTAAAGAATGGACTGGCAACGTTAGCGAAGTACAAAAAAATATTATTCATCAAGCCACGACTGAGCGACTCGCCACACTTGATATGTGGTTAGAATATCGACATGAATGGCAGCGCCAATTTGAACAAGCTTTGCTACGTCGCAGTGAAACCGAATACTTTAGCACGCAAATGACTCGTTTAATGACCGCACCCGACGAACTTAAATCGCTCGTTTACCGCGACAAAGTTAATGAAAATACCCATAAGTTTGGCTCAATGCTTATTGCACTAAATCAAACATTTACTGATAAGCAACGCCAACACTTTGATAAAAAACTCACCGAGCTTGTTGACGATCTCACCGAGCTACACCTAGATAAATAACCCCAGTTTGAAATATTTTGCTGATTTAGCGGGTCTCTTAAGGCACGAGACAATCAAAATGGGATATATATGCAGGCGTTAATTGGGCTTTATCAAAAATTTCTACAAGTGGTTAAGCATTCAGAAGGCATAGCCGCTTTGGCGTTAAGGCTTTACCTTGCGCCGGTATTAATGCAAGCAGGCTATAATAAACTGTCTCATTTTGACGACACCGCTGCCTGGTTTGGTAACCCAGATTGGGGTTTAGGTTTACCCATGCCAGAGCTGATGACAGCATTAGCGGCAGGTACCGAGCTAATTGGCGGAGCATTATTACTGGTAGGTTTAGCCACTCGATTAGTCGCATTACCTATGATGATCACCATGCTAGTGGCAGCCTTTGCGGTGCATTTACCCAATGGTTGGCTTGCCATTGCCGATGCCAGTTCATGGCTTGCCAATGAAAACGTGATGGCATCTGCAGAAAAGTTAGCCGCGGCTAAATCTATATTACAACAACATGGTAATTACGAATGGCTGACCAGCTCAGGTAATTTTGTGATTTTAAATAATGGTATCGAATTCGCCATGACTTACTTATTTATGCTACTTGCCTTGCTGGTTATTGGCGGTGGACGCTACACCAGTGTCGACTATTTTATTAGCCGTCGCTTATTAAAGTAGTGCTGTTCACTCAGCAGATGAAACCCTCTTAATTAATCCCACCAAATTGGTGGGATTTTTGATAATATCAGCAACATAATTTATTCAGCAGGATAGTACCTTGGACGCTAAACAACTGTTATTGACTCGCCAATCAACACCACGCCTTGTGGCCCCAGCGCCTAACGATGAACAATTGACCTTTATACTCGATGCCGCAGCTAGAGTACCCGATCACGGCGCACTAACACCGTGGGAATTTATCATTGCCGTTGACGATGGCCTTGCTAAGTTAGCTGATATTTTTGTTGCAGCAGCAAAAGCACAAGGTGCAGATGACGCCATGATAACCAAAGCCGGTAATATGCCATATCGTGCGCCTATGGTGATAACCGTTGTGGCTAAAACGCAACAGCATGACAAAGTACCAGCCATAGAGCAGCACATTGCAGCAGGTTGCGCTACCATGGCCATGCAACAAGCCGCATTCGCTTTAGGTATTGGTGCTGTATGGCGTAGTGGTGATTTTGCCTTTAACGCTGATGTGAATGCCGCATTAGGATTAACTGAAGGTGATCAAATTGTGGGCTTCTTATATGTCGGCACCCCAGCAGTCGTCGCACCCACTAAACCGCTTAAAAGTGGCCAGCAATTTGCGCGTTATTTGTAAGCAACGTAAGGTTATAACCTTTCGGGGTTATGACCTTCGGTCATCTTCATGTTGATGCATGGCCTGTGGCCACTAACGTCGTGGCGCTTCACCGTTACCAGAGCAAAGGGTAAAATATTTGCACCCCTTGGAAACCCACAGTGCCCTAGACGAAAAATGATGAAAAACACATAATTTTCGATGGGGAACTATCCAGCTTTAACCTCATCTGTAACCGACTTACAAATGTCTGATAAATATCTAGTGTCAGCCATTTCTCCCACCTTTATGTAGTGTGTACTGTGTATAAAAAAGGGCTATCCACTTAGCACCACCAACCACTATATATTGTGGTTATCGATTTTTAATTGATTTGTACGTTATCGGCTTAGAACGCACTGCTTGCTCAAGCAATCTGTAGAATAATAATCCCCGTGAATCTGACTTTCTTCTGTTGAAGCGAAATGTAAACTCATCTAAATAATAATCAAGTTGCTTAGCCTTTACCGCACCTTGATACGTACCTAAAAGCCATCTTTTACATAATGATGAGACTCGATGAACCCCAGCCATTGTTTCATGTGCAGGTACAGATGAACCTAAATGCACTATCCGATTGTGCTTATATCCTTTTTTGTCTATTTGTTTGTATGCTTGAGAACCATCACTACAAATTGTGCTACCAGGTTCTATTACATCTTGAATGAATTGATGGATATGTTCTTTAGTTGCACTTTCTACTTGCCTTAAACGTATTCGCCCAAATCCAGAGGGTGATAGCAGCTCAACAGCCACCAAAACTACAGCTTTACGCTTACCTTGTTGATTTTTAATAGATGATTTTGGAATGACACCACCTATTAATGTTTCGTCAACCTCTACGATGCCGGACAGTTTATCTCTTTCAGGATCAACCATGGCATATCTTAACTTGTGCATTAAAGACCAAGCAGTTTGATAACTCCCAAGGCCTAATAGCCTTTGGATCCCAAGAGCGCTGACCCCATTCTTTTGATTTGTAATAAACCAGACAGCTGCAAACCAACTTTTCATGGGGGTTCTTGTTTTGTCAAAAAGTGTACTTGATGTTACTGAACACTGAGAACGGCAAGCATGACATTTTAACTTGCCATTACTTAACTGATAAGGTGATTGATAGCTCGAACAGCTTGGGCAAATGAATCCGTTTGGCCAACGAAGTGCATAAAGGTAGCTGGTGCAAGATTGTTCATCATGAAACCAATCAACAAATTCGTCCCAATTTGTAGGGTAATCGACGCCAGCTTTTAATAGATACGATGAAGTTTTCATTACTACATATTGACACTGGTGGCGCTAAATGGATAGCCCTTGTATAAAACCAGTTGTAATGTTTTTTGGCGTGTTTTTAGTTTAATCGGCTAATAAGTAAACTAAAGTACTACTATTAATAAATCGATAGTTCTGTAATACATTGAAATTGATGTGTTTTTAGTTTTTGTCGAATATTGAGTCCACTTTTAACGCGCAAGCCCGCTTTTATTTGTCAGTGAAGTTAAATAAAACGGCTTTACATCAATAAGATACTAAATGTAGGATGATATTAATCAATAAGTTAAAGGGCCGACATTATCGGGCGAGCCCTTCAATAAGCTGTTAAAAGTCATTAGAGGTAAGCATGGAAGTTGAAGTCACTGAAGAATATGAAGAGCTAGCTACTGAGTGGCAATATCAGGTTATATTGCTTCTAAAGGAGAAACTTAAAAAGAATGGAATTACCGATGACGTAGCAAAAGAAATTATTGGGGACTTCACCTTTGATCTCTCGATGTTACACGATCAAGGCGAAATTAAGGTTGATGGTAAATCTTTCAATCCTAGAATTAGCTTTGATGACTTCTCGGGTAAATTGATTACGTCTGATGAAGAAACAAATTTACATGAATACGCTTTTGGAAGTACTAGCGAAGCATTCGGCGACTAAACAACTTTTAACAAGGCGCTCAAGCTTTGGACGCAGTAAACTGCGCCGCTTAGCTTGGCGTTATGTTTAAAACCATCAATATCGTACGGTGAACTTGAATGGAAGATCAGCTCGACAAACAAATAGATATGATTTTAAAAGCTGAGCTTATATACATCGAAAAGAATGCCCTATCGATTCTTCAGCCTCAGTCAGATGAGGCCAAAGAACTTCACGTGCTGTATTGTTCTTCCATAGAAAATGATCAGTACCACAATCATAATATTGGCTCACTAAGTCTTGGGGAAATCGAAAAATACTCTCTAAAAGAAGTAGATATCCCAACATTTAACCAATTTGTGTATAAGAGGTTAACTGAGCATGGATACAATAAAAGTAGATTCAATCAGATAATATTAAACACTCGTGACCGGTTTCAAGAAACAGATCAATATGATCCTCGTTATGATAAATTTGCTAATGATCTAAGGTCGGTGTGTGAGTCTGGATATGCAATAGCTGAAAAGCTAGTATCAAATGAGTTAAGTTTGGCAAGTAATGAGCTAGCGGAGCTTAAGCAACGGTTCTCTCGTTATTGGCCTGAAATAAGCAACCCGTTTGAGGCAAAGCCAGGTTTTTTTGGGTTTTCGATTGATTTATTCAAATTGCTAAAAATATTTAGAGACTATGTGTCTTCAAAAAAAACATAACAAAACGGTCAATGGCGCCTACGGCTGGACAACTTTAAGCGCTGCTTCGCAGCAAAGTTGCCCATTACCTCAGCGTTATAGCCTCATCAAGATCGAAGCAATGGAGAGAATATGTTAGGAGAAAAGCTTCTAATTAAGCTTTGGGAAACTTTAGCTAAGGACGGCATAGGATCTTTGGCTTCTCCGTGGCAAATTAAAAGAGAAGGAAAAGCTCATGCCGAAGTAAGGCGGGACGAAATGCTAATGCTTGCTCAGGCCGAAGTAGAAGCTGAACAAATTAAGCTTGGTAAAAAGAAACTACTAGATGATGGGCGATTAATAGAACTTGGTGGCCCTAAAAATGAAGAAGATCACTCTGTTGATTACCTTGGAAGACTAGAGCCAACTATTAGCCTCGATAGTTTTTCTGAGAAAATCGAGCAACAAAGAAAAGCTGAAGAAATACAGCAAGAAATCAATATAAACAAAACAATTGGTTTGGCGGAGGAAGAGCTACTCCGTTCTCAACAAGAACCATCTGAGAAAGAAGTTGATTCAGACTGGCTATCAAGATGGCGGGATCATGCTAAATCCACAAATAGTGAAGAGCTTCGTCAGATCTGGGCTCGGACTTTAGCAGGTGAAGTAAAATCTCCTGGTTCATATTCATTAAGAACTCTTGAGTTTATAAAGAACTTATCTCAAGAAGAAGCCATGGCAATATCAAAACTAGGTCAATTCGCTGTTGGTCGGTCAATCTTTAAGTGCCCTCAGCTTGAAAAGCAAGGAATAGATTTTAACTTCCTTCTTCAAATGGATGATCTGGGTATTGTTAATGGAGTTCAAGGTGGTCAGGTGAGCGGCCTAAAGCTAACGTTCAATAGCAGAGAGGCTGACAAATTTTCAAATGTATTGGTAAACCGAAACCAGATACTACTAATTGAAGCGGAAGATCCTAATAAAAAGTTAGCACTTGGCTGTTATCAAATATCAAAAATTGGAGCTGAAGTACTTTCTCTTGGTGACTTTAATGCAAACGAAAATTACATGAGAGAACTAGGTGAAGAAATCAAAAAGAAAGGCTTTGACGTTAAGATTGCGCTCTGGGTTCAAACTCATGCAGAATATGGTAATTACTTCAATGCTCAGCCAATATAAAGCTATAACACATATGAGCCTTCCGTCAGTCAATAGGCGAGCTTAACTTATTTGACGCTTTTGCAGT